>NZ_JBICXT010000124.1:0-1009 GCF_043200415.1 Streptomyces sp. NPDC048419 | reverse complement strand
TCGCCAAGGAGAACCGCACACACCGCGACTGAACCGACCCCAGGGGGTCAAATCTGCGAGAGCAGAGCGTGCTCAATTCTGCGGGAGCATTGACACCCTCCGCCACCGATCCGTGCCAAAGAGGCCACGGCCGGCCAAGCCCCATCTAGGAACAGCTCTAGCTTCGCCTCGTCCATAAGCCCATCTCCCAACCACCGCCAGCTAAGTCACAGGTCGCAGCGTTGATCGATTACATGGTGCTGTAGGTCGGAGACCCGGCCCTTCACTTTTGCGGCATGTGCTCAGTAGTTCCCATCCGCCAATAGGGCGCCGCTTTGATTGAAGACCGTGATCAGCCCTGCGCCCGACGTCGTTGGGGCGTAGGCCTGCTTCGCCCAATCGACCGCAGCAGAAACGATCAGGCGCCCTGTGTTTGCGTCGCTAGAGGTGAGATCGCCGGGCAAATTCGTCTGGATGTTTACGCTGCCGGATATCCCGTCCACCTTCGTTACATGATCAGCAACGGCGCTCTTCATTTCTGGGGTGGCGCTCGTGGAATTGGCGACGAATGACTTGAGGGAGTCGGCGTCATTCCCCACCGCCGAAGCCGATGTGCTCGAAGCGGGCGGCGGCGTAGTTCCTACGGTCGCAGGTGCGGTGATGGTCTGCGTTACGGTGGTTGTCGCGTTGGAGCCTGTCGAGCCTCCCGAGCACGCAGCACATGAGAGAGCCGCGATCACGACCAAGCTGGCAGCGACAGAGCGCGTGCTAACCCGCATACGTCCATAATGCGCCTAGCAGCGGGCATACGCTCGGCGAAAATAGTGGCGTCCAATGAGGGCGGCAGTGGAGCCGCCGCCTGACAGGGACTCGCCGCGATGCGAGCCGTCGCAGTGGCGCAGGGCGCGTCCCGGCAAGCCGTGCACTACCAGGAGACCTAGTGTCCTGCGCCAGAGATCCGTCGGCAGAGGCGGGCGAGGGAGTCGAGGATCTCTTCGGCTGTCTTGGTCCAGATGAACGGCGTGGGGTC
>NZ_JBICXT010000123.1:0-1119 GCF_043200415.1 Streptomyces sp. NPDC048419 | reverse complement strand
GTGAGCTTCCCCCGCTGTGCGAGAGGTGCTGATCAGCAGGTCAGGGTGGGTTGACGGGGTTTCAGGTTCGTTCGTTCGGCCGTTGCCTGGTCGGCGTAGTACTTCTCCTCGAACTCGATCGGGCTGAGCCAGCCGAGCCGTTCCTGGATGCGCCGGGAGTTATAGAAGCCGTCGATGTACTCGAAGAGCGCGAGGTTCGCCTCGGCTCTGGTGGCGAAGGTGCGTCCGCGCAGGCCCTCCGTCTTGATCAGCATCCACAGATTCTCCGCCAGGGCGTTATCGTACGAATCCCCAACCGACCCTATAGATGCCTCAATGCCCGCTCGCATCAGCCGAGTTGTGAGCTTGATGGATGTGTACTGGCAGCCGTGGTCGGCGTGGTGAATGAGCTGTCCGGGCTCCACTTCACGGCTGGCAAGGGCGTACTCGAGCGTGGTGAGGACCAGGTCGGCGTCCGCACGGGCGGAGGTCTCCCAGGCCACCACCCGCCGCGAGAACGCGTCCCGGATCGCGGAGAGCCACAACGGGCCCTCGCCGGTGGAGACCATCGTGAGGTCGGTGACCCACAGGCGATTCGGCGCCGGCGCGGTGAAGTCCCTGTTCACGAGGTCCGGAGCGAGCGTGGCCTTCGGGTCTCGGCGCGTGAAACCCTTGCGTCTGGGGCTGACGCCCGCCAGGCCGTCCTCGCGCATCAGTCGCTCGACCCGCTTGCGGCCGACGTGGACGCCCTCGCGCTTGAGGACGGCGTGCACCCGCGGAGAGCCATAGATCCCGCCGGAATCGGCGTGGATCTGCCGGATCTGCTCGATCAGCTCGACGTCCCGACACTTGCGTTCGCACGGCTCGCGCTCGGCACGGCGCCAGCGGTAGTAGGTGGCGGAGGCGATGTGCAGTTCCCGCAGTACGCACTCGACTCCCAGGCCGGGGTGCTCATCGAGGAGCGCCGTCACCTGGGCCGGGTCGGGTCGAGCTGCGCCGCGAAAAAAGCCGAGGCGGTCCGCAGGACTTCGTTCGCCCGCTTGAGCTGGACGTTCTCCTTACGCAACGCGACCAGCTCGGCGCGTTCGTCGGTGGTCAGCCCGTCGTTACGCTCGCCGGCGTCTCGCTCGGCCTGCCGGA
>NZ_JBICXT010000122.1:0-1226 GCF_043200415.1 Streptomyces sp. NPDC048419 | reverse complement strand
AGCTCAATCATGCTGGCTTCAGGCCGCTACAAGACTCGGGTCAGCTCGCAGGATTACAAGCTCTTCAATTGCTCCATCCAGCCCTGTTGTAACCTGCCAACGACCCCGCCCCGTAAAGTCCCTTGTTACAGAGCGGAGTCGTTGTGGTGCACCGCGCGCCCCAGGCTTGTGTGACCCTCCAGGTTGTTGACGCCGCCCTGATCATGCAGATTAGTCGGCCTTTTTGACCGCCGGTGGGCCCATCAGTTGAACTGAGGGTGCCCCGTTTGGATACACCTGTGTGATCAGCGGTGCGAGAGGGTCAGAATCATCACGGCCCGGGCCGAGCGCGCCGAGGCCTTTCGCCGTAATGTAGGCCACAGCTTTCGATGCCTTGGATACGCGATCGAGCCCGCATGCCTGGATGACCCCGTCGTCCAGCAGCCCGAGGATCAATCTGCGAACCCCTCCGCGCATTTGCTTCGGAGCGGTCGATACGAGGAATTCGAGAATCGTGTTCGCCAGCTTTTGATTTTCAGGGGCATACCGGGAATTCTCGGACATCCATTGCCGACAAAATTCTCCCATGCCTTCAATTGTGTGCGGAATTCCACGAATGCCCATATATGTCGAACGGGTCACTATGAATTTTGCAACCGCCCGGCGCTCCTTGTCCGTAATGGGGCGCCAGCCAAATCTTTCCGCGAGTCGCACGAATGACACTGCCTCTATGCAGGCCATGAAAATGAGATCCTCAGGGTGGAGATCGAACCTCGAATGCGCTCGATTTATTATTCTCACGGCATCGCGTCCGGGTCCTTCGTCGAATCCGTGCTCGGCCATGGCTTTCATGAGAAGCAAGGTGTCCACGGCTCGCTTCGGAGCATTGTAGACCAGCTCCCCAGTTTGTGTGAGGGTTCGACTGATCCTCGGATTCGAGTAGGGGTTCATGAACAGTTCAGCCCCGAGCATGAAATGAGCCCGCTCGAAATCGAGTGTCGAAAGCTTGAATATCTCCAGATATTCAACGTCTGGATCAAGCGATTCAATGCGCCTGACTCGGGAAAATCGGCGGCCACGATATTTATCCACTCCAGCGCCCCTCTGACGGTTTTCGCGATTCCGAGCCCCGGTGACGGGTGACACGGTGCGCTAGCTGCTTTCTTCAGCTACGCCCGTTACCAACACGGTGAATCGCATCCGACAGTTCTGGGTGAGTATTTTCTACTCACTGAGCTTCTTCTTCA
>NZ_JBICXT010000121.1:0-1264 GCF_043200415.1 Streptomyces sp. NPDC048419 | reverse complement strand
GGGTCTGCCGCACGATCGGGTGACATCTGAACTGGCTTGCCCTGTGGGGCGGGTGGGAAGGATGTCACTGTGCCCAAGCCTTATCCGGAGGAGTTCCGCCAGGACGTCGTGCGGGTTGCGAGGAACCGCGGCCCGGGTGTGACGGTCGAGCAGGTGGCAACCGACTTCGGAGTCCATCCGATGACGTTGTGGAAGTGGATGCGTCGCGCGGACATCGACGACGGGGCCAAACCCGGAACGACCAGCCAGGAGAGTGCCGAGCTTCGGGAAGCGCGTCGGCGGATCAAGCTGCTGGAGCAGGAGAATGAGGTCCTGCGGCGGGCCGCGGCCTATCTGTCGCAGGCGCATCTGCCGGGAAAATGATCTACCCGCTCGTGAAGGAGCTGGCCGGGGACGGGGTGCCCGTCACGGTGACGTGCCGGGTGCTGAAGCTCGCCAGACAGCCCTACTACCGCTGGCTCGACAAGCCGGTGGCCGACGCCGTGCTGGAGGAGGCGTATCGCGCGAACGCGCTGTTCGAGGCTCACCGCGACGACCCGGAGTTCGGCTACCGGTTCCTTGCCGATGAAGCCCGTGGTGCCGGGGCGGGGATGGCGGACCGGACCGCGTGGCGGATCTGCCGGGACAACCGCTGGTGGAGCGTGTTCGGGAAGAAGCGCGGCAAGAGCAAGAAGGCCGGCCCGCCGGTGCACGATGATCTCGTGAGCCGCGACTTCACCGCATCCGGCCCGAACCGGCTGTGGCTCGCGGACATCACCGAACACGCCACCGGTGAAGGGAAGTTGTACGTCTGCGCGGTCAAGGACGTCTTCAGCAACAGGATCGTGGGCTACTCCATCGACGCGTGGATGAAGTCCCGTCTGGCCGTGACCGCTCTGGACAACGCCGTGGCCCGACGTGGCCAGGTCGACGGGTGCATTCTGCACAGCGATCGCGGATCGCAGTTCCGGTCCCGGAAGTTCGTCCAGGCCCTCGACCGTCACCGGATGACCGGCTCGATAGGGCGGGTCGGGGCGGCAGGCGACAACGCGGCCATGGAGTCCTTCTTCAGCCTGCTGCAGAAGAACGTCCTTGACCGCCGGGTGTGGGCCACCCGCGAGGAACTGCGGATCGCGATCGTGACCTGGATCGAGAGGACCTACCACCGGCGCCGCAGACAAGCCTCGCTCGGCCGGCTGACCCCCGTCGAATTCGAGATCGTCATGACCACACCGGCCCTCCAGGCCGCGTGATCGAACCTGTCACCCGAACCTGCATCAGACCC
>NZ_JBICXT010000120.1:0-1290 GCF_043200415.1 Streptomyces sp. NPDC048419 | reverse complement strand
ATAGCGCCTCTGTGTGTCAAGCGGCCTGAGCGAGATGGTTCCGTTGGTCGCGTTTCATGATCCGGTAAACCACGTTGGACAAGCGCCGTTTGAGAGCTCGGCGGGCCTCTGCCGGCGTCTTTCCCTCCGCGATCTTGCGGAGGTAGTAGTCCTGTCCACGCCCCCCGTCGCGGATCTGGCAGACGGCGATGACGTGGAGTACGGAGTTCAGCGCGCGGTTGCCGCCGGTGTTGAGCCGGTGGCGGACGTTGTTGCCGCTGGAGGCGTCCAGGGGTGCGCTGCCGGTGTAGCTGGCGAAGTGGTGCTCGGTGGGGAAGCGGCTGACGTCGCCGACGTGTCCGATGACCTTGGCGGCCAGCACGGTACCTAGGCCAGGCAGGGTTGTGAGCGTGGTGCGGGTCGCGGCGAGAGCGTCGCGCATCTCGGATTCGTTGTCCTTGACCTGCCGGTCCAGGCGGCGCAGATCGGCCAGCAGGTCACGGGCTATGTCCCGGCGGCAGGCATCGGTGGCCGTCGCTGGCCGGATGCTCTTCATCGCGGCGGCCGCCTTGTCGGCCGACAGCCCGGCGGATACACCGCCGGGCAGCAGGTCGCGCAGCACGGCGTGCAATCGGTTCAGCACGCGGGTGCGTTCGTGGACCAGATCGTCGTGCCGTTCGGTCAGCAGCCGCAGGATCGTGGTCTGGTCTTCGGGCGTGACGATCCGCAAGTCGCCACGGAACAGGGCTGCTTGAGCTACGTGGAGGGCGTCGGCGGCGTCGGTCTTGCGGTCGCCGCCGGTGGCCAGCAGCCGGGCCCGGGCCGACAGGGTGGAGGGCACGTCCACCACGTTCTCGTCCGCGCCGGCCAACTGCTGGGCGAGCGTGCGGCCCAGGCCGCGGGCGCCTTCGATGGCGAAGCGGCGTTCGGGCCACTGCTCGCACCAGCGCAGCAGCTGGCGGAAGGTGCCGGCGTTGACGACGAACCGGCGTTGAGCCAGCTGGTGGCCCGCTGCGTCGATGGCGACGGCGGTGTGGGACGACTTGTGGGGATCGACACCGATCAAGATCACGGGCTGGCCTCGCACTCGCTGAGACAGGGAAGGAAGTGCGGTGGGCACCCTGACTCGAAGTCACTGCGTCACCTTCATGCCTCTGTCGAGCCACACCGCGCGGGTGCCGGTCGGCGGCGGCACGCTATCAATGAGCCAGCCCGAGGGCGGCAAGGAGCACTGCGGGCCCATGCCGACCAGCACCCTGGACGCTACGACCGCGAACCGTGCGCCTGGGCTCGATTGAACAAGTCAGGAGC
>NZ_JBICXT010000119.1:0-1340 GCF_043200415.1 Streptomyces sp. NPDC048419 | reverse complement strand
ACGGAGATTCCCGCCTGCTGGCCGGTGACCACCGGCTGGGGCTTCGGGTGGGTTCCCCGTTCAACGGGCCGTGCCTGGCGCGGGATTTCCGCTCCAGGACTGACCGGCCCTCCAGGGGCGTTTAGCCTCTCCGCCTGCCCGGCGGCGAGGATCACACGCGACGCATTGAGGTCACGATCATGCTCAGTACCGCAGCCCTCGCACCGCCAGGTGCGCACGTGCAGCGGCTTCTTTCCGTCCACGACCCAGCACACCGAGCAGGTCTGGGAGGAGGGCAGCCAGCGTGAAACGACGCCGACATGGCGGCCGTACCGGGCGGCTTTCTCCCCCAGCACACGCCGGAACATGCCCCATGCGGCATCGTGAACGGACTTCGCCATGCGGGTACGCGCGAGTCCGCAGACCGCCAGGTCTTCGAGGTAGACCGCTTGGTTGTCGCGGATCAGTCTCGAAGCCGTCTGGTGGCACCAGTCCTTGCGCGCATCGACTACCCGCGCATGGGCGCGGGCGACCTTCAGCCGCGCTTTCGCGCGGTTCTTCGATCCCCTCGTCTTCCGGCTCAGGTTCTGCTGCGCCTTCTTCAGGCGGCCCTCGGCCCGGTGCAGGAAGCGGGGGTTGTCGATCACTTTCCCGTCCGAGAGAACGGCGTAGTGGGTCAGTCCGAGGTCGATTCCGACTTCGCCACCTGTTTCCGGCAGCGCCTCGGGCTCGACCTCCACGACGAAGCTCGCGAAGTACCCGCCCGACGGGTTTTTGACCACGGTCACCGACGACGGGGCACTGGGCAGCTGACGCGACCAGCGCACCCGTACGTCGCCGATCTTCGCCAGGTTCAGCCGGCCGCTGTCACGCAGCCGGAACCCGTTCTTGGAGAACCTCACAGACTGGCGGGTGTCGGACTTCTTCTTGACCACCGGCCAACCCATCCGGCGGCCCTTGCGCTTCCCCGACACCGACGCGAAGAAGTTCGCGTACGCCGTGTCCAGGTCGCGCAGGGAGGACTGGAGCGCGTCCACGGACACCTCACCGAGCCACGCCCGCTCCGGCGTCTTCTTCGCCTCGGTGATCACCTGCCGGGCCAGAGCGCCCGTCGGGATCTTCGACCTGTCCGCCAGCCAGGCGGACTTTCGAGCGGCCAACCCGTCGTTGTACACCACCCGGGCGCAGCCGAATGTACGAGCCAGCGCGATGCGCTGACCCGGCGTCGGCTCGATCCGCAAGGAGTACCGCAGGTGCATGCGAGCAAGCTACCTGCCGCCACTGACAACGCCCCGCGCGGGTCAGAGCACGGTGTCTCGCCCTGGCGGCGAGATCCCGACCATTGCCCCGCTACGCGGGAG
>NZ_JBICXT010000118.1:0-1356 GCF_043200415.1 Streptomyces sp. NPDC048419 | reverse complement strand
CGACTCCGAGAAGTACCAGCTCCGCCCCCGCGACTGGGACGCCGCCCAACGCGAGGGCCGCACCCTGGCCCCCCTCATCACCAAACTCAACGCCGTCCGGCGCGCGAGCCCCGCCCTCCGCCAGCTGCGCGACCTCCACTTCCACCAGACGGACAAGGAAGCGGTGATCGCCTACTCCAAGCGCAGCGGCTCGAACACGGTTCTGGTGGTCGCCAACCTCGACCCCCACCACACCCAGGAGGCGACGGTCTCGTTGGACATGCCGCAACTCGGCCTGGAATGGCACGAGTCGGTGCCGGTGCGTGACGAACTCACCGGTGAGACCTACCACTGGGGCAGGGCCAACTACGTACGCCTCGAACCGGGCATTCGCCCCGCGCACGTATTCACCGTCCTGCGACCGTCCACCCCGCAGATCGGAGGGTCACCCACCTCATGATCGTCAACGAGCCCGTCCCGGACACGTTCGAGGACACCCCCGCGAAGGACCGGGACCCGGACTGGTTCAAGCGCGCGGTCTTCTACGAGGTCCTCGTCCGTTCCTTCCAGGACAGCAACGGCGACGGCGTCGGCGACCTCAAGGGCATCACCGCCAAGCTCGACTACCTGCAATGGCTGGGTGTCGACTGCCTCTGGCTGCCGCCGTTCTTCAAGTCCCCGCTCCGGGACGGCGGTTACGACGTCTCCGACTACACGGCCGTCCTGCCCGAGTTCGGCGACCTCGCCGACTTCGTCGAGTTCGTCGACGCCGCCCACCAGCGCGGCATGCGCGTCATCATCGACTTCGTCATGAACCACACCAGCGACCAGCACCCGTGGTTCCAGGAGTCCAGGAAGGACCCCGACGGCCCTTACGGCGACTACTACGTATGGGCCGACGACGACAAGCAGTTCGCGGACGCGCGGATCATCTTCGTCGACACGGAGGCCTCCAACTGGACCTTCGACCCGGTCCGCAAGCAGTACTACTGGCATCGCTTCTTCTCCCACCAGCCGGACCTCAACTACGAGAACCCGGCCGTGCAGGAGGAGATGATCTCCGCCCTCCGCTTCTGGCTGGACCTCGGCATCGACGGGTTCCGGCTGGACGCGGTGCCGTACCTCTACCAGGAGGAGGGCACCAACTGCGAAAACCTTCCGGCCACCCACGAGTTCCTCAAACGGGTGCGCAAGGAGATCGACGCGAGCCACCCGGACACGGTGGTGCTGGCGGAGGCCAACCAGTGGCCGGAGGACGTCGTCGACTACTTCGGCGACTTCGAGAGCGGTGGCGACGAGTGCCACATGGCCTTCCACTTCCCCGTCATGCCGCGCATCTTCATGGCCGTACGGCGAGAGTCCCGCTACCCGGTCTCG
>NZ_JBICXT010000117.1:0-1394 GCF_043200415.1 Streptomyces sp. NPDC048419 | reverse complement strand
CGGATGAAGGAGCCCGGCTTCACGGCCGCGCAACTCGCCGCCTACCCCGAGCACTGGACCACCAAGCCACCGGCCCGCGCAGAAACCACCCAAGCGACCGCAGAAAAACTGGCGGACGACGCTCGCCGCGAAGCCGAAGAATATCTGAATAGGGCAGTGACGATGGTGGCGGAGACGCAAGAAGTTCCGGTGACTGATGAACTACGCAGGACCGTTGCCCGCGTGCTGCTTGAGCAGACCGGTGGCGTCCCGCAAGGGAGCTGAGGTCCAGTAACGCCCCGAGTCGGGAATTTGTTGCGCAACCTGTCCTCGAGTTGGCATGGGCGACCTCAGGCCGAGTGAAGGCAGCCTGATCAACCGCATACGACGAAGCCGCTCCCGCATCGGCAACGGGGCGGCTTCGCGTACTTGCATGGGCACTACTCGACTGCCGCCTTCACGGCCCAGGCACGGGTCATGATGCGGAGCGAGTCAGGGTCGATAGCCCGACGTCGTCGTGCCCGCGGTGCGCCCAGATGTCCCAGACGGGCCCCGAGTTGCCGAGTTCGTGAGCGACGAGGACGACATCCATTCGCCGAGTTGAGCGCCCTCGGAGTCAACACATCCGGCCTCGCACCCGCCGGATCCACCCGCGCAGGGCCTCGGGATGCACGCCGATCTCTGCGGCCAGCCGTTTGATCTGCGGCTTCGGATCGGAAGCGCGATACATCCGCACCGCACGTTCACGCAACTCCAGCGAGTATTTCCTGGGAGCAGCCATGGTCGATGTTCCTCTCATGAGAACCACCTGACCCCCTGTCAACTGCTTCCGCATCTCGGGGGAAGCTCAGACCTGTCGGGTCGCTGACCCGCAGGCGGCGTGAGCCAGGAATCCCCCTGCTTCAGCTGGGGGAGGATTCAACGCAGCACAGATCTGGTCAGTTGGGCATATCCGGGCCGGTTCCGTTCCGAGGCCGCTTTCGCTGGCGTCGGAACGGAACCGGCCTCGTCGGGCCTGACCAGCAAGCGCTGAACCGGGGGCAGCGACCGCCGGCTGAACCGAGCGATGCACACGATCATCCTGATCAGATGCGGCTCGATCCTGTCACGAAGACGTATGTCGTCCATCGCATCGGCGAGGGCAGGAACCCCTGCGACGTGCGGCGCTGCCTCGGCGCAATGTCTGCCGCCAGATCCTCAAGATCCTCGAACGACGGAACCAGCCGAACGCGGCAGGGCTCCTTCAAGCGGCTTGACACGACACAGCAGCCTCAGGGGGTGGGAACCGGTGCTGGGTCGGCACGGTGCGGTGGGGGACGTTGCTGGGGTTGGTCTGTCGTCGGGGTGCGAGGTGGGTGGAGGGGGGTGGAGACTGGGTGGGGGGCGTGGGTGGGGGGTGTGTGGGAGGTTGTGAT
>NZ_JBICXT010000116.1:0-1483 GCF_043200415.1 Streptomyces sp. NPDC048419 | reverse complement strand
GGCGGCCGGCCCGCCTTCGAGGTCCGCGCCGTGCTGGCCGCCACCCTCTCCCCCACCTGGGGCGTGTACTCCGGCTACGAACTGTGCGAGAACCGCCCCCTGCGCGAGGGCAGCGAGGAATACCTCGACTCCGAGAAGTACCAGCTCCGCCCCCGCGACTGGGACGCCGCCCAACGCGAGGGCCGCACCCTGGCCCCCCTCATCACCAAACTCAACGCCGCCCGGCGGAGCCATCCTGCGCTCCAGCGCCTCAGGAACCTGAAGTTCCACGCCACCGACAACGACATGGTCATCGCCTACAGCAAGACCTCGGGCCAGGACACGGTCCTCGTCGTCGTCAATCTCGACCCGCACCACACCCAGGAGGCGACGGTCTCGTTGGACATGCCGCAACTCGGCCTGGAGTGGCACGCATTCATGTCCGCACACGACGAACTGACGGGTGAGACCTACCACTGGGGCAGGACCAACTACGTACGCCTGGATCCCGGCCGGACCCCGGCACACGTGCTCCACATCCAGCAGTCGTCCGCGTAGCCACCGATAGGAGAGTCAGAGCGCCATGACTGTCAACGAGCCCGTCCCGGACACGTTCGAGGACACTCCCGCCAAGGACCGGGACCCGGACTGGTTCAAGCGCGCGGTCTTCTACGAGGTCCTCGTCCGTTCCTTCCAGGACAGCAACGGCGACGGCGTCGGCGACCTCAAGGGCATCACCGCCAAGCTCGACTACCTGCAATGGCTGGGTGTCGACTGCCTCTGGCTGCCGCCGTTCTTCAAGTCCCCGCTCCGGGACGGCGGTTACGACGTCTCCGACTACACGGCCGTCCTGCCCGAGTTCGGCGACCTCGCCGACTTCGTCGAGTTCGTCGACGCCGCCCACCAGCGCGGCATGCGCGTCATCATCGACTTCGTCATGAACCACACCAGCGACCAGCACCCGTGGTTCCAGGAGTCCAGGAAGGACCCCGACGGCCCTTACGGCGACTACTACATGTGGGCCGACGACGACAAGGGCTACCCCGACGCGCGGATCATCTTCGTCGACACCGAGGCCTCCAACTGGACCTACGACCCGGTGCGGGGTCAGTACTACTTCCACCGCTTCTTCTCCCACCAGCCGGACCTCAACTACGAGAACCCGGCCGTGCAGGAGGAGATCCTGGCGGCCCTGCGCTTCTGGCTGGACCTCGGCATCGACGGCTTCCGGCTGGACGCCGTGCCCTATCTGTACGCCGCCGAGGGCACGAACTGCGAGAACCTGCCCGCTTCGCACGCCTTCCTCAAGCGCGTCCGGAGCGACATCGACGCCCACTACCCGGACACGGTGCTGCTCGCGGAGGCCAACCAGTGGCCGGAGGACGTCGTCGACTACTTCGGCGACTACCAGAGCGGTGGCGACGAGTGCCACATGGCCTTCCACTTCCCCGTCATGCCGCGCATCTTCATGGCCGTACGGCGAGAGTCCCGCTACCCGGTCTCG
>NZ_JBICXT010000115.1:0-1519 GCF_043200415.1 Streptomyces sp. NPDC048419 | reverse complement strand
TCACCGCCACATCGGTGACCCTCCCGGCGGCAGAACGCGGACAGAAGACCTCCGCCAGCGTGTCCGCTTTCGACTGCAACCCGCTGCGCTGAGACGTCATCCGCTTTCCGAACGTGATCGTTCGCTCGTCTTGCTCGTGGAGGTGGCTGGCGGCGTCGGTGCTCGGTCTGCTGGAGGCCCGGGAGCAGAGAGCCCGAGAAGAGATCGCCCGGTTGCGGGAGAAGGCCCAGCGGGTGCAGGCTGCGCTCCGTGCCGTGGAAGGTGGGCTTGGACGGCTGGTGGATGCCCGTGCAACGGTGGCCGAGGTATCGGCCGAGCCGGAACCGGTGTCTGGAGCGGTGGCGGGGGCGGTGGTGTCGCAGCGGGCCGGGGACATGGCCGCGTCGGTCCTCGCCCCGGACTACCAGCAGATCTTGTCGGTGCTGGAGTCGGAAGCGGGCCGGGAGGGCATGCGCTTCCAGCACCTGGCCGTCGCTCTGGGGCTGGATGCGGCCGGTCGGCGTCCGGCCAGGCGGCCGCTCATGAGCATGGTCATCGACCACGGCACCATAGCTTCGTGCATGGCGGGCAGGGTTTCGTAATCGCTGCGCCAGGCGACGCGAGCGCATCAGCCAGCTCAGCGTCCTTTCCACCACCCACCTGCGCGGCAGCACCACGAACCGCGTTGTGTCGTCGGTGCGTTTGACGATCTGAAGGGTGAGCCGGGGCTTCTCGCGGGCCCAGTCGACGAGCCGGCCGGCATAGCCGCCGTCCGCCCACACCCGTCGGATGGAGAAGTACTGCCCTCGCAGCCGCTCGAGCAACGGGACGGCGGCGTCGCGGTCCTGGACGCTCGCCGAGCTCACCGCGACGGCCGGGACCAGGCCGAGGCAGTCCACCACCAGTGCGGCTTGCGGCCGCCCACCTTCTTCTCGCCGTCCCAGCCGGACGTCGAGCGGGGGATGTTCGCCGCTGCTCGCGCCGACTGCGAGTCCACGATCGCGGCCGTCGGGTCCACCGCGTGGCCCTCCTTCTGGCGGACCTGGTCGCGCAGCCGGTCGTGTGAGTTCGGCGAGCAGCCCAGTGATCTGCCAGCGGCGGGCGAAGGCATGCAGGCACCCTCCGATCGCAGCCGCACCCGTCACCCAGCTCGCCGTCACTGTCCTCGACCCCGGCCCTGAGCAACCGCCGCTGCCCGCGGTCTCGCGCGACGATCGCAACGCCGCCCCTTCTCAGCGCCGTCGGCACCGTTTCCGCCCTGCTCCAGGACGACCCGACCCGCCTGTGGAGAGTTGCAGAGATCGCCGCCCGCTTCGACGACGTCCGGCTGGACACCATGTATCGGCAATCTCCCGACGGGCCGACAGTGGCCTCATCTACAAGATCGGCCCGGTCGCTACGCAGTCACGCTCTGGACGTCAACTACCTTGCAAACGAAGGGAGATCTACTGACTTCCTCGGGTTGTTGTCGGCTGCTGGGTGAGGGTCAGTCTGGTGCCAGCCAGGCAGCCATCGATGAGGTCAGGCCGGAGCTGGATAT
>NZ_JBICXT010000114.1:0-1565 GCF_043200415.1 Streptomyces sp. NPDC048419 | reverse complement strand
TCGTGAACGAGGGGGCTTCTCGCTATGCCGGTGCGGCTTCGCGACGGACCAGCCCGGCCCGTAGAACGTTCAGTGCGCCCACCGTGTCGGCATGCGCCAGGTGGCCGCAGCTAACGCAGTGGAACTTCTCCTGGGTGGGCCGGTTCTCCGCGCTGACGTGCCCGCATTCGGGGCAGGTCCGGGAGGTGTTGCGGGGATCCACGGCGATCACGTTTCGTCCGGCGCTTTCAGCCTTGGCGTGCAAGATCGTCAGGAACACCCCCCATCCGGCATCTGAGATCGAGTGGTTGAGTCCGGCCTTCGCGGCGGACCCGTTGGGCAGGAAGCTGCCTGGCGTCTCGGGGTCCGGCCTCGGCGTGGGGGCCTTGACCATGTTTCGGATCTTGAGATCCTCGTGGGCTATCAGGTCGTGGTCCCGGACCAGAGCGAGCGCGGTCTTGTGGGCGTGGTCGAGGCGCTGGCGGCGCACCTTGCGGTGAAGGTCGGCGACCCGCTGGACGGCCCGCTGATGATTCGCCGTCCGCTCCTCCCGGCGCACGCGCCCCAACCGGCTGAGCTTGTGCTGTGCAGGTTCGAGCTGGGCGGCTGCCTTGCGAGCGTGGCGTGGATTCTCGACGTGCTCACCGTTGGAGGTGGTGAGGAACGAGGCGATACCCATGTCGATGCCGACCACGGACCCTGTCGCGGGGAGCGGTTCGGGCTGGGCCTGCTCAGCGGTCAGGACGACGTACCAGCGCTTGCCTTCGCGCTTGACAGACAGGGTCTTGACCTTGCCGAGCACGGGCCGGTGCTGGTTGACCTTGACGTACCCGACACCCTGGAAGCGGACGCGGGTGACGGGGTCGTGCGGGGTGGAGTCCCAGCGGCAGCCGTCCTTGTCCTTCGGGAAGTCCACCGTGTCGAACCAGTTCACCCCCCGGAATCGGGGATACCCCGGCTTGTCCCCCGACTTCACGCGGCGGAAGAACGCGGCGAACGCCTTGTCCAGGCGGCGCAAGGTCGCCTGCTGCGACGAGAACGACCACCGGCCCTGGCGCTCCGGGTCAAAGGCCCGGATGTCCTTGAGCTGCGCGGACTGCTGCCCGTACTTGATCGAGGTCTTCGAGGCGTGCCGGTAGGCGTTGCGGCGTTCGGCCAAGGCGCCGTTGTAGAGCGAGCAGTGGTCGCGCAGCATCTCGCCCAGCGCGGC
The DNA here is from genome assembly GCF_043200415.1 of Streptomyces sp. NPDC048419. Lineage (NCBI taxonomy): Bacteria > Bacillati > Actinomycetota > Actinomycetes > Kitasatosporales > Streptomycetaceae > Streptomyces > Streptomyces sp. NPDC048419. The sequence goes on along the minus strand of NZ_JBICXT010000114.1, from coordinate 376 downwards.
TTGCTGGCTAACGGTGGGCCGCATGAGGAACTTGTACGCAAAGATCATCCAGCCCACCCCCCTTTTTTTCTGCGCAGCTTGCAAGATCATACTACGCTTGGCGTATGTCGCCACGCTGGGAACCAAACCCTGATATTCGCACCGGCCGTCACGTCACCTACCACCTGCACGCACACTTGGTGTTCGTCACGAAGTACCGGCGCGGCGTCTTCGATGACACGATGCTGAAGCGGTGCGAGGAGATCATGCGGGAGGTGTGCGCTGGTTTCGACGTGGAGATACGGGAGTTCAACGGCGAGGCCGATCACGTCCACCTACTGGTGCACTACCCGCCGAAGGTCGCCCTGTCCAAGCTGATCAACTCCCTCAAGGGCGT
>NZ_JBICXT010000113.1:0-1709 GCF_043200415.1 Streptomyces sp. NPDC048419 | reverse complement strand
GGCACCGGCCCCCTGGAGGGACACGGCCATCACTACTGGGCCATCACCGACTTCACCGCCACGTCCCCGGTAGCAGACCCCCGCAACGGGACCGTCGACGACCAGGTCTCCCTCTCGAAGCCCCAGCGCGTGAACCCGGGCGACTGCCCCGACTGACATCAGTAAGTGACGTATGACGGCCACCCCTCCCCGGCATTGTTCGAACGCGGCCCGGTACTGATCTCTTCGGAGTGTTGTCGGGGGCGATGTGCTGGGACAATCTCAACACCCACCGGGCCGCCGGGATGCGCGAGTACGCGGACGGACACGACTGGCTCACCATCGTGCAACTTCCCTCCTATGCACCGGATTTGAATCGGGTGGAGGGCATCTGGTCGCTGTTGCGCCGCGGCCCGCTCGCCAACGTCGCCTTCACCGACGACGACCACCTCGAACGCACACTCCACCGGGGGCTGCGGCACATCCAGCACCGCCCGACCTCATCGACGGCTGTCTCGCCGGCACCGGACTCACCCTCACCCGCCACCCAACAACACCCCGAGGAGATCAGTAGGGCACGGTGATCCGATCGAGCAGCACCTGGAAATCCGGGCGGGACATGCCGGTGAGGGGATGAGACAGGGTCTGGGAGAGTGCCATCCGGCTGGTGGTCGCGCCGGCCTCCGCACTGCTCTGGGCCTGGACAGCAGCCCCGACAGGCGCGGCTCTACTTCCTTGAGCGCGTCCTCCCGCCTGCCGACCGCTGACCGCGGCCAGGTGGTCGAAACCGACCGTCCACGCCACCCCGCAGTGCCTCGAACGGCAGGCAGCCTCACAGAACACCACTGTCGACTTCGCCGACGGCATCAACGGCCCACCGCACCCCCCGGACAGCCTTGGCCGCCCCCGTCGACCGTGACGACGGCAAGACACAGCCGGGGCACCCGGTCGCCGCCTACGCCCATCGTACGGCGGCCGGTGCCTGTGGCCCAGTCGTCGCTTCGGGCGGATCCGACCGAAGCGACGAGCCCCTGATCTGCATCAACAGACCAATCGGCTTGTCACGCAAGGACCCGGCACAGGCACTCAACGGGGGCGGCCTGCGGTCACTGCGACAAGGGCAGGACCACCGACACGGTCTTGCCTCTCGGGACGTCCAGTGCCAGGTCCTGCATCAGGAGCCAGCCGAACCCGCCCGGCTGCGTCGGATCGAAGGGCAGCGGGCGCGGCGATCGGCGGCTGGCGTCCTCCACCATGACCGTCACCGTCCCCTCGCCTGCCTTCCGCCCGAAAGCCGGTCACGCCACCGGCGTGCTGGATCGCGTTGGTGACCCGCTCGGACACCACAGCAGCACCGCTTCCACCTCGGCTCCGCCGTCCGGCGCGAGGACCAGCAAGAAGCCGCAGGTCACATCCCGCGCACGCTCAGCCAGGTTCGGACTGGCGCCGGCCAGTGCGCCGAACTCTTCCCCGGGTGCAGACACTGCCGTCTCCTGAGTCACCACACTTCTGTCCCATCCGTCTGCCCAGCACAGCCCGTCTCGCCGCGTCGTTGCTCGAGCCCTCTCTGGCAACGTTGGTCGAGCCAGGCATACTGGATGATTCATTGAGTCGAGGGCGGAGAAGGAGAAGTGTCCGTAGTGGCCAGCACCAACGGCCACGGGACCCCGGATCCGCAGGTGACACCCCGCTCCACCGGTCATCGCCGGTGCTCGGCGGCGTACAAGGCG
>NZ_JBICXT010000112.1:0-1717 GCF_043200415.1 Streptomyces sp. NPDC048419 | reverse complement strand
ATCACCACACCAACGACGAGGGGCTTCGCCACGTCACCCCACCTGACCAGCCTGTTTCACTCCTCAGACCCCAGGATGAAAGAGGTTCACTGAGCTTCTTCAACCCGGCGCCCCAAGCGGAGGGGCAAAACCATCTGACCTGCACCAACCTGGCCGACATGTCACCCGATCGGTGGCCAACTCGAAGAAGCTCAATGTGCAGTGGCAATCAGGCAGGTCCCCTGGATGCCAGTGCTCTTGGCCCGTCCTGTCACCAGGCTATGCGCCACGGCTGTACCGACCGGACGCTGATCCCCCACCTCGTGCACGATGACCGCTTTATCGTCGCCTGCGGCGAACCGCTCAGCCGCCTCCATCCCAACTTCTCGCGAAAGGCCCGCCACTCGTCGGTCAGCCCGCCCCCTTGCGCATACCTCATGCAGTGGGCATACCGCAGGGATCAAGGGCCGTCAGCCCCTGCCGACACCACGCTTTGAAGGTCAGTAGTTCAAAAAATCCGTCCTCAGTTCTCGCCGTCTGGCACCGATCCGGGTAATCCGTCCAGGGCTTGGGGAGATACAACTCCCGGTCTGAGGCTGATTTTTTGCTGTTTGTGTGACCGTCTACTGAAAAGTCCTCTTCATGAAAGCGCGAGGTTAGTGCGGGCGTTCGGGGCAACAGTGGTCGCGGATGATGTGAAGCATAGCCTGGGCGTCCTTGTCGCCTGCGGCGATTCGGGTGTAGGCGTCGCGCGCCGCGCGTGCCTCATCTGCCGCCTTGATCGCCCGTCTGGCTGCCGCTTCGAGCTCTGGCCTCAGTGTTCGGAACGATTCCTCGTCATGCCGCTCGATAAGCCGGTCGCAGAGGTCGTCCATGCCCGGGACGCCCTCACAACGGAGGGCGCTCACTACGTCGAGCAGCGCGGTGATGTGGTCGCGACTGGACGCCTTCTCGCTGACTGTGGCGAGGATGGTCCCTATACCGGCGTGGGCAAGGCTGGCCCCCATCTCTTGATGAGCGTCGTCCTTGGGTGTATCACTACGGGCCATCGTGATCATCTTCTGCTTCGCGGATCAGTCATCGGTGTTCATTGCGCTAATGGTGATCACGGGCTTTCGGGTGTGCCGCGTTTACCTGCGCTTCTAGGCTATTCGGGCTGAAGCCCGAAAGTGCCGATCCCAATGATTGAAAGGTGGATCGAAATAGGCGGCTGGGTTGCGTGCGCGCCAACGAGTGCTCGCAGCGGTCGCTTGGGTCGCCTTGCACGCGCGGGCGACCGCTGCTTCGGCGATCTCCGGAATTTCGTAGGGCCATTAGGCGCGCCGTTGGTCCCGCCCCTTGGCGGACGCCTGTCAACGCCGAAGGCATACTGCCCGGAACGGCCCACCTCTGGCAGAAAGGGCGTGCCTTCATGCGGCTCTTGCGAAGCGCTCACCCGTCCATACTGCGCGAGTATCCGGCACTACTCAAGGCCAGGCGTAGCTTTTCCCTTGCGGCGCGGAACGCCGCAGCATCACTTCGTATGCTCGGCAGTGGCCCGTGCTCACTCGGGGCGCTTCTGGTCTTCGTTGTAGGCCTAGACCACCCCTGCGGTGCCCCACCGCAGGGGCCGGTAAGTAGGAGCCATACCAGACGCGACCGTGCACTGAGCTTCTTCGAGCGGGCCACCGATCGGGTGACGGTCCGTGAAGCGCAACGAGCAAGGCCCCCGGGCAGTTGATCGAGATGCCTGACGTCT
>NZ_JBICXT010000111.1:0-1723 GCF_043200415.1 Streptomyces sp. NPDC048419 | reverse complement strand
GGTCTTGCCGTCTACGACACCTACCAGGCCAGCGGCTGGAACGAGTACGGCGGCACCAGCGCCTCCTCACCCTTCATCGCCGGCGTCTACGCCCTCGCGGGCACCCCAGGCGCCAATGACGTCCCGGCCGCGTACCCCTACGCCCACCCGGACAAGCTGAACGACGTCACCGACGGAACCAACGGCTCCTGCAACGACTACCAGTGCAAGGCCGGCAAGGGCTACGACGGCCCGACCGGCCTGGGAACCCCCAATGGCGTCGCAGCCTTCGCCAAGTAGACGAGCATGTCAACGACGAGCTTCTCGTCGTCGATTGACTTGACGTAGTCGTCCGGCTCCAACGGCTCGGAGGCGGGCGCCAGTCGCGACGGCAGCACTTAAGGTCGATGGACTGTTCCAGGAGCCAGGCCGACCTCGACTCGCGACTGGACGATGTTGAGGGGTTGGGGCATGTGGAATGCACAAACCTCGACTCGGCACGTCCTGCTCTCCAGGCCCCCGCCTGTTCGAAGCACAGCGGGGGCCGTCGCTTCGCTAGCGATTGCACGAACAAAGCACGACGGCCCACCTTCGAGGGAGTCAGGCGTGAGTCGCCGCTACTTGTTGATCAACGGCAGATTCCAAGCCGCAGCGGTGAGCATCGGGTAAGCGGGCACCACTTTCTAGCCTCTCTAGAAAGTCACGTCACGCACGGTTCGCGGTGCTACAGGTCAGCTAGGCCGGCAGTTTCACACGCGATGATCTCAAGCGCTTTGGCGACGTGGGCATGGTGGGTGCGGTGGGCAACGACGCAGACCCTGATGGTCTGGCGGTTGTTCACGACAGTGCTGGAGAGAAGGACGGATCCGTAAGAGTTGATTCGGTCCAGAAGGAGGCGTGTCTTACGATCGGCTTCGTCAGCGGCGGCCGTGGAGGTGTTCAGCGCGCGAAACCGGAAGATGACAGTGCTCAAGTCGGGGGCTTGAGGAACCTCTAGCTCCGGGATTGAGGTGAGGGTTTCGTAGACCAGTTGTGTCAGGTCCAGCTTTTCGTTCAGGGCCTCACGGAAAGCGCTGACGCCGTGTAGGTGCAAGGGTAGCCACGCCCTCAACCCGCGGACTTCGCGGGAGAGTTCGGGTCCCATATGTGCGAAGTCCGGCAGGCCGTCTGTCAATTCTGTGTCCTGGAGATAGTCGCCCGTTCCTTCATGTGCGGCGTAAAGTTTAGAGGAGTCGCGAACCACGAGAGCGCCGGTACCGAACGGGAGAAAAAGGGTCTTGTGGGGATCCAGCGTGATGGAGTCAGCACGTTCAGTTCCAGCCAAGCGGTCTCTCCCGCGCTCGGTGAGCCGGAAGAAGCCTCCGTACGCGGCATCAACATGCATCCACATACGCTCACGCTGGGCCAGATCCGCCATCTCCACCAGTGGGTCGATGGTCCCCGTGTCGGTGGTTCCGGCGGTTCCCACGATCAGGAAGGGACGGAGCCCGTTGCGCCGGTCAGCGGAGATCATCGCGGCTGCCGCCTCGATATCGATCTTTAGTTCGCCAGTGCAGGGAACTGTACGAATATGGGCTGCCCTGATCCCCGCGAGCCGAGCCGCTTTGGCCACTGAGTGATGGGCGAAGGCGGTCGTGTAGACAGTTCCTGACGCTAGTGTCCTGCGCCAGTAGTTGATCGTTAGTAGGTGTGTGACTTCTGCTGCTGGTGCGTCAGTTCCCCGTCGGGGCCCGAAGCTGGAACC
>NZ_JBICXT010000110.1:0-1921 GCF_043200415.1 Streptomyces sp. NPDC048419 | reverse complement strand
GCGACCAGGGCGAGTCGGTCTTCGAGGCGGCCCGCACCGCTCCCACCTGGTCGGCCGGGTCAGGGCGTGCGCCGCGCTCGGCCTGAGCCGGGCGATCTGGTATCGCCACCACCGCAAGTCCCCGCCGCCGGCGAAGCCGAAGCGGGAGCGCAAACGGCATCCGCGGGCGGCCCTGGGCGAGGCTGAGGAAGCAGAGGTATTGGCGGTGTTGCGGTCGGCCGAGTTCGTCGACATGGCACCGGCCGAGATCTACGCGGTGCTGCTGGACCGGGGCACCTATCTGTGTTCGCAGGCGACGATGTATCGGATCCTGTGAAGGCACGGCGAGGTCCGCGAGCGCCGCCGCCAGGCCACGCATCCGGCCCCGCAAGAAGCCCGAGTTGATGGCGACCGCGCCGAACCGGGTGTGGTCGTGGGACATCACAAAGCTGAAAGGCCCGTATCGGGGCAGCTACTTCTGCCTCTACACGATCAGCGGCCGGGCGATCTGGCCGGCGGAAACGGGGTGCACGGCACCATCGTCACCCGCTGGGTACGCGAGGTCGTCGCCCTGCTGGCCGCCCGCGCTCCGCGCCCGCCCGATCCGGTGGCGGAGTCGTCCTGCTGGACGGCTCGCTGATACGCACCCGGCGGCGCCCCGGCTCCCCCTCCTGTCGTGCCCCCGACCGGGCCACCGGTTGAGGAGCGTACCGAGCAGCCGGTGCCGCCCCGTCCCGCGCGCCCGCCCTCCCGCCGCGTCGCCGTCGCACGGGCCTGCCGGCTGGCTCGGGCGACGAAAGAAGCGCCGGAGCTGAGGTTCGACCCGGCCCGCTTCTGGAACGACCAGACCCCGACCGCCGTGATCATCCAGGACTCGCCGCGACAGCCCCCGCCGGGCGGTCAGAGGGGACTGCGGCTGTATCTCGGCAACAGACGACGAGATATATCTACCAGCGGTAGAGTTTACGTATGAGTGAGTCGAAGCAAACGAGTATCAAGACCAGCGAAGAGGTCCGCGACCGGCTGAAGCTACTCGCCAAGGAACGCGGCACCACCATCACCGGCCTCCTGGAGCAGTTCGCCAACCGCGAGCTGACCCAGGCCGAGCGCGAGGCCCGTGCCCAGGACGCGATCGCCGAGGTCAAAGAGAAGTGGGGTGCGGAGGTCACGGAGGCCTCCCGTGCCAAGGCCCGCGCCTTTATCGAGAAGCTGCAGCACGGCGCCGCCGCCTGATGAATTTCATCTTCGACCACACCTGCGTCACCGCCCTCGTGGCTGAGGCTGACCAGGTCCTCAACAGCTTCTACGTCGAAGCCTCCTACGGGCACGTCGAACTCCTCGTGCCGGCTCTCGCCGCGGTTGCTGCGGACCGCGAAAAACCCGGCACCGGCCAGCACGTCCTGGGGGCGCGCTACACCACCATCGTGCCGTTCGAGCCCGATCACGTGCGTCTGGCTGCCACCTGGCAGCAGGCCGACTGGCGCGCCGTGCATCCGGCCGCGCTCTACCTCGATCTCACCGGCCGCGGGCACAACGCGGTCCTGCTCTCCTTCGAGGCAGAGTTGTACCGGGACACCGGCATCACACCCCTCAACCCGAGCGAATAGGGGCGGTGCCTTGGTTTGCGACCCTGCAGAGCTGGGCCTGCCCGTGGAGAAGGGAGCGTAAATGCCCGACACGAACATCGAGTTCGGCAAACTCGGAGCACGCGGCATCAAGGGCTACGCGCCCGCTTCCCGTTAGCTCGACCAGCTCGCCGGATTCATCGCCACGTCCGTCACCCAGCGCCGCGGCATGAGGGGAGCAATGCTCAAGGCCTGTGGATCGGGCTCGGGTTGGACGCGAAAGGCGTACCTTCCCGAGTGATCGATTGAAGGTCACCGAGTAGGCCCGCGTGCGACCGCGGGTCGGGAAGGCACGCCCGTGCTCAGCGTAGTCACCG
>NZ_JBICXT010000109.1:0-2180 GCF_043200415.1 Streptomyces sp. NPDC048419 | reverse complement strand
ACCGACGCCGGACCGAAGGCAAGACAGACCGCGAGATCCGCCGCTGTCTCAAGCGCTACCTCGCCCGACGCCTCTACCGCCACCTCAACCACGCCGCCGCGGCGAAAACGGGGGTTGACGGGACATAGAAGCTTCATAGAGGCACCCCCCGGCAGCGTCGATGACCTGGTCAAAGCCCTCCGCGGGAACAGCGGCATCTCGAAGTCGGAGTCTCCCGGATCTGTGCAGCGCTGGACGAGCCGCTGACCGCGTTCCGCACCCGCCCGCTGGATCACGTCCGCTTCCCCTACGTCTATTTGGACGCAACCTACTGCAAAGCGCGGGTGAATCATCAGATCGTCTCCCGGGCGGTGGTGGTCGCCACCGGTATCACCGAGGACGAAGGCCGCGAGGTCCTGGGCCTGATGGTCGGCGCCAGCGAGAGCGAGGCGTTCTGGAAGGAAGTCCTGCGCTCGCTGCGTGAGCGTGGCCTGTCCGGGGTTCGGCTGGTCGTCACCCACCAGCACGCCGGTCTGGTCGCCGCGGTCCGCAAGGTGATGCTGGGAGCCGCCTGGCAGCGGTGCAGGGTTCATTTCCTGCGCAATGCCTTCAGCGTGATCGACCGGGCCTCCGGTGAAATGGTCGCCGCAACGATCCGCACCATCTTCACCCAGCCCACCGCCGGCCTCGCGCGCACGCACCTGGACACCGTCGCGGACATGCTCGGGGCCCAGTTCCCCACGGTCAAAGCGATGCTGCTGGAGGCGAAGGAGGATCTGACCGCGTTCGCGGACTTCCCGCCCCGGCACTGGAAGAAGATCCAGTTTACGAACCCGCTGGAACGGGTGAACCGCGAGATCAAGCGCAGGATCGACGTCGTCCAGGTCTTCCCCAACGACGACGCGCTCATCCGCCTGGTCACCGCGGTGCTCTTCGAGATGCACGACGAATGGATCGCCTTCCCCCGCTGCTATCTCCCCGAAGGCAGCATGAGCGAGATCTACCGCGGACTCCCCGAAAGCGCCCCCACGCTGCCCAACACCCCGAACACGCCCACCAGTTGATCCCCAACACCACGACGAGGGACACGACCGGATGGGGCGAACGGAGCCCGCTGTAAATCTGCCAGCTCAGTCATCGGGCCGGACGATCCACGCCTTGCGTCGTTGATCCACCTGCGCGGCGGCGATTTACGGATCTCGGTACCTTCGTTTTCCACTCGATCACAGTCAGCTCAGTTTCTTCTTCCGGCCCTCGAACGAGACGGTGAAGTCTTTTCCTATCCTCGGGTCGAGCTTCCGGAAAATCGAGCGCCTCGCCAAGTGCTACTGGTATCGGCAGGTCATCCGCTAGAGCGGACTACTCAAGTTACCCTCAAGTCTAGGACGTCCCTCCTCCCTCCGCTTAGGGGAGGAGGGACGCCACTGCACCTTGAAGCGCGCGGGGGGGGTGACGCTTCAAGGTTTCGGGCGCCTCCCCCGAGCCGCCCGAGGAAGAAAATTGCACTGCAAATGCAGAATGTCAAGAGGCTACCTCAAGATCACCTAGGCTTAGGGGGAGAGGGAGGCTCGTTGAGTACGACTCGGCATCAATCTCGCAGCGGTCCTTGCGGGGTGGCGGGACTCCCCTCTCGCCCGTGTATCGCCTAGGGGCCCGGGAATGGACGGCTTCCCCGCCTGACCGGCACGCCGGCCTAGCGCAACGCGAGAGTCTGCATCGCCACTCACGGGGGCTAGCAGTCCTACCCGCGTCGAAGGAAGCCCGAAAAGGGGAGGGGCGCACCTCCTGCATGCGCAAGGAGCGCTTCCTTTTTACTGCGTGTCACTTCACGTCAGCGTTAGCCGTGCCTACGTGACCCAAAAAACAGGAGAATCCGAGTCGCGTCAGCAGCATCCATCATAAAGCCAGGCCGTAAAACCATGCGCTCTGCAATCTAGCTATAAGCAGAATCTTTCGCTACCGCTCCGATGCGTCACGGTGATGCCAGAAAGCCCTACCGCCGCCGACAGGAAAGGGGAACCCGCCCCGGTATGTGTTGTTGTCCATGCACCATCCTCAGCTCAACGCGCACGCGGCCGCCGCAGGCTGGTCGACTGGCCAAACGAATCAGTGAACCTCTTTCATCCTGGGGTCTGAGGAGTGAAACAGGCTGGTCAGGTGGGGTGACGTGGCGAAGCCCCTCGTCGTTGGTGTGGTGATCT
>NZ_JBICXT010000108.1:0-2192 GCF_043200415.1 Streptomyces sp. NPDC048419 | reverse complement strand
TGTCAATGCTCCCGCAGAATTGAGCACGCTCTGCTCTCGCAGATTTGACCCCCTGGGGTCGGTTCAGTCGCGGTGTGTGCGGTTCTCCTTGGCGAGGAGCTCGCGTCGTTGGCGGGTGCGGTAGGAGTCGCCGGTGAGGGTGAGGACCTCGGCGTGGTGGACCAGGCGGTCGATCATGGCGGCTGCGACAACGTCGTCGGAGAAGGTCTCTCCCCAGCGTCCGAAGGGCAGGTTCGAGGTCACCATCACCGAGCCCTGTTCGTAGCGGGACGCGATCAGCTGGAAGAACAGATTCGCGGCGTCCTGGTCGAACGGGATGTAGCCGACCTCGTCAATGATGATCAGTCGGTAACGGCGGATCTTCTTCAGTTCGGCTTCGAGGCGGCCGGCCTGGTGTGCGGTGGCGAGGCGGGTGATCCAGTTACTCGCGGTGTCGAACAGGACCGAGTGGCCGGCATGGGCGGCCTTGACTCCGAGCCCGATCGCGAGGTGTGTCTTGCCGATGCCGGGCGGCCCGAGGAGGATCACGTTCTCCGCCTTCGCGACGAACGTCCCGGTGGCCAGGTGAGCCAGGACATCGCGCCGCAGCGAGGGCAGGTGGTCGAGGTTGAAGTCCTCCAGCGTTTTGACCTGCGGGAAGTGGGCGGTGCGGATCCGCATGACGGTGCCCTTGGACTCACGGTCGGCGACCTGCCGCTGCAGCAGGGCCGCCAGATACTCCTCGTGCGACCAGTTCTCATCCCTTGCCTGGGCGGCCAGGTCCTCCCAGCAGGCCCCGATCGTCGGGGTCTTCAGGACCCGGGTCAGGTAGGCGATCATGGACGGCAGGCCGTCCTTCGTCGCCGTGGTGATGGTGCCGGAGCTCACTTGTCACTCTGCTTTCGTTGATGGCTGGTCGAAGTCGACGCCGAACAGGGCGTCGTAGTCGGGCAGGGCCCGAAGGGCGACGGCATGGCCGTCGGTGTGCCGGCGGGTCGCCGCCTGGCGTCGTTGCCGGTCCTCGGCCAGGGCCTGGCGCATCCGCTTGGCGATGGCGGCGTGGGCGGGATCGGTGACCACCGCCTGCTTGGCCCAGAAGCGTTCGTGGCGGGCGACGACCTGACTGTCGCAGAACACCACCACCTCCTGCGGGGAGGCTGTGACATCGACGAATCTGCCGATGACCTGCGGATCCACCGAGTAATCGACGGTGTCGACACGGACGTAGTAGTCGCGGGCGAGCCGGATCCTCGAGCTGATTCCGATCGGCGGTTCGACCGGCGGCAGTGGGGTCATCGCCAGGTAGTCCCGCTCCAGCAGATCAACCGGACGGCCCTGGATTGACCGGACGGTGCGGGAGTTCGCCTTGATCAGCCAGTCCTGCAGCTGCTGGTTGAAGTCGGCCGGCGAGGTGAACTGCCGGCCGGGAAGGAACGAGGTCTCCAGGTAGCCGTTGCTCCGCTCCACCATCCCCTTGTATTCGGGGTCGCGGGGCGGCGCCAGCCTGATCCTGGTGGCCAGAGTCCCGGCGAACGCCGCGGCCGGCGCGGTGAGTTTGCCGCTGCCGCCGATCGCAGCCTCCCGGTCCCAGACCAGCGTCCTGGGGACCCGGCCGACCTGGCTGATCAGCTGCCACATCCCCGACAGGATGTCGCCGGCCTGTCGCGAGGGGATCATCGCCGCGGACAAGTGGCGGGAGAACCCAAGTGTCATGACCAGCACCGGCAGCACCCGTTCCTGCCCGGCACCGACCTGGACCTTCGTCTCCGGGAACCACAGATCCAACTGGGCGACCTCGCCGGGCTCATAGGTGACCCGGTCGACCGGATCGATCCCGACATACTCCGGCCGGATCAGCGCCAGCCGCTTACGCAGTGGTGCCGAGGAATAGGGCCAGCCGATCCGCTCAGCGATCACCGGCGCCGGCATCGTCGGCCACTCCTGCAGCAAAGCCCGCATCTGCGGCTCGTACGCGTCTGCGACATGGCCCCGCGGGGCCCGTTGGAACACCGGCGGCCGGTCGGAGTTCAACGCGGCCCGCACCGTGTTCCGGGCCACCCCCAACCGCCGCGCGATCTCCTTGATGGGCACACCCTCCGCCCGATGCAGCCGACGTATCTCGGCCCAGTCCTCCACTTTCAGCACCCTCCAGATGCTCAAGGGGGTTAATTCTGCGGGAGCACCTGGGGGTCAGTCTTACGAGAGCAACGACA
>NZ_JBICXT010000107.1:0-2213 GCF_043200415.1 Streptomyces sp. NPDC048419 | reverse complement strand
GTCTCAGCGCAGCGGGTTGCAGTCGAAAGCGGACACGCTGGCGGAGGTCTTCTGTCCGCGTTCTGCCGCCGGGAGGGTCACCGATGTGGCGGTGAGAGCCGCTGCGGAGGCGAACGGTTGCGTGAAGCTGAACGGCACATGTGTGCGGCCTCGGGGAAGCGGCGCGCTGTTTGAGGCAACTTGTCGTCCTCGGCCATCGGTCCAGGTCACTGTCAGCGTGCCGGCGGCGGCACCGTCGGTGGTCACCGTGCCCTCGGCCTTCGCCGCGTACCTCCCGTCGCAACTCACCGTCATCGAGATGACCTGCACGCGCAGCGGTGCAGAGGACGGCCCCGGCGGCGGGGAAACCGACACCGAGACGTCCGGGGTGGGGCTGGCGGTCGTACCCGGCGGTGTTCCGGCCGTCGTCGGGGGCGGTGATGCGGCCGGGCCGGCAACCGTGCCGGAGGGCAGGACCGGCGGCGACGCGGAGACCGACAGCGTCGGCGACGCGGAGACCGACCCGGCCGGGGCCGGGGGCGCGGCCGTCGCGGTGGAATCGTTCGCCCCGGAAACAGACCCGGAACTGCCCGGCGGTGTTCCGGCCGTCGTCGGGGGCGGTGATGCGGCCGGGCCGGCAACCGTGCCGGAGGGCAGGACCGGCGGCGACGCGGAGACCGACAGCGTCGGCGACGCGGAGACCGACCCGGCCGGGGCCGGGGGCGCGGCCGTCGCGGTGGAATCGTTCGCCCCGGAAACAGACCCGGAACTGCCCGGTAGCTCTGGTTCGGCGGCCTTGGCGGCGCGGCTCGACTCGCCGACGCCCGCCGCCGAGATGCCCGCCAGCAGGGCGCCCAGCACCACCACACCCGCGACCGCTGCACCGACTGTCTTCGCCCACCGGCCCGAACGCGGGCCCTGCCCGGCCGCAGCCGCTTCACCGCCCGCGGCATCCGCTCCGCCCGGCCCACCGAGCTCGGTCGTGGCCAAGGAGGTCGTGCCCGCCGCCGGCCCGCCGTGGGGCAGCAGCAGCAACAGCGCCACGAGGGCGGCGAGGCACCCCTGTCCGCGCTCCTCCCAGTCCGGCCCGTAGGCGGCGCAGGCCACCGCCTCCAACTCCGCGAGCAGGGCAACCGCACTTGCGGGACGCTGCTCCGGACTCTTCGCCAACCCCCTGCGGATCAGCGGCCGCAGCGCCCTGGGCGCCTGCTGGTCAGGAATCGGCGCATCGGCGTGCGCCACAGCCAGCTCCATCACCGTCGTCCCGACATACGGCTTCACGCCCGTCAGACACTCAAAGAACGTCGCCGTCGCCGCATAGACATCGGTGGCCGGTGAGACCAATCCGCTCGCCCACTGCTCCGGAGCCATATAGGCCGGAGTGCCGGCGGCGCCGACGACGCCGCCACGCACCGCGATCCCGAAGTCAACCAGCTTGGACGCACCGTCGGTGGTGACCAGCACATTGCCCGGCTTGTAGTCCCGATGCACCACACCGGCCTCATGCGCCGCCGCCAGACCGAGCAGTGATCCCTTGAGCACCGCCAGCGCCGCCTCGGGCCGAGTAGAACCCTCCTTGTGCAGCACCTCGCGCAACGAGACCCCGTTTACCAACTCCATCACAATGGCCGCACCACACGGACCCTCAACATACTCATACAGCCGGGTGACATACGGCGATTCAAGAGCGTAGAGGAGCTCAGCCTCAGCCCGCAGGACTTCGTGATCGGCACCCTCACCATTCAGATACTTGATGGCCACCGGCACCCCGCTCACATCGTGCCGGGCCATGACCACGCGGCCGGCCGCGCCGGCACCCAGTTCACGGCCCAGCGTGTAACCGGGTATCTCCCAGCAGGCAGGCAATTGCGGCGAGTTAGTGATATCCATAAGCCCAGATTCTGAGAGTTCTCGTGGCGGATTGCCTGAAGCCTCCCGCCAACCCCGACCACACGTTCGGCCGGGAGACGACACCCGGCTCCCGCCGAAGGGGGGCGGCAGTTCCTGCATACTCGATCCGCAGCCGCAGACAGGGCCGCACGAGAACCCCGCACCCCAGCCTGCGGCAATCGGCACCTACAGGAAACATCCATGCGGGAAACGAACATGAAGAACAGTCAGACCGGTATCAGTTGAGAAACCGGCCAGCCGCCCGCCATCCTTGGCCGACGCCTACAGAAAGTCAACCCGAGACACCCCCCGATGCTTTGAGTAGAAGCTACTCAAAAACAGCG
>NZ_JBICXT010000106.1:0-2269 GCF_043200415.1 Streptomyces sp. NPDC048419 | reverse complement strand
GTGCTGCTCTGGAGTCGATGTCACGGCTTCTGCGCCCCGGCGGGCGCGTGGTACTCACATCCCGCACTTGGGAACTCGTGAGGGCCAGAGGTTCCTGGCTGGACATCAGGGACCGACTCGTCCGACGAAACGGTCGCGATGCCGTTGTGGTCTACCGCTGGGAGATTGCGCCGCATTGGGAGGAGGAGCACCACATCGAGATTGCGATCGCCCAAGTTGATGCGACTGGGCTGGTTCTTGTCCGCTCGGAACTGCTGTCCTGCTGGCCCTACCGATACGAGGAACTCGAAGTCGAGCTGCACCGGGTCGGACTCCAGACGGAAGTGAGCACGTTCGATCTTGAGGCTGAGAACTACAGGGTGGTCGCGAGCAAGGTATAGACACCGGGCTCTCAGTCCCTGGCAGGACCGCGCGGTTGCTCGCAGGACGCTTGCGCCCTCTCATCGGTGCGGGTTCAGGCGGTCAACGCTACGCCTCGGACGAGGAGTCATGCTGCGTGTCTGTTGGGTGGGGTGTGAGGTCACGGCCCGGCGGGCGTCTGAGGGTTGTTGTCGCCCATGGTCCGGCCCCTATATATAGGCACGGTCGGCGAGGACCGGGATGCCGAGCATGGAGGGATACGGAACCAACGAGGCCCCCGGTCGTCGGCCTGTTCCAGACCAACGACGAGGGGCTTCGCCATGTCACTGCTTGGCTGACCAGCCTTATTCACTCCTCAGACCCCAGGATGAAAGAAGATCAATGGGCATAAGGAGAGTCAAGAGAGAATTGACAACTCTCGCCAACTGCCTCGTAGGGGCAGCCATACGGGTATGGGGGGGTACTTACATGGGAAGAAACCCACTTATTGGTTATTCCATTAAAGGAACTAACCCCTCCAGAGACTATCAGGCCCTTAATCCCCTGAAAAGTATACCCAAAAGCCGTCTCTGTCGAATGAGTCCAATTATAGGTCCCCCCATAGCATGTCGTCATATGTTTGGGTGTAAGGATAATCGGATACGAAGTAGCGCATGTGTAGCCTGAGAGTTTCATCAGGACCGTGTCCGTTCCCTTCGGATCCTTGAGGAGTTTCTCGAGGCTCACCGAGACACCGTTCAGGACCACCGGAAGGGGTGAATCGTTTCTCACGATGATCCTGCCGGTCACCGTCGCGTCATCCCGCCAATCTTCCGAATAGACACATGCCTCCATTTTCACTCCCTCCGGCAATCCGGGCTCTGAAAGTGGCGGAGTCCCGGCAATACATGTCGGCGGGGCCCAGGCGTGGGCAGAGGTGGCAGGAAGCAGAATTTCTACACTCGCCGCGATGGCAACCGAGACCGTGGCAACAGATTTCCTGAATCTCACGGAATTCACCCCATTCTTCCGGCTGAGATTGATTGCGCCCGAAGGTACTCCCGCCACTGCATGCTGGCTAGTGTCGATCGCTCCTCAATTTCCGGGAGTTGAGTCTTGAGTAATCGTCAAGAGCTGTAGACAACCCCCTGCGATGAGGTCGGGGCAGGACTGTTGCAGAGTTCTTTGATCTTGGTTTAGTGGCCATCCAGGGCGTGCCCAGGGGGTCGAGGGGCCAGGTGAAAGGCTGGATAGGACATCTCGAGGAGTCCAGCGGCCACCTTGGGTGTGGCCGTGGTTGCGGAGCTTGTTCGCCCCGAGGCTT
Source organism: Streptomyces sp. NPDC048419 (assembly GCF_043200415.1). NCBI lineage: Bacteria > Bacillati > Actinomycetota > Actinomycetes > Kitasatosporales > Streptomycetaceae > Streptomyces > Streptomyces sp. NPDC048419. The sequence continues at coordinate 606 of NZ_JBICXT010000106.1, read as the reverse complement.
CTATATCGCATCAAGCCACTTGGGGCGGTTCTTCAAGTGAGCTCTTGTCGTTCCGGTCGGAGCGTTCAAGGATCTTGAAGAGCTGTCAAGAGATGACGCGCTTGAGTCACGGAGGTCTTTCAGCCTGGCCGCTGATCGGGTGAGGACGTAGCCGTCCGCAACGGACAAGGCTCCCGTGCCGTTGAGAGAGGTGTTCGACGTCTCAACTCGCTGGCACAGGAGCCTTGTTGGTTTTCTGTCCTGCCGCACTCGACCTGCCCCATGCCCTGGTCGAGTGGGTCACGATGCTCAACGTCACCCGCGAGGGTGAGCGCCGCTGCAAACTCCCGCTGCACCAGCGTGCTCTCGTCGCTCTGATGTACCTGCACCGGCACAACACCCTCGCGCAACCCGCTGCCGGCTTCGGTGTCTCCCTCGGCACCGCCCACGCCTGGACGACCGCGGTGATCGGCCTGCTCGCCGATCGCGCGCCCGGCCTGCTGCGCGCGCTGCGCGAGGCCGACCCCGCCTACGTCCTGCGGGCCGGCACCCTCGCAGTGCGACCGGGTCGGCGACAGCCGCGCCGACTACTCCCACAAGCACCGTCGACACGGGGTGAACGTGCAG
>NZ_JBICXT010000105.1:0-2271 GCF_043200415.1 Streptomyces sp. NPDC048419 | reverse complement strand
TGTCGGCGGCGGCTGAATCCTGACCCGGTGTGGGCGGTCGAGTTCTGACCCACCGGGTCTGGTTGCCGGTGCTCAGTCGGTGTCGTGTGTGGCGGTGGGGACGCGTCCGAGTTGGCGTCCGCGCATGCGGTAGGAGTCGCCTTTGAGGGAGTGGACCTCGGCGTGGTGGACGAGGCGGTCGATCATGGCGGCGGCCACGGTCTCGTCGCCGAAGACTTCGCCCCAGCGTCCGAAGGGTTTGTTGCTCGTGACGATCACACTCGCTCTCTCGTATCTGTTCGAGACCAGCTGGAAGAACAGGTTCGCGGCCTCGGCCTCGAAGGGGATGTAGCCGACTTCGTCGACGACGATCAGTGGATAGCGGGACAGTTTGGTGAGCTCGGCCTGGAGGTGTCCGGTGTGGTGGGCGGCGGCCAGGCGGTCGACCCATTCGGCAGCGGTGGCGAACGCGACCCGGTGGCCGGCCTGGCAGGCCCGCACTGCGAGTCCGATCGCCAGGTGTGTTTTACCGGTCCCCGGCGGTCCCAGAAAAACGGCGTTCTCCTTCGCGGCGATGAAGTCCAACGTGCCCAGATGCGCGAGCTGTTGGCGCGTTATGCCGCGCAGATGGGTGACGTCGAGTTCCTCGATCGTCTTGATCGCGGGGAAGCGGGCGGTGCGGATGCGGGCCTCGCCGCCGTGGGACTCGCGGGCGGAGACCTCTCGTTGGAGGCAGGCGACGAGGAACTCGGTGTGGGTCCAGCTCTCCTTCAGGGCCCGTTCGGCCAGGCGTTCGGCGGCGTCCAGCAGGGCCGGGGCCTTCATCGCACGGGCCAGGAAGGACAGGTCGGCGGCGGTCTGGCGGCCGGTCCTGGGCCCCGCCGCGGCGGTGGTCCTGGTGGTGGGCATCAGGAGACCTCCGGATCATCGGCCTGGCCGCCGCCCTCGATGAGGGTGAACATGCGGTCGTAGGAGTCGAGTTGGCGTTGTTCGACCTCGACGAGGTCGCTTGCGGTAGCGGTGTTGTGCCGACGGGTGGCCTGGGCCTGGGAGGCTTGGTGGTGGCGGTAGTCGCCGCGCAGAACGGCGGCGGCGCGCGCATGGACCGGGTCGGTGATGGTCTGCTGCTTGGCCCAGCACCGTGGATGGCGGGCAACCTCGGCCCCGCCGGGGGCGAGGGTCACGACGACCTCGTCGGTGTCGGTGCGGACCTGGACTTTCTTGCCGATGGCGAGGGGGTGCACGGAGTAGTCGCAGGTGTCGACACGGATGTAGTGGTCGCGGCCGATGCGGGTCGAAAAGCGCCACCAGCGTGGCGGATCGACCGGCGGCAGGGTGAGCATCTGGGCCCGGTCGGCTTCCCACCGGTCGACGGGGCGGGCGCCCAGGGTGCGGTGCTGACGCCGGTTGGCGATGGCCAGCCAGGTGGTCAGCTGGGTGTTGAAGTCGTCGGGTCCGGTGAAGGTGCGGCCGGGCAGGAAGCTGGTCTCCAGGTAGCCGTTGGCCCGCTCCACCAGCCCTTTCGCTTCTGGGTCGCGGGGTCTGCAGAGGTAGATTCGGGTGGCGAGCAGTCCCGCGAACGCGGCGAAGTCGCCGGTCACCTTGCCGCGGCCGATGCCGGCCTCGTTGTCCCAGACCAGCATCCGCGGGACCGCCCTCCAGCCGGTCAGCAGTTTCCAGTGTCCGTCGATCAGGTCGCCGGTGGTGCGGGTGGGCAGCATCCGTGCGGCGATGATCCGCGAGTAGCCGGACACCATCACGAGCACGGGCGGACGGCCGGACTGGCCGTATCCGAGCGGGATGTCGACGGGCGGGAACCACAGGTCGCACTGGGCCAGCTCGCCGGGCTGATAGGTGGTGCGTGAGACCGGATCGACGGGCAGATAGGCGGGCCGCAGCTCGCGTACGCGTTCTTTGAGGACGGTCATGCCACGGTCCCAGCCGATCCGTTCGGCGATCACAGTCGCCGGCATCGTCGGGGTCTGCTTCAAAAGCTCCCGGATCTGCGGCTCGACCGCGTCGACCGCCGAGCCCTTGGCCGGCCGGGAGTAAACCGGCGGCCGGTCGGTGGCCAGGGCCCGCTTCACGGTGTTCTTCGAGATGCCCAGCTGCCTCGCGATCGCCCTGATCGGCATCTGCTCGGCCCGGTGCAGCCTGCGGATCTCTGCCCAGTCCTCCACGGAAATCACCCTCTTCTCCTGACCTTCGATCAAGATCAGGTTGGTCAGAAGACCACGAAGTGGGTCAGTTTTGATCCGCCGTCAGAGGGTCACGATTCACCCGTCGCCGACA
>NZ_JBICXT010000104.1:0-2307 GCF_043200415.1 Streptomyces sp. NPDC048419 | reverse complement strand
CGCGCACCGGCCGAACGCGGCGTGGCACGACTGAAGTCCTGGCGCACCTTCCCCAGATCCCGGTGCAACCCGCATCGAATGACGTCAATCGCCGCGGCCGTCCTCATCCTGGAGCGGCAACGCTGAAAGAACTCAGTAATGTGCGTCACGGGATGTCTTGTCCTCAGCCACTCGACGGGCGACGTAGCTCTTCGTGGCGGGTTCCAGCCGCATCCGGATTAGCGTGATGGTGTGCAGGGCCTGGTTGAGCTGCAGTCACCGCTGCGGTTGATCCGGTGGCGGTTGGTCAGTCCCGAGGACGCGAGGATCGGCGAGACGCCGGCGAAGGAGGCGAAGGTCGCCTCGGATCAGAACCGGCCCGGGTGGGGCCAGCTGACCAGGACCTGAGCCGCAATGATGGGACCGACACGGAGCAGGTCAAGAAGTTCTGGCGCGAGGATCTTGCCTTCGTCACCTCAGTCGACCTGCGCCTGAGCACCGGGGACGACCTCGAAACGGCGATGTATGCCGGCCAGTTCCTTCGGGGTGATGCCGAGTTCCTCGGCCACTCTCGGCCGTGCTTCTTGCACGTAGAGTTTGATCCGCTGGTAGCTGCTCGTGAACCCGTAGTCCTTGACCAGCGGTTCTGGATGACGGTGGCCTTCATCAAGGTCTCGGACCGCAGCATCCCGTCGATCAGCGGCGCGACCTCATCAACCGATCCGGCCTCTGCGCTGCCCGTTCGATGTCCGGCGCGGGGGGCAGCATGCCTCTTGGCTGAGAGATATCTGCGGACCGTCTTGCGGTCCAGTCCCGTTTCCCTGGCGATCTCGCGCAGGCTCATCGCACCGGACTCATACAGCGAGCGAAACCGCCTCAACTCCAGCCAGCGATGCGGATCCAGGACCACCGTCAGCCGCCTCCCTGCCACCTCGAACCGACAGCAGCAGACTCACGGCTTCCACCTCATCACCGCACGGAAACGGTGCACATTCCTCCGTACGTGGCGCACGATCACGGCCCTGGCAAGACTTCCGTGATGCTGGGAGTGCCACCGTGCGCCGACACCCGCCCGGGCGCGCGGTCGGGCAGCAGGTTGATGACCGCACTCGGGAACCATCCACTGCACCATCTGGGATCAGGTCACCCGCACTGTCGGCCAGCTGGCCACGGTCTGAGCACCCAGCCGGAACCCCGGCCCGTCCTGCCGCGACACACCGTCAGGCATCCAATCACCAACAATGTGACAGCGCTCCTCGTGTGCGCCCCAGTGCCTGCGGCGAGATTGAGCGTCATTTACTCAATCCCTGTTCAGCGATCCAGGGAATGATTAAATGATTTTATTCTGCTGGATTCCTGCCGGGATGAGATGGAGTTCAGAGCGATTCAATGACGGCCTGCTCGCGTGCTGGACGGTTTCAATGAAAGAGTGATTCGCTGTATGTAGAGGTCACCTGGCTGCGTCCTCTAAGCGAAATTTGGCGTCAGTGCAATCTGCTCTCCAGATGATTGATCCCCAGTTCGTTCCTGTCCTCCGCGTGACAAGTCTTCCATTTTTTTCACTTCCTGGTTTAGCTCTCCCGAAAAAACCAAACTTCATTGCCAGCAGCTTTGAATCGTCACACTGCCTACGTGCTCGGTGGCTTCGTCCCTCCCCTTTCCGGAAATCCTGAAGGGAGCAGTACGCCGAAATGTCATCTCTGACTACGAAGCATTGGAGTTAATTCATGCTCGACTTCCCTTTGGAGCCGGATCGGACCGCGATGACGGAGATGGGCCTACTTGTCCTCGATAGAGTCGTCGACCGTACAGAGAAACTCTCTTCGTGCGCAACAAATAGCCATGCTGACCCAACAGCGGTATCCGATCTTGTGCACAAGTTTCTCTCCCTGCCCCCAGAGCACCCGGGGGACCTGAAGGCGCTACTGGATCACATGGATCGTGCCGTTGATTGCGCCCTGGAGACCGCTGGTGCCAGCCACATGGCCTACGTTCCCGGGGGAGGTCTCTACACATCGGCGCTCGCCGAGTTTTACACTCGCGCTGTCAATCGATACGGCAGCCTGGCTTTCGCCGCACCGGTACTTACGGCGATGGAAGAAAGTGTACTCCGCTGGATCGCACTGGATGTCTGTGGCTTGCCGAAAGGCAGTGGCGGGCTGCTGACCACTGGTGGATCCATGGCCACTTTCTCGGCCGTGGTTGTCGCACGGCACGAGCACCTCGGCGAAGACCTAGTGTCCTGCGCCAGAGATCCGTCGGCAGAGGCGGGCGAGGGAGTCGAGGATCTCTTCGGCTGTCTTGGTCCAGATGAACGGCTTGGGGTCG
>NZ_JBICXT010000103.1:0-2437 GCF_043200415.1 Streptomyces sp. NPDC048419 | reverse complement strand
CCGTGTCGAGTCTCAGTTGATGCTTGACAGGATGGCGTCGGGTGATGCTTGACGTCTGACCTAGACATCGTGGCTTACTGGCTGCCATGGCGGACCATTTCCCTGAGATCACCTCTGTGGAGGAGTTCATCCGGCTGCGGGAGAGTGAGGACCCGGCGGAGTACAACCGCTCGGCGTGGGCAGCCATGCCGCTGCCCGTCTGGTGGGACCTGGTGGGTAACTATCCCGACATGCGTTTCTGGGCTGCGCATAACAGGACGGTGCCGTCGGAGATCCTGGCCGAGCTGATCAAGGATCCGGACTGGCGGGTTCGAGACCGGGTGGCCAGTAAGCGCAACTGCCCGCCTGAGCTGCTGGAACGGCTGGTCGACGATCCGCATGACGCCGTGCGGAGGCTCGTCGCAGGCCATCCGCACTCGCCGCGGTCGGCGGTTGTGCGTTTGGTTGATGACCCGTGGCCGGTCATTGCGCAGGAAGCCCGCGCCCGGCTGGCCAACTGGCCGTCCGTGCAGCCGTCCGAACCCTCCTGACGCAGCGATCACACGATCTTCCGGCGGTTGTGTTCGCCGGACTTGCGGACCACCACCTCCTTCCTGGTGACGCGGGGGACGGTGGTGATCAGCTCGGTTCCCTGGAAGATTCGGATGGTGTCCTCGCTCAGGTGGGCGGTGACGACCTGGCGGGCATGGCTGCGGCCGAGCTGGATGCGCTGTCCGGCGACCACGAAGCCGCCGGTGCTGCTGACGGTGCGCTCGGCGACCTGCTCGCCGGGTGGTGGCAGCAGTGGTGAAGGTCCGGCCGGACGGCCGCCCTGCAGACGGCTGCAGGCCGACGGCGGGAGCGGGCTGGGCAGGGTTGCCTGCAGAACCCGCTGTTCGTCGAGGACCTGAAGGATCCGCCCGTCGAGCCGCAGGGTGACGCGTTGTCCGGCGAACGACCAGCCGATCAGGATCTTGTCGCCGCCCAGACCGACGTAGCCGACCGCGTTGACGGTGCGGTCCACCTCCACCGCCTTCGCGGAGTCGTCGGCCGGGCCGGGATCGTCGAGCCAGGGCCCGGCCGGACGGGCATCGCCACTGGCCAGCAGGGTTTTGAGGTCCCGGCCGGACAGCTTCGAGGGCAGCGTCTTGTGGCGTGCACCACCGATCAATACATGCAGCCGGTTCACGTCGATGCGCAACGTGACCGTCATGCCGGCCAAGGCAGGGCCGAACCAGATCTGCTGCCCGCGCAGGCTCAAGTTCCCCGAAGCAGGCACCTGCCGCTCCACCTCGATCGCACCGATCTCGCCCTCGGCCAACGGCCAGGCCACCGGCGCGGGTTCAGGCGGCGGGGGATCCGGCGGAGCCGCAGGGGTGACCAGGTCGAGGCGGGCAGGCAGGACCACCGGCAACACGTCCTGCTCGGCCCGCGGCCGGGGGATGAACCTGCTCGCCGGGACGGCCATGTCCAGGGCTTGATGCGGCCGCATCCGGTTGTAGTCCTCCAGCCACACATCCACCGCCGCCTGCGCGGCTGCAAGGTCTTCGAACGGGCCGCAGCCGTCGAGGAGTTCGCGTCTCAGCGTCTGATGAAACCGCTCGATCTTCCCGGTGGTCGTCGGGGATTGCGGCTTGGTGAGCCGGTGGGCGATGCCGTTCTCCCGGCAGATCCGGTCGAACATCGTCTCCCCGGGCCGTCCGGATCCGAACCGGGCGGTGAACTGCTTGCCGTTGTCCGTCAACACCTCCTGCGGCACTCCGAACCGCAGCAAGGCTTCCCCGAAGGCGAGACAGACCGCCCGAGCGGTGGCCCGCTCGACCACCTTCGCGATCACCATGAACCGTGAGTGGTCGTCGATCCCGGTGACCATCTTGCACTCGCCTCCGCCTGCGAGCACGACCCCGCCGACGATGTCCATCTGCCACAACTCCATCGCCGCGGACCGCTCCCACCTGCGGTAATCCGACCGGCGCCGCCTGCGCCTGCCCGGCTCGACAAGAGCGTTGCGCACCAGGACCCGATAGATGGTCGCCCGCGACGGGACCGGCGTGATGCCCCGGCGTTCCAGCTCGTGCACCAGTCTGCGCGGACCCCAGCCGGGATGCCGGCGCCGCAATTCACAGACCATCGCCTCCACCTCCCCGGCGATCCGGTGCGGACACGAGACCGGCCGGTGCGACCGGTCCGCCAGGCCCGGCAGACCCGACTGCTCGTACTTGCGCACCCACGCGTGCACCGACTGCCTCGACACCCCATACCGGGCCGCGACTTGAGTGACCGGAACCCCCGCGGCGACCTCCATCACCGCGTGGTACCGCTGCTCGACCACGCTCAGCTCCACCAGCACGGCCCCGGCCCTCCCCATGCGCCACATCCAGGCGCACAGCCAAACCGAAGCAAGCGGTGTCAAGCATCAGGTGAGGCCACTGCGTCAAGCATCAACCGAGACACGACA
>NZ_JBICXT010000102.1:0-2579 GCF_043200415.1 Streptomyces sp. NPDC048419 | reverse complement strand
CCAGGGCCGTGAACGCCTTGACCGCCCTCGTGCGCATTGCCGAACCTCGGCATCGATGCCCGCCGTCCCCTCGGCACCAGGCAGGTCGGCGAAATTCTTGGCGGGCCACGGGGTTTACGGGAGTTTGAACCAGCCCGTCCCGTTCGTTGGGTCGTGAGTGTCGTCAATACCTAGCTGTTTAAGGGGCATGCGCCCGATCGGTAGATTTAGTACTTGATGGAGAGACTTATCTCCTGCGGTTTTTGCTGTGGACTCGACGACGCACACGATGTCGCCTCCGATGAATATGTAGGCGGAAACAGGGCGGAACCATGTGCCCATGCGGGGCGTGCTGCCGGGTTCTGAATAGCTGCTGGGCGTGACGGTGCGTGTACGCCATTTTTGTGTATCTTGTGCCGTTCCCGGCTGTACACGGAGAAGTTTCATCTTGGCGAAGGTTTGCCCGCCGTCATTTTTAATGGTTATTTCTGACTGGAACCTGAATTCGCCGTAGGTCACCACGGCGTTTGTGTACAGAGTGCCATCAGCGGTCGGCTGTCCAGCGGACAAGGCTTGGAAAGCCCACCGCTTACCGTCGCCGAAACGCGTGACTGCGCCAGTTGTCGCCTTCTTCTCCTCGGCGGCGGCTGTGGTGGTGGGAGTGGTGGTGGGAGTGGTGGTGGGAGTGGTGGTGGGAGTGGTGGTGGTGGTCGTTGATGTAGTGCCGGGAGTGATGGTAGAAGTGGTATCGGGTGTGATACTAGGGGAGGGAGTGGTTGTTGCCTTCCGTTCTTCGCCCAGCATTTCCATGGCCGACTGATAATAGAGCGGGAAATCAGTGGTCCGGAGGAGCGCATTCTTCACATGTTGCTCTAGTCTGCCGAATAGGGCAAGGGCCCGCTTGCCCTGATCGGGAGTTCCGAGGAATTGCTCCATAAATTCTTGAGCCAGTTGGTTATAGGCCTGCACGGTTTCTGTGGGGGCGTCGCCGTGGCCCCCCCCTCCGAGGCAGGTGCCGATGTAGAGGCTTTCCACGCCGCGAAATGTTGCCAAGATCCCCTTACAGGTATGGAAAGGTCGACGGCACACCCCTGGATTGGTGCAGAGTCGTGTGATCGTCTCAACCCAGGCCATATCGCCTTCGCCCTCGTTCAGCATTGCCTTCGCCTGTTCAACATCCATACTTCGCGCGCTTGCCCAGGTCACGACATCCAGCTCCAGGTCGAACTTGGAAAGCGGCCCAAGGACAATGTTGGGGAGGGTAGCCCCCTCGGGGAAGATGCCCTTGGCCGGAAGCGCACGGGGATCTCTGCATACTTGTGTTGCCTCGACCGTCGTGAGCTTTTTACCGGGTTCGGCATAGGTGTAGAGCGTCATGCCCAACGGCACGAATGTCTTATCGGACGCGTCTCCGCCATGTCCCATGAGCGCCAACGTAGGGACATTGTGACGCTGCAGGAAACTTGTGGCCACGTGGCTCGCAGGAGTAACGGCACAGAGTGTGCACTGGAATGGCAGCGTTTTATTGCTGTAGCACATGTAATGGGCTAGGTGGACGACCGGGTTGCTGACGTGAGGGATAACGTTGACGTTGTCCTGGCCTGTGATTTTTTCGCCGCATATCACACATTTTTCGTTGTAGGAGGTCTTGAATTTTTCCGCGGCTGCTTTTGCTTCGCCAAGAACCTCTGAAACCCGCTTTTTCTCAGTGGCGGCAAACTCTTCCTTTTCTCCTGGCTCCATCTCGTTGTAGGCTTCCTCTTCGAGGACTACCATTTCGGGCCGCCAATTGTGCCGTCGGACGACGTCGGCCCAATAAAGCCTTTGTATTTCGAGCTCCTCTGGCCCGTACTCTGTCATGGCCGCCAACTGGGTCGCGAAATTTTTTCTCACTATGTCCCTGACGCTCGCCAGTGTGCTTTCAGGTGGCAATGTACTCCGTTTGTCTTCCCGGGCAGTGGGTGTGGTGGGGGATTGGGGTGTGGACGGGGCTATTGCAGGAGTGCTCTCTGCCGTGGTGGGTGCTGTTTCCCCGTCTCCCGAAGAGGTAGGAGGGGGCGGTCTCGTAGTCATGTAAATACCTCCTGCCGGTGAACCTGCTACGGGCAGGGATCTGTGGAGCTGCAGAACCTCGACGGCGACCTGCGTTCGGCGCTGCTCGGAAACTGCCCTGAGGCAACATTGTCCCAGGATGCCGGGATTGGGCCAACTTGGCGTTTGCGGCAGTTGGGTCTGCAAAACGTTCGGGTCTGGCCCGTGGTCGGTGGTAACGCCTGGTGGTCGTCAGGGCAAGAGGATGCGGTGGCGGAGGAGGTCGAATCCGGCGCGTCCGTGCATCTGTCTCATGATCTCTTGGTGCGGGTGTTGACGCCTTCGGTGCGTCCGTTGTGGTAGGGCAAGGTGACCGGCGAGTTGCGTCCAGGGGAGTGGTGTACGGGTTCGACCTGATCCGGGGGTTTGCTCTGGCATCGGGATGGTGCCCGCATAGATGAACGGCCACCGGCTGATCTTCGAAGTGACGAAGCCTCGAAGGAGATCAGCACGATGACCGCACCAGACAGTGTGCCCCTGCACGCCCTCGCGGAAGACAACCTCGCTGC
>NZ_JBICXT010000101.1:0-2591 GCF_043200415.1 Streptomyces sp. NPDC048419 | reverse complement strand
GCCGTTGAGGCGGTGGTGGATGTGCCGGAGGGTGCGTCGCTGGCGGTGGGCGGGTTCGGTTTGAGTGGGGTGCCCAATGTGCTGATCCAGGCCCTGTATGAGCGGGGTGTGGGGGGTCTGTCGGTGGTGTCCAACAATTGCGGGGCGATGGAGTCGGGTCTTGCGGTGCTGCTGGCGGCGGGCCGGATCGGGCGGGTGACGGGCTCCTACATCGGGGCGAACAAGGAGTTCGCGCGGCAGTATCTGGCGGGGGAGCTGGAGGTGGAGCTGATTCCGCAGGGCACGCTGGCGGAGCGGTTGCGGGCGGGTGGGGCGGGGATTCCGGCCTTCTTCACGCCGGCCGGGGTGGGTACGCAGGTGGCGCAGGGCGGGCTGCCGTGGCGTTACGACGGCGAGGGCGGGGTCGCGCTCGCCTCGCCGCCGAAGGAGGTGCGCGAGTTCGAGGGCGTCGAGTATGTGCTGGAGCGGGGCATCCGCACCGATTTCGCGCTGGTGCGGGCGGCGAAGGGCGACCGGCACGGAAACCTGGTCTTCAACAAGTCGACGCGGAACTTCAACCCGCTGGCGGCGATGGCCGGGAAGGTCACGATCGCCGAGGTGGAGGAGCTGGTCGAGCCGGGCGGGATCGATCCGGATGCGGTGCACCTGCCCGGCATCTTCGTGCAGCGGGTGGTGGCGCTGACGCCCGGGCAGGCGGCGGACAAGAAGATCGAGCAGCGGACGGTGAGCAGCTGATGGCCTGGACACGGCAGCAGATGGCGGCGCGGGCCGCGTGCGAGCTGGCGGACGGCCAGTACGTGAATCTGGGCATCGGGCTGCCCACCCTGATCCCCAACTATCTGCCGGCCGGGGTGGAGGTGATCCTCGAATCCGAGAACGGCATCCTCGGGACCGGCCCGTATCCGAGCGACGATCAGGTGGATCCGGATCTGATCAACGCGGGGAAGGAGACGGTCACCGTCCTGCCGGGGGCCTCGTTCTTCGATTCGGCGTTGTCGTTCTCGATGATCCGGGGCGGGCACATCGATGTTGCGGTGCTGGGGGCGATGCAGGTCTCGGCGGCCGGTGACCTGGCGAACTGGGCGATCCCCGGCAAGCTGGTCACCGGGATCGGCGGGGCGATGGATCTGGTGCACGGGGCCCGCACGGTGATCGTGGTGATGACCCATACCGCGAAGGACGGCAGCCCGAAGATCCTTCAGGAGTGTGCGCTGCCGCTGACCGGCAAAGGATGCGTGGACCGGATCATCACCGACCTCGGCGTGCTGGACGTCACCGGCGAGGGGCTGGTGCTGGTGGAGACCGCGCCCGGGGTCACGGTCGAGGAGGTCACCGCCAGGACGGCGGCCAAGGTCCGCATCCCGCAGGAGGTCCGGTCATGAGCCACGGCATGCGGGAGGTGTACGTCGTCGAGGCGGTGCGCACCCCGTTCGGCCGCTACAACGGCGCTCTCGCCAGGGTGCGGCCGGATGATCTGGCCGCGCATGTGATCCGTGCACTCCTGGCCCGTGTCCCGGACCTGGACCCGGCCCGGATCGAGGACGTGTATGTCGGCAACGCCAACGGGGCCGGTGAGGAGAACCGCAACGTGGCCCGGATGGCCGGCCTGCTGGCCGGGTTGCCGACCTCGGTGCCCGGGGTGACGGTCAACCGGCTGTGCGCCTCGGGTCTGGAGGCGGTCATCCAGGCGGCCCGGGCGATCGCCGTGGGGGATGCCTCGATCGCGGTGGCGGGCGGGGTGGAGTCGATGACCCGCGCCCCCTACGTGCTGCCCAAGAACGAGCGGGCGTTCCCGGCCGGGCACGCCGAGCTGTACTCGACCACGCTGGGCTGGCGGATGGTCAATCCGAGGATGGACCCGCGGTGGAGCATCCCGCTGGGCGAGAGCGCGGAGCTGATCGCCGACCGGCACAAGATCACACGTGAGCAGCAGGACGAGTTCGCGCTGGCCTCCCACCGCAAGGCCGCCGCCGCCCAGGAACGGGGCCTGTTCGACGGCGAGTTGGCGCCCGTCGCGATCCCGCAGCGCACGGGTGAGCCGGTCGTCTTCGGCGCGGATGAGTGTGTGCGCCCGGACGCCTCGCTGTCCGCGATGGCCCGGCTCAGGCCGTCCTTCCGCCCCGGGCACGGCACCGTGACGGCCGGCAACGCCTCCCCGCTCAACGACGGCGCCGCCGCCCTGCTCCTGGTCGACGCGGACGGCCTGCGCGCCACCGGCCGTGAACCACTGGCCCGCATCAGCGCGAGCGGCGTCAACGCGCTGGACCCCGACTACTTCGGTCTGGCGCCGGTCGAGGCGGTCAACCGGGCCCTGGCCAAGGCCGGCCGGACCTTCGCCGAGCTGGATGTGCTGGAGCTGAACGAGGCGTTCGCCGCGCAGGTGCTGGGCTGTGTCGCGGAGTGGCCGGAGTTCGACCCGGACGTCCTCAACCCGCAGGGCGGGGCGATCGCGCTCGGGCATCCGCTGGGTGCCTCCGGCGCCCGGCTCGCGGGCACCGTCGCCCATCAACTCGCCCGCCGCGGCTCCGGCACCGGCGTCGCCACCCTGTGCATCGGCGTCGGACAGGGCCTCGCCCTCGTCCTCGAACGCT
>NZ_JBICXT010000100.1:0-3443 GCF_043200415.1 Streptomyces sp. NPDC048419 | reverse complement strand
GAGCCAGGAGACATGCTCGACCAGCTCGTGCGGGACGTCGAGCGTGGAAGGATACGGAACCAACGAAGCCCCCCGGCCGTCGGCGTGTTGAGTGAAATCACCACACCAACGACGAGGGGCTTCGCCACGTCACCCCACCTGACCAGCCTGTTTCACTCCTCAGACCCCAGGATGAAAGAGGTTCACTGGTCGTTCTCCTTGACGAAGAAGGCGGTCGTTTCTTCAGGACCTCGATCGATTCCGAGCTGGTGTCGAGTTCCCGGGCCACCGCGGTGACCCTCTTTTCCGAGGAGTCGACGAGCGCGAATGGCGTCCTGATTGAACTCCTCCGTGTACCACTTCGTGTACTTGCTTCCCACTGGTACTACTTCATCTGGAATCTCAGGTCTCAGTCTCCAGGTGTCCACGATCGAGGAGAAGCTTCGCCACCACTTTGAGCCCCGAAGCCGTGCACCGATCCATGGGAAGGCGTCGCATGCCCGGCTGGACGTAAATGTCACGGCTCCACTGCTCGAGCAACCGGGAACGAGCTGTCGTCGCGTCGGAAACTGCCATAGCAACGGACTAGCGCTCCGAGCACCCCTGACGAGCCCCCTGAGCCAGCGCTGTCTCCCGGCTAGGCGAAATATAGTGATCCGGCGCAGTTCATCCCGGCGCCGACCGCTATCGATAGGATGAGGTCGCCAGAGTTGATCAGCCCTTTTCGCTTTTGCTCGGCGATACAGGCAGGGATGCTTGCAGAACCGGTAAAGCCGGTGGTGTTACCGAACGACAGCACCCGGTCTTGCGGCCAGTCCAGGTCGGCGGCGACCGCGTTGACGAGTCCGATGTGGGTCTGGATCGGAACCATCCAGTCCACGTCCCGTGGGGTGAGGCCGTTGCGTTCCAGGAGCATGCGAGCACATTCGACGAACATCTCCCGAGTTTCATTCTTGGAACGATTGATCGTTGACGCGCCGTCCGGCCCGATGCCCACCAAGCTGTGCTTGCTCCCGTCGGTGTACCCGACATGGTCGATGAGGCCAGGTGCGCCGGGCGCTCCGCGGCGCAACACAACGGCGCCGGCGGCGTCACCAAACAGGAAGCAGAATTTCGTTTGATTTTTCTCTGATACGGCAATGCGGCCGCTCTGCTCGGTGGCAACGATAAGGGCAGTGCTGTAGTCGGAGCCGCTGAGGAGAGCATCGGCGACCTGGAGACTTCGCAGGAAGCCGGTGCAGTAGGAGGCCTTGAGGTCCATGGCGAGCACTTTGCGCTGCAGGATGTCGCGGGAGATCAATGGTGCGAGGTCTGCCATGGCCGCGTTTTCCGGCTCGGGCGGATTCGCGAAAGGCAGCGTCGTCCCAGAGGTGACGATCACGAGATCAATCTCTTCTGCCAGGCCAGGGTCCTCGGCTAGAGCCATCCCGGCTGCATCCCGAGCCAGCGTCCAGGTGTTTTCATCTGGCCCGCACCAATAGCGCGCTTCCATGCGTGTCTGCGCGATCAGGCGGTCAGGGTCGTCGATCGGGAACCGGCACTGCCGTAGGAATTCGTCGTTGTCCACACGGACACTGGGATAGGCATACCCAGTGGCGGCGATCTGGACGGAGTGTCCGCGGGTGCGCATGCCAGCCAGGCGTGCGGCTCCAGCGTTGGTCAGGGTCATTCAAGCCCCTCTCATAGGTCTAGATACGCTGCGGATCAGGGCGACGGCGGCGCTGTGTCCGCCCAGTCCGAGGGACGACGCGAGGGCGATGTCGAGGTGGATCGCCTCTTTCCCACGGGGTAAACGCCATCCATGCTGCCCAGGATCGGGTGTAGTTGCACCTGAGACTCAGCGCGTGACGGCTGACGCCATAATTCGTCCCGGTTGCCACACCCAGCGAGCAGGGCACCCACTTCGGTGATGACGACTCCCTGCATTCACTCAACTCCCCCGAGCAATTGAGGGACCAGACCCGTTCAGCATTCCGCACATGCGTAAACCGGAACAATTAAACTCAATCAAACTCGAGCAAGTGGTCCATGAGTAATCGCTACTCAGCAGATCGGGACTCGCCGCGGCGAGGTTGTCCTCTCCGAGGACGTACAGGGGCCTTCCCCCGTGAAGGTGGGCACGCGGTTGTTGATCACGCGGCGAGCGTCAGTTTAGCGGTGTGGTGTCGGCGTTCGTATTCGTTGGGGCTGAGGTGGCCGTTGGCGGAGTGCCGGCGGCGGGTGTTGTAGCGGGTCAGCCAGGCGAAGACGATCCTGCGGCAGGTGCCGGCGTCACCGTAGTCACGGGCCCCTGGAGGGTCTCGCGTTTCAGGGACGCGTGGAAGCATTCGCAGGCCACGTCGCCGGCGCTGGTGCGACAACGCCCATCGACCGGGTCACCCCCGAGCTGGTCGCAGAGGCCAGTGAAGGCCCGGGAGCCGTAAGGACAGCGCCGTCGATCGGAGTGCGGGTCAGGAGGCGCGAGAGCATCCCGACACCCATCCTGGCGCATCCATCGCTGTGCAGGTCAAGAAGCCCGGGACATCCGGCACTTCACATACTCACTGACGGAGTGGAACACGGCGCCGTCAAGGCCGCCGCGGGTCGAGGCCGCCATCCGCAGCGCGTCGGCGACCAGACCAGTACGCATGCGGTCGACGATGAACCAGCCGACGACCTCGCGGGTGGCCAGGTCCAGCACCATCGCGAGATAGAGAAACTCCCGCCTGCCAGCGGGAGATACGTGAAGTCACCCATGTATTTGCGCCCCGGCTCGGCGGCGGTGAAGGCCCGTGGAACAGGTCCGAAACGGTGAGGCTGCCGGGTCCGGGAGGGGGTGCGCACCCGTCTGCGCAGACGGATCCCGGTGATGGGCTGGCCGCGTGAACGTCATCGAACTTCTCGCCGGCCTCCAGGCCCAGCACGACGAAGTCACCGCCCGACCCGCAGAACTACGCGGCAGATCAAGCACTTGACCTCTGCCCTGGCCGAGACCCAGGCGCGCCTCGGACCTGGACACCACCCGAAGGTCATCGCGGAGGCCCGCCGGCAGGAGCCGAACCCGACCCGCCCAGACCAGCACCACCTACCAGGCCATCGTGAACGCCTTCAACCAGCATCCTGGCCAGGTGTTCAGAGCCCGTGAGCTGCACGAACCCCTCGGCACACCCGCCGACGAAGGGACGGTCAACAACACCCGCAGCCGCCACCGACGCCTCAGCCGCCAATTCTTCCTCACTCAACCCGGACGAGGCCGCTACAGGTTGACTCATTTTCCTAGCGAGGATGGCTTCGCAGAAGCCGGCGGGTTTTCCAGGTGTTGTGCTTGGATTGCTGGGCCCCTCGAGAGCGGGCCATGCACCGCACCCGGTCCGGCAACGACAGGTCGTTCCCTTACCACTGTCGAAGGCCGGGGCAAGGGCAGCTCAGGCAGTTACTCCTGCGCGGGCAGCCGCGCCCAGTGGGTGGCCCTGTCTCCGGCGAGC
>NZ_JBICXT010000099.1:0-3859 GCF_043200415.1 Streptomyces sp. NPDC048419 | reverse complement strand
ATCACAACCTCCCACACACCCCCCACCCACGCCCCCCACCCAGTCTCCACCCCCCTCCACCCACCTCGCACCCCGACGACAGACCAACCCCAGCACGCACCACGACCACCGGCCTCCGGCAACGTCCCCCACCTCACCTCGAGGGCGTCGATCCCGCGCTGCGCGAGTCCTTGTCCGGTCTCAGGAACCCCGGCCCGGTGCGCGGATCTTGCCGACACCGAGGACGCAGCCGCGTCCACGCTCCGGCTGCTGGCCCGGCGCATCCAGCACCTGACCTGTGAGGTCAAGGAACTCACCCGCCGGGTCGCCCGGGCCGTTCGCACCCACCGCACCCGCAGCTGCTGGAGATCGTCGGTATCGGGCCTGACAGCGCCGCGGCCCTCCTCATCGCCGCCGGGGACCACCCCGACAGGATCGCCAACGAAGCGTTCTTCGCCGCCCTGTGCGGTCTCAGCCCGGCCGAGCAGTCCTCCGGAAGACCCACCGCCGGCGACAGGCGCCTTCAATTCTGTCTTGAACGTCACCACCGACGACGCACCGAAAGCAAGACAGACCGCGAGATCCGGCGCTATCTCAAGCGCTACCTTGCCCGACGCCCCTATCGCCACCTCAAAGCGCCGCTTCGGCGAACATGGGTTGACGGGACATGGAATCTTCATAGGGGCATCTAGGCCACCCGCAACCGCCGAGATCAGGACGGGACTGGGCAAACGCCCCCGCTTCCACGTCCACTTCACCCCACCGGCTCCATCCGCAGCAACCGCCTGCCCTCGTCGTCATCGATTTCGCGGATCCGCCCGCGTTTCAGGTTTTCGCGGACCCGCCGGCGTTCAGCCACATGGTCATTGTGGCTGGCAGGTGTTCTCTGGCGCAGCTGGGCGACACATCACGATAGGGCGGACGTAGCTCGATGCGGCACTAGCTGACGTCACGCCAGGCAAATGGGGGCGTCAAACCTCGAAAGCGCCATGCTCGGTAACGTGGTCCTGGACGGCCTGCAGGGCCTCTTGTGTGGCTTCTGGCGTTCCAATTCCCTTCTGTTCGGCATAGTAAGCTGTACCAAGCCGCTTGAGGAGGTCGTCGGCAGCACGCTTCCCTGCTCGCTTGGCTTGCACTTCGTCGAGCTTTTGTTTGCCCTCTTTGATCAGCCCTCGCTGAGCTTCCCTCTTTGCACGATTAATAAATCCTGACATTTCGTCCTCCCGGCGCGTCGCCTTGATGCACAGTAACGCCTCGCAATCTACTGTCCACCGAGTCTGCACTCAGGCTCTGAGTGCAGCACGTCCACGCGAGGACTTCCACTATCAGCCAGTTAGTTTTGCCCATCGGGCACACAATTCTGCCCGAACGGTCGGGATCCCCGGGCCCTTGCCAGCTGGACCCCGTCCCCGCAGGGAAGGAATAGTCAAATTCCACCTCACAGGCCCGTCATTCCTTTGGCTTTCGATCTCTCTCACGATATCTGACGGGTATACTGAGCGTCGCCGCCGGGCGAGGGGGTGCGCGCAGAACGAAAAACTTTCAGGAGAACGGGCGCAGGAATCGCTTGGCTGTTTCATAGTCATCGAGGTGGAGACCTACTTCTATAATCCGAAGGGGCGGAGACGCCGATTTCTTCAAAGGTGGATTGCCTGACACCGAAACTGAGATTGACCATTCGGGTCAATTCACGGAATTGATCGATGCTGATGGTTTGCCGGTTCTTATCGACATTCATACTTCTGATTGTCGACGATATTGCATCGTTCTGCACGGCTGAGGCGCCGGGCAACTATCGACCGGGCGCGGCGGAGCGACCCGTGACGCCCCGGCGTCCCTGACGATAGTGCCCGAACGGGCAGGTGGCAGGTGCGGCGTGATCCGTTACCTTGGCACCAAGGAGTTGTGGGGTCATCGCCCCGCCTCCCCGTTTGAGGGCCGTTCGGCGGGGAGGCGGGGTGTTCCGCTGAACGGGGCGATGTGACTCCTCCCCCTCGTGAACGACTTCGTTGGGAAACGTGTGATTCGAGCAGGGCTGTGTCGTTCGTCTTGCTGATGGCTATGGTCGTTGGCGGGATGGGGAGAGCGGGATGTCGCTGGAGTCGCGGTCGGATGACGGGGTGCCTGAGCTGACGGCTCGGGTCGTGCGGGCCTCGTTTCCCAAGGGGACTTTGGCCATCCGGGTCCGGGAAGTGCTCGGTCCGGTGTTCAGGGACGATGACTTCGCGGTGGCCTTCCCCGGCAGGGACGGCCCGCGATCTCGCCGGGTGCTCTGGCCCTGGTGTCGGTGTTGCAGTACGCGGAGGGCCTTTCTGACCGGCAGGCCGCCGACCAGGTACGGGCCCGCATGGACTGGAAGTTCTTGCTGGGCTTGGAGCTGGATGATCCAGGGTTCGACTTCACCGTCCTGGGAGACTTCCGCTCCCGGCTGCTGGCGCACGGGCTAGAGGAACGGGTTCTGGACGTGGTCCTGTCCCGGCTGTCCGACGCGGGACTGCTGCGGTCCGGGGGCCGGCAGCGGACCGATTCCACCCATGTGCTGGCCGCGGTGCGCACGCTGAACCGCATGGAGTTCGTCGGCGAGACGCTGCGGGTGGCGCTGGAGGTGCTGGCCGCAGCCGCCCCGGACTGGCTGACCCCGCTGATCGACACGTCGTGGGTGGACCGCTACGGGGCCAAGGTCGACAACTACCGATTCCCGAAGACAACGCCCGCCTGGAGTGGGCCGAGCAGGTGGGCCGGGACGGGTTCGCGCTCCTGGATGCCATTGATGACGCGTTCGCTCCGGCCTGGCTGGGCGAGATTCCCTCGGTGGGGATCCTGCGCCGGGCCTGGTCCGAGCAGTACCACCGAGACGCGGAGGGGGTGCGCTGGCGGGAGGGCAAGGACCTCCCGCCAGCCAGAGAACGGCTGTCCTCGCCCCACGACGCTGATGCCCACTACGGGATCAAGCGCGGGGCGGGCTGGTGCGGCTACAAGGTTCACCTCAGCGAGACCTGCGAGCCCGAGGCCCCGCATCTGATCACGAACGTGGAAACCACCAACGCCACCGTCAACGACACCGAGGTCACCGCGACGGTCCACCAGCGAATGGCGGTGCGGGAGCTGGCACCGGATGAACACGTGGTGGACAGCGGATACATCACCGCCGCCCATATCCTCGCCGCCCGCCAGGACCACGACATCGACCTGATCGGGCCGGTCGGGCTGGACACCAACCACGGAGGACGCGACCCACAGACCCCGGACCTGACCCAGGCCGCTTTCACCACGGACTGGGAAGCCAAGAAGGTCACCTGCCCCCAGGGCGCGAGCAGCGTCAGCTGGTCCCAGCAGCGCAAGGCCAGCGGCACTCCACTCGTCCGCGTCCACTTCGCCATCGCCGACTGCGATCCGTGCCCGCTCAGAGCCCGCTGCACCAAGGCGGCCAACGGCAAGTGGGGCCGCAGCCTCACCCTGCTGCCCCAGGACCAGCAGAAGATCCTGGAACAACGACGTGCCGAGCAGCAGACCGATGCGTGGAAAGAACGCTACGACACCCGCGCCGGCGTGGAGGGCACCATCTCCCAGGCCGTCCGCCGCACCCGCCTGCGGCGCACCCCCTACCGAGGACAGGACAAGACCCATCTTGCCAACCTGCTGTCCGCCACCGTCCTCAACATCATCCGCGCCGACGCCTGGCTCAACGGCACCCCACTCGGCACGACCCGCACCTCCCACCTTGCCCGTCTCACTCTCGCCGCATGACCCGGCCATCAGGGCATTCTGCGTATTCACCAACGGAGTCGTGAACGAGGGGGCTTCTCGCTATGCCGGTGCGGCTTCGCGACGGACCAGCCCGGCCCGTAGAACGTTCAGTGCGCCCACCGTGTCGGCATGC
>NZ_JBICXT010000098.1:0-3874 GCF_043200415.1 Streptomyces sp. NPDC048419 | reverse complement strand
GGGATCTCGGTGCTCTGTGGGTCATTGAAGGTGTGGGCAGCTACGGGGCTCAGATCGCCCGCCAGACGACACGTGCCGGCTACCAGGTTGCTGAATTTCATAGTTTTCCAACCGGTAAGATCGAGCAGTTCATCCTCTGACGCGAGGTTCGATGTAGCCGTTCGCCAGTGGCGCTGTCAGAGCTTTACCGGGCGAGGGGACAAAAGGTTGGCTAGCAAACCATCGCACATCCCTAAGATTCTTTAGACCTACCCCTCCGGGGCGCCCGTGCTCCCGCCAACGCACTTGCAGTCCCTGCACCCTGGACGGCTAAGCCTCATTCGTCCCAGATTGTCATTCGCGCATCGGTTCGGGTTCTGGCAGGGGAAGCCATTCGGCCTGTTCGGGAAGACGCACTCGCAGCCGCAAGGCGCCGACCACTGCCATCAGCAGCAGAACAGCGAGGACCAGGAAGAGTGTTGCCCCACGGCCGACTGCAAGCAGAACGCATGCGCATCGCTGCAGCGTCGCCGCTGCTCTTGAATCATCTTCACCTTAAGACCGCGTCCTACATGGTCAGTTTTGTCCCATTCGGCTGGGTGACGGCGGACACCGCCTACGGCTACAGCAAGGGCTGGCGATTCGAGCTTGAGCAGGCCGACGTCTTCCATGTCATGGCCACCACTCGGCACGACACCGTCGTCACCCGCTGGTCCATCGATCGCCCCGTCCGTTCCTGCGGTGAAGGAGCCCATGGCCGGCGGATCTTCGACTGGGCACGCGTCGAAGTGCGGCCCTGGCACCGCGAGGACCGCCGGCACTGGGTGATCGCCCGCCGCAGTGTCAGCAAGCCCCAGGAGATCTCCTACTACATCGCCTACTGCCCCGCCGACACGACGCTGGACGAGCTGATCCGCATCGCGGGCAGCCGATGGGCAGTCGACCCGTGTACCAGGGGCTTCACCCCGTGGTCGGCCCAACTGCGATGCCCACCAGTCAAGTTGGAAAGAATTTACTGACGCCGCAGGCGGAAATACCTAGCTTGCATAGCTCAGCAGTGCCAACACTATCGCCAAACATTCAGCTGGGGGAATTTTCGAAATAGTGAGCGAGGCGGGATTCGAACCCGCACGCCAAGAGGCTACGGATTTTAAGTCCGCTGCGTCTGCCTTTCCGCCACTCGCCCAATTTTTCAAGAGCTTATGCTGGGGAACCATCCAGCCAAGGAGAGTAGTCATTACTCACATGGAGGCGATCAGCTTTACGCAGGTAGCGTTGCGGCCAGCCTCGCCATGTTCACCTCATAGCCGCCGGCCGCCGGCGCCAGCACGATGTCCTCCGTTGATCCGGGCCGCGAGCCCCCAAAGAAGACTGGCACGTGCTGGCGCTCGCCATCGGCGGTGCGACCGACCACTCCGCTTGACCCGATGGTGATCATGGTCCAAGCCCCTTGCGGGGATCACCTCCCACGTGCTCGAGAGCCGTCGAGCTCCTGTTCAGACCGAGGGCCCCGCAGACCGCTGGGCTCATGAACGACTAATCGGATGTCGGGCCACCGAGCCCTTCCATTAGGGAGACGCATGCCCTGCACGGCTGTGACCAGCCACAACACCGGTTTGAGGAAGCGTGAGGCAAGTGAGAGCGTTCTGCGGCATCGACTGGGCCAGCGATCACCACGACATAGCCCTCATCGACGAGACGGGCTCGCTGCCTGGCACGGGCCCGCGTCGATGACAACGCGAAAGGGCTTGAGCAGCTGCTTCGGATGCTCACCGAACACGGCGATACCCCGCAGGAACCCATCCCGGTGGCCATCGAGACCTCTCGCGGTCTTCTGGTCGGGCCGCCCCGTCTACGCCATCAACCCGGTGGCCGCGGCTCGATATCGGGACCGGCACACGTCTCCCGCAAGAAGTCCGACCATCTGGACGCCAGGGTGCTGGCGAACATCCTCCGAACCGATGCCGCCGCACACCGAGAACTCCCTGCCGATTCCGAACTCGCCCAGGCCGTCACCGTCCTCGCCCGCGCTCAGCAAGATGCCGTCTGGGATCGCACCCAAGCCGGCAACAAACTGACCTCTCACCTGCGTGCGTACGTCCCTGGCTATCTGACCGCCGTCGGCAACCGGCGGGAGGGCATCTTCCACCCCATAGCCCGGACCCTCCTGGCCGCGCCCCCTACCCCTGCCAAGCGGACAGACTCACACCGGGCACAGCTGCGGTCTCTGTTGAAGAAGCCGGCCGCAAGAACACCATCGACCGGGAGGTCGAGCATCTTCACAGCGCCCTACGAATGCCGCAGATGCGTCAACTTCCCCTGGTGGAGCAGCCCATGGGACGGCAGACCCTGGCACTGCTCCGCCAGCTGGAGGCAGCCTGCACGAGTGCAGATGACCTCGCCGAGGCGTCAGTTGAGGCATTCGAGGCCCATGCCGATGCGGATATCATCACCAGCTTTCCCGGCCTCGGTCCGCTAAGCGGGGCCGGTATCCTGGCCGAGATCGGCGACGACCGGTCACGCTTTGCCGACGCCAGAGGTCTGAAGGCGTACGCGGGTTCTGCCCCAGTAACCAGGGCCTCCGGCAAGAGCGTTTCCGTCCTGGCTCGCAGGATCAAGAACCAGAGGCTGGCCGGCGTCGGCTACATGTGGGTTCTCAGCGATGGCCCACTCAACCGGAGCGCGAGCCCACTACGACCGCCGACGTGAAGCCGGAGACCGCCATACAGCCGCCCAGAGAAACCTCTTCAACCGGATGATCGGCTGCCTTCACCACTGCCTCGCTCACCGCGTCCCGTTCAACGAGGCCGTGGCCTTCCCGACCCCGCGAGAACCCACCTGGCCCTTGCCGCTTGACACGTTCTTCGCACCGGATGTCTTCTTCCCGGCGTCATACCCTGGCCGGAGGTGGGCACGCTGGTGGACGTCTTGATGCTCTGGGTGTCGCACACAGGCCGACGACTGCGCATGCCTGCCCTCCCGCAATCGCACCAACGTCTGAGCAGGCCGTTTAGTTGGATGAAGATGCCCTCCTTCTGCCACTTGGCGAAGTAGCCGTAGCCTGTTTCCCAGAGCGGTAAGTCGTGCGGCAGATAGTGCCGCTGCACCCCGGTGCGGTCCGCGTACAAGATGACATTCATGATCTCGCGGAGGTCGTGTTCCGGCGGGCGCCCAGAGTCCAGCGCCCGGCCGCGGCACTCGGGCGCCAGGCAGCCAGGAGCGCTCGATCAACTCCCAGCGGGCATCGGACAGATCAGTCGGACACACGCGTCGCTCACACACTGAGCCGTTTCACCCTGAATACGTGCAGGTCATCAGGGTGTGGATGGCTTGGACCGCTGTGCCGATGCGGCGGGTGGAGCAGCGTGCCCGCTGCAGGAGGCGCCAGGATTTCAGTTGGGCGAAGGCGCGTTCGCCCGCTGTCCTGAGGCGGGCGTGGTCGCGGTTGAACTGCTGGTAGTGCTCGGGTTGTTCGCGGTGGCCGTAGCAGGGGGTGCGGACGGTGGCGCCGGCACCCTGGTAGGCGCGGTCTGCGAGGACGAGGATGGCCTTCACGACAGCGGTGATCCGGGCCGGCGAGGCCCAGAGGAGTCGGCCGAAGGGATCGGTGAGGACCTGGACGTTTGTTCCGAAGCGCCGAACACGGCGAATGACCGAGCGGATCAGCTCGCGCTATCCGCGGCATGGGCGGACGGGTTGTCCTTGCGAAAACCATTGGTGCCCGGCTTGCTCCGCTGATGGACTGACGTCCCGCCGTGAGTCTGCTGTGTGACGGGGGTAGTAGTTGTGACGGAATATGACGTGCTTGCCGAGGTGTACGAATGGCTCATCTCGGATGCAAAGTTGCCTCCAGCCGAGTTCGCTGCGTCGTTCGACGACGTCCTCAATCTCCTGC
>NZ_JBICXT010000097.1:0-4018 GCF_043200415.1 Streptomyces sp. NPDC048419 | reverse complement strand
GGCGAGCCCGATGTTCAACCCGACGTATCGGCACCGCCGTCCAAGCCATCCACACCCTCTTGACCTGCGACTATTTAGGATGAAAGAGGTTCAGTGGGCGAGTTGCGCGATTCAGCCCCGCGGAGAAGGCGAACTACCCGATCACGCTGTTGTGCCGTCCGGCCGGGTCAGCGAGTGGTGTTTGCGCCGGGTGAGGCCGCGGATGTCGCGCTCGCGCATCAGGCGGGCGACACGTTTGCGGTTCACCCGCCGCCCGTGGCGGCGCAGTTCGGCGTGGATGTGTGGGACGCCGTAGGTGTGACGGGAGGCGAGGTGCAGCACGGTGATCTTGTGGGCGAGTGCGTCGTCGGCGGCCTGCCGGGCACGGCGGGCGGCCTCGCCCACGCGCAGGCGTAGTGGAAGGAGCGGGCCACGTGCAGCCAAGAAGACGAAGCCGGCCCCGGACCTGATCGGCCGCGACTTCCATGCCGAG
The DNA here is from genome assembly GCF_043200415.1 of Streptomyces sp. NPDC048419. NCBI lineage: Bacteria > Bacillati > Actinomycetota > Actinomycetes > Kitasatosporales > Streptomycetaceae > Streptomyces > Streptomyces sp. NPDC048419. The sequence goes on along the minus strand of NZ_JBICXT010000097.1, from coordinate 3,546 downwards.
CGCCCCGGCACCAAGCTGGTCGGTGACTTCACGTATCTCCCGCTGGCAGGCGGGGAGTTTCTCTATCTCGCGATGGTGCTGGACCTGGCCACCCGCGAGGTCGTCGGCTGGTTCATCGTCGACCGCATGCGTACTGGTCTGGTCGCCGGACGCGCTGCGGATGGCGGCCTCGACCCGCTCCGTCAGTGAGTATGTGAAGTGCCGGATGTCCCGGGCTTCTTGACCTGCACAGCGATGGATGCGCCAGGATGCCGGTGTCGGGATGCTCTCGCGCCTCCTGACCCGCACTCCGATCGACGGCGCTGTCCTTCCTCGGGCTTGTCGGTGGCCTCCCGGCGAGGCGCTCGCCTCGCCGACCGACGCGAAGGACGCATTCATCATCGCCGACGCCGCGCGAGCGACGGCGCACAGGCTGCGTTCGGTTACCCCTCGACGACGAGACGCTTGCCGAGCTGCAGATGATCGTCGGCTTCGAGGGGCGAACGCCAAGCTCCGCGCGTCCTGCTGGTGACCATCGTGCAGCAGTCCTTGCCTGCACCGCTGCGAATACAGTAACCAACTCAAGAAGCTGATCGTGGGGTCCAGCAAGACCGTCTACGCCGTCGCCGCCTGGCTGCCGAACAGCCGAACGCGGCCGAGATCATCGCGTGGGCGCGCGGGTACTGGGGGCGGAGAATACCCGTCCACTGTCGTCTTCGTCAGGACAAGTCCCACGCCAGGGCCCGCAATGCCAACCCCGTCGCCGGAGGATGGACCCGCACCGGATGCCGCCACATAGCCAGTTTCTATGATGAAACGTAGTAAACCAGACATTCAAGGCGAATGCTGGAGGCCAGGGCCAAATGATCGATGCGACGAGTAGCGAATGCTCATGTTGCTGCTTGAGACGTGTCGTCAGAATGGCCACCGATGCGGCATACGCGTCTTGTGAGGGTCCAGGCCTGGTACGAGATTATTGCCGGACCTCTCCGGCGACCATTCGGGGGAAATCCCACGGCGTCAGAAGGCCCACGGCAATGAGATTGATATATGCGGCTCGCGTCGGCCGCGGCTTTATGGCCCTCGTAATCACCTGAACCGTGATGTTCTATGAGATTGGGTTCATACTGCCATGGAAGAAAGAATCAAGGATGAGCGGACCAGCCGGAAGCGCCGCGTGACGGGGTTTGTTGTCCTTCTACTCGGGGCGGCGTCCACGCTAGCGACCCTTCCCAATGCGCAGGCAGAGGACTCGCCGGGCAAGCCAGTGGAATCCTATACGTACAAGGGGCCAGTACCGGACGGCTTCAGTTCATTTGATGCTCTCATGAAGGTCCAGCACCAGCTCGATCATGCTGCCCGCAACGTCGTTGATGCAGCTGAGGCCGCCGGGGACACAGGTTACAGTTCGATCAAAGTATCGGTCAAAGACCATCGGCTTTCCTTGTATTGGAAGGGCTCCCCGTCCGCCGGAGTGCAAGAGGTTCTGGATCGCCTTCCGGGCGGCTACACCTTTGTGGTCAACAGGGCCTCTTACTCGCGCATCGAACTGGCAAAGGCGCAGCAGCTGTTTACCGAAAACACCATGGCGGACAAGGCTGCGCACATCTCTGCCGTCTACCCGCTGCCAGATGGCAGCGGCCTCGGCGCCAAGGCGGTGGGCGATCTCGGCGCGGCGCGTCAGCTGCCCGCAGTGCGCGAGGCTACCGTGCCGGTCACCCTGATACCCGGTGGTGAAGCTACCCTCGAGTACAGTCGGCACATGGACATCGCACCGTATTGGGGTGGCGATCTTTATCAGACCACACGAGATGGACAGACGAAGGCCGTGACCCAATGTTCCACGGCCTTCCCAGTGCACGATCTCACCACCGGCAAGGAGGAGATGCTCACCGCATCCCACTGCATCGCCGATATTCACGACAAGGTGACCGTCCCCCTTAAGTTCCCCACCCAGAGCCTGCCGGAGAACAGAAAGGAGGTAGGGAGTATCTTGAACGTTGACCAATCTTATGACACTGCCATACTCGACATGGGTGATCTGGGGAAGCGCATCTTCCGGGGTAGCCCTATCTCGAAGAGTTCTTCTCCCGTCGATGGCTTTGCGACGAACTTCGTCGGTGACTACGTCTGCGCGGGTGGGTCCGAGACCGGCGAGCACTGCTTCCTGAACGTGGAAGAAACCGATGTGGCGCAAATTACGTCGGGTTGGCTGGACGGAAAGACGCATATTGTGTTCGGCGCCGTAACTGCCCAGGCCGATATCGGTGAGCCTGCCGCCGGCCACGGGGACAGTGGCGGGCCGGTCTTCACGCCGTCCGATCAGACCGTTGGCGCGGTAACAGCCCGGGGAGTCATCAGCAGCGGCGATATTTGGGTGTCATGCGGTGACATCGAAACAGAGGTGGACCCGAGCCAGCTTTCGTGCGGCAACGAGGTGAGTTTTGTGCCCCTGGACAAGATCGTCGGGGCGGGCAAGAAGCTGAACATCTACGCTGGACCCCTGCTGTGGTAGCCGGTTGGAGGGCACGCGGACAAGGCTGATCCGAAGTCCGTGGTCACGGTTGGACGCAGGTCCGGCCCGGCGGGCCGAGCAGCTACGGCGGGGTGAAGGTGCAAAAGACCGTGTCCTGTGTGGTGAGGCGGACGAGTCGTTTGTAGCAGCACATGGTTGCGGCGAGACCCAGGGATGCCAGGTAGTTGCGGGGTGGCGTTCGTATCGCGGGCTGAGACGGCGGTAGCCGGACAGCCACGACATCGTGCGCTCGATCACCCAGCGCCGGCCTAGTCGTTCGCTGGACTCGATGCCTTGCGGGCAATCCGGACTCCAATGCGCTTGCCGCGTAACCATTCCCGCAGGTCCGGGCAGTCGTAGGCTTTGTCCGCGTGCAGGCGCTGGGGCTTGAAGTAGCGGCCACAGTGCGGGTCGTGTCTCGTTTGGTGACCCGCCACCATGGGCTTCAGCCCTTCGCTGTCGTGGGGGTTGCCGGCCGAGACGACGAGGAGGGGTTCGCGTCCGACAGGACGTGCATCTTGGAACCCGGCTTGCCCCGGTCCACGGGTCTCGGACCTGTGTGTTCGCCCCCTTCTCAGCGCGGACGGGGCGGTGTCGAGGACGACGCAGGTGATTCCAACGGGGCCGGCGTCGTCAAGCCGGTGCTGCACGGCCTGGTGCAGGCGGCCCCAGACGCCGGCTCTGGACCAGATCAAGAATCCCGAAGCGCGGCGGCAAGGCTCTCCAGGAACGGCCGCTGACCAGCACGTAGATGATCGCCGCGAACAGCGTCTCATCAGGCGTGTCCGGCGTCCCCCGCCCTGCGGCCGCACTCTGGACGGCGGGATCAGCGGCTCCGCGATCTCCCACAGCCATCAGGAACAATCCAACTCCACGTACCCCGCCCCGTACATAGATGACCCAACGAATGATCACCACGTAGGACACGGTCCAAAGCGCGTCTATAAAGCAGCTTTAGGGGTGGGTCCCTAATGCCGGGGCCGTCGTGGGCGCGTAGACCTGGGGTACAAGGACGCGCCGAACGGAAACGGGTCGGTGCGCGATCCGCCTCC
>NZ_JBICXT010000096.1:0-4096 GCF_043200415.1 Streptomyces sp. NPDC048419 | reverse complement strand
GCCGACCAGGCAACGGCCGAACGAACGAACCTGAAACCCCGTCAACCCACCCTGACCTGCTGATCAGCACCTCTCGCACAGCGGGGGAAGCTCACATCGCGGATCGCGTTCAAGGCGCGTTCGCCGCCCGCCGCGAGCGTATCGATCAGCCGGGAGACTGTCGGGTCCGAGGCCACCGGCCCGAACACGGCCGGCTCGGCCCGCAGGATGCCGACGTCGGCCAGGCAGTCGCCGCCGAAGGCGACCGCGAGCGCCACATCCAGCAGGATCTTGCCGGGATCGTGCACCGCCCGCGGCTTGCGCCAGGGCGCCAGAGCCGCAGATATCGCAGTGTCCAGGCCCGTCTTGCGGACCGTCTCCACCAGCAGCACGGCCCCGGCCTGCGAGACCACTCCACGACCGCTGCCCTCAACGCGGACACGCGGGTACGACCCGATACGCTTCTTCACCTGAGAAGTGCTTCTTTCCACGGCACGATCTGGACCCTCGACAAGTCCTATCGTTCCAGGTCAGGAGCACTTCTCGCGTTTGTGATCAAGCCTCGGACAGACCACCTCGTGAAAGCCCGAGGTTAGAGGCCGTCATGCGCGGCGGTTCCTTCCTCTTCCTACGGCTTTCCCAGTACGACACGGCCCATCGACTGCACCACGCCCCACCTGCCACAAAGCTGCCTGAACGCCACGGAGTTGTACTCGGCGATCCGCGGTCGGTGTGGAAAATGACGCCGTCCACTTGGCCGCCTCTGGTCGCGATCGCCATCTGCAGCGCGGCGCTGACCAGCGTTGTGTCGTGCCGGTCGCCCATCGCATAGCCCAGGGCCCGGCGGGAGAACGCGTCGTGCACGCTCGTGAGGTAGAGCTTGCCCTCGTCGGTGTCGATCTTGGTCATGTCGCCCCACCACAAGATGTCCGGCGCGATCGCGTCGAACCTGTGCAGCACCAGGTCACGTGCCATCTTCCGCTTCCCGGGACGGGTCAGCGAACGCCGGCGGCGTGGTGGCTTGCGGCCCTGCAGGCCGAGCTCGGCCATGATGTCGGCGACGGTGTTCTGCGACACCTGCCAGCCCTCCTCCCACAAGTCCAGCGTGATCTCGGTGAGCCGTAGGTGCGGCCCGATCGGTCGAAGAAGTACGAGATCCGCTCGGCCAGTAGTGCCCGTCTGACCTCGCGTTTCGTCGGCTCGGACGGTCTGCGCCACCACTTGTAGAACCACGCCTCCGACACCCCCAGGGCTCGACAGGAGGTGCGATGCGGAATCTTGAAATCGGTCCTCTGGTCGCTGATCACCCCGACGAGCGCCGCCGGGTCCGCAACAGCTACTTCACCCACAGGACCATGCAGCGTTTGAGGACATCACGCTCCATGACCAGCTCCTTGTTGTCCCCCTTGAGCTGGGCATTCTCCCGTCGCAACCGCGCAAGTTCCTCGCTCTCACCCGTCGGACCGGCCTTGCCGGCCGCCCGTGCCCTCGACACCCAGGTGGCCAGCGTCGTCTCGTTGATCCCGAGGTCCTTCGCGACCTGTGGGATCGGCTTGCCGGTCTCCGCCACGATCCGCACAGCCCCCTCACGAAACTCCGCGTCGAACTTCCGCCTCTTGCCCGCCATGACCCTCAACTTCCCCTGCAGTCAGGGTCTCTACGCTACGAGGGGAAGGTCAGTTCTTGAGTTCGCTCAGCCCGGGACGATTACGCACGGTCGACCCGGCACACCGTTCCACCGCGCAGCCCGATGGCGCGCAAGCGCAGACGACTCAGCTCAACCGCCGCGCCCGACACCCGGCCCGGCCCTCACGGGCCGAGCCCGACTCAACGGCGTCAGGCTCAGCCCGATCACGAGCCCCCATCACGGCTGGCCGCCGTCGGCATCAGAGCGGAAGGTCGTCGGGCAGCACCCGGAACGCCTTGTGATGGCCGAGCGGGCGCACGGCCCGGAAGTCGCGACGGTCGAGAGTGAGCACAGCGTCGGTGTCGTACTCGGCGGCAAGGGCCACGTTCACCGCATCCGCGAGATCCAGGTCCAGGTCGCGATAGCGGGCGCGCACCGACTGGGCGACGCCCAAGTGGTCCTCCGTGATCTCGGGCATGACGATACGACCTCGCCGCATCCAGTGCCGGATGTCGTCGACTGCACTGAGTGCCGCGTTACGGCCGATTTCACGAGTGGCGACGTGATCGATCTCGGCAAGCAGCAGCGGAGACATCACCAGAAGACCCGCAGCCATGATCGCGTCGTTCGACGCACGGTGTTCGGGATGAGTGGAATCAAGCGCGGCAAGGAGCCCGGACGTGTCCGCGATGACAATGATCACGCAGCGGTCCCGGGCCCGGTCTCGCGACGCACAGCGTCGGCGACGGTATCGCGCACCTCACGCTTGCTGAGGGTGCGACCAGTCCCTTCGAAGGTGCGGGAGAAGAGGGGTTCGTCCCAGACACGGTTGGCCATGGCCGCAAGATGAATGCCCTGACGGATGATCTCGGCCTCGCTGATGCCGCGCCGCTTCGCGGCCTCCTTGATGATGGCGAGGTCTTCCGGATCGGCGTAGACGTTGGTTCGCTTCAGGGACATGTACCAAGGCTAACATATGTACCAGATTGATGTACATACGAGAGGTGTGATCGTGTCCTCGTCACCCGGCCGGCGGCGGGCCCGCGGCGCGGCACTGCGCAACACCTCGGGGACGTATTTTCCGCCCCGGCCGGCCCTCATGCCCGGTCGGCTGTTTGATGATCTTCAGGTGCTCCTCGTCGACCATCACCGTCGTCAGCTTCAAGCCCTCCGGTCATTTTCTGCCGCCGGCGGCAGCGGTGTGGGAGGACATGGCGATCGGAGTCTGGGCCAAGAACATGCGTGCCGCTGGCCGAAAGGCCCGTAAGAATGCCGCGCGGCGGGAGGCGGGGGGAACCATCTCCAGTGCCGGGGAGCTCACTGCCAGCCGTAGGGAGGCGGCGTTGGAGGATGTCGATCCTGGGTGGTGCCCGGAGTAAAACGTTTCTTGGCAGCGGGCGTATCGGCTCGCTCTCGCCCATGTGAAGGCCGGCGGTGCGCTGCCTGCCGGGCTGCGTGAGGTGGTGCAGGGTGAGGACCTCGGCGTGTGTGGATCGCCGGGCAGAAGGCTGCCTGGGGTCAGTTGACGGCTGTGCAGGTCTACTTGCTGGAGACCTTGGGCGTCGATCCCGATGACACGTCGGGTGCGCGGCCGGCTCCGCGCTCGCAGGGCGACCGGTGGGCCGTGAACCTCGCTGCGGCCCGGCAGTTCCATGCCCGTGAGGGCCATCTGCGTCCGGCGCGCAAGCACGTCGAGCTGGTCGACGGGAAGGAGATCAAGCTGGGGTCCTTTCTCGACAACACGCGTCGCAGAGCCGTGAAGTTGAGTGCTGAGCGCCGCTGAGCTGGATGCTCTCGGCATGCGCTGGTAGCCGCGGTGTCGGGGCTGGACATGCGCTGCTTCTCGCGGGGCGTGGGGTGGCCGGGCCGCGCCCACGCGGCTGGCGTTCACGTTGAGCGGTGCCGTGCCCGGGGTGGAGGAGGGGTCAGTCACGGTAGGGGTGTGTCAGGGTCATGGGGGTCTGCGCGGTGTCCAGGGCGTCTGGGGGAAAGGGGTGGCCGGCGGTGTAGTAGCGGGCGCGGGTGCGGCCGACGGGCTGGAGGATGTCGGCGGCGGTGAGATCACGTAGGTCGCGTTGGGCCTGCTGCAGGCTGAGGGCTTCGCGGTGCTGGTAGCGGGAGCAGCGCACGCGTCCGGCCATGGCGACGTCATGGAGTGCGGTGATGGTGCGTTCGTCCAGGCCCTGCTCGGCGGCGAAGGCGGTGACGCCCATATTGCTAAGCATCTGCGCGACGTTGTGGGCGATCATCGGCGATCCCCGGTCGGAGTGGATCGTCAACTGCCCCTGCTCAACAGGGTACTTGGTGATCGTGGAGGACAGGAACTGCTCGGCGAGCTCCTTGTTCTCGGATGCGGCGATCATCCAGCCGACGGTGTAGCGGCTGTAAATATCAATGATCGTGTAGAGGCAGAAGTAGCTGCCCCGATACGGGCCTTTCAGCTTTGTGATGTCCCACGACCACACCCGGTTCGGCGCGGTCGCCATCAAC
>NZ_JBICXT010000095.1:2577-4098 GCF_043200415.1 Streptomyces sp. NPDC048419 | reverse complement strand
ATGTTGCAACCGTCACTCACCAGCAGGGCCACCAGGCAGACCATGGGCCCTCCATCAGCGTCTCCCTTCCCGAGACTGCCGGAACGCGTCCAAAAAGCCGGTCCAGCTGTGCACTCGAAACAGCAGGTCCGGCAGGTCGATCCTCGGCAGCATCGCCGCTGCCACCAACCTGAGCTCGCGCAGCGACTCCGGCCCCCACCGCGCCGAGCTTGGCTACGCTCAGCTTCGCCCGCCATCTGGTGGAACGACGATCTCCACCTTGATCCCTCGGGAACTGCCCCACACCCCTTTTCGCGTCGCTGGCTCCACCCAGCGGGTGGTGATGGCCTGCACCGTTCAGGCCACCGGTGCCCCGGTCAAGATCCGAAAGGACCTCGCCTCGATCTGCCGGCAGGGAACACCCGTTGACCGCGTCATGTACTTCACAGTGACCGCCGTGCCCACCGGGAGACCCTTGCCTGGTTCCTGCGCAGCCGGGGCATCTGTGACCGGCTACCGCGGCCAGGGCAAGACCGACGCCAAGGACGCCCACGTGATCGCCGATCAGGCCCGTATGCGCCAGGACCTCGGATTGCTGCGGCCGGGCGACGAGGTCGCCGTCGACCTGCGCATCCTCACAGGCCACCGCCTCGACCTGATCCACGACCGCAACCGTCAGATCAACCGGCTGCGCGAACAACTGCTGCAGATCTTCCTGGCCTTGGAGAGTGTCCTACTCCGCAAGGGCCGCGGGCCGGTCGTGCTGCTGACCGGCTATCAAGCACCGGCCGCGATCCGACGCCTGGGTGTCCACCGCCTTGAACCGCCACATCCAGGCCGTCCTCGCTCTGGCCGCCGATGCCTCAACGTCCTCTGGGCCATGATCCGCGACCAGACCTCCTACGAACCCCGCCCCTCCGTCGCGGCTACGGCTTGACGTCCGCTATTGGAAAGTTCTTTATGGTCTGACCTGGTCACGTTCGGTGATGGTCTCGGGTCACCTGACTGTTTCGCCCACGTCGTACCGGGTGGCGGGCGACGGTTCTTCGAGCCGAGCGGTCTGCCGGGGCCGTGCCGGTTGGTTTCGGCGCACGGGCCGGACAGGGTCCGCGGCTTCCTCGGAGGCGGTGCTGGGCCGCTGACCCACGTCCACCTTGCCTTGCGGATCTCTCGATCCAGGTCCGCACTGTTTCGGCCGCACCGATACCCAGCTTCGCCGCGACCGCCTTCATCGTCCCGCTCGGTCGGTCGGATAGTTCGGACGGAACTCCGCGACCATGCGCATCGCACGTTCGGGAAGCTCGTCAGGGTAGAGGACGGACGTGCCATGACTCTATCCGCTCACGGAATCGAGCCTCCATCAGTCCCGGAGCGGTTCAACCCGGCGATGAGCAACAAACACTCAGTTGCATGCACTGATCGGCACCTTACATTCAAGGGCATCCGCCAGGAAGCGTCCTGGCATGGCGCTTGCATACGTAAATAGGAGGTGTTTTATGACCAGTAACCAGGCCGTGGTCCGCCGCGCTATGGCTCCCAACC
>NZ_JBICXT010000095.1:0-2481 GCF_043200415.1 Streptomyces sp. NPDC048419 | reverse complement strand
AACCACAACCAGGCCGTGGTCCGCCGCGCTATGGCTCCCAACCACAACCAGGCCGTGGTCCGCCGCGCTATGGCTCCCAACCACAACCAGGCCGTGGTCCGCCGCGCTATGGCTCCCAACCACAACCAGGCCGTGGTGGTGCGCTGATCGGGCGCCCTCTGGGCATTAGGGCTGGTGGGCCGGGCCGACGCTTTGCCTCGGCCTGGCCCACCTGTTGTGAACGTGAGCGTTAGCTGATGGTGCGGGATGCGGTGCTGGTAGTGGCGCTGGGGGGCGGGGCAAGCCCCGCGCCGACATCCTCGATACGCCCTATCGGACAGCACAGTCGAGGCCGCGTCCGCAGTGCACTCACCCGCAGGAGGCTGGGCATGACCACTTCACAGGACGCACACAGTCTGCCGCAGCTCGGACAGGTCATCGCGGCCTGCATGGAGGCCCTGAACGACGGCGACTATCAGGTAGCCCGGCATCTGGCCGACCGCGCGCAGGCGCTGGCCCGCACCACAGGCCCCCTCGGCCGAGCCAACGCCGCCCTAGTGACCGGTATGGCCGAACAGGCCGTCGGCGACACCGACACGGCTGCCGAAAAATACACCAAGGCCGCGAATTTGACCCGGCCGCACTTGGCCGAACCTGATGGCATCTGCCTGTACCTGCACGCCAGAATGGAACTCGCGGCCCTACACCGCGCCGAAGGCCGCTACCACGAAGCCGGACATATCCTGCACGACGCCCTGACCACCACCGCCGCCGCAGACCCGGCCCCGCACGATCTCGCGCTGCTGCACAACGAACTCGGCGTGGTCTCCAAATACAGCGGTGACTTTGACCTAGCCGCCGCCTCCTACCGGGCCGCCCTGGCCCTCCTCGAGAGCGTTCTGCCCGGGGACGACCCCGAACTGGCCACCCTCCACCACAACATCGGCGGCCTCGCCCACGCACGCGGTGACTACGCCGCCGCCGAAGGGCCCGCCCGCCGGGCAGTCGAGATCCGCGAGAAAGCCCTCGGCCCCGACCACCCTGACACCGCGACCGACAAGGCAGCCCTCGCCCCCATTCTCCTCGGACTTGACCGCCTCGAAGAAGCCGAACAGCTCCTCCACCAGGCGCTTACCGTTCTCGAACGCACTCGAGGCACCGGCCATCCCGACTACGCCATCGCCTTGGGCAACCTCGCCGCCACTACACATCAGCTTGGCCACCACCAAAGCGCCGAGATCCTCTACCAGCGCGCCCTGCACCTCCTGGAACAGGCCCTTGGCCCCGACCACCCAGACCTCGCCCCCGTCCTCACCAACCTCGCTGAACTCCACCACAACCTCGGCAACGCCGACCTCGCGCACACCCTCTCCACCCGCGCCCGCGCCATTCTCACCGCCAGTGTCCGACGTGACCACCCCACCCTCACCGCCCTCACTGAACGCACTTTGGTGTGCCCCGGTTCTGATGGAGTCGGGTCGCTGGACAATTGACGATCCAGCAGCCTTCGGAGGCCGTGATGCCCCACAGCTAACCGCCCGAGTTCCGCCGCAAGGTCCTCGACTGGTCGCATCCGGAAGAAGGGTCGCCGAGGTCGCCCAACACCTCGGCATCAGTGACCAGACGATCTATGTCTGGCGTCGCCAACACCTCATCGATACGGGCCAGCTGCCGGCACGACCAGCACCGACCAGGCCGGGCCTGCCGCGGCCCGCAAGCGTACTGCCGAGCCGGAGGCCGAGTCGGCCATCCACCGCCGCACTGCTGGACTGCTGGACTGCTGGGTGAGGTGACGCCCCAAAAGGCGGTTCGAAGCCATCCGCGTGATGGCCGGTGAGCATCTTGCCGGCGCAGCTCACCTGCCGGGTGCTGCACGTCGCCGAATCCGGGTGCTACGCCTGGCGCAACCGTCCGCCCTCGAACCGTCTGGTCAAGCACGCCTGGCTGATCGAGGCCATCGTGGGCATCCACACCGCCTCCCACGGCACCTACGGCTCCCGCCGGGTGCACGCCGAGTTCGGTCTGGGCCTGCGTATCCACGTCAGCCACGGCACCGTAGAGCTGCTGATGCAGCGTGCCAGCCTGCACGGTCTGCCCGGCAACCGGCACTCCCGCGCCCAGCACGTCACCCCGTCCGTCGCCGACCTGGTGGAGCGGAAGTCACCCGTCACGCCCGGGACCAGTTATGGGTCACCGACATCACCGACATCACCGACATCACCGAGCACCCCACTTTTGAGGGCAAGGTGTACTGCGCGGTCGCCCTGGACACGTTCTCGCGACGCGTGGTGGGCTGGTCGATCGACGCCTCACCCACCGCGGCGTTGACCACCAATGCCCTGGCCATGGCCATTGGTAGCCGCGCCCCGCGGCCGGGCGGCACCATCATCCACTCCGATCACGGCGTGCAGGGTGGATTCAACTGGTCGTCGCAACACCCTGATCTCGGAGGTGTGCGACGTGGCTACGGCGGACTGGAGTTTGAAGACCAGCGATGTCCCG
>NZ_JBICXT010000094.1:0-4290 GCF_043200415.1 Streptomyces sp. NPDC048419 | reverse complement strand
GTCAGGCCGCCACCCTGCGCGTACCGCATACCACCGGCCTACCGCAGGGATCACCACCCGTCACCACCCCGACAACACCCCGAAGAGGTCAGTAACTGCCCGGCCTTGGGGAAAGCCCTCCGTGCGCGCGCCGGGGATCCGGATGCGTTCGGGCAGCTCTTCGGCGAGCACGCTTCGGTGGTCTCCCGGCACGCACGTGGACGCCGGGTTCGCCGGGATCCCGGGTGGTGGGCTCGGCGGGAGCGTACTGGGTGACATCAGCCGCTGGATATGAAGGCTCGTATCGTCGCCTGCCGATCTCGACGGCGGTCAGGCCGGGCTCCGCCACGTGGATGTGGTCGACCAGGTTCTTCACGATGGGTCAGCGCCTCGCGGCAGCTCCTGCGCTCACGACACCATCGCATTCAGCGGCGAGGAGTGAGTGTGAGTGGCATCGCTGCGGGGAGCGGTATGATCCCCAGCTTTTGTTGGGTGATGCGGCGTTCAGGGTGGGGAGAGAATCGCCATCGCGGGACGATCGATGACAGGCTGCTGCTGACCTCAGTCCAGGCGAACGTGTCTCCGATGCACTTGCGGTTCCCTGCACCGAAGGGTATAAATCCGGTCCGCGGGATGTTGGCCGACGTTTTGGCCTGCCAGCGGTCGGGATCGAATTTCTCCGGGTCGGGAAAGTACCGTGGGTCTCGGTGCAGGGCGTGGAGGCTGAAGGCGACCTCGGTTCCAGCCGGAATCTCGACGTCGCCGAGGACAACTGGTTCTGTGGCGCGCCGCATCAGCAAAACCACCGAATACAGACGTGTAATCTCGTTCAGGAATTGATTGAGATAGGCGCAGGGTAGTCCGCCTTGTAGTTCGGTCGCCAGGCGCTGGTCGATCTCCGGGGCCCGACTGAGTTCATACAGGCTCCAGGCGATCGTACTGGCAACCGTGTCGACCCCACCCATGAGCATGGTCACCACATGATCCACCAGTGCCTCATCAGCAACGCGCTGATCGGCGGCACCAGATGAGGCTTCTTCCAGCAATGAGAGGAAGTCGTTACGCTGTGGATTGTCTCGTGAGGTGGCGATCGCGTCTTTGACGGCGGCCCTCAGCCGGGCGCATGCTCCGTAGAATTCTCGGTTGATCGGCAGTGGTAGCCGATCGAGCATAGCGGGCATGAAGGAGCGAGGTACGACGATATTCAGAATCAGTGGGACCTCGCGACGTGCGATGGCGACAGCCTCATCGGTAAGACGCCGACCAAACAGTGTGGCAGCAAGATTGTTGGCCGAGTACTCGACGAGTTCGGGCCAGAGGTCGTCGACCGAGCCTGGCTGCCAGGAGGCGCCGATGCCATGGGCGTGGTCCGATATGAGGCCACCGTACCCGGACATGCGGTCTTGATGGAAGGCGGGCTGCACGATGCGGCGGTGCACACGGTGGGTTTCGCGAGGGGCGGTTGACAATCCGTCGCCAACCAGCGGATGCATTCTGTCGAACAGGCGACCCTTTTCAAAGGCTGTGGCCTTGGTCACCAGAATTTCATGGACCAATTCCGCAGTGGTCACCCACATAGACCGGAAATGTAGGCAAATCGACGCGGACGACATCGCCCTGCTCGCGGAGGGGTTTAAAGAAACCGTAGAGGTCGCGGAGCAGTGGGATGGTGTGGCCGATGAGGGGCTGGTGGCCAGGGGCTCGAGGTACGGAGCGAAGCGTTCGAGGCATGACGTTTACCTACCGGTCATGGTCGGGTTGAGTGAACCGGGGTTCTTCGCAGTCGGCTTCGATGAGTGGATCAACTCCAGGTGGCGATGTGGTTCCATCGTCCGTTGCGGTCGTATTCGGTGCGATCGGGCCAGATAGTGACTTGCCCCGAATAATAGGGCCGGCCGTGGTAGCCCGGGCCGTGATACCGAGGTGCGAAGCGGGATTGCTCTAGGTTGCCAGCCATGGTGAGACCAAGGGCATCGATGTAGCGCCTAATCTGTGGCCGATGGCCGAGTGCGCCGTTCAGGGGGGTCCTCCTTCGCCGCGGAGGCGATCGTCGGCGGCCATGACAGCCCGCAAGCGGGCTCCGGCCGGCTCGGGGGAAGCGATTGCGGCCATGAGTGGGTAGGTCTTCTTCCGGGCCCGCAAGTCGCTGAGGGCTGGCTTGCCGGTGAGTGCGGGATCGCCAACACCAGCCAATACATCGTCCATGATCTGAAAAGCCAGACCGAGATCGTGGCCGACTCTGGCCAGGCTTTCGATGACGGTGCCAGGAGCACCGGCTAGGAGTGCGCCGATGGCGAGCGCACAGGAGATCAGGGAACCGGTCTTGTTGCCAGCCATGGCTTGGTATTCAGCCTTACTGACTGAGCCGAGACCGGTCCACGGGCGTTGCTCGAAGGCGAGGTCCTGCGCTTGCCCCTGGCACAGTCGCAGTGAGGCGTCTGAAATGAGTTGAACTGCGGCCCTGGCCTCGCCTGGCGCGTAAGCCACCGCCCGGATGGCCAGCGCGAACAACGCGTCTCCGGTCAGGACCGCGGGACCGGTGCCGTAGGTTCTCCAGACAGTCGGGCGGTGCCGGCGCTGTTCGTCGTGGTCCATGATGTCGTCGTGGACCAGTGAGAAGGCGTGCAGCATCTCGACCGCTACCGCCCCGGGAACTGCCGCTTGACAGGCTTGCCCACCAGTTCAGCGGAGAGCAGGGCTAGCGTCGGACGCAGCATCTTCCCTCTCGGACCGTCCGATGGTGTTCCGTCAGCCTGGCACCAGCCGAATGAGTAGGCGCCCATCCGGGCCAGCTCGGGGTGCAGTGTGGCGATGGCGGCCTTTAGGTCCGGCTCCACTAGGTCACGGAACCGGCCGAGAAGAGCGGCAGAGCGTATGGCTACAGGCTCAGGAGCGGCCGAGATCATGGTGATGTCCCATTCCGGGAGCAGCGCAACGTCGCCACGGCCGGTGGTGTGGGTCCCGCTGTTCGACCCTTGCCGTATACCGGGCGTTCGACCGACCTGGCATGCCGGCCGGGGTGTGGAGCAGGCGTCGGTGTCCTGGTCAGCGCGCAGTGCCCCTTGGCGCGGCCGTGGCTCCGGTTGGCGAACAGGATCCCCAGGGAGACCTTGTGCCATGACGCGTGGATGAGGTGGCAGGGTGGGTAGCTGCCCCCCTCGCCCGAGCCGCTGGCCAACTGGATGACTACCCGATCCAGCCGCGAGGTTTTGAGGATGAAAGCCACAGGATTCCCTCACAGAGATGGGCCGCCCCCAGCGCGCATCTCACGCTTCCCTTCCGACTGTGAATCGAGTCCTGTGCGTTCGGGTGAGTAATCGCTACTCAAAACGCGCGACTTCCGCGCAGTTGGCCAGCCGCTTGGCGAAGGCCTTCTTCCCCGTTCGCGGTGACGGCGGTGGCGTGGTGTTCGCCCTTGCCGACGCCCAGGCCAGGAAGGCGCCGATGTCGCTGGTGTCGATCACGTGCCTCTTCGGCCCTACTCGCCCAGCCGTCTGGCGGCACCGATCGCCGCATCCACATTACGAAGAGCCCTCCTGCCTTCGAAGAAGGCCGGTGGTCATGCCCCTGACCTGTTCATCGACTCCAGACGCCCGTCTGCAGCCGTAGCGTCCAGGGCCCCGGTCGGCATGGGCTCGCATAGCTCCTTGCCGCCCTTGCGGGCTGGCTCATGTCGCTGTCCGGCCTGGGCACGGCGCTGGCCGTCGGCGGCGTCAGCCGCTCCCCGAGGGGAGCACCACTTCGACCAGCCCTCCCTGGCCCGCTCGCTCGGCGCCGTCCATGAACAATGCCGGGCCACAGAAGCCCAGATCAGCACCCTGCTGGAGGCACACCTTCTTTCCGAAGTCCTGACCTCGATCCTGGGGATCGCGATCAGGGCCGCCGCAGTGCTGCTGGTCACCGTCGGCGAAGGTGACCAGCTTCCCCACCGCCGCCACCTCGCCTCCCTACGCCGGCCTCGCCCCCGCCGCGGAGCCGTGGGGGATTGCGGATGCTGCGCCGGCGCAACCGGCTTCCCGCCGTGGGGCCGGGGTTTGTCCTTCTACGCGCTAGCGGAGTACGCCCTGGTCAAAGAGTCCCCCGACCGGGTGCGGGAGAAGCTGGGGTGGAATGCAGCCGATGGCCTTGTGCCCTGACCGGCGCATCCGGCAGTCTGGAAATCTGAGCGCCAGAGGGGATGAGTTACGTAGTTCAGCCGCCGACTCCAGTATACGAGCGCTGTTTTTGAGTAGCTTCTACTCAAAGCATCGGGGGGTGTCTCGGGTTGACTTTCTGTAGGCGTCGGCCAAGGATGGCGGGCGGCTGGCCGGT
>NZ_JBICXT010000093.1:0-4768 GCF_043200415.1 Streptomyces sp. NPDC048419 | reverse complement strand
CGGTTCCAGCTTCGGGCCCCGACGGGGAACTGACGCACCAGCAGCAGAAGTCACACACCTACTAACGATCAACTACTGGCGCAGGACACTAGTAGGGCTTGGTCAGGTTTGTATGAGTGTGGGTATGTTGCGGTGGCAGGTGGGGCAGGCGCCGGTCCAGGTGGCGAGGAGTGTCTGCAGGTCGCGGATGACCTGGTAGAGGCTCAGACCAGCGCTGTGTCTTTTGGGTCTCGCGTCAGTCGTTGCAGGGTGCAGAAGGCGTGGGCGGCGGAGACGAGGGTGACGTGGTGGTGCCAGCCGTTCCAGGTGCGGCCCTCGAAGTGGGCCAGGCCCAGGGCCTGTTTCATCTCTCGGTAGTCGTGGTCGATGCGCCAGCGCAGTTTGGCCAGTCGCACCAACGTGGCCAGGGGCATTCCGGAGGGCAGGTTCGACAGCCAGAACTGCACCGGCTCGCTCTCGCCGGCCGGCCACTCGGCCAGCAGCCACCGCTCGGGCAGCTCCGGATCATCGGCAATCTTGCGGATGCCGCGTCCGGCCGGGCGGACCCTGAGGGCGACGAAGCGCGAGTACATGCGCTTGAAGCCGCTGCGGCCCTTGCCTGGGCGGGATCCCTCCCGCCAGGACACCGGCCGTGCGGCCGCCTTCCCCGCCGCGACGACCAACTCCTTCATCGTCTGCGCAGGCTCGGGATAGCGCACATGCGGTGGCCGTCCGGTGCCCGCATAAGCCGGCTGGACGGGCCGGGCATCGGCCCGGTGCGCGGTGTGCCGGCCGGAGACACCGACCGCATAGGGCAGATCTCGTTCCTCCAGGCCCAGGCGGAAGGCGGCGGCATCACCGTATCCGGCGTCCGCGACCACCAGGGGGACATCGATGCCCCACGACCGTGTCTCGTCGATCATGTCCAGGGCCAACTGCCACTTCTCCATATGCCCCACCCGGGCAGGAATCCCGCAGCGGGTGCGGCGGGCGACCTTGTCCGCATCCGCCTCCGCGGAGGCGGGATCCCACGAAGCCGGCAGGAACAGCCGCCAGTTCACCGCGGCCGAGGCATGATCGCGGGCCAGGTGCAGCGAGACGCCCACCTGGCAGTTGGTGACCTTGCCCGCGGTGCCGGTGTACTGCCGCGACACACACGCCGAGGCGTCCCCGTCCTTGAGGAAGCCGGTGTCGTCGATGATCAGCGCTTCCGGGTCGATCGCCTCGTGCATCCGCCAGGCCAGCCGGGCCCGTACATGCGCCGGATCCCACGGGCTGGAAGTGATGAAGTGTGCCAGCGCCTGCCGGTTGCCGTCCTCGCCCAGGCGAGCTGCCATCGGCTCCACCGACTTGCGTCTGCCGTCCAGCAGCAGCCCCCGCACATACGCCTGCCCCCAGCGCCGCTGATCCGCACGGAAGAACCCGTCGAACAAGCCCGCCGCGAACGCCTCCAAGTCCTCCCGGACTTCGGTCATCTCCTCAGGTGCCACACCAGCTCAACGACACCCACGAGCGAGCAGACACGCCACTCACAAGCGAAGATGACCAAGCCCTACTAGGGCCTGCGGATTATTAACTCGCCGTCTTGCTCTCTGGCGGGAGGGTGATGCCGGCCGTTCTCGCGTGGG
This sequence comes from Streptomyces sp. NPDC048419, assembly GCF_043200415.1. Classification (NCBI taxonomy): domain Bacteria; kingdom Bacillati; phylum Actinomycetota; class Actinomycetes; order Kitasatosporales; family Streptomycetaceae; genus Streptomyces; species Streptomyces sp. NPDC048419. The sequence continues at coordinate 3,161 of NZ_JBICXT010000093.1, read as the reverse complement.
CGTAGAGGTGGGTCAGTGTGGCGAGTTGGCAGCCGGTGGGCGTGATGGTGCGCTCCATCCCTGTTCTTGCAGGGTATCCCCGGCTTCAGCCGGGGAGGGAATGCATCTCAGGACGGCCGCCAACAACGCGCTCCACACCATCGTGTTGGTCCGCATGAACTACGACCAGCGCACCCGGGAATATGTCGCCCGACGAACCGCCGAAGGCATGGCCAAGAAGGACATCATCCGCTGCCTGAAACGGTTCGCAGCCCGCGAGATCTACAAGCACCTACCCCACGCGATCCGCATCACCACACCCCACAGGCCACTTGACCAACTATAGGAGCTTCCCGCGCTGTAGAGCGGACGTTTTTGCTGCTCGATGTACTGGCGGATGACGGTCAGCGGTGCGCCGCCGCACGAACCGGCGAAGTAGGAGCGGGACCAGAACACCGAGCCCATCCCCACCCGGTTGATGCGGCCGGTGTACTCAGCCCGCAGGTAACGGGAGCTGACGCCCTTGAGCGAGTTGACCAGCTTCGACAGGGCGACCTTCGGCGGGTAGTGCACGAGCAGGTGTGTCCAGGGCCAGGGCAGCGAGTTCGGCTTTCCGGCGCGGGTGCGGCCGTTCGAGCCGCCCGCGTCCGCGGTGATCAACAATTGCTCACGCTCGGGGCCTCACAGGCGGGTTTGCGCTGGATTCAGCGGTAACCAGGCCCGCCGGGGCCTTTCCACAATCCATCGAGGGATAACCACCACATAAGCGCACGGCACTCGAGGCCAGCTTATCCGGCACGTATGGCCCGCAGAGCTCCCGTCGGTGGTCTGCCCGAAGGGGCGAGATGTGCGCGCTGCAGTGTGCCCACGCCTATGGGCACGCAGCCGCAGCTCGGCCCTGCGCAAGATCCGCACAGGGCCCGCCTCCACCAGAACAGACTCACGTCAACCGCCCAGGCCGTCCACACCCTGCAGGCTCACCCCGAAACGCTCAGCTCAGGGTCCTGTGCCGTTGCTCCGCCCGGGTGAAAACAGCCGCACCCGCGGGTCGGGCCTGGCCCCCCGGCACGGCGGCGGGCCAGGCTCGGCTCCATGATGCTGTCCGACTTCCTGCCCGTGGTGCTGTGGCCCTTGACCGTCGGCCTGCTCCTGATCGCCGCACAGCCCCTGAAGCGTTGTACGGGGCACCGGGCGGGCCGGCGCCCGGCGGCAGCCCGCCCGGTCCTGGCCGCGGCACGCGGCCGCCCACCGCGGCCAGGACCGGTGTGCTGCCGCAGACCGGACAGCCTGGCATGGCGGCTGCGCCGCGTGATCGCCCGCTCGTTGCCGCTCACCGCGCGACGGGAGCGGCGCTCCCACCGCCCCCCGCGTGCTCACGGGCCCAGGCTGCGGCCGTAGCTCATTTCCTGCGGTCGCGGCAGCTCACGTTCGGGCATTTCCTAGAGGTATGAGGAGTCTGCTGGTGGGTGTCCTGAGTGTTGTGATCGTGTTCCTCGTTCCCCTCAGTGTGGTGGCGCTGTGGACGCACCAGATCAACGACACGGACCGCTACGTCGCGGTGATGGGCCCGCTGGCCCGGAATCCGGACATCCAAAACGCCGTGGCCGACCGAGCCACCGAGGAGATCCAAAGGAGGTCCCCCGCCGGCAGCTTCAGCGCCGAGGAGGCAGACGCGCTCAGCAGGGCCGCACACGCCTTCACACACAGCCAGGCCTTCCCTGCGGCCTGGGACGCGGCGGTGCGCGCCTATGCGGCGAAGGAGACCTTCATGGGCCCGGATGACACCAACGCCCTGACCGTAGACCTGGGACCGGTCATCGACGGGGTCAAGAAGCAGGCCACAAGCGCCGGAGTGCAGGCCGCCGACCGCATCCCGCAGACCAAGGCGCCGGTCAGCGTGTTGGACATGAACACCCTCGAGACCCTGCGCCGGATACTGCGCGCCCTGTCGGCTGTCGGTGTCTGGCTGCCCATCGGCACCCTGCTGCTGACCGCGGCGGCAATCATCCTCTCTACCGAGCGGATCCGATCCCTGATGACCCTGGGACTCAGCTACGCCATCGGGGCGTCCCTGCTGTGGGGATCGGTGGCCGTCATCCGGCAGCTCACGTTGAACGATCTCGACCCGAACGCCAACCGGCAGGCCGTGGAAGCGCTGTACAACGCCCTCACCAACTTCCTGCAGACGGCCTCATACGTCCTCGCGGCCGTCGGGCTCCTCGTCTCCGCCCTGTGCTGGGGTGCGCTGTTCCGCAAACACCGCCGAGCCACAGGGGCACCGCGCCAGGCCACGGCCTGAAACAGCAAAGGGAAAGAATCATGGTGTACGCAAGAACGGAAATGGGACCGCCACTGCTGTCGACCCCCGTCTCCGGGCTCTATCAGCAGAAGATCATGCGGAACGAGCACTGGCCGAACACCCAGGGCGGCCCGTCCGAGGAAGTCTTCCCGTGCCCCGCCGGGTGGGTCTGCTTCGCGTTCCAGCCGCCGATGTTCGAGGATGAGATGCAATGCTGCATTCTCCTGTACGAACCCTCAGGCGAGATCTTTCCCGGTATGACAACCTTCGACCCGATCACGGTGCACTTCACCACCAACGATGACACCAGCCGGTCCACCCTGGTCGATCTCGGAAATTTCAGAGAATGCAGATTCGACCTCTGGATGTCCGAACCCGGAAATCCGATCGAGGCCCCCGCAAACGCCGAAATGACCGTGTCCCTCTACGTGTGAGACGCAACGGCAGGACCGCGGAAGCGACCCATCCGGACAATCAGCGCGGCGAACCCCAGCGCAGTACCGGCCCGGGTCACGGCGGAACCATCCATGATGGCAGCCACGGCTCCGCGCCGGCGGTCACGGCGCGCGAGCCCGCGCCTTCCGGCGATCACACTGGGCGCTGCTGGTCGAGATGCGCAGGTCCCGGCCGTCGACGAGTCATCGCCGTCCTGAACAGAGTGCAGCCCTGCCGGTCGGCCATCCTCGCTCCCGCCGCCGTGGCTCCACCCGCACCAGCCAGCCCACCTGCCGGCAGCAAGGCGGTGATCTTCGACGGATCAGGCCGACCTCGCAGGATGCCGGGCAGCCGGGCAGCCGGTGGCACATGACGCCCGGGTGCTCGCGCGCCGGGCTCGCTGTGTGCCCAGCGGCCCTGCGGCCCGGCAGCCTCCCGCCACCGGCTT
>NZ_JBICXT010000092.1:0-4790 GCF_043200415.1 Streptomyces sp. NPDC048419 | reverse complement strand
CCGTTCCTCTACAACGTGTGGAAGACGGCCAAGTACGGCAAGCCGGTCGGCGTCGACGACCCGTGGGGCTACGGCCGTTCGCTGGAGTGGGCGACATCCTGCCCGCCCCCACGGCACAACTTCCTCACCCTGCCGCGGATCCGCAGCGAATCCCCCGCTTTCGACCTGCACCACCACGACATCGCGATGCTAGATGAGAAGCAGAACCGAAGGCTGCCTGCATGACGGACCCAGCAGGCCGCACCGACAGAAAGTCGAAGACGCCCGCCGCCCTGGTCAACCAGGTCGAGGGCTACCTGCTGTTGCAGGCCCGCAGCGCCGAAGCAGCACAACGCGCCCGGGCCTTCACCGAGCCCTTGCATTGGCTGACCACATCACAGAGGGAAGAAATCCAACGGCACTACACCCTCGACTGCCTCACCCGCACCCGGGCAGACCTCCAGCAGCTCGCCAACCGGGCCCAGGCTCTGCGCAACGAGTATGAAGCCCGGTACCGTCGGCTGCGCGCTCGCTGTGGCGCCTTGTTGATCACCATGCTGTCAGCCATGGCACTACTCATGCTCTACCGCCGACACTCGTGACGGCTACTGACGTGATGGTCCGGGACACGAAGTCGGTATCCCGTTGCCCCGCCGATGACCCTGTCAACCCTCCCAGGAATCCGGCTACTGCCGCTCGGCCCCTCTTCCGCCTCCGGTGCCCCAGGCTCCCCTTACATACCGCCGCGCGGGGACGTGCAGCAGGGGGGCGCGGCAGCCCGGCGGCGGCCCCTGTGTACGGTCACCAGGCTGCGAGCAGGGCGGATCTTCCTCCGGCAGTCCCGGCGAGGTATCAGGGCAGGTTCCCGGACCTTAAAGATGCCGGGTGGCGCGGGTGTGTCGGCGGCACGCGGGAGAAAGTACGAAGATCTTTCACCTACGGGCTCACTCGCAGTCCATCGCGGCTGCACCAACTTGGCGTAAATCCTTGCCATCGGGGATTTGCATGCCTTTTCAACTGACATCGTCCGGGCCGAGCGGACCCAGCTTCATCAGCACGGCAGGCATCGGAGAGGATGGAGAAGCGGACACGGGAACCCTCATGATCGTTTGGCTTCGTCACCCCAATGATCACGAACCCCGAGTCCGCTCCGCTGTCCACCCCAACCCGCCATGACCCGGGCTACCTACGCACTCCGGGAACTTGCGCAGGCCTGGACTGGGACAGGGCCATCCGGCACTCCTCGTGGTTGAACTGGGCGTTCACCAAGGAGAGTTATGCGGTGGCCCGCCTTCTGTTCAGGGAGCGGTACCTACCCGTGGAAGTGCGCCCGGGGCGAACACCCGCGCACTCCCCGACCGCTGATCGCATACACCACGATGAGGGACACCATCCCGCGACACCGCCTCCCAGTCTTAGGTCATTTGATATTTTCTGGGCATAGGGGATTATTAGGTACAAGTACACGCTCTACTACGTGGGAATGTGCCACATCGAGACCCACCTGCCCCATGTGCGTATTCAGCACCATCCGGCGCTCCACGTGCAGTCATCGCGAGAGGGGTGGAACATGTCCACACCCCCTTCCTCTGAGCCATCACCTCAAGCGGACGAAACCGGCACGAACGAAGCCCGCTCCCCCATCACCGAAACCACCGCACCTGCGCCTGCAGGGCTCGGCAAAGAAGGTGGCGCATCGGTCGGTCCTGGCGTAACCAACAGCCCACCGACGGAGCCTAAAGAGAGGAAGACCGCGCCGGCTCTGCCACGGAAGGCGCTTCTCCAGGCCATTGAGCAAAGCGTCGCCGAGGACCTTGCTGCCGCAGGGGGGGTGCCACCGGAAAAGCTCGCCGCGATGCGCAGACACTGGGCGGAGTTCTCGTCCAAGCCGCCTAGCCCGCCCAACCCGCGCCCGGCTGGAAGTAGAAGGCATACTCAGGGCGGGCAGGAGGAATACTGGAACGGCCTGCGGTGGCTGCCGGTGCTCGAGAAAGTCCGAAATGCCTACGGCGGTCGTCCGGCGCGATGGCGGAAGCTTGTGAAGTACGGTGATGAGGATCAGCCAGCCGAGTTCCTTTACGCCAATTCACCAAATGGCCCATTTGTAAAGGAAGCCAATTTGGCGATTTGGGAGCGCAAGGCAGCCGGCGCGAGTTCGGCCATCGATGATTGGAACGCGGGAAAAATCCAGCAAATGCGCCGCACGCTCAATCCTTCAAAGGGCCTGGCATTGTTCAGCGACGAGGGCAATGAATACTGGCTGCTGCAGAAGGCGTCCGCGAGCCAGCCAGGCGATGAGCAAGCCCCTCTCCCCCAAACTCGCCTGGCTAAGCAGGGTAAGCTTTACCGCTTGGACAGTTCCACGATCGTCCTGGACGGCGAACAGGATCTTATTGACCCTTTGCAGCGGTACCTGCGGTCGTTTGATTCCCAAATCCACGTCATCACCATGGAAAGGGCTCAAGCAGATAGGGACTCTGCTCGCTGGCTCAAGGAACAGAAGGCTGTCATACCTCCGGAAGAGCTCGAACGGACAGGGCTCCTAAGAACCCCATGGCGAGAGCAGGTGCGATTGCAGCAGCTCGGGCAGATCGCCGAACGTGCAGCAGGTGCGGAGCTAGAAAGGCTGACATCCCAAACGCCACGTCGACGTAACCCGGTCCTGGACATGCATCAGGCCCCGGTCCCCTGCATATGGGTCGAGTCAGGAGGGGTTAAGGTGATATGCGTGGGACGGGACATGGCTGACAAAGTAGGGTCCGCGGCACCCACCACGCAGACGGTATGGCGCGGGGTCCTACGTCTTGTTCGCCGATGGGGACCCGGCAACACGATCGTGTACTTCACCGAGAGCGGTTCCCTCACCGCAGTCCAGAAGCAGGAACTGGCAGACTTTTTGGTCCGGGCATATCGTGGCTCCGCCCCGCAGGTCATCGAAGAGACCGAGCATCAGCGGAATATGGACCACCCGGCCCGAGAGCCGGCGCAGGCTACCCATGTCACCGCCCAAGCGAGGCCAGATGTGAACTACTTCAAACTCAGGGCCAACGAGACACTCCGAGCTGAAGCCGCAAATATCACCGCGACCTACCTCCATGACCGGAGCCATCATCAAAAGGCGCTCACTGTGAGCTTCTACTGGGGCCCGCGTCAGGGCACCGACGCTCAGCACGCTACAAGCTTCTACTTCTTCGCCATTGAGGGACCAGAGGGCCCCTACTACCCGGATGAAATTACTACGTGGGCGGTTCTTGAGGTCCGGGCTGGACGTCCAAAAGAGGGTTCCGACACGGAGCGTCCAGCCATCTATACGCCCGGGTTGCTTACCGTCGCCCCCTCCAAGCTGTGGGGAGGCCTCGACAATGCGCGCTACATGGAACTACTTGAAAATGATCTTCGCGCGGGGGGTATGCCAGATCTTTCAATCAGGATGGGCTCACCGGGCAAGCTAAGCGAGGAAAAGCGAGCTACCGCCACACGACCAGTTGCGCGGCCAGCTGAACGCAAGCAGCGCGAAACTCCCCCTGAGAGCGGAGCCCTGCCTGCCCAGGCCAGCGCACTGATCGCGGAGCTGCGTATCCTTCAACGCGCCGCTGGCCCAGCGGCCAGGGAGAAGCTTGACGCACTGACCGACCGGGCTGGCATCACTTACCCGCGGCCGGACAAGAGGCAATCCCCTCTTCTGTGCCATTGGGCTAGCTGTACGGTGCATAGCGATCGAGAGACGGCCAGCGTCGACGTGATCTGCGTGGACGAGGAGACGATCGAAGACGTCCGGGCAATCGGCCGTCGGCTCGCCGCGATCGGCGAGCGGGTCACATGGCCGTGGCAGGGGCATCTGCGCGTCGCGCGCAGACGCTTCCCCGGCAACCTCATTTTGTACTACACCGAGCAGGGATCCCTGCAAAGCGGACGCGAGGACAGGCTCGTTGAGTTCCTGCGCCGGAACTATTCCTACCGGTCGCCGAAGGTCCGCGACGGCCGCCAGCTCGAGGGTGGCGAACCGCGGAAAGATAACTGACCGGGGAAGTAGTGCGGGCACAGTTTTGTGGACTTCCCCTCGGCCCGTGAACGCTGGTAGAACCGCCTGGACTCTGGACGGCGAACTCGACCTGGCCGAGAGGGTGAACATCCGCAGGAGTGGCCGACCTTTTCGCCCTGGTCTGCGCAGCCTTGCAGCTGGTCTTCCCGCTGCCGCGTGGAAGGAGGGCCGGCCTGGCGACGCCGGCGAGCCGTTTGGGACTGCCGAAGGCGTCCGTGTCGCCGCCGGTCGCGGCGATGAACTCGGCACCGGGCATGTCGCCGCTGCCGGCCATGCCCTTACTGAGTTTCAATGCGTGGTGTCGTCATCACGCGGCGGGCACGAGCCCGGTGCCGGTGAGGCAGCCGTCGAGGACGTCGTGGCGGTACTGGAGCTGGCGCAGGCCCCGTCGGACGGCGGTGATCAGGTCCTCAGGGTTGGCGAAGGCACGCTGGGCAGTGGTGGTGCGTCGCAGTACTGACCAGATGCCTTCGACGGGTCGAGGTCTGGTGTGTAGGGCGGGAGTTGACACACGGTGAGCCAGTCGCGTTCGGCGATATAGCGGCGCATCCCGGCCCTCAGGTGGGTGTTCACTGTCCCAGATAAGCACGATCGGGCCGCCTAGCTGCTGGTGCGCCCCCTGCTGACCTACAGCTATTCAGGATGAAAGATGTCAATGAACCTCTTTCATCCTGAATAGTCGCAGGTCAAGAGGGTGTGGATGGCTTGGACGGCGGTGCCGATACGTCGGGTTGAACATCGGGCTCGCCGTAACAGTCGCCAGGACTTC
>NZ_JBICXT010000091.1:0-5069 GCF_043200415.1 Streptomyces sp. NPDC048419 | reverse complement strand
CTCAACCTCGCCGTCGGCGGCTACTGGCCCGGCGACCCCGACAACACCACCCCCCTCCCCCAACAACTCATCGTCGACTCCGTCTCCGTCACGACGAGCTGACACGCCCCCTCAAGCCGAGCGGCACGCTGTCCGTGCCGCTCGGCTTTCGGTGCCACGCAGTGCGGCCCGCCCGTCCCTGGGGAACCCTGGGGGTGGAGGTCAGCATGGATCCTCTTGAGGCACTGGACCGGATCGCCTTCCTGTTGGAGCGGTCCCTGGCGCCGACGTACCGCGTCCGCGCCTTCCGCACGGCGTCCCGGGTACTGGCGTCGCTGCCCACGGACGAGGTCCGCGGGCGGGCGGGCGACGGGTCGCTGGAGTCGCTCAAGGGCGTCGGCCCGAAGACGGCGCAGGTGGTGCGCGAGGCGCTCGCCGGAGAGGTGCCCGGCTATCTGCGGAAGCTGGAGGACGAGGCCGCCCAGCCGTACACCGGGGCCGGTGCCGAGCTGCGGGCCCTGCTGCGCGGGGACTGCCATCTGCACTCGGACTGGTCGGACGGGGGCAGCCCGATCGACGAGATGGGCCGGACCGCGGCGGCGATCGGGCACGAGTGGGCGGTGCTGACCGACCACTCCCCGCGGCTGACGGTCGCCCGCGGCCTGTCACCCGAGCGGCTGCGGGAGCAACTGGAGGTGGTGGCGGAGCTGAACGCGACGTGGGCGCCGTTCCGGCTGCTGACCGGCATCGAGTGCGACATCCTCGACGACGGCTCGCTCGACCAGGAACCGGAGCTGCTGGAGCGGCTCGACGTCGTGGTGGTGTCCGTGCACTCCAAGCTGCGCATGGACGCCCGCTCCATGACCCGCCGCATGGTGGCCGCCGTACGCGATCCGCATGCGGACGTCCTCGGCCACTGCACGGGGCGGCTGGTGACCGGGCGGGGACGGCCCGAGTCGGAGTTCGACGCGGACGAGGTGTTCGCCGCCTGCGCCGAGACCGGTACCGCCCTGGAGATCAACAGCCGTCCCGAGCGGCTCGACCCGCCCCGGCGGCTGCTGCGCCGTGCGGTGGACGCCGGGGTGCTGTTCTCGGTCGACACGGACGCGCACGCACCCGGCCAGCTGGACTGGCAGATCAACGGCTGTGCCCGCGCCGAGGAGTGCGGGGTGCCCGCCGAGCGAGTGGTGACCACGTGGTCCCTGGACGATCTGCTGGCCTGGACCCGCGATCGACGCACTCCGGCGGGAGTGGCACGCCCCTGACGTGGTACCCGAGTGGTGAACGAGCGAGGGAGCGTGCATGGACCGGGCGGCCGTATTCGACGTCGACGGAACTCTCGTCGACACCAACCACCTGCATGTGGTGACCTGGTGGGAGGCCTTCCACCAGGCCGGCCACACGGTACCGATGCATTCCATCCACCGGGCCATCGGCCTCGGCTCCGAGGACCTCGTCGCCCGGCTGCTCGGCGAGGAGCGCAAGAAGGAGCAGGACGCCGAACTCAGCGCCGCGCACAAGGCGTTGTACGGCCAGTACGTCGACCGGCTGCCCGCGATGCAGGACGCCGGGCGGCTACTGCGGCGGCTGGACCACGAGGGCTGGAAGGTGGTCCTCGCCACGTCCGCGAGCGGCCCCGAGCTCTCCGCGCTGCGCCGTGCCATCTCCGCCGAGGACGCGATCGCCGCCACCGCGAGCGCCGACGACGTGGAGCAGGGCAAGCCGGCACCGGAGCCCGTCGAGCAGGCCCTGGAGCTGGCGGGGGTGCCGGCGGACCGGGCGGTCCTCGTCGGGGACACGGTGTGGGACATGCAGGCGGGCCGCCGGGCGGGGGTGCGCTGCGTGGGCGTGCTGTGCGGCGGGATTCCGCGAAAGGACCTGGAGGAGGCGGGCGCGTCGGCCGTGTACGACGATCCGGCCCATCTCCTCGCCTCCCTGGCGGAGAGCCCCTTCGGGCAGCGGTGACGCACCTCACGCCGGAAACCGGCTTGGGACGGAACACCCACAAGAGGTTGTCCGTTGAACCACACGTGGGTGCGGATGGGACAGTGTCCCCGGGCCTCACCATTCGCCCACAGGGAAGATCGTTCGGCTGAAGCCCTGTGGAGCCTTTCGCCGAGAGGCGACCGCCATCCGTGCCCACCCTTGAACGGCCCCGACCGAGCTTCCCCCGTCCGGTCGGGGTCTTTTCGTGCCTGTGACGCCCGCGGGTTCCGCTTGACTTCGAGAGCACTCGAATTCGTAGCGTTCCCGGTATGACCACTGCACAGCACAAGATCGGTTCCGGCTTCGGCGCCACCAGCACCGCCGACGAGGCCCTCGCGGGCATCGACCTGACCGGCAAGCTCGCGATCGTCACCGGGGGCTACTCGGGCATCGGCCTGGAGACCACCCGCGCGCTCACCGGGGCGGGCGCCCACGTCGTGGTCCCGGCCCGGCGCCGTGCCACCGCCGAGGAGGCGCTGGCCGGAGTGGGCGACGTCGAGGTGGACGAGCTGGACCTCGGCGACCAGGAGAGCGTGCGCGGCTTCGCCGAGCGGTTCCTCGCCTCCGGGCGGAGCGTCGACATCATGATCGACAGCGCCGGAATCATGGCATGTCCGGAGACGCGGGTGGGGCCCGGCTGGGAGGCGCAGTTCGCCACCAACCACCTCGGCCACTTCGCCCTGGTCAACCGCCTGTGGCCGGCCATCGCACCGGGCGGTGCCCGGATCGTCTCCGTCTCCTCCCGCGCCCACCACTTCTCGGGCATGCGCTGGGACGACGTCCAGTGGACGCGGGACTACGACAAGTGGCAGGCGTACGGCCAGGCCAAGACCGCGAACGTCCTGTTCGCCGTCCACCTCGACAGGCTCGGCCGCGACGCCGGGGTACGCGCCTTCTCCCTCCACCCCGGCGGCATCATCACGCCGCTCCAGCGGCACATCCCCAAGGAGGAGATGATCGAGCGCGGCTGGATCGACGAGGCCGGCAACGTGCTCAACCCCCAGGGCTTCAAGACCCCGCAGCAGGGTGCGGCCACCCAGGTCTGGGCAGCCACCTCCCCACGGCTGGACGGCCTCGGCGGCGTCTACCTCGAGGACTGCGACATCGCCGAGCCGGCGACGGACGACCGCCCCTCGGGCGTCAAGCCCTGGGCCACCGACTCCGAGGAGGCGGCCCGCCTTTGGGAACTGTCGGCGAAGCTCACGGGCGCGAACGCCTTCGCCGGTCAGGAGTAGAGCTCGCTCGGTCCGTACACGGCCGGGGCGCCTGTCATGGCGCCGGTACCCCCTCGACGGACAGCAGACGGAGGCCCTCCGGCGGACGCCCCGGCGCAGGTGGGCCTCCGCCCCGCGTGACTCGATGATCTCCCGGCTGCCCCGAGGGGGGTCCGCGTGTCTCCTCGTGGTGCGGGTACTCGGTCTCTTCGCTTCCGGCGGAGGCCGGAGGGGGGATCGCGCGGTCGGAAGGAGTCGAAGGTGAGCAGCGCAACGGGCAGCAGGATCGTGGTCACAGGCGCCACCGGCAATGTGGGCACCAGTGTGGTGCGGCGGCTTTCCGAGGATTCCCAGGTCGGGTCCATCCTGGGGCTGGCGCGGCGGATTCCCGACTGGTCGCCCGCACGGACGGAGTGGTCCCCCGTGGACATCTCGTCCGAGCGGTCGGACCTGGCCGGCACGTTCGCGGACGCCGACGCGGTGATCCATCTGGCGTGGGCCTTCCAGCCGACGCACGACCCGGCGACGACCTGGCGCACGAACGTGCTCGGGAGCATCCGGGTCTTCGAGGCGGTGGCCGCGGCACGGGTCCCGACGCTGGTGCACGCCTCGTCGGTCGGCGCGTACTCCCCCGGGTCGAAGGACCGCACGGTGGACGAGTCGTGGCCCACGCACGGCTGGCCGGACGCCGCGTACTGCCGCGAGAAGGCCTATCTGGAGCGTGCCCTGGACGCGTTCGAGCGTGAGCATCCCGAGGTGCGGGTGGTGCGGATGCGGCCCGCTTTCCTCTTCAAGAGGGAGTCGGCGAGCGAGCAGCGCCGGATCTTCGGCGGCCGCTTCCTGCCGGGCCCGCTGGCCCGTCCGGAACTGCTGCCCTTCCTCCCCGACATCCCCGGTCTGCGGGTCCAGGCCCTGCACACCGACGACGCGGCCAAGGCGTACGCCCTCGCGCTGAACTCCGAGGCACGCGGCGCCTTCAACCTCGCGGCCGATCCGCCGGTGGACGCCGAACTGCTCGGCGAGATGCTGGGCACGCGCCCGGTACGGCTCCCCCGCGCGGCGGCCCGCTCGGCGATCGCCGCCGCCTGGGGGCTGCACCTGCTGCCCGCCTCACCGCACCTGTTCGACGCGGTGCTGCGCCTGCCCCTGATGGACTGCACCCGCGCGCACGACGAGCTGGGCTGGCGAGCGGAGCACACGGCGACCGAGGTGCTGGAGGAGTTCCTGCAGGGCCTGCAGCGGGGCGAGGGAGCCCGCACGGAACCGATGAAGGGCCGCAAGGTCGGCTGACTCCACCGGAAGAATCCCGGTCAGCCGGAGTATGCCGGGTCAGACGGAGACACCCCGGTGTCGGCCGGAGGCATCCCCGTCAGGCGGACGACTCGTCCGGAGCGGGATGTTCGGGATGGACCGTGGCCGAACGCGGCCCGTCCTGACGGCCCGTTCCGGCCTCGTCGGTGTCCGGCAGCTCGCCGTCCGCCTCCTCCTCGCCGGGCGGCAGCGGAATGTCCAGCGGATCCTCGTCCTCGCGAACCTGCTGGTCCGGCAGATCCCGCGGCACGGGCTCGCCGTTCTGGCCAGTGTCATGCCTGTCGGCCACGACGTCCTCCCATCACGTGGTACAGGGCTCCGCGAGTACCTCAGGACCATCCGCCAAAACGCGCGGCTCCGCGAAACGCTAGTGTCCTGCGCCAGAGATCCGTCGGCAGAGGCGGGCGAGGGAGTCGAGGATCTCTTCGGCTGTCTTGGTCCAGATGAAGGGCTTGGGGTTGTTGTTCCAGTCGTTGACCCAGGTCCGGATGTCGGCTTCGAGGGCCTGGATGTTCTTGTGTGCGCCGCGGCGGATCATCTGGTGGGCGAGGTAGCCGAACCACCGCTCGACCTGGTTGA
>NZ_JBICXT010000090.1:0-5334 GCF_043200415.1 Streptomyces sp. NPDC048419 | reverse complement strand
TCTCAAACGGCGCTTGTCCAACGTGGTTTACCGGATCATGAAACGCGACCAACGGAACCATCTCGCTCAGGCCGCTTGACACACAGAGGCGCTATCAGGTCACAGTCACCCGGCCGGCCACGCGCCAAGCGGCATCGCCCGGCAAGCCGACGATTCGAACCAATGACAGCCAAAGCGTCAGTCAGTCGGAGAGTCAGACCTCCGGGCGGTGCCATGGTCAATCCTCACTGTCAGTCGATCAGGACACCCGGATTGAGGATGCGACGGGGGTCCAGTGCGTCCTTGGCGGCCCGCAGCGCCACCGCGAACGGCTCCGGCCGCTGACGGTCGTAGCCCGAGCGGTGGTCGCGGCCGACGGCATGGTGGTGAGTGACGGTCGCCTGGAAGCGGTGCAGGACGTCGCCCGCGGTGGCTTTGATGTCGTCCCAGATCTCGACCTCGGCGCCGGGGCGGCCGGCGACGGCCACGGTGAAATAGGGGGCGGCGCCGTCGGGATAGACATGGGTCAGACGGCAGTTGACGGTGGCCGGGTGTCCGGTGGCCTTCGCAGCGGCGGCGCCGACCTCGGTGCGGACGGCATCGATCAGCGCAGGAATTCTGTCCCAGGTGGCGGCGGTCTCGAAGGTCTCCACGACGGCGCCCATGCGGGCCAGACCGTCGCGCAGGTAGGGCATGCGCAAGAACGTCGAACGCCAGGCGCCCACGGCGGCGTTCGCCGGGGCGTCCCGGTCCGCCGTCGGCGCGCCGCCGCGGCCGCCGTGGGCGCGGGCCATGTCCACGGCGTTCGCGAGGCGGTCGTCGACGCTGCCGGTGGCGGATTCGAAACCCAGGACCAGGACGGTGGAACCGTCGCGCGAAGCGCCGGACAGCAGTGCCTCGCCGGGGTCGAGCAAACGGCAGTTGGCCGGGGCGAGGTCGGACTGGGCGAGGGCGCGCACCGCTTCCAGCGCCCGGTGGAAGTCGGCGAACGTCATCGACGTCGATGCCTTGTATTGCGGACGCTCCTGCAGGCGCATCCACGCCGCGGTGATGATGCCGAGCGCGCCTTCGGAGCCGAGGAACAGGCGGTCGGGAGACGGCCCGGCGCCGGATGCGGGCAACCGCCACGTCGCTCCGGCCGCGGCAGGGGCGACCACGCTGAGGGACTGCACGAAGTCGTCGATGCGGGTCGGGCCGGTGGCGTAGTGCCCCCCGGCCCGGGTGGCCAGCCAGCCGCCGAGGGTCGAGAATTCGAAGCTCTGCGGAAAGTGGCGCAGGGTCAGGCCGTGGGGCCGCAGCTGCTGCTCCAGTACGGGACCGAGTGCACCGGCCTGGATACGGGCCGAGCGGCCGGCCTTGTCGATCTCCAGGACCCGGTCCATCGCGGTCAGATCGAGCGAGAGCACAGCCCGGTGGGTGGCGCCGCGGTACTCCACTCCGCCGACGACCGACGAGCCACCGCCGTAGGGGATGACGGCCACATCATGCTCGCCCGCCCAGTCCAGCAAGTCGGCCACGTCCTGGTCGCTGGCCGGGTGGGCGACCAGGTCGGGGATCCGGCCGGGGCGGCCGCGTAGGGACCGCATGACGTCGCGGTACGCCTTGCCCATGGCGTGGGCCGCGCGTGCTTCGGGGTCGGCGGTGACCCGATGCGCCAGCGAATTCGGGGGGGTCACGCCGGGGCTGCCGATGTGCAGGTCGCCAAACTGGGGTATCGGCAGTGGGCGGGCCAGGGTGCCGGGCAGCAGGGCAGCCATGGCGACGCATTCGGCGTCGTCCGGGTGCTCTTCGGTATATCCCCAGCCCCACCAGGAGCGTGTGCGGGCGGCGGCAGGGTCGGACGGGGCGGCAGGCATCGTGTGCTCCCAGGGACCATCTAATTTACCCAACGGAAAATTACCCTAGGGTAATATCAAGCTCATGACAACGTCCCCTTCCAGGGCCGGCACCAAGGGCGTGCCCAGAGCTGCACGCGAACGACAGGTCCTGGCCGCGGCCACCGAGGAGTTCGGTTGCCATGGCTACGAGGCCACCACCGTGGCAGCCATCTCCGCCCGCATAGGGGTGACCAAGCCTTTGCTGCACCACTACTTCGGCAGCAAACACGACCTCTACCTCGCCTGCCTGACCCCCATCGGCGACCGGCTGCTCAACGCCGTCCGCACCGCCATGACAGACCACACCACCGACGAGCCGGCCGCACTGCGCGTACTGAACGCCCTTTTCAAAGCCTTGGAAGGGCAGCGTGAGGCATGGTTTGTCCTCTACGACCCCACCGTGCCGCGCAACAGCGACGCAGCACAGCGCGCGGCGGACTACCGAGCCGCGATCGACGAGCTCGCCGCGATCGGCACCGCCGACCTCCTACACGCGGCCGGGTCGTACGACCCGCTCGACGCCGACGCCCTCAAATACGCCTGGCGCGGACTGTGCACCGCTCTGGTCCGCTGGTGGGTCCACCACCCCGACCAGTCACCCCAGGCCATGGCGCAACGCTGCGCACGCCTCTTCACAGCCGGCCTCACCGTCCTGGCCACCGGGGAGGAGCACGCTTGACATCCTCTCGGGACTGAAGGACTCCGTGCTGACGGCCCGGGTGGTCTGGGCCTCGTTTTCCAAGGGGGACCTTGGCCATTCGGATCCGGGAAGTCGGCGTACTTTTCACCGACGAGGACTTCGCCGAGGCCTTCCTGACCGGGGTCGGCCCGCCATCTCGCCAGGAGCCCTGGCACTGGTGGCGGTCTTGCACTACGCCGCAGGACTCTCCGATCGGCACGCCGCTGACCAGGTGCGGGCCCGTATGGACTAGATGTTTCTGCTGAGGCTGGAGCTGGATGATCCGGGTTCGACTTCACCGTCCTGAAAGATTTCCGCTCCCGTCTGAATCGAGCACGGGCTGGAAGAACGGGTTCTGGAGGTGATCCTTTACCGGCTGTCCGATGCAGCACTGTTGCGGGCAGGTGGCCGGCAGCGCACTGATTCCACTCACGTGCTGGCCGCGGTGCGCACGCCGAACCGGATGGAGTGGGTCGGTGAAACGCTGCGGGCAGCGCTGGAGGCGCTGGGCGCAGCAGCCCCGGACTGGCTGACACCGTTGATCAGCACCGCACGGATGGAGCGCTATGGGGCGAAGGTCGACTACTACCACTTCCCGAAAGGGGAAGACGTCCGCCGGGAACGGGCCGAACAGGTCGGCCGCAACGGGTTCGTGCTCCTGGACGCCGTCGACGCGACGACCGCTTTGGCCTGGCTGGGCGGGATCCCTGCGGTGCGCATCCTGCGCCGGGCCTGAGGGAGCAGTACCACCGGGACGGGCAGGTGCGCTCGCGGGAGGGCAAGGGGGGCCTCCCGCCAGCCAGAGACCAGCTGTCCTCGCTCTATGACACCGACGCCCACTACGGCATCGAGCGCCGGCTGCGCCCCGTGCCCGCCGAGATCGAGGTGCACCAAGGCAGCCAACGGCAAGTGGGGGCGCAGCCTGACCCTGCTGCCCCAAGAGCAGCAACAGATCCTCGAACAACGACGCGCGGAGCAACAGACCGACGAGTGGAAACAGCGCTATGACGCGCGAGCCAGGGTGGAAGGCACCATCTCTCAGGCCGTGCGCCGCACCCGCCTGCGGCGCACCCCCTGCCAAGGTCAGAACAAGACCCATCTCGCGAACGTTCTCTGCGCCACCTGGCTCCTCTCCACCATGGGCATCCTCCCGGGGCCGAACCCCTGATCTCGGATGTCCGTCAAAACGGATCAAGCCCAATACGGCCCGTCGTCCCGGCGAGATCGTGTGTGCGCACCCCCCATTTGCGCCCACCAGTAGCGGCCGGGGATCAGAGGCCACAGGCTGGGGGAGGCAGGCAGTGAAGATGCCAGTCCAGCACTTCGCTGCGTCCACGCAGGGCCGGCGCCCCCTTCCTCCTGTTTTCGGCACGCACGGAGGGGGGCGCTGGCTCGTGGACCGGAGTTCCGCTGAGGCGTCCCCCGGAGTGTGGACACGGGGACTCATGCTGCGGGGCCCACCAAGAGCAGTTGGCGACCCGCCCAACAGGAGCCGGGCTAAACAGCGCGTCCCGCACGCGGACGGTTTCCGCGTGCGGGACCGGGTGCTCAACTCGCGCCGGTCAACCAGTCAGCCGGTCGTCAGGGCGGTGTCGTCCACGACGAAGCTGGTGGAGGGAAGAGTCCTCCTCGCCGTTGAACTTGCGGGGCCCGAGGTGGGTCAGGTGGTGCCCTGGAGATAAGCCTAGAAGGCGCGGAAGGGCTGCCGCTCCTCGCGGGGAGTTCGGTGGCGTGCGCTATCCACCAGGCGCCGTGATAGCCGTCGAGGCCCACGGTGCACCGGACCCTTAAGGGTTCCGTTCGTGCGGGTCGCCTGTCGCGAACCTGCTTTCCTCTGGTTCCTGTGTGGCGGCCAAAGCTTGGTCCCGGGGCTTTCGGAGTTACGGGCGAGAGCCCACGTCCACCCATAAGGTTCAGGTCGTTTGGCGTTGAGGCTGGCCGACCACGCCTTGTGCCAGGCGGTGCGCGGTGACCGGCCGCCCACCTCTTTTGTCTGGGGGACGGCCTGGCCGGTCGGGCCGCTGCTTGAACGGGCAACCGGGTCCGGATTGCGGTGGGTGCGCAAGCCCCACAACCTTCCACTCCTGGGACGGGAACAGTGCAGTGGGTACTTCGGGGCCCTGAGCACCTCAACCAGATGGGAGTTGCATCATGCGACCAGTTACACGACGGGCTGTGGCAGGAGCCGCGCTCGCGAAGGTAGCCGTTGCTCCACTCGCAATCGGTCTGATCCTGGCGGCGGGCGGCGCCGCTGCGGCCGCGCCGGCTGTTCGGGCGGAGATATCCGGCTCTGGTCCGGTCACGACCCATCGGCATCTTTATCTCACCGAGGCTGACAATGGGAGGACCCTCATGATCCCCCGTGGCGTGGAGGTATCGGTCGGCCTGAACAGCGATGGTCCCTCAGGAATATGGGCTGTCCCCGTTTCGTCCGACACGGACGTCCTGCAGCCGCGCCCGAGCAGCGCCAGCCAGGACGGTAGCGCCGAAGCCGTGTTTCTCACCGGCCAACCCGGGACGAGTCAGGTCATCGCCACTGAGAGTTGGGCGCCGGGCGAGGTGTTGACCGTGTTCACTGTCGACATCATTGTGATCAACGACTGACCTTCGCCGTGGCGTTCGTCCATGGCGCAGATCTTGTCGGCGATGTGGTCGATGACGGGATAGAGGCGGAAGCGAATGCGGCCGCCTCCGGCCAGGCCTTGCCTAAGCGCTGTCCCGTAAATGATCTACGAGGTGCCGATTGACCTGCCTGGTTCTTCGTCAGCCTGCGAGGGTGAGGTTGTGCAGGCGGGCAAT
>NZ_JBICXT010000089.1:0-5423 GCF_043200415.1 Streptomyces sp. NPDC048419 | reverse complement strand
GGAGGCGGATCGCGCACCGACCCGTTTCCGTTCGGCGCGTCCTTGTACCCCAGGTCTACGCGCCCACGACGGCCCCGGCATTAGGGACCCACCCCAAACAATCTTCCCCATCGCCTTCTTCGTGGAAGCGGGAAGGTGCCGGTCGTCGGCATCTGCGGGTGGTCGATGAATTCGCGCCGTTGATCGACGCGATGCCAGGTCCGAGCTCCTGCTCAAGTCGTTGGTAGTCCATGAGCGTCCGGTCCAGGAATACGTAGTCACCATCAACTACCAGCGGGACTATAAGAAGTACGGTCCTGTCTCACATTCGGTGGTGACGGAGAGTCGTGAGGGTCGCTGACACTCGTGTGGAGGATGTCAACGAGCTTGTGCAGACAGTGTTTTCGGGGCTGTACCCGCTGGTCATCGAGGATGTGGCCGGCGGGGGTGAACGGATCCTGGTGCAGGCGCGGACTCCGCGGGACGCCGCAGTGTGTCCGGTGTGCGTGGCGGCGTCGGAGCGGGTGCACAGCTATCAACTGCGGACGGTGGCTGACGCACCGGTCGACGGACGGCGGGTGGTGGTCCGTGTGCGGGTGCGTCGGTTGGTATGTCCCCCGCGCGGCTGCCGGCAGACCTTCCGCGAGCATGCCCGGAGTGCTGGAGCGATACCAGCGCCGCACAGCCCGCCTGACCAGGCAAGTCAAGGCCGTGGTCAAGGAGTTAGCGGGCCGGGCGGGAGCTCGTTTGCTGGCGACACTCGCGGCGGCCCTCTCGCGTCACACGGCCCTGCGCACCCTGCTGCGCATTCCGCTGCCCACCGCGCGGACACCGCGCGTGATTGGCGTCGACGACTTCGCTCTGCGCCAGCGGCACCGCTATGCCACCGTGGTGATCGACGCCGAAACCCATGAACGCATCGATGCGCTGCCCGACCCACCGCCGATACCCTGGAATCGTGGCGAGCATCCGGGCGTCGAGATCGTGTGCCGTGACGGCTCGGCCACCTACGCCGAGGCCATCCGCCGCGCCCTGCCCGGCGCGGCGCAGGTCGCGGACCGCTGGCATGTGTGGCACAACCTGTGCGAAGCCGCGCTGAGCGAGGTGAAGGCGCACAGCACGTGCTGGGCCGCAGTACTGGACGCACCCGTCTATGACGGGCCCCGCGCACAGACCACCCTGGAACGCCGGCACCAGGTCCACGCCCTGCTCGAGAAGGGTGTCGACTTGCTCGAATGCGCCCGCCGCCTGCAACTGGCCCTGAACACCGTCAAACGCTATGCCCGCGCCGACCGGCCCGAGCGCATGCTCCGCGTCCCCAAGTACCGCGCCAGCCTTGTCGATCCCTAATCCCTTGTTATGAGCGTTCCGGGAGAGCGGTGCTTCTCGGGATGTTCGAGTGCCGGATCGTGACATCTCAGGGCAGCCGGGCCGGTGACGCCTCAACGTAGACCGTGTGTGCGGTCCTGGCACTCGTGGTGGTGGCGGTCCTGTGGACGCCGGGCGGACGCCCAATTATTGCCGGGCCTCGACGCCCACTGGTAGATCGCGCGGCGTTCGCGCCCGCGAGACCGCCACCACTCAGCAGGTGAGTGTTGGCGTTCGTCGGCGCAGGGCGGATGCCTCGTTGATCCCTGGCCGGTATGCCTAGCGGTAGAGCGGCGGCGCCCAGGGCCGCCGGGCGTCAACACCAAGACCAAGCGGATCGCGCGCCAGATGCATAGACGAGCAGGCTTCACCCTGCTTCGCCACCCGATCCTCCTCGGATAGCAGAACGCCCCGTCACCACCGAATGTGAGACAGTGCCAAGAGTACGGTGCAACTCCCGATCGTGGAAGATGCACTGATGACGAGTAACGGCCGTCCTCTGGAAGCGAGTTCAGGACAGCCGCGCCGCAGCCGGTGAACGCGGCGGTGGATGACCAGCTGATCGAGGAGTTGGTGGGCCGGGCCCAGGCCGAGGGCCTGCAGCTGACCGGCGAGGGAGCCTGCTGCAGCAGCTCACCAAGCGACTCCTGGAGTCGGCTCTGGAGGGCGAGGTCACCAATCGTCGCACGACAACTCTTCCGACTGCTCGAATCCACCGCACCACGTCAGGACCCGGGGATTCGACAGCCAAGCGACCACACTCAACCCGAGGCGCCCACCGCCGGTCCCAATCCGCCCTCGCCGGCCAATGCAGGCAACAGCTTGGACGTTGATGATCCAGCCGCCCTCACGGACCTTCTGGGTGAGCGCGTTGACCCAGACGAACGCATACGGGCCGGGCGTCCAGCGGCCGGTTGCGGAACGCGGCGACCTCCTCGTCCAAGTGCTTGGCCATCACGCTCACCTGGGAATTCGACAGGCAGGTGACGCCGAGGCTCTCGACGAGCTTCTCGACTCGGCGGGGTGGAGACGCCCAACAGACACGCGGTCGCGACCACGCTGATGAGAGCCTGCTCAGCCCGCCGCCTGCGTTCCAGAAGCCAGTGCGGGAAGTAACTGCCCTGACACAGCTTGGGGATGGAGAGTTCGACCGTTCCCGCACCGGTGTCCCACTCGCGCGGGCGATAGCCGTTGCGGTGGTTGACGCGTTCGTCGCTGACCTGCCCGTATTTCGGCGTTGCAAAGGGCATCCGCCTCCGCGGACATGAGCGCGTTGGCGAACGACTTGACCATCGCACGCAGCAGATCCGGACTCGCCGCGGCAAGGTTGTCCTCCGCGAGGGCGTGCAGGGGCAGACTGTCTGGTGCGGTCATCGTGCTGATCTCCTTCGAGGCTTCGACACTTCGAAGATCAGCCGGGGGCCGTTCATCTATGCGGGCACCATCCCGGTGCCGGAGCAAACCCCCGGATCAGGTCGAACCCGTACACCACTTCCCTGGACGCAACCACACCCCAGGCGCCTGACCCAAAGATTCATGTCCCTCGAGGACTCATGAGGGACCTCCCCCGCCCCACTCCCACCCTTTACGGACCATAGGAACATCATTGCTGCCGCGCTCGCGGTTGCGGCCTGCCGGGCGGGCTACTCCATCTACTTCACCAACCTTGACGACATGGTCCACCAGCTCAACGCCGCGGAGGACCAGGGACAGTTGATGAGCAAGCACCATCTAGCGGCGGTGAATACAGCTACCACTTCAAATGCGCGCGGACATCAGAGCTGATTCATAGTCCTACTGATCGGCGTCAGCGACCGCCTACCGGTAGGCGGTCGATGCCCTGGCTCCCGCGCACCAACTTTGACTCAACCCTGCGTCCCACCTGACCCACCGATACACAGGAGGAGAGAAGTTCACCCACAGAAATGTTTCGACTCATCGCCTTACAGCCCGTTACCGGAGTCGGGGTCCAGCGCATCGCCCCGTTCCGCGAGAATCGACAAAGATCTGTCCTCTGCTACGGAGTAGTTCTCCTCGATCACCGACAGAAACAGAAGGTCCACGGTACGGCTGGGCGAGGCGCAATGAAACCCTGGAAGGGGACATCTTGAGCAGAGCGCCATGACGACTCCTGTAGGGCAAGGGCTATTCCCGACCACGGACGGCAGAATGTGCGTAACTCGGTGCTCAGGGCTCGCCGAGGAGAATTCGTTGCGTCGTCGGTAGGATGTGTAGGGATGCCTGTGACGGCTGAGCACCTGGTTCAGCAAGTTGGACAACGCTCTCGCGGACAGCGCTTCCTACCCACCACCTCAGGAAGCTGGCAGTACGCCCCCACACTCCCGGTTCTTCAGCGGCCGCAATGGCAGCCATGTCTTACTCGCCACCAGCGAACGTTCTGCCAAGGAGACAGCCTCCCAGCTTCTGGGGGGCTGCATGGTCCGGGCTGAGGAGATAACTGGCGGTGTCACAATCACAGATGTCCTTGCTGGGCGCGGCGTGTTGTGAAGATCTCGATACGGCGACGGATCTTCGAAAGACTCCAGACGCAGCGGAGCAGCACTCCAGCATGCATCTGTCACCGACGTATCGGTGTCCGGGATTCTGTGGCTAGTCTTCCGTCTTCTGCGGTGGATGTCTTTGGGAGGATCCCTAAGCAACACCCCTTAGATTTAGGGTCCATCTGATTGAACATCGAACGGTGGATCATGGTGGACTCACTGACCCGGAGCGGGACGGGTCTAGCTGACAGGGGCCGGACGGGGGTCTCCGGACGAGACCTGCTGGGGCCGTGGAAGACCGTGTGCACCCGCTACCAGAGCGCCTGCGCACCAAGACAAGGCTGGTCCACCCACACACCACACTGCCCATCACCATGCCTAGCCGCACGTGGCCCCGGCTCCTCCAACACACGAGGAGCGGGCGACTGCCTGTCAAACATGGCCAAACGCCTGCCGCGCAGGAGGGGCGTGAGCAGCGGCGGGCTGTAGGCCACCGAGTCTTTCTCCCCGGGCGGGCCGGTGCGCGGCCGGATTACGGATTACCACTCACCTTGTACGGCGGTGGCGGAGAGCGGGATGCAGGCCCTGCGTTCAGGAACTGGGCCTCACCTGCAGGTGTAGGGGAAGGTGACGGAGGCTGAGGTTGAGGTGGGGGTGAGGATCTCGAGGGTGGCGGTGGCCTGCATAGTGCCATGGCCCTGGAAAGTCCAGTTCAGCGGGAGTTCGGTCCTGTGGCGGCCCGCGGGCACGTGTTGGCTGATCACTCCGGAGTCGGTGCGGTCGCTGCGGCGCCAACGGTAGGTGACCTCGCTGGCGCCGCCATCGGTCTCCACCACACCGATGATGTGGGCCGTGCCGTTGCAATGGGGCCCGGCACCGTCGGTATGGACGCTCACCCCGGTGACGGCACCAGGCCGGGCGTCGCGCTGCCAGGCGAGGAAGGCAAATACCGAGAGCACGATCAACAGCAAGAGCAGCAGTCGCCGGCGTTTGCGCTTTTGCTGATTGGGCCGTGGTGGAGTGGGCGCGGTGCCGTGCCAGGTGGCTGCTGCCTGCGGGGGGATGTTGGAACCGTAACGGTGCAGGTCCTCCCTGGTTGCGGTGGGGGCCGACTGGCTGGACGTGGACCATACGTCGGGGTCGAGGAGGGTCGCGCTCTGGTAGTCCTCGGGCGGCGGTGTCGTTGCAGCCTGGGGCGACGTGATGGTTTCGGCTTCGGCGAGGGGGGGCACCGGAGCAGGCATCTGCCTGGGATCAAGCCGGGTCTCAGGAACGGGCGGATCCCTGGGTATGGGTCCTTGGGGGGGCAGGCGCAACGTCGGGTCGTGGAGGCCGGCCGCCTTCGATTCGGTCGGTTCCGGGGCGCCGTGGCCGGTCTGTGTGTCGTGGCGGAGGGTGCCGGCCGGTTGTGGCTGTGTGAGCCGGAGCGTGGCAGGGTCTTCGGGGTGGTCTCGGCGGTGGCGGCCCATCTGCGGTCCTGGTCTCAGCGCAGCGGGTTGCAGTCGAAAGCGGACACGCTGGCGGAGGTCTTCTGTCCGCGTTCTGCCGCCGGGAGGGTCACCGATGTGGCGGTGA
>NZ_JBICXT010000088.1:0-5460 GCF_043200415.1 Streptomyces sp. NPDC048419 | reverse complement strand
CCTGACCTTCGATCAAGATCAGGTTGGTCAGAAGACCACGAAGTGGGTCAGTTTTGATCCGCCGTCAGAGGGTCACGATTCACCCGTCGCCGACAGAGTCGGGGCAGCGGCTCTGCACGACACCAGCCGATGATGGACGACGTGCCTACAAGGGGCTGCATCCAAAGCCCGCCCAGTTGCAGCGGCGCGGGGCAGCCGCACTGCGCGGGCTGCACAGGAGACGACACCGGCCCCCTTACCTGGGAGGAAGGGGGCCAGTGGGGTTAGTAGCGGGGACAGGATTTGAACCTGCGACCTCTGGGTTATGAGCCCAGCGACCTACCGAGCTGCTCCACCCCGCGTCGGTGCGTCACAGCGTATGTCATCGGGGGAGTGGTGGCGGGGATTTACCAGCCCGGCCGGCGGCAGGACGTGATGGCAGGCGGCCCGCCCTACCCCCCTTCTTGGCGGGGCGGCGCGGGCGCGGGTCGGCTGCGGTGGACGCGGCGGGTGCAGGGGCCGCGTTCTGCGCGCCGGTCGCGGGCCGGTGTTCTGGGCTGTCTCGGGCGGGCTGCCGGTATGGCATCGCGGCTCGAGGGCGGCCATGACCGGGGGATCGAGGACGTCATGGGCACCGATCGACGTCCTCTAGTTCATCTTCGTGACGTGCGAGCTGCAGTGTCCGAAGCAGACGGCGCTGACCTGCAAGTTCTGACCTTCCAGGGAAGTTGGTCGGTGCGGGAGGTGTCCTTGGCCGGTGCGGGCCGCCAACTTGGCGTGCCGCGCCAATACATGCTCTGACCTGCAAAAACTGGGGTTTCTTGATGGTGTATGGGTTCAAGATTCAGTTGGCGGTGGGATACGCGTTTGTCAGTGCCCGTCGGGACAGTAGTTGAAGACGAGTGGCCCGCCTCTTGTCGGCGCTAATGGAGATCCATGTGCGCTGGCAGGGGCGGGCCTTCGTCGTGAGGGTCCCGCCGAGTGGACGAGGTTGGGAGAGTTGACCGGAAGAGACCCGAGCAAGAAGGTAAGGAGGGACAGCGCCGCACGATCGTCGAGATGGACGCCGACGACATCGCCGTTTCCCTCACCTACGCGACCGTGGAAGGGGTCTGACGGGCCCTCGGGTTCCAGGGGGGCCGTGTACTCGTTCCGAATCGTGCTCGTCCCGCAGTGCGCCCTGGCGCGTAGAAGCGTGGCGAGCGACGTTAGTTGGTGCAGGTGTCGAGCATCGAGGACAAGGCCGACTTCTCCTTGTCGGAGGTGATCAGTTTCCAGATCGATTTGATGTGGGTGTAGTCCTCGGCGTAGGTGCACCAGAAGGCGTGGTTGGTGGGTTTCCAGCCGGCAGGCCCGCTGTCGGACTTGGAGGAGTTCGCCGACTCCGAGGCGATGAGGAGCTGGGGGTCTTTGAGGTCGTTGCCGAAGTTTTTGCGCTGCTCGGCGGTCCAGGTGTTGGCGCCCGAGCGCCAGGCTTCGGCCAGCGGGACCATATGGTCGATGGTGGCCTGGGCGACGTCGGTGACGGTGGTGTCGTCGTAGACGGAGTACCAGGAGCCGGAGGCCGGCTGGCAGTGATCGGGCTTGTCCTGGACATCTTTGCCGTCGCGCGCCAGGACATCCTGGCGCGTGGTGCAGCCATCCGTCTGGGTGGCCCAGATATCGAACTTGTCGCGGGCGTAGCCGTCCATCGAGTGCGGGGTGCCGACGGTGAGCGCGGCCAGCTCGGTACGGGCAGTCTGCAGCGGCGGCGGCGCGGGAGGGTCGGCGAGAGCCGGAACGGCACTGACGCCGAACAGGAGCAGGGTCGTTGCGGGCAGGCCGATGAGGGCACGACGCATGAACTCTCCAAAGAGTGTGGGGGGTTGGAGATGTTCACACGAGACAACCGCACTCGCGACGGCCTGCGCTACGCGCGTGGACCAGGTGTGACAACTTCCCCACGCCCTCTTCACCACTGCATCACGGTGCTGCTGGCCGGTGCGCGGCGGGTGCTGGAGCGTGCCGGGTTCGATCCGGCCCCGGCTGCGGATATGCAGGGGGACGCCGTGATGGCGGCATGGGAGCCGGGAGCCGGACTCGATCCCGCCAGACACGATTCCGTGCACGCAGGGATGCGCATGGCGCTGTTGCATGTGCTGACGACCGTCCTCGGGCAGACCGGCTATGTGGTGCAGGCTGACGGTGAGACCGGCGAGGTGCAGGTAAGGTCTGCCGCGCCGTGACCCTCGCGGGGCGCAAAGGGCAGGCGTCGGCCGCCCCGCCTGGGTCCTACCCGCTCCGGCCCGAAGGGACCGGGGCCGGCTGACCTCCCCCGGCGCCCGCCCCGGTCCAGCCCGGTGCTACCCGGGGGACGTGAGAGCTACGCGTCCAGGACCTGGTGAGTGCGCCATACCGTTAATGCCCGACGCCAGTGGTCTTGAAGATCGACCGACATCGGGTGCGCTGCGTGGTGGCCACCACGGCTTCCATCGACTTTCAGGCCGGTGCCTGCCGCGGGCCGCAAGCTGACCGCGGCCCGATTACCCGAGGGAGCTGAAGGCAGCGCCAGATTCCACGACCTCGTCGCCCGGAACGGCGGGGAGGCCCTGGATCCGGCGGAGGTGGCGATCGGGATCGAGACAAACCGTGGCGCGTGGGTGCAGGCCCTGACCACGCGAGCGGGCCGATGCGGGGCCGGCGGCCCCGCGGATGCGGGCGCTGTGGATCACAGGGTGTGGAAGTTCTCCGTCTGGGGCCCTTTTGGCCCTGGGCGATGTCGAACTCCACGTGCTGTCCCTCGCTCAGCGCGCGGTAACCCTGGCCGGCGATGCCGGAGTAGTGGGCGAAGATGTCCGGTCCGCCGTCGTCCTGCTCGGAAGCCGAAGCCCTTCTCCGCGTTGAACCACTTCACCGGCCCTTGGCCATGTCTGTCTCCTTCAAAGGGGTCCGGGTCCCTGTGCTGCAGGCCCCTTGGCCTGCCCCCGCTCCAGGGCACACAGCACAGCGCCCGCGGGGCAAGGTGACCGCGGGCGAACGACTTCGGAACCACGACTGCTGTGCGCCACGCTAATCCTTGGGCCGCGCGACCGCCTGGCCGAAACTCTGCGGCGGAGGAGGCTGCGCCGTCGATGGCGGGGCGGGTGTGCCGCTGCAGGGGCGGCATCACGGCAGAACCCCGGACCGGCCACCGTGGCGTGCTCATCCCGGACGGCTGTCCCTGCGGGGCTCGTGTTGATTGCCGCTCAGGATTGAATGGCACCCAACAACTTGTGCTTCATCCCTCAGCACGAGACCCGCCCTCTCCTCAGCGCGGCCGCAGGTGTGCAAAGGAACGGCCGGGACTGTTCGGTTACACGCCCCGGGATACGGGTTACCCGCTGGGCGGGCCTCCGGGGCCGCAGCGCTCGGTTCCGGGTCGGGTCCTTGGTGTGTCCGGCGGTGTGGGGCTGCGGGCACACGGCGATCGTGCCGGCTCGCCCATGCAGGTTCGGGCGGGCCGGCCGGCGCCCGACGAGGCAGAGGTGGCGGTCGGCCGCCGGGACTGTGTCACCTTTCTTTACGCGGGTCAGCGTTTGAGGCGGTGGCCGGTGACGAGTTCTGCAGCGACGTGGATGACGAGGTCCGTGGCCGTGCCGGTCAGGAGCCAGGAGTCTTCTGCAGCGCAACACCAAACTGACCAGATCGCCGACGCCCTGCTGCAGACCGCCGACGCACACCCCCCTGCCCGACCCCTTCGCCGGCAACCTACTAGTCTTCCGAGTTGCTGTGGATTTGCACGGCGGTGGCGTAAACCGGCGCCGCACCCCGGGCGGGTAACGCCACGGCGGTCCCGGCCCCGGCCCGGCCTTGCGACGTGCTTCGAGCCGGGGGCGCACCGATGGAGCGGGTCCGTAGCCCTCAAGGGCGCTGCCGCCTTCCTCGACCCGGCCCGCCCCGGGGCCTCCTCCCGCGCTGTCCACCGCGGGAGGCACGACAGAGCCCGGGATCACTGTTGAGGAGATGCGCTCTTCACGGCGCCGGACTGCAGGCCGGCCCTGGCACTGCGTGCTCCCACATCGTGTTGAAGGCCAGTCGCAAGCAGGCTGCGAGGGCTGGGTGCTCGATGAAGAGCGTGGTGGTGGAGCCGGCTCCGGCGACCGGGTCGGGCATGTCGCACAGGACGAGGGAGGCGTCGGCGATGACGAGTTTCAGTGGCAGTTCGGAGGCGAAGCGGGCTTCCTCCCCCGAGGCGGTGAAGCGACGCACGTGCTCCGCAGTCTCCGGGTCGTCGAGAGCGTCGTTGAGGTAGATCGCCCGGACGGTGCCGCCCGCCTCATGGAGCCGGCGGACCGCAGCGATGCCCTCTGCGTTCTCCGTGGGTGCGACGAACGGCGGTTTGCAAAGGGTGAGAAGTTCATGGCGCGCCTGCTGGATGTCGGCGAAACGCTCGGAGATCGCTTTCGGGTCGCGCAGAATCTCGATGTAGTCCAGAGGGTTGGTGTGTTCGCGTCCCAGTGACCACATGGGTTGCAGGGTGGCGGCCAGCGCCTGCGAGACCCGCTCCAGCCGGTCGACGGACTCTCGTTGCAGAGCCATCAACCGGGCGAGGGCCAGCTCTGGAGTGACGGCGCAGTACGTGGCCACGCGCCCGGGGCGGGTGGTGGCCAGCTGCCGCCGTACGAGCGCGTCCAGCACGTCGTAGACGCGTTGTCGCGGCACGTCGGCCTCCCGGGAGACCTCGGCCGCCGTATAGGAACCACGCCTGATCAGTGTCAGGTAGACCCGTGCCTCATACCGGGCCAAGCCCAGCGACATCAGGTCGTTGACGGCTGCATCTTCCAGCTCCATGACTGCCCAAGGTACCGCCGCCACCGAGGAGTTGAGGGCAACGCTTTACCAACTGACCCTGTTCTCTTCGGCAAACTGTGCCTAACCTCTTCTGCAGTCACCACTGACCGTGGTGGCAGCTACCAGCACAGGCCCGAAAGTCGGCTCCCCTGTGGCCCCCCAACACAGAATGAATTGTCATGCACGTGACAGCAACGTTCGTTCTGGCCGCCGCTGTGGAGCTGCACATCCCCCCACGGAGGGCAGTTCATTGCGTTCTCACCGCAGAAAGACCTTGATACGCCGCGGCGCACCCGCGCTCCTGTCCGCAGCGGCTCTGGTCACCGGCGCACTGGCCGTCGCCTCACAGTCGGACGCGTTCGCGACGGCGACAGCCACCGCGTCGCCCACGGTGTCCACCCACCGGCTCTGCTCCACGCCGAGCAAGCCCGGCTACATGGCGTGCGAGGCGGTCGTCCGTACCGACCTGAAGGCACAAAAGACTTTCGGCCGCCACGGCACCCCCAAGGGCTTCGGACCGGCCGACCTCCAGGCCGCCTACCACTTATCGAAGGACGGCGGCAAAGGTGCCACCGTTGCGATCGTTGACGCGAACGACGATCCGAACGCCGAGAAGGACCTGGCGGCCTACCGGTCCCAGTACGGCCTGCCGGAGTGCAGTACCGGCAACGG
>NZ_JBICXT010000087.1:0-5838 GCF_043200415.1 Streptomyces sp. NPDC048419 | reverse complement strand
GCGTTGGCGGTCAAGGGTGGGGATGGCTTTGGCGGTTGACGTCATGCGGTGTGGGCTGCACCGTGACCTGCGGAAGATGCGCAGGACTTCAGGCGGGCGACACCGCGCCCGACCGGTGCAGGTGCCGTGGCCAGCGCCCGGTTGACGGTCTTCTCGGCGAGGGTGAGTTCCTGCAGGGGCCTGCGTTTGATGCCGGTACTCACTCAGGGACGCCGTTCTGGTAGGCGAGCTCCGCCAGGACGGGGACGTCCTGGCGCTCGCGGATGCGGACGATCCGGTGGGTGCGGGCAGCGGGCGGGTCGTGAGCCCGGCCCGGCAATGAGGGGGAGAGCCTCAGCAACCGGCCACCCGGATCGGTGACCACCTGCACGTTCATCCCGTGGCGGCGGAACTCGTGTGAGCAGTCGGTCCGCCCGTCGCCGACACGTAGCCACAAGCCCGCTAGACCAGCCGCTGGAAAACGGCCCTCATCTCCTTCGACGGCCGACTCAGCGCAGCACGTACCCGACACAGTCACACCGGTTGATAGGACAGTCCTGCTGGAGGCGACGTTGAGCTGGTGAGAGCAC
The DNA here is from genome assembly GCF_043200415.1 of Streptomyces sp. NPDC048419. Taxonomy (NCBI): domain Bacteria; kingdom Bacillati; phylum Actinomycetota; class Actinomycetes; order Kitasatosporales; family Streptomycetaceae; genus Streptomyces; species Streptomyces sp. NPDC048419. The sequence continues at coordinate 5,269 of NZ_JBICXT010000087.1, read as the reverse complement.
ACTGGAGGAGCGACGACTGGGGGCGACTGCTGGAGCGCCGGGAGGAAGGCAAAGGCCGGAGGTGGTGAAGCATCGGGCGCACGGTGACGGTCGCTTCGCCATTCTTGAGGTGTGCTCGGCGTGCGAAGACTTGGCTTTTTCGGCATCGGGCTGGGGTGGGTGCAGGCGCTATGGAGATGCTGACGGTCGGCGCCGGCCAGGGTGGGCAGTCCGTTCCTGCCCGTCGTGTACAAGGCGGGCGGGCAGTGCGCGCGGGCTGCGGTGATGTCCGGCGCCGATGCGGACTCGGCGTCGAGGAATGGTCTTGATGAGATGGAAGCTGGTCGAGTGGATGCGAGTTGGGGGTTGTGGGAACGGGAGGGAGAGTGTGCTGCGCTGGCGGGGGCGGTGGGGGATGGGGGTCGGCGGGGTCTTGGTGGTGGAGGGGCCAGCCGGGATCGGGAAGACTCGATTGCTGAGGGAGGCACGAGTACTGGCGTCGGGAGCCGGTTTGAAAGTGCTGTCGGCGCGGGGGACGACGCTGGAGCGGGGATTCGCGTTCGGCGTGGTACGGCAGCTGTTCGAGCCTGTGTTGACATCGGCCGATAAGGCTGAGCGGGAGGCCCTGTGGGAAGGGCCGGCCGGGCAGGCCCGTCAGGTGTTCGGGCACGTCGATCCGTCAGCGCCTTCGGTGGGCGACTTCGCGGTGCTGCACGGGCTGTTCTGGTTGGCGGCGAACGCGAGCCAGAGCCGTCCGGTCCTGCTGCTCGTGGACGATCTGCAGTGGTGTGATGTGCCGTCGCTGCGCTTCCTGGCGTATCTGAGGCCGCGGGTCGCGGACCTGCCGCTACTGGTGGTGGCCGGGCTGCGCAGTGGCGAGCCTGTCGCGGATGCGTCGTTGCTGTTGCAGCTCACGGCGGATCCGACGGTGCAAGTGCTGCGGCCGGCACCGCTGAGCAGGCATGTGGCCAGGCAGCTCTTGGAGCGGGCATTGCCGGCAGGCATGGACTTGGAGGTGGCCGAGGCCTGCCACCGTGTGACCGGGGGCAATCCACTGCTGCTGCAGGAACTGGCGCGCACCGCCGCGGCGGAAGGGTTTCCCGCGGGTGGAGCCGGACTCCAGCAGCTGGAGGATCTGGCGGTGGAGGCGGTTGGGGGTCTGGTGGCCGCCAGAATGGCCCGCCTGCCCGCAGCGACGCTGGAGGTGGCCCGGGCAGCCGCCGTGCTGGGAGACGGAGCCCCGCTGCGGACCACCGCTGCGCTGGCGGGGCAGGAGCCGACCGCGGCATTGGAAGCGGCCACCGCGCTGGAAGAGCTGGACGTGCTGCACCTCGACCAGGACCCCGACGGCGCGTACCGGCTCGGATTCGTCCACCCGCTGGTCCGCACCGCTGTGTATCGCGGGATCAGCCCGACCAACCGTGCACGCGCCCACCGCCACACGGCGGACCTGCTCACCGCCTCGGGCACGGACCCCGAACGGGTCGCTGCCCACCTGCTTCGGGTCCCCCCATCCGGCGACCAGAAGAGCGTCGCCCTGCTACGCGCGGCCGCCGGCCAGGCAATCGCACGCGGCGCCCCGGGCAACGCCTACACCTATCTGAACCGTGCGCTCCACGAGCCGCCCGCCTCCCAGGACCGCCTGCAGGTGCTGACGGGAGCCGGGGAATCCGCTCTTCTAGTGAATTACGAGACTGCAGCGGAACATTTGCAACACGCTTTGCAGGAAACCGACGCCCCGGCTCAGCGGGCGCGTATTTCGGCTCGGCTGGGCATGGCATACATGTACCTCATGCAGGGGGACCGTGCCATGGGGGTCTGGTCTCGGGCGCTGGCTCAGCTTCCTGCAGAGGCGGTGGATCAGCGATACCGGCTGGAAGCAGAGCAACTCATGGCGGCGGCTTTCGTCGTGCCGGGCCACCAGAACGTCCTACGGCGCGAGGCGGAACTGCGCAAACGCATGCAGGGCGACAGCAGCGTCGGCGTCATGCTGCTCGACTGTGCGGTTGCGCTGCGCGGCCTCGCTGTCGGGGACCCGTCTGCCATACTCTTCGCACGTCACGCACTTTCCACAGATACGCTCATCCGGCAGGCGGCAGGTAATGCCAGTATCATGGGCGGCTGGTATGTGCTGCTCTGTGCCGACGATGATCTGGCCATGGCCAGCACGCTCGCCGCTGTTCAGCAGGCCCACCGCGATGGCTCTCTCTATGCCCTCGGTCCGGCATATACTTTTCACGGTTACGGCTGGCTGCTGAGGGGACAACTCGCTGAGGCGGAACACGATCTGCGGGAGGCGGTCTCGGTCGCCGATCTCATCGGGGCCGAAATCGCCCGGTATTACCCCTATGTTTTCCTGGCCATGAGCTTGGCTGAGCAGGGGCGGCTGGAGGAGGCCGAGCGCATCCTGGCGACCGTGGGAGCCGCCGCAGACTCACGCCCTTCGGGTCCTGCGTATTTCGCTTTGGCCGCGCTCGCCCGGATACAGGCCGCCCAGGGCAACCCTGAGGCTGCCTTGAAAACCGCCCTGGCCGCCCGCGATGTCTGCCGAACGTATGACATTCGTAACCCCGCGCTGGTCGGCTGGCGTACCGAGGCGGCCCTTGCCCTGTATGCGCTCGACCGTTCCCGCGAAGCCCTGGAGATCGCCACCGAGGACCTTGCTCTGGCCCGCCGGTGGGGCGCGCCGCGGGCTCTGGGGCGGGCTCTTCGCGTCAACGGCCTCCTCGCCGGCCGCGGCGACGGGCTCGACCTGCTCCACCAGGCCGTCACTGTCCTGGAAGCCTCGCCCGCCCGTCTCGAGCACGCCACCGCCCTCACCGACTACGGCGCCGCCCTGCGCCGAGCCGGAAACCGGGTCCAGGCCCGCCCCTTCCTACGCCAGGGCCTGGACCTTGCTACCCGCTGTGGCGCCCGCCCGTTGGCAGACCGTGCGGGTACCGAGCTCACCGCTGCCGGAGGCCGTCCCCGCACCACAGTCCTCACCGGCCCCGACGCCCTCACCCCTAGCGAACGCCGCGTCGCCGAACTCGCCGCCCAGGGCCACACCAACAAGCAGATCGCCCAGCAGCTCTTCGTCACCCCCAAAACTGTCGAAGTTCATCTCTCCGCCGCATACCGAAAACTCGACATAACCACCCGCAGTCAACTCCTCGACAAACTGCCACACCAGCTGTAGATCGCGTCGCGCGATACCCAGCACCGCACGGCATGCATCCCTGCGGACGGCCATGTCTGTGACGACCATCGGCTTCGGAAGTTGGCGGCCAACAGCACGGCCCCCTCTCAACGTAGGTCGAGCCAGGCATACTGGATGGTTCATTGAGTCGACGGCGGAGAAGGAGCAGGGTCCACGGTGGCCAGCACCAATGACCACGGGACCCCGGATCCGCAGGTGGAACTCCGTTCGACGGGGCGCCGGTACTCGGTGGCATACAAGGCGAGGATCCTGGCCGAGTACGAAGGGCTCGACAAGCAGAGCAAGGGCGCCTTGCTGCGGCGCGAGGGTCTGTACTCGTCACTGATCACGAATTGGCGCCACCAGCGGGACAGGGGCACCGAAGCGGCGCTGGCGGCCCCGACGGGCCGGCCGAAAACAGATCCGCGAGAGACAAGGGGACCGTCCGGCACTCAAGGCCGAAAAGGCCCCGGATCGTCGAGCGGGTGGCTACCGGAGCGGCAACGGCATTTTGAGTAGCAATTGCTCGGCTGAGTAATGATTACTCGGCTGGAAATCGCCAATATGAGGCAGGGTCTAGATCCAGCCTTCAGCAGGCAGAAGGCTGTATCGAGATCTCAAGGTGCATCCTCATGTCTGAAACCACGACAGTATTTGAGGAGCGCGAGGACGTGTGCGCCAAGTCAGCTGCCGCCCTCGCTCTACCACAACGAGGCCCTGATCGAAGCCTGAGTCTGGTAGTGGATCGAGGGCGGGGGACGCACCGTAAGGTAGTCACTGTGATCCTGCCGGTCCGCATCGGCTGGTTGTCGGATCGGATAGTCATCCGGTTCACGGGCGTTAGGCAACGACCTGGCTATCCTGCCGAACTTCGTCACCGAAGTGCGCACCTCCGCCAAGACGCTGCCGGTATCTCCGGCATACAGCTGAGCTTCGCCGACAAGGGGTCCTGCACCACACCTCGGTGTGCTGCGGGCAGTCGATCGGTCACCGCCACGGGCGAATACAACGCCATCGCCAACGGCGAGGACGACTTGGCCCTGTCAACGGGCGCCACCAGGCCAGCCCGGCTCGGCCCTCACTGCTGGCAGCCAGCCCAGCCCGATCCAGACCTTCGGCCGGGCGAGGCCCGCTAGGCAACCTCGACCGCCACCTCCGGCAACGGCAAGGACCAGATCTTCGTCAAGGGCGAGATAACCCGAACCGTATCGAAGATCGTCGAGACCCTGATCGGAGGAAACTTCCAACTCGCCGAGCAACCGGGCCGAGACGGCCGGACGCCACCACCGATACCGGCTGGCTCACCGTGAAACCATGGCCCAGGAAAGCGAAGAAGCCATGACCCTGCTGGAAACGATCTCGGGCCCCGGAGACCTCAAACGCCTGCCCGCTTGCCGACTCCCCCGGCTGGCCGAAGAGATCCGGACCTTCCTAGTCGAGGCGGTCTGCCGTACCGGCGGGCACCTCGGCCCGAACCTGGGCGTGGTCGAGCTGACCATCGCTCTGCACCGGGTCTTCGATTCGCCGCGCGACCGCCTCCTCTTCGACACCGGGCACCAGTCCTACGTCCACAAGTTGCTCACCGGCCGCCAGGACTTCACCCGACTGCGGATGAGGGGCGGCTTGTCCGGCTACCCCTCGCGGGAGGAGTCCGAGCACGACCTGATCGCCAACTCCCATGCCTCCACCGGTCTGAGCTGGGCAGACGGCCTAGCCAAGGCTGGCAGGCTACTCTCTCGCACCGGCCATGTGGTGGCCGTCATCGGTGACGGCGCGCTCACCGGCGGCATGGCCTGGGAGGCGCTCAACAACATCGCCGACGCCAAGGACCTGCCGGTCGTCATCGTCGTCAACGACAACGAGCGCTCCTACTCCCCGACCATCGGCGGCATGGCCAATCACCTCGCCACCCTGCGCACCACCCAGAGTTACGAGCGCTTCCTGTCCTGGGACAAGGACACCTTCCAGCGCACCCCGGTGGTCGGCCAGGCGATGTCCGATTCCCTGCACGGCGCTAAGAAGTCATCTCATTTGGTTCGGTAGGCTGTCGGTCGTGGTTTCGATCGTTGAGCGGCTGGTGCCGGATGAGTTGTGGGAGCTGTTCCAGCGGGT
>NZ_JBICXT010000086.1:0-6238 GCF_043200415.1 Streptomyces sp. NPDC048419 | reverse complement strand
ACCCCCCCCCCGCCCCGCCCCGCCCCCCCCCCCCGCCGCCCCGCCCCCCCCCCCCCCGCCCCCCCCCCCCCCCCCCCCCGGTGTCCCGCACGGTCTTGCCTGCCGCGAGCGTCGCTCAGGATTTTCGAAGACCCTCATCAGGGGAGGCAGACGCAGGCGGGGGAGGGAACCTGCGGGGCCCGGGGGCTCGTCGCGTCGGCCTGCGGCGTCGCGGAGCTTTGTCCTGCGTGGTTACCTGCTCGAGCCGCGCATCATGCGGGCAGTGTGGCCGCCGGATCCGCACACGAGGAGATCGGGAACCGGGCCAGCAGCGCCGTAACACGACTGCACAGGGTCTTCGACCGATTGCCTGCCCCGCGTCGGCGGCTGCGCCCTCGGACGGTGCGGTGCGCCGGCGTCTGGGGGCGCGATCGTCCCGGGTCGGTTCCCGGGGGAAACTATCGTGCGCCGGCGCCGTGCGCGTCACCGGAGGATCCGGTCCAGCTTCGCCTCGCGTTCGGGGTCGGGGGACTCCTTCCAGGTCTTGGTGCGCTGGAAGGTGACTGGGCTTGATTCGCTTTGACGGACATCTGAGATCAGGGGTTCAGCCCCGGGAGGATGTCCATCATGGAGAGCATGGGGAAGAAGAAGCCTCGGCCTCGCCGTTCGTTCACACCGGAGTTCAAGGCGGAGATCGTCGAGCTGTGCCGACGCGGTGACCGCTCGGTCGGTCAGATCGCCAAGGACTTCGATCTGACCGAGACCGCGGTGCGGGACTGGGTGAAGCAGGCCGAGGTCGACGCGGGCGAGCGGGACGGCCTGACCAGCAGCGAACGTGAGGAACTGGCCGCCTTGCGGCGGGAGAACCGCCGTCTGCGCGAGGACGTCGAGGTCCTCAAGCGGGCCACGGCTTTCTTCGCGAAGGAGACCCGGTGACGGTGCACCCGTTCATCGAGGCGGAGAAGCGTGCGGGTCACAGCGTCAAACGAGCGTGTGAGCTGCTGAAGGTCTCCCGGACCGCCTTCTATGCCCGCCGCACCGGAAGGCCTGGTCCACGCGCGGTCCGTGACGCCGAACTGGCGGCACAGATCACCGACGTCCACTCACGATCGGGGGGAACCTACGGTGCCCCGCGCGTCCATGCCGTGCTCAAGCGGGCGGGTGCCGGGTGCGGGCGGCGCCGGGTCGCGCGGCTGATGCGGGCAGCCGGCCTGCAAGGCAGGCATCGCAGACGGCGGCACCTGACGACGATCCCCGATCCGCGGGCCGCTCTGCGGCCCGATCTCATCGTCCGCGACTTCCAGTCCGACCCCAACAGGCTGAATGCCCGCTGGTGCGGCGACATCACCTACATCGCCACGGACGAGGGCTGGCTCTACCTGGCCACCGTCATCGACATCGCCTCCCGCCGGGTGGTCGGCTGGGCAACCGCTGATCACCTGCGGACCGAGCTGGTCGCCGATGCCCTCACGGCCGCCTGCCGGCAACGTCGCCCCATCGATCCGGTGATCTTTCACTCGGATCGTGGCTGTCAGTACACCAGTCGTCAACTCGCCTCGCTGGCGGACCAGTTGGGGGTGCGTCTGTCGGTCGGCCGCACCGGACAGTGCTGGGACAACGCACTCGCCGAGTCATTCTTCGCCACCATCAAACGCGAGTTGCTCGACACCACCACATGGCCCAGCAGGGCCACCGCCCGCACCGCGATCTTCGATTTCATCGAGGGCTGGTACAACTTGCACCGTCTGCACAGCAGCCTCGGCTATCGCAGTCCCGCCGAATACGAGACGACACTCGCAGCCTGACCACCACACCAATGGTGTCCGTCAAAGCGGAACAAGCTCAGACACCGCGGCGGGCGAGCAGGACGCGTAACGTCTCGCGGCCGATGCGGATCACCCGGCCGTGGACTTTCCGCAGGTAGGCGACGAGTTTGCGCAGCGACCAGCGGGTGAAGGGCTGGCCGAGTTTGGTGGGGCGGGTGGTGGCCGTCAGGACGACGAAGTCCTCGTCATCAGGGCTGAGTTGGCGGGGACGGCCTCCCGCCCATCGAGGGTCCAGGCAGGCCAGGCCGATCTCGTTGAACCGGTGGATCACGTCCCGGACGGTGTCCTCGTCGGCCTGCACCAGCTGCGCGATCACCGGCACCCGGTTCCCGCCGGCCGAGGCCAGCAGCATCATCGCGCGCCGGTATCGCACCGAACTCGTGCTGCCCCGGCGCACGATCTGCTGCAGCTTCTGCCCTTCCTGGTCGGTCAGTCTGCGCACACGGACAGGCTCAGCCACCGCGCCTCCAGCGGTCGGACCGGACGTCACCCCACATCCAACCGCCACGACCGTCACCCCGGCGAACCTATGCGGTCAGAGCACTAGAAGTCCATGGTCAAGTGCTTAGCGCCAACGGCGTCCAACAGGCCGGACTCGCAGACGTCGCTTCGGGAGCGGGCGGTTGATTGTCCGCGTTCCGCATAGTTGGTGCCCTTTAGGGCAGGTATGCGAGATGGGCTTGCCCTCTTGGGCCGGTCAGATGTGATCGTCAAGAGCGGGGGCCGTGGAGGCGGAGTTGTATTTACGCGCCATTTAAGCGGTGTGTGCGGCACCTGGGAGTTCGCGTGAGAGCGGATTGATGCAGCATGCAAGCCTCGCCTTTCCGGGCAGACGTTCTACCAAGAGTTCTATGGGCTGTAAGGCCGCGTTAGGGTCGTAGAAGTGCCTAGCACTTATGTGGTGGTTATCCCTCGATGGATGTGCGGCCCCGGGTGGGTTCGATTGCCGCTGGATCTAGCGGCCTGCCCCGCCTGTGCGGCGCCCCAGCCGGCGTGAGCAACTCAGTTATGCGGAGCCCATCGTGAATGGCCATCACACGACAATCCTCCCGCATCGCACCATCCGCATTTTCACGTGGATCTGCTGCCTCACCCTCGTCCTCTTCGGCGCCATCACCTTGGGCGCGCCCGGGCGCGCGACTGCCGCATCTGCGCCGTCGGGCCCGTCTGCCTACGTCGCCAATAGCAGCTCGAATAGCGTGTCTGTGGTCGACACCAACAGCAACACGGCCCCCGCCACCATCGACGTCGGCAGCCGGCCGATTAATGCAGCGGTCTCGCCGGACGGCACCCACGCCTACGTCACTAACGCCGGCAGCAAAACCGTGTCGGTGATCGACACCAACAGCAACAAGGTCACCGCCACCATCGGCGTCGGCACCGCACCTACCGGTGTCGCGGTCTCGCCGGACGGCACCCACGCCTACGTCACCAACGACGGCTCGAATAGCGTGTCGGTGATCGACACCAGCAACAACACAGCCACCGCCACCATCGGCGTCGGCAGCGGCGCGGTCGGTGTGGCGGTTTCTCCAGACGGCACCCACGCCTACGTCACCAACGCCGGCAGCAACACCGTGTCGGTGATCGACACCAGCAACAACACAGTCACCGCCACCATCGACGTCGGCAGCGGCAAGGAACCGAACGATGTGGCGATCTCGCCGGACGGCACCCACGCCTACGTCACCAACGAGAACGACAACAGCGTCTCGGTGATCGACACCAGCAACAACACGGTCACCACCACCATCGGCGTCGGCTTCGATCCGCAGGATGTGGTGGTTTCGCCGGACGGCACCCGTGCCTACGTCACCAACGTCCAGGACAACAGCGTCTCGGTGATCGACACCAGCAGCAACAGGGTCACCGCCACCGTCCACGTCGGCACGGGACCGATCGGTGTGGCGATCTCGCCGGACGGCAAGCACGTCTATGTCGCCAACTTCGGCTCGCAAAACGTGTCGGTGATCGACACCGGCAGCAACACGGTCACCGCCACCGTCGGAGTCGGGAACGGACCGTGGGGCGTGGGGATCGCATCCGGTCTCGCTCCGACAATCAGCGGGACTCCTCCAGCAGGCACCGTGGGCACTGCGTACAGCTACCACTTCATCCTGGGCGGCAATCCGACACCCACCACGACGGTCACCTCCGGCACCCTGCCGAACGGGCTGACCTTGTCCTCCGGCGGGCTACTGTCCGGCACCCCGACCCAAGGCGGCAGCTTCCCCATCACCGTGACTGCGAAGAACAGCGCAGGCACCGCCACCGACACCGCCACCGTGGTCATCCACCCAGCCGCCACCACCCTGACGGTGTCGGCGTCGCCGAGTCCTGCCGATGCGGGTCAGAAGGTCACGCTGCAGGCGACGGTGACCGGTTCGAGCCCGACGGGCACGGTGGACTTCTACGACGGCAGTACCAGTGGCCAGGCGCTGAACTCCAGCCCGGTTGCGGTGGGCTCCGATGACACGGCCAGCTTCATCACCTCCGCGCTGGCGGCGGGTTCGCATACGATCACCGCGGTCTACTCCGGTGACGACAGCAATGCCGGCAGCCAGGGCAGCACCCCGCTGACGGTGAATGCGGCGTTGGCGGTCACCACCAGCTCGTTGCCGGACGCCACGGTCGGCCAGGCCTACGGTGCGGACCATCCGGTCACTTTGCAGTCCTCGGGCGGTCAAGACCCGATCACCTGGAGCGCCAGTGGACTACCGGACGGCCTGTCCCTGGACAAGGCATCGGGTGTGATCTCCGGTACGCCGAGCGCTGATGGAAAGTTCTCCGTGACGGTCACCGCGACCGATGCCAACAGACAGAGTGACAAGGCGACGCTGCCCCTCACCGTGGCCGGGGCGTCCTCGGCAACGTCGGTGAGTGCCACCCCGTCGCCGGCCGATGCGGGCCAGCAGGTCACCCTGCAGGCAACCGTCACCGGCGGCGGCGCCACCCCGACGGGGACGGTGAACTTCTACAACGGCGACCCGAGCAGCACACCCGCGCTGAACACCACCCCGGTTGCGGTGGGCTCGGATGGCAAAGCCTCCTTCACCACCAGCGCGCTGGCGGCCGGGGATCACACCATCACCGCCGTCTACAGCGGAGACGGCACCTACAGCACCAGCCAGGACACCACCCCCTTGACGGTCAACAAGGCCCTGGCGGTCACCACCACCTCACTGCCGGACGGCACCGCAGGAGCGGCCTACCCCGGGGCCACCCTCGCCTCCAACGGCGGAACCACCCCCATCACCTGGAGCGCAAATGGTCTGCCGGGCGGTCTGACCCTGGACTCTAAGACGGGCGCGATCTCCGGCACTCCTACCACGGCCGGCACCTCCACCGTGACCGTCACCGCAACCGACGCCAACAGCCAGAGCGCCACCGCAACGCTGAAGCTGACGATCAACCCGGCGGCCACCCAGGCACCGAAGTTCACCAACCCCAACACCACGACGGTGCAGCCGGGCGTGCCGATCAGCGGCGGACCGCAGGTGACCACCACCGGCACCCCCACCCCGACGCTCAAGGAAGCCGGTACCCTGCCCAAGGGCGTGTCCTTTAAGGACAACGGCGATGGCACCGGCAGCTTCACCGGTACCCCCGCCACCACCAGCAGCGGCAGCTACAAGCTCACCCTGACCGCCACCAACAGTGCCGGCAGCGCCACTCAGACCTACACCCTGGTCGTGGGCCCCTACAAGGCCGACCTGAAGGCCAGCCTGGCCGGCCCCGCCCACGGCACGGCAGGCAGCAAGGCCACCTACACCCTGACCATCACCAACAACGGCCCCGCCCCCGCCCAAGGAGTCAACCTCCTCATCAACTCGGCAGGACTGACCGGCGTCACCGCCACCGGAGGGCCCGGCGTGACCGTGGGTAACCCCACCTCCATAAAGATCGCCGGAATCACGGTCAGCGGCACCCACGCCACCGTCACCACCCCCCTGGCCTCGGGTAAGAGCGTCACCCTCAGCCTCGCCGGCACCCTGCCCAGTCATCTGGTCAAGTCGGTGACCATCACCGGCGCCACCTGGTCCACCACCCCCGACCCCAGCACCAGCAACAACCTCACACACTTCACCACCACCATTCCCTAACACCCCACAGAACCCGCCCGGGGCGGCGTGCCTGGCCCTTCACCACCACGGGGGCCGGGCGCCCGAGCAACCCGGGTCCTGATTACGGTGGCAGAAGTCCCTCGGGCCCGGATCGCGGGACATGAGCGCGTCGGCGAACGTCTGATCTCCTTCGACACTTCGAAGATCAGCCAACCAGCGCATCCAGCTGACGATGTCATCGGCCTTGCCCTCAGCAACCTGCTGGAGGCAAGGCTCATCACCTGAGACCTCCGAGGATGCCCCGGCCTTCGGGCCGGGGATGAATCGGACTCCTGCGGAGCAGGGCAGGGAACGGGGTTTCGCCCTCAG
>NZ_JBICXT010000085.1:0-6410 GCF_043200415.1 Streptomyces sp. NPDC048419 | reverse complement strand
CCGCCACACACGACACCGACTGAGCACCGGCAACCAGACCCGGTGGGTCAGAACTCGACCGCCCACACCGGGTCAGGATTCAGCCGCCGCCGACAGACTCCGTCGCCGCGGTCGCGGCCAGGCCCCCTGACAGCTCCGCTGACGACCGTATCCCCGGCCACGTCCGCCGGTCCGCCTGAGGCCGCAGCCCCCGAACGAGCATCAGAATGGCGCTTCCCCGGTACCACCGATGGCATCGCACCTACGGGAAGCGACAGGTTCCTCACCACGAACTGGTTCAAGATGTCGTCGCGATCCATGAACATGATCTGGCTCTGCTTCGCCGCGTCCAACGAGTTGCCCAGCCAGTTGCGTGCAGCCTTGGTGATCTACCCGCCGGCCACGATGAACGCATGGTCGACGAGGACTCGCCGGTTGGCCTCGGGGTCGAAGATCTCATGCGCCAGCATCATCAGATCCTGATTGTGGATCTCAGCGATGCTGGCGTTGCCCGCCCTGGACTTTCCGGTGGCGTCCCACGGCCGCGTCAACGGCGAGCACTTCCGCGGACGAAGAGGGCTCCTCTCCTGTGGCGGGCCGGAGCCGCCTCCCACGACAGGCCACGAACAGCCCCAGCCCTGGCCCTCACAGCCGGTTCGCGACTGGGGCGAGCTACCCACCCGCCCCGACAGCCACGAAGGACCAACCCCTACGGGGCCCGCACAAGGGGGGATGAGCGCGAATCTCCGTACACGGCCGCCGCCGGCACAGACCCGGGCGGCGGACGTATTCCTGATTCTCCCAGCTCCCGGCCCGCCAGTACCCGGCCCGGGCCAAGACAATGCCGACAGTTCCGATCCTCTGTCCGGCGCCCCTTTTCGTGGATCGGTCAGGGACGGCCGGACCGCGTACGGGTCGCCGCCCGCGGAAGGGGGTGGGCATCTTTGAGGTCCTGGACGTGCCACTGCACCGGCCATGACAGCAGACGCCGCCAGCGGACGTCCGGACAGGACAGACTGAAACCTGACCTCCGTCGCCGAACTCGCCTCGTTCCTCACCGAACGATGGGACGAAGCGGAACGAGACTGCCAGCTCTTCCACGAGCCGGACTTCAAACTGACACCACTACCCAGCTATGAGCGGGCGTCCATGTATTCAAGCCGTATCGTCGGCAGGCGTATCAGCACCGTCAGGTCGAGTGGGCCGCAACTTTTTCTGTGAGAACCCGCCGATGAGCTTGTTCTTGCGGTCTTGAGCCCTCGGCCACTGAAACGGAAGAAGATCTTCCACTGTTGAACGGTGTACCTCCCCGTGAGGTTGTCTCTTTCACACGGGACCGCGTTCGATGCACCTCCGCTACCGCTCGCATCACTGCCACCATGTGACGGCAACGGGCGCCCCGATGCGCTCCGTTGCCACAGGAACGTTCCTGCTGCGGCCCTCGAACCGCAGCGGCCGGATGATAGGTACTTCGATGAAACTTCCCAGTCGTCGCAAGGCCCTGCTCACAGGCATGACGGCGCTCACTGGTGCGGCTCTTGCGAGTGAGGCGAACATTGCAACGGCAGATCCTGAATGGCCTGGGACGGGCCTGGCGTCGCGGACGCGGCGGGCCGGCGTAGCCAAGGGCAGCACCATGGATGAGCCTGCGGCGTTCGATGAAATCTACCTGGGTCGACACATCCAGGGCTGGCCCGCTCCTGTCGAGCACGCTTCACACCACGGCAGCCGCCAGGGCAGTCGACGGAGTCACATGGGCGACAGTGAATCGTCGCTCCTGGAGTTCGTCGTGCGCATCGACGACCAGGACCTTCACGTCATGCAGAGCATGGACGGAACTTGGCTCAGTGTCGTCAATCACTACCAGACACAGCGCACTCCTCTGGAGGTCGCCCGCGCGGCTGTACGAGACCTGGCCGGCGCCTCTCTCGTCTTCCTCATGGCCTGACCGACAACCGCAAGCCCCCCACCACATGCTGAAGGAACACCATCGTGGGAGAACGCAAGAACCAGGCCGACCTGTCGGCCTCCGAGAAGCGCAACTTCGTCAACGCGGTCCTCGAGCTCAAGCGGCAGGGACGGTACGACGAGTTCGTGACGACACACAATGCATTCATCATGAGTGACACGGACGACGGGGAACGAACCGGACACCGATCTCCCTCCTTCCTGCCCTGGCACCGCCGCTTCCTGCTGCAGTTCGAACAGGCGTTGCAAAGCATCACTCCCTCGGTCAACCTGCCCTACTGGGACTGGACCAAGGACCGATCACCCAACAGCTCACTGTGGTCGGACGACTTGCTCGGCGGCTCCGGCCGCAACAGCGACGACCAGGTAACCTCCGGGCCATTCGCCTTCACGCAGGGCAGCTGGCCAGTGAACGTGCGCGTCGACGGGCGGACCTTCTTACGACGCGACCTCGGCGCCAACGTCCGCGCGTTACCCACCCGCGAGGAAGTGGACACGGTCTTGGCCATGTCGACCTACGATGACCCGCCGTGGAACAGCGAATCTGAAAGCTTCCGCAACTATCTCGAGGGTTGGCAGGGCCCCAACCTCCATAACCGGGTTCACGTCTGGGTCGGCGGTCAAATGCTCAGCGGCGCCTCGCCGAATGACCCCGTCTTCTGGCTCCATCACTGCTTCATTGACAAACTGTGGGCAGACTGGCAGGCCCTGCACCCGTCTTCCGGGTACCTGCCAGTCACGGCACCTGAAGGTGTCATAGGCCTGCGTGACACGATGAAGCCCTGGAACGACGTGACGCCACAGGACATGCTCGACCATACGAAGTTTTACACCTACGTATGACGGCCTACCTGGCCTGCCCCGCCCAGCACCACGGGCGCGCCGTTCCTGCGCGTGCCCCTGCCCCGCCCAGGTACGCGACCGCAGCACCATGCACCGGCGGATCCTGCGGGACCGCCAGCAGCGCATCAGTCAGGAGCAGGCGGGATCATGCTGGCCGCTGGAGTCCATCCTCGCCTTCCAGACCATGAAGATCCTCGCGCTGCCCTTCGAACTGCACCCCGCCTTCCAGGACCACTGGTACGTCTTGCTCTAGCCGCAGCACACCCAACGCGCGAGAGTTGTCGGCTCCGGCGTTGTGGGAAACGGCTGGTCGCGAAGTCCCGCGACCTACTCGGGGCGCCCCTGCATTCTGCCGACACGTTCCGCGACGATGCCCTCCCTGACGTTCGTACCGGGTATTTCACGGTCCTTTGGTGCTTCGAGCGGCTCTACGCGGGGCGGCGCGCCATCGAGGACGGCGGTACGGCCAGCCGGCGACCGTTGAACGTGCTGCGCGGCCGGGCTCGCGCCGGACCAACGCCGTCGACCGGGTGCAGCGAGTGGCGGGCATGGTGAAGTCGCTGGTCATGGGGGCTCGTGTGAATGCGTTCTTCTGTGCTCGCGCTGGTCGGCGGCCGTTGTCCATGATGAAGGTCGTCTGGCGGGGCGGGGCGGTTTCTGGGGTTCTGCTGGTCCGTCGCGAGCGTCCGCCCACAATCCGTCGCCGTGCACCGACGTCCCGATGAGAGCGCGCGTGTCTACCGCTTGCCTGATTTTGCTTCGTGGCGGTCGAGCTCGGTCAGCATTCGGCGCAGTGACGCTCTGGTGGCGCGGATCTCCTCGTCGGGGATGGCTGCGAAGAGGGTGCGGTGCAGTCGTTCGGCCCTGGCGGTGACGCGGGTGAGTGACTGCTTGCCGCGAGGTGTCAGGGCTAGCCGGGGGGAGCCGCGGTGGTCCGGGTTGGACTCATAGGCGGCGAGGCGAAGGGCCACGAGGTCGTTGGCGACGCGCTGGACGTTCTGCCGGCTGACGCCGAGGCGGCGGGCGGCCTGGGGCACGGTGATTGCCTGTTCCGAGGCGACGCTTAGGACCTGCCATCGGGCCTGGGTGAGTCCTTCCGCGGCAGCGGTCTGCTCGCCGAGCCGGCGCAGGGCCCCGGCCGCCTCGAAGACGTCGGCGACCAGGAGAGCTGTCTCGTCCGGCATCGCACACTTCCCCTCTTGACAACATGTTGCTGAGAAGACAATATGTTGTCATCCTACCGTATCGGCCAGGCCAAGGACAGAACCATGCCCAAGATCGACCTCTACCGGAACGTTCACATGGGACAGCGTGCACGGCTGTTCACCCTTTCCACCGAACTCGGCGCGGCGGATATCAGCCAGAGCAGCGCCGCCACCGAGCAGGCCGACGGCTGCCTGGCCATGACCCGGGAGTTGCGCGAGCACGCTGACCACGAGGACACCTTCATCCATCAGCTCCTGCGGGAGCGGGCCCCTGAGGCGGCCGACGCGCTGGATGCCGAGCACATACGCCTTGACGCCGCCTTCACGACACTTGACGAGCAGGCACGCTCGCTGCCCGGCACTCCCGTCGACTCCCTGCCGGAGGCCCAGCACGCGCTCTACCTCGCCTTGAACGAAGTCATCAGCGCATATCTCGCGCACCTTCACCTCGAGGAGACGGTCGCGATGCCGGCACTTTGGCAGTACGCCAGCGACGCCGAACTGGGCGCCGTCTTCGCCGCCTTCCGCGCCTCCCGCACCCCCGAGGAGGGACTTGAGGACCTACGCCGGATGCTCCCCGCGGTGCCGCCCGCAACACGGGCCGCGATCGTGCGCAACATCGTCGAAGCCGTACCGGGACAAGCGGACAGCACATTGGCCGCTCTCTGCAGCACCCTCCGCCCCGACCAGCGCAACCGGCTCTATGAAGACCTCGGCGTGCCGGAGGTCTGGGCAGCCTCCACGGCCTAACGCCCTCACACCGCTCCGCAGCCGGACAGACAACACCCCCCATTTGATGTCCTCTGGGCCGCTCGACCTGCTGGCTACGCTGGCCGGTTCCAGGTTCGCGGGCGATCGGTCGAAGGGTGACCTGCGCCGGTGCCGTGGTGGCCGCGACCAGGGCCACTCTCGCCACCGTCGGTGAATTATTGCCGCGCCACGACCCGTCGTCTCCGCGAGCACGCCAGCGTCCGCGTGCACTCTCTGGGCGGCGAGCACGACAATGGCATCGAGGGGGGCGCGGCGCATCAGTTCACTGTCGGCGTCGTCCTTCATGCGTCGGCTGGGGTATGCGCCGTCAGACTGACGACGCCTTCGCCGTCGGCGGCATCACCCCCGGACGCCCCCTACAAGGTGGCCGAACACGACACCACCGCGGGTCTCGTCCGCAACCGGCTCGGCATCCCTGATGCCGGCCAAACCTGGTCTCGATTCGGCTGCACCAGAGCGTCGCCGGCACCGCCGGACACCTCGCCGCGGTCGCGGACGGTTCACGTCGAGGAGGCAGTCCGTCATCGCCACCGCCGCCGGAGGCACGGGGAGTTGGGCCGACCACCGGCTCGGCGACCGCAGCCAGGTCCACCTGACCGACCTCGCCGCGGAAACGATCGTACGGTTCGCCGCCTGGGCAGCAGTGGCGAGCGCCAGCGTCCATGTAACGGTGGGTGTGACCGGGATGGCGCGGAGGTCCGGAAAGTGGCCGGCGACAGCCCGCCTCGTATCGGCGCGGGGCCAATTGACACGATCGGCTGTCAGTTCTTCTTCAACTCCTCGGCGAGCATCACAATGATGCCGCTGGGACCGCGGACGTACGTGAGCTTGTAGACGTCCTCATAGGTCGCCACACCGCGAAGCGGACGGCATCCGTGCTTTGCGGCTACCTCAAGGGCTTCATCGATGTCGTCGACCGAGAAGGCGACGCGATGCATGCCAATCTCGTTGGGACGAGTGGGCTTCGACTCGATCGCTTCGGGGTGGATGTACTCGAAGAGCTCAAGGCGACCGTGCCCGTCTGGCGTCTGGAGCATCGCAATGTTGGCGTGATTGCCATCAAGGCCGACGGCAGTGTCGGTCCACTCACCACTGACCGTGTCACGGCCGACGACCGTGAGGCCGAGGTCGGTGAAAAAGGAGATCGTTGCTTCGAGGTCGCGAACCGCGATGCCGACCTCGCAGGATGCAGGGCAGCCGGTGGCACATGACGCCCGGGTGCTCGCGCGCCGGGCTCGCTGTGTGCCCAGCGGCCCTGCGGCCCGGCAGCCTCCCGCCACCGGCTTTGATCTGCAGAGGGGCCGGACGGCCGGTCCCCCTGTCAGTCATCGCTTTGCGTATAGTCCCGTTCCCTTACGGCTGGCGCCGACACCCGCGTGCGGCCGTCGTCTGCCGTGTCCGGGACCTCGTTGTGGACATGGGTGCAGGAGTGGGGGCGCAGGGACAGGCCTCGTAGGGCGAACACCGACAGCGCGCTCCACACTAGGGCCGCAAAGAAGCCGGCGACTGCCCGGCCGGAGGCCGGCGACGCCGCAGCGACCATGCCGACCGTCGCTGCTCCCCACACCACCCAGGTCAGGCGTGCCCCCACCGCCATGAACCACCAGCTCGTGACGAACGAGGACACCCCCCACAGCTGCCACA
>NZ_JBICXT010000084.1:0-6999 GCF_043200415.1 Streptomyces sp. NPDC048419 | reverse complement strand
CCGGCGATCATGGGCAGTGTCGCTGCCATGCTCGCGGCGCGCATCGTGGCGCGGTTGGATCTCATAGAACCCCCTGCGATGCGGTTCTTCGCATGCATGTAGTGGTCGGTAGTCCATGCGTCCGGGCGCCGGCCTGCGGCGGTGACGGCCGACGTGGAGCACACAATGGGGGCCACTCTGGCGACGAACTATTCATGCCAGGGAAAAGTAAAGGTCAAGGCAAGCTCAAGTAGTCGTCAGGCGGATGTTTCTGGACTTCCAATCGCACGGAAATGGAGAAAAGGGCTCGCATATTACTCAAGAATGCGCTCGCATGTTACTCAGGGACGCGCTGTAAATTACTCAGGGCCGTGACCTTTTCGGTATTGCGGTGGCAGCGTGGCAGTTCATGGTCGGGGCCCGCGAGGATCCTTCACGCCCTTCCGTCGACTCCTGGCCCTCGTCGCGCACGCCGTGAGCATTGCTTGGCATCCGGCCGACCACCGGCGTCGCCTACCTGCACACCGCCACCGCTCCGACGTCGGTGACCTGTTCCACCTCCAACCGGGTGTGTCTATGGGCGGCGTTCGGCGCCTTCGGCCGGGGAGTCTTTCAGGACCTCATCAACGGGCGGTTCGCCCCCGTTCCCGGGCGAAACGCCGCCGACGCGCTGTCCCGCGAACAGATCGCCGCCAGCGCGCCAGCGTCGCATGAGTGCCTGGGGCTGGAGGCAGCCGTGGAACGTCCAGGGCGAGTGCTCAGCTGCGGCTCTCCATCGAAGTATTGGGCCGCCGAAACCGGCCCCCTTCACCCGGGGCTGCGGCATCTATTTCCGCGCAGGGCTTCGAATACGACTGCAGCGGCGTCCGGTGGCTCAGATGGTGAGGACGGTCGACGAGTGCAGGCGCTGCTGCTGGGCCGGTGATTGGGGTGGCTGCGGAGGCGCTGAGAACCTCGGGCGGGGTCGACGTCGTGGTGCTTTTCCCGGTGGTAGTCGGTGCGCAGGTTTCGTCGACGAAGCCACCTTTGGCCAGCGTTTCCATCCGGCCAGGGCGGGGTGGGCGTGAGTATGAACTACTCAGGTGTGAGGGGGCGGGTCAGGCTTCCGTGGAAGCAGGTCGACTCCGGATTGGTGTGAGGCTTCGAAACTGAAGTGAAAATATTCTCGCCTGAGCCTGTCGGGAGTGCGCTGATTTCTGCGGACTGTTGCGGAATTTCACGAAGGTGCATGCTGTGAACGAACACCCTGTAACTCTCTATAGCCTGAATGCATCCGAAGCCTCGCAGATCCGGCATGTGCTCATGGAAGCTGAGGCTGCCGGCGGAGATCCGGGCAGTGAGTCCTTCTATGATTTCGCTTGGGAGTTTGTGTCAAGACTTCCCGTCGGGTTCAGGAGATTTCTGTCAGATTTCCGTCTGTACGAGTCGGCGGCCGGCCTGGTTGTCCGCGGGATGGAGATCGATGATACTGCTATGGGGCCGACGCCGGCTGGGTGGAGGAAAGCTGCCGGGGCGCAGGCAGCCCGTCGTGAGGAAATTTTCCTTGCTCTTGTAGCGACCTGTCTTGGAGAAGTCTTCAATTGGGCGACGATCCAGGGAGGGCGGATGATCCAGGACGTTCTTCCGGTGCAGGGGGAGGAGGATCGGCAGAGCGGTCACGGAAGCGTAGAACTCCTGTGGCACACAGAGGATGGATTCCATCCGAGTCGCTGCGCGTACGTCATTCTGCTGGGGATCAGAAACCATGGTGCTGTTCCCACATTGCTGTCGTCCGTTCGGGATGTTCGCCTTCCCGACTGGTGTGCAAAGGTCCTTTTTGAGGAGCGGTTCTTCATCTATCCGGATGATGAACATCTGGTGCAGCTCGCGCGGCAGTTTCCAGATCACCCGGCGCTTGAGGTAATGCAGCGTATGCGCGCAGCACCGGAGCCGGTGGCCGTGTTGTGGGGTGAGCCGAGCGCCCCCTACTTGCGCCTGGACGTGCCGTTCATGCGGTGTGCTGATGAGGAAGCCGAGAAAGCACTGGCTGTTCTGGTCGCCGAGCTGGATCGCTGCCGGGTGGATGTTGCTGTCAGAGCGGGTGATCTGCTCATCATCGACAATGACATCGCAGTTCACGGTCGTGCCAACTTCAGCCCCCGATTCGACGGCAAGGACCGCTGGTTGAAGAAGGCGCAAGTGACGCGAGACCTGCGCGCTGCCCGTACCCCGGGAGTCGGGGCGGGCTCCCGCGTGCTGTTCTGATCAGCAGTACAAGTCCCTTGCTCTGGAGCCGTCCGTTGTCTGCCGATCACCCGTCATTCGACACCCTGCTGATCGCCAACCGCGGCGAGATCGCTGCCCGGATCGTCCGCACCTGCCGCCGGATCGGCATTGCTACCGTCGCGGTCTACTCCGACCCGGACCGCTCCGCCCCGCATGTCCGGCTCGCCGACCACGCGGTGCGGCTCGGCCCGGCCCCCGCCAAGGACAGCTACCTGCGCACCGACCTGATGCTGCGGGCCGCCCACGACAGCGGTGCCGGCGCGGTTCACCCCGGCTACGGCTTCCTGTCCGAGGACGCTGCCTTCGCCGGGCAGGTGGAGGCGGCCGGGCTCGCCTTCGTCGGCCCGACCCCCGGCCAGCTGGACGTCTTCGGCGCCAAGCACACGGCCCGGGCCGCCGCCGAGGCCGCCGGGGTGCCGCTGCTGCCCGGCACCGGCCTGCTGCCCAACCTGCCGGCCGCGCGGGCCGCCGCCGAGACCGTCGGCTACCCGGTGATGCTCAAGGCCACCGGCGGAGGTGGCGGCATCGGCATGCAGGCCTGCCACAACGCCGCCGACCTCACCGACGCCTGGGAGCGGGTGCAGCGGGTGGCCGCCGCCGGATTTGCGACCGCCGGCGTCTTCCTGGAACGGCTGGTGGAGCACGCCCGCCACGTCGAGGTTCAGGTCTTCGGTGACGGCGCCGGCCGGGTGGTCACCCTCGGCGACCGCGACTGCTCGCTGCAGCGCCGCAACCAGAAGGTCCTGGAGGAGGCCCCCGCCCCCGGCCTGCCCGACCGCGTCCGCCGGCGACTCGCCGACTGCGCCCGGGACCTGTGCGCCTCCGTCGGCTACCGCTCCGCCGGCACCGTCGAGTACGTCTACGACGCCGCCAGCCAGGAGGCGTATTTCCTGGAGGTCAACACCCGCCTGCAGGTCGAGCATCCGGTCACCGAGGCGGTGTACGGGGTGGACCTGGTCGAGTGGATGCTCCGGCTCGCCCAGGGCGACCGCTCGGTGGTCCGTGAGGTCGGCGCACCGGACGGACACGCCGTCGAGGCCCGCGTCTACGCAGAGGACCCGAGCCGCGACCACCGCCCGAGCGCCGGGCTGCTCACCGAGGTCACTTTCCCCGCAGACGTCCGGGTGGACACCTGGGTGGAGACCGGCACCGAGGTCACCACCGCCTACGACCCGATGCTCGCCAAGGTGATCGTGCACGGCACCGACCGCGGCGACGCCCTCGCCCGGCTCACCGACGCCCTGGCAGGTACCCGCATCCACGGCATCGAGACCAACCTCGGCCTGCTGCGCGCCGTGCCCGCCGTGCCCGAGGTCGCCGAGGCCGCCCACCACACCGCCACCCTGGCGCACGTCGCCGACCCCACCCCGCGGATCGAGGTCATCCGCGCCGGCACCCAGACCACCGTCCAGGACTGGCCGGGCCGCACCGGCTACTGGCACGTCGGCGTGCCGCCCTGCGGTCCGATGGACGACCTCTCCTTCCGGCTCGGCAACCGGGCGCTCGGCAACCCCGAGGGCGCCGCAGGACTGGAGTGCACCCTGCTCGGACCGGAGCTGCGCTTCACCGCCCCGACCTGGGTCTGCGTCACCGGCGCGTCCACCGACATCACCGTGGACGGCACACCGGTGCCACAGTGGGAGCCGGTGCTCGTCCCGGCGGGCGGCCTGCTCGTCGTCCCCGCCCCGCCCGGCCCCGGCCTGCGCAGCTACCTGCTGATTGCCGGCGGCCTGCAGACCCCCGACTTCCTCGGCAGCGCCGCCACCTTCACCCTCGGCGGCTTCGGCGGCCACGGCGGACGGGCGCTGCGCACCGGCGACGTCCTGCACGGCGGCACCGACCGCCTCGGCGTAGACGGAGGTCCCGTCCCCGAGGAGGAGCGGCCCCCTTTCACCTCCGACTGGGAGCTGCCGGCCGTCGAAGGGCCCCACGCTGCACCGGAGTTCTTCACCCCGCAGGACATCAAGAAGTTCTACGCCGCGGACTGGTCCGTGCACTTCAACAGCGCCCGCACCGGCGTCCGCCTGGTCGGCCCCAAACCCGACTGGGCCCGCCCGGACGGTGGCGAGGCCGGCCTGCATCCCTCCAACATCCACGACACGCCGTACACGGTCGGCGCCGTCGACTACACCGGCGACATGCCCGTCCTGCTCGGCCCGGACGGTCCCTCGCTCGGCGGCTTTGTCTGTCCCGCGACCGTGGTCACCGGGCAGCGCTGGAAGCTCGGCCAGCTCCGTCCCGGCGACCGGGTCCGGTTCGTGCCGGTCACCGGCGAGGACGCCGCCGCGCTGCGCCGCACTCCGGCTGCCGCGCCGCGCGCCTCCCGCCCGCTGGTCGCCGACGGCGGTGTGCTGGCCACGCTGCCCGCCACCGCGGAGCGGCCGTGCGTCACCTACCGGCGCAGCGGGGACGACAATCTGCTGGTCGAGTACGGGCCCATGCAGCTCGACCTGGCGCTGCGGATGCGCGTCCACGCGCTGGCCGAGCGACTCGCCCAGCGGCGGCCGCAGGGGGTCATCGACCTGACCCCGGGCGTCCGCTCGCTGCAGGTGCACGTGGACCCGGACGCCCTGCCGCTGCCCGAACTGCTGGCACTGGTGCGGGAGATCGAACGTGCGCTGCCCGCCACCGACCACCTGGCCGTGCCGAGCCGCACCGTCCACCTGCCGCTGTCCTGGGACGACCCGGCGACCCGGGAGGCGATCCAGCGGTACATGACGGGCGTGCGGGACGACGCGCCGTGGTGTCCGTGGAACATCGAGTTCATCCGGCGGATCAACGGGCTTGCGTCGGTCGAGGACGTGTACCGCACGGTCTTCGACGCGGAGTACCTGGTGCTCGGCCTCGGCGACGTCTACCTGGGCGCCCCGGTGGCCACCCCGCTCGACCCGCGGCACCGGCTGATCACGACCAAATACAATCCGGCCCGCACCTGGACGGCCGAGAACTCGGTCGGCATCGGCGGCGCCTACCTCTGCGTCTACGGCATGGAGGGACCCGGCGGCTACCAGTTCGTCGGGCGGACGGTGCAGATGTGGTCGGGCTGGCAGCAGCGCGGCCCGTTCGAGCCGGGCGCGCCGTGGCTGCTGCGGTTCTTCGACCGGATCCGCTGGTACCCGGTCTCCACACAGGAACTGCTGGAGATGCGGGCCGACATGGCGGCCGGGCGGTTCGCGCTGAAGATCGAGGAGGGCGAGTTCGTGCTCGCCGACCACCTGCGCTTCCTCGACCAGCATGCCGGGTCGATCGCCGAGTTCCGGACCGTACAGGCGGCGGCCTTCGCTGCCGAGCGGAAGGCGTGGGAGGAGGCGGGCGAGTTCGACCGGGCCGAACGGGCGGCGGCCGCAGCACCGCTCGCGCCACGGACCATGACCACACCGCCGGGGGGCCGCGTGGTAGAGGCCGAGTTCACCGCGTGCGTGTGGAAGATCGACGTGGTACCGGGTGAGCAGGTGCGCAAGGGGCAGCAGTTGATGGCACTGGAGGCGATGAAGATGGAGTTCCCTGTGACAGCTCCCGTCGATGGCACCGTCGCCGACCTGTTCGTCCGACCCGGCAGCTATGTCACGCGCGGCGACATGCTCCTTGTGGTGGAGCAACGGTGACCCGGGGCCAGAGGTGTCTTCACGCCGATCATGTCACCCTGCACGGCGGGGCCCAAAAGCGGTCGAACACTCGGGAAAGCTTGTGACGAGCCACTCTGTCAACACGCCTTCGCAGCCTCTCACAGCTGGGTTGCCTTCCGGGATCTTCTTGATCGTCGGAGCCAGTATCCTGTGGGGAACCATCGGATTTGCACAGAGCTTCATCCCTCACGTGGGATCTGCTCCCGTTGCAGGTCTACGTGCACTCCTGGCCGCCCTGGTCTTCATTGCGGTGCTTGCGTGCACGGGCAGACTGCCAACGCTCGGCACCCTCATGAGGCGCAGCATGCTGTTGTGCGTTGCAGGCGCCGTCAGCGTCTCCGCATTCCAGATCTCGATCATCTTCTCCGTTCGCCAGGCAGGTGTCTGCGCCGGGACATTGATGTCGATCGGCACAGGATCGGTCTGTACGGGAGCGGTGTCCGTGCTCCGAGACCGCACACTGCCGCCCGGCTGGCTGGCATCCGCGATCCTCTCGGCTTGCGGGTGCTCACTGCTCGCCTCATCAACGCATTCACGAATCGAGACATTCGGCGTACTAGCCTCATTCATTGCCGGCCTGGCCTACGCTGCCTACACAATTGCCGCCAAGACCCTAGTGTCACGAGGCGAAGACGGGACAACCGTAATGTCCGCGTTCTTCACCTGGTCTACGATACTCCTGAGCCCCACCCTGTCCGGCACTCAATGGCATGAAATCCTCTCCATCAGAGGCGCAATAGCAATCGGTTGGCTAGGTATTGCTGCCACCGCAGGAGCGTACTTCCTGTTCAGCCGCGGCCTACCGCGAGTATCAGCGCCCCATGCCACGCTCGTGGGCCTTGCCGAACCCGTCACCGCCTCCCTGTTGGCTCTCATAATCTTGCAGGAGCGCATGAATATGTGGTCGATCCTCGGTATTTCGGCAATGCTTATCAGTTTCTGCTTGGCGGCATTCTCCAATTTTGGATTTTCCGGCAAGTTCAAGCGTTTTATCGACAGGTGAGGTCTGGCGTTCATCCCTGAGGAAACCTCAGTGAACCTCTTTCATCCTAAATAGTCGCAGGTCAAGAGGGTGTGGATGGCTTGGACGGCGGTGCCGATACGTCGGGTTGAACATCGGGCTCGCCGT
>NZ_JBICXT010000083.1:0-7080 GCF_043200415.1 Streptomyces sp. NPDC048419 | reverse complement strand
AGCTACCTGCCGCCACTGACAACGCCCCGCGCGGGTCAGAGCACGGTGTCTCGCCCTGGCGGCGAGATCCCGACCATTGCCCCGCTACGCGGGAGGTATCCACGAAGGAGACCCGGATGACCCGGGCGGGAACGATGCGCCAGTCCTGGGTGCGCCGCCCGGCCTCCCACCGCCCGGGGCGCGCCTGCTGTTCATCCGGGCGGCGCACCGCCACTTGCTGCTGGAGATCACAGCCGCGGCTTCACGCCCGGAGCTTTCCCGTGATAGGGGCAACGCTTCGTTGACCACCCGGCACTGCGTGAGCCCGGCCGCGTGGTGCCCGCACACGTATGCGCCGGCGCCGAGTGGCCGCCGGCACAGTGCCGGCGGTATCAGCGTGTCCACCACCCGGGGGGAGGCCCCCCGTACTGTTCGTCGCCGCACAGTACCCGGGCGGTGAGTTCTACGACGTCGTCGTACGCGCGATCAATGCCGAGGCCGCCTCGGGCGTGGTGCCCCGCGGGTGAGTCGGCCCGGTTGAAGGCTTTCACGCGCGCATGATTCGCATCGGCTGCGTCCTTGATGACGTAGGAGTGCAATGTTCCATCCAGGAGGCGGAAGGTCACGAGCCACGGGGAGCCAGTCACTGCGCACCCCCGCCCACATGGGCCGTGCAGGGCACGCGTCTGGCGCCCTGCACAAGCGCGGGGCGTCCGGAATCTTGCGCGAGCGGGCCCGCGGCCCGTGCCGTCCACCTGCCGCGTACTCGGCCGCTTCGGCGTCTGTTCGCAGCCAATCCGCTGCGCACCGCATTCCATGGCATACCAGCCCCAATCATCAGGAAGCCAGCCCAACCGGCCTTCTTGGCACGCGGCATGTCCCGCGCAGCGAATCCCTCTTTCGGCGCATCATCCTGAACGGATATGTGCCATATGCCCAATATTGCACTCGATGTGCAATGTTTCAACTCCCCATATCGGCGCCTGCCCGGCGCTCCGGGCGGCTTCCCGGCGCGGGACCCGGTCCGTCGAAAGCACCGGGGCTCTTTTCGGGCGGATCCGCGGAGGCGGTGGAAAAGGATGTGCGGTTGAGGCGCCCTGCCGGGTGAGAGGCGGCCTGGACAGACCATCCAGGCCGCCTCCGGATGGCCCATCTGGCTGGCCTGGAACTCTTCAGAGGTGCGGCGGCAGGTGACGGCTGGTCAGATGGAGTTGAAAGATCACACGTCGCCCTGAGGCCGCCACGTGCGGCGCGTGTCTCTCCGGTCCTCGCTGCGGGGACGACCCGACCTGCTGGGCATTCGCTTCCAGCGGGGACGGTGCCAGGCCGAGGAACTGCCGAGGAGTAGCTTTGGTCTCAAAGAGCGCCAGACGGAGCACCATCTGGCTGTTGGTGGCATGGACTGCCAGCCGGGCCGTGATCGTGCTGTGGCTTTTGAGGATCCTCCCCTTTCCCGGGCTGGACGCCACCACCGACCTGTCTGTCGTCTATCCGGCCTGGTACGAGGTTCTGCGGTCCGGCAGTTTCCCTGCACACGACGTCACCTGGCAGTATCCGCCGGCGGCTGCCCTGGCCATCCTGTCGCCCGCGCCGCTGTTGCCCTTCCTCCCCTACACGACGGCGTTCGCACTGATCGTGCTGGTGGCCGACGCAACGGTGTTCACCACCCTGGTGACGGCAGTTCAGCGACCGGCCCGGTGGCTCAGCCGGGGCCGGCGCCAGGCCGCGGCCTCGACCGGCCTCGACGTGCCCCTGACCGGCGCGGCAGGGACGAGGAGCCTGCGGGGTGCCTGCTTCTGGGTGGTGGGCGTATTTCTGCTCGGGCCCACCGCGTATGCCCGTTACGATCTGATGGTGACGGCCGTCGTGGTCGTCGGGCTGCTGGCGGGGGCGAATCGGCCACGGCTGCTGGGAGCGGCGGCGGCGTTCGGCGCGCTGCTGAAGGTGTGGCCTGCGCTGCTGCTGCTGGGCACCCGCCCGGGCCGGTTCACTCGCCGGGCCTGGGGGACGGCGGCGCTGACGGCGGCCGCTCTGATCGCGGCACTGTGTCTCATGATGCCGGGCGCGCTCGCCTTTGTCGCACACCAGCATGCGAGGGGCATCGAGATCGAGTCGGTCGGTGCGATGGTGTTCCACATCGCCCGTTACTTCGGCTGGGCCGGTGAGGTGCGGCTGAACTACGGATCAGTCGAGTTCCTGGGCCCGTATGTGAGTACGGTCAGCTGTATCTCGCTGGCGTTGACCGTAGCGTCATTGGGGTGGCTGGTGCTCTGGCGTGTCAAGGCGCGCTGCTACTCGGCCGTCTGTCTTGCCGAGGCCGGATTTGCAGCCGTTCTGCTGTTCATCGCCGTCAGCAGGGTGATCAGTCCGCAATATCTGCTGTGGCTGATCGGGATGGCGGCCGTGTGCCTGACCTTCACCAACGGGCGCATGCTGGTTCCCTCGGTGCTGACACTCGCGGCGACCGGGGTCACCACCCTCGAATTCCCCGTCTGGTTTGCGCATGTCGTCGACAGCGATTGGCTGGGGGTTTCGCTGCTGGTCGTCCGCAACGGCCTGCTTGTCTCGGCCGCATTCATCGCCTGCAGGCTGGCCTGGCGCGACAATGTGATTCCCAGCAGCCAGACAGCAGGAGCGGGCGTGCGGGTGACTGCGACGTCGGCCGTGCGGAAGCAGGTATAGCCCCGCAAAGGGGGCGCCGCCACGGGGCCGCCCAGCAGGGGTCCCATCTGTCCTCGCCGGCCGGCGGGAAGGTCGTGCTCGCGCAAGCGGGAGTGCCCAGGTGCGGGGATG
This sequence comes from Streptomyces sp. NPDC048419, assembly GCF_043200415.1. Taxonomy (NCBI): domain Bacteria; kingdom Bacillati; phylum Actinomycetota; class Actinomycetes; order Kitasatosporales; family Streptomycetaceae; genus Streptomyces; species Streptomyces sp. NPDC048419. Next base: position 4,308 of record NZ_JBICXT010000083.1, on the reverse strand, counting down.
CTGCAGGCCTCCCGCCTGTCAACGCTCGCACCTGCGGTTTCCGGTAGGACCGGCGCCCGCGGCCTCGACGCGAGGCTCAGGACGAGGCCGCGAGCTGAATCCAGCGATCGTGCTCCTGCCATGCCTTGCGCAACCCGGCGCTGAGGACGCAGTGCACCACTTCAGGGGGTTCGGCAGGCTCCGGAGAGTTCTCGGACCACCAATCCTGCGGCCATCCGGCTCCCATCTCCCCGATGACGTCGCAGATCACCTGAAGGCACTCGCACAGTGCCCGAAGCGTGTGCGCGTGCCGCTGCACCTCCTTTGGTCTCAAGGACCCAGCGGCGCCGGGGGACGGTGCGTTCAGGTATTGCACGACCAGGTTCGCGTAGTCCTGGTATCCCTTGTGGAGGACGCTGCTGCCCGCCCACTTGTCAAGATGGGCCAGAGGGTCGGCCAGGTGATCAATCACCCAGCCGTCCACCGCCAGCGCCCGCACGAAGGCCTCCACGTTCTCCCAGCGGGGGAATCCGGCCGCTGCGCTGTGCGGCTTGCCCTCCGCTGCGGGCCCATAGGGGAACTGCTGCCCGTCCCGGGTGCTTTCCGGCCGCGTTTCCTCCGCCTCCTGCCGCCCGCCACCCGATTCCGCTTCCCGTGTCAGCGCCGCCATGCCCGTATCAATCATGGCCATGACCGACCGGGGGGCTACTGCGGGGACCCTCCCCTTCACGGCCCATTCCGTGGGCCATCCTTCTGCGACGACGCCCAGTCCGCGCGCCATACGGGCGAAGAGGGCTTTCAGCGAGGCCAACGCTTCGATGTAGGAGACGTGAACGAATCTCGTGTCCCCTCTGGCTGCCCGGGCCTGAAGCATCTGCACCACAGCATGGTGGAACTCAGGCACTCCCGTTTCCGCAGCCCGGCTGTCCGCCCAGTGGTGCAGGCTGTCGAGCGGGGCGGCGAAATCTTCGGCGCGCCACTCCCCCGACGTCAATGCCCTGGCGACGGACTCGGTTTCCCGCAGTGTGAACGCCGGCTGCATTTCGTAGCGCCTTCTCAGATTCGCCTGCCTGCTCCACACCTCTTGTACGGTCAGATCGCCGGCCTGCTGCACGTCCAGGCCCAGCAGCCCTGCAGATGCCGCGGAAAGGCTGTCCAGTCCCAGTTCCAGAAGATCCGCAAAAAGCCCCGGTACCACAGGCACTGAACGACGAAACGACCAAAGGCCCGGCCAGTCCTCCCCCATGCTCCGGCAGGCCTCCAAAAGACCGACCAGGTAGCTGCCGAACTCCTCGACCTCCTCGGCGGCATTGTCCACGGCACCGCGTTTGCGTGCCGGGGTGTCCAGCGCTTCGAGAGCGGCGTCAATCTGGTAGACGAACTGGGGATACCCGGAGTGCAGGACGGGGGTTTCCGCCCATCGCGCAGCGTATGTGAGGGGGCGGGCGAAATCTGTGGCGTGCCAGCCCTCTGCGACAAGGGCCTTCACGATCCAAAATGCCGCCCTTTCGGGAGGGGGAAGTGCCCCGGCGGGTTCTTGCCGCACCACGTCCTGCGCCGCCTGAATGAGCCCGGCTGGGATGTGCCCGCCGTCGAGATAGTCACGCAGGAGCCGCAGGCTGGCTGCACTGGCCGACGGATCCATGACGACTCACACTCTCTCGGCGTGCGGCGGGCAGCCGGGTACGGACCCGGCTGCCTCGCCCCACATCCAGGCTATGCCCGCATCCGCACGGCGACGGCTGCGTCGTGCCGTGCCGTGCGTCCTGGGCGGCACCCGGCGCAACGGCCGCCGAACAAGCGAGCGCGGCCTTCGCCGGCGTCGGGATCCGCCGGAGCCGGGTTCGTGGTCGGCGCGCTCCCGTCCGCTGTCACGCTGACGGCGCGGTCGACTGAGGGCCAGATCTGGTACCGGTGTAATGAGCAAAGACGATGACGTTGCCGCTGTACCCATGGGAGGTGTAAGCGCCCCCGCAGGTGATCAGGCGCAACTCAGGATCGGGGACCGGAGCATAGACCTTGCCGGTGGGAAAGCTGTCCCGGGAAAAGACGCTGACGCTGTCCACACTGAAGACGGCGACGGTCCCGTCAGCACGGGCGATGTCCACTTCGTCCTTTCGTTTGGCCGCGCCCAGGGGGTAGAAAACTGCCTCACCACGTGGCAGGGACCAGGAATCGACATGCCCGACGATGACCGCGGGACCGGCCTGGCCGGGTGAGGAACTGCCCTCATACCAGGCAGCACGCCGGGCGTCGTCATCGCTGGGGACGGCGAGCGTCCCGTCCTCGTTCAAACCGGTAGTCATCACCTCGGCATGGATGCCCAAGCGCGGTACGTCGATGGAGACCGGAGGTGATGCGTTCAGGGCCGGGGCGCCTGCGGGAGGCGGCGCAGGAATCGGTACCAGTGCGGTCTGCGACGGCTGAGGCGGCGGAGGGGCCTGGGCATAGTCGACCTTGATGGTCTTCAGCTCGAGACCGACCACATAGGTAGCACAGCCAAGCATCATCAGCAGAAGGAGCAGGATGACGGGGTTGTTCAGGGCACGGGACCGCATAGAGCCCGTCCCCCTGTTCACCGGTGTGCCCCGCCGCCTGACCGTGGCCGGGGCATGACCAGCAGCCAGATCGCCACCGCGGCGGCACCGAGTGCCGTGAGCAGGACGACCAGTGAGAACCGGCGGGACTGGCTCGTCGCCCCGTCACCGGCGTGTGGTCCTCCCGAAGGAGTCGCGGTGGCAGCGTGCGAGGCGGAAGGGCTCGATGCGCTGGCGGTCGCCGAGGCACTGCTGGCAGACGCGCTGGGACTGCTCGGGGAAGCACTGGGACTGCCACTGCTCGGGGAAGCACTGGGACTGCCACTGCTCGAGGAAGCACTGGGACTGCCACTGCTCGAGGAAGCACTGGGACTGCCACTGCTCGAGGAAGCACTGGGGCCAGGCGATACCGCTGCGTTGAACGTCGAGGTGCTGCCGGAGCACGACACAGTGACCGTGTACGTCGTCGGGGAGGGACTCGGTTTGATGGTCGCCGTACCCGCGACCATGCCCATCACCGACCCCGGATTCAGAACTACAGGATCGAAGAACGCCGGGGACGCCGATGCGGTCGCGGGGGGGGCTGTACAGCTGGCCGAGATGGTGACCGTCCCGCCGGGGGTGGCGACCGGGGGTTGCACGTCAGCCCGGCTGGGGGATGCGACGGCGAGCAATGTAGCCGCCGACAGGCCGGCCGCCTGAACAATGCGTTGGGCAGTCATGTGGGTCGTCCTGCTCCGTGGTTTCCGACTACCTGCCTGACACGAGCTGGCTTGGCTTGCAGACCTTCAGTTCTCACTTCAGTGAAGTACAGCCGACTGTTTGGCGCATTCCGGAGTGGGCTGGATGGCAGACGGGCGCCCGCCCAGCAGTACCAGAGCGGGATCGGGGCACCTGTCCGGCTGCCTCGGCGTCCGATGACCTGATCCCAGTCGTTCAGCAAAGCACCGACGACCGAGGGCCCCGCCCCGGCGGCGGGCCCCGACGGCCGCCACCCTCCACCAGCGGTGTGTGGCCGGTGAACTCCTTTTAACCCTGTCTCGCGAGGGTGAAAATTCCTGGTCAGGGGGTGCAGACCAGAGTCCCGCGGGACGGGCCGTCGGCCACCACAACACCCCGTCCGGCCCCGCTCCCACTCGGTGGGTGCCCGATGCGGCAGGGCCGGCACCCGTCGGTGCCTTCGCCGGTGGATCCGAACCTCGAAAGGCGCCAGACGGGTGACAGGGCGCGCGCAGTGCACCGACACGGCCGCATTTCTTGGTGCCTTTTCCGTGGGAAGGGCGGGGTGTGTCACCCATACGGGTGGTGGCTCGGGTGGCTCGCGGCGGGCTTGTGGGACCCATGGTGGGTGGTTGGTATCTGACGACGGAGACAGAACATGGTCGGTGACGCACAGGGGACCCATTTCTGGTTCATCACCCTGCAGGCCCCGTCCCCCGCGGGCTTGTCCTTCTTCAACTACCAAGGGACGGTGACTCCGGGCCGTGACAACACACGGCTTGATGTGTTCAACGAGATCAGAAAGGACTTGGTCAGCCGGTTTCCGCATCTCGGGAAAGGGGTGGTTCTCGCATTCGACGTTCAGCCCAACCGGCTGTTCCGGCCCACCTCGTGACCGGGATTCCTGGCGGCCCTGGCCATGCACCCCTTGACGCCGGAGACCAGGCTGAGCCATTGAAGAGGCTCACCAATTTGATTACTGACTTCCTCGGGTTGTTGTCGGCTGCTGGGTGAGGGTCAGTCTGGTGCCAGCCAGGCAGCCATCGATGAGGTCAGGCCGGAGCTGGATATG
>NZ_JBICXT010000082.1:0-8561 GCF_043200415.1 Streptomyces sp. NPDC048419 | reverse complement strand
CCGGCGTCGGGACCTCGGTCTCGACCAGGGCGAAGTCCTCGGGCTTGGGCCAGCCGACGGGACGGCTGAGCAGGTGCCATTCGCGGTTGATCATGGGGGTACACCTTTCCGGTTTCCGGTTGTGCTGCGGCCTTCAGGACGTCAAGTAACGGGTGGCTCTGAGAACGTGGCACTCCACAGGGCCCCGAGGCGCTCACGGTCCGTCGGCTGTGTCACGCGCTGCCGCCAACGGAGATGGTGGTGTCGAGGATGGTGCCGGGTGAGCCGGTCGGGCCATGTTCTATCTCGGTGATGATCCGGTCGATGATGAGGGCTGCGACGCGTGGGAGAGCCACGTGGACCGATGTCAGCGGCGGTTCCAACTCGGCCAGATCCTCGAGGGTTTCGAAGAAGCCGGTGATGGCGATGTCCTGTCCGGGAGTCAGGCCGGCCTGCACGGCGGCCTTGTGGGTGGCTACCGCCAGGGTGTCGCTGCCGTGCATGATCACCGACGGGCGATGCTTCCGGGCGAGCATCCGCTGCACGGCGGTTCGTACCGCATCGGGGGAATCGACAACAACATCGGACTCGGCCAGCTTGATGCCGTGCTCCCGCAGCCGGTTGCGAGCGCCGGTCAGCCGCTCGGTCATCCAGTAGGCGTCGGTGTCGTACTCGGCGTAGGCGAACGAGCGGTGGCCCTTGATGACCAGGTAGTCGACCAGTGTGGCCATCGCCGCGGCGTTGTCGATATCGACCCAGGTTTGCGGCAATCCCGGTGCGGTGCGACCCATCAGGGCGAACGGGATGCTGAGTTCGGTGAGGATCGCCGGTCGCGGGTCGGCGGGCCCGCTGTTGAACAGCACGTACCCATCGACACCGTGGCCGGCGAAGGTACGCGGTTCCGGTGGGGTGTCGCGCCGGTGGGTGAATACAACGATCTGGTGGTCGACCTTGTCGGCCGCCTCGATCAGCGCGCGCAGGAGTGAGATGGCGAACGGGTTGTGTACGTCCAGGTCCTGGCTGGACATGTGGATGCCGATTTGCCGTGACCGCCGCAGCCGCAGGCTGCGGGCGTTGCGGTTGGGGACGTAGCCGAGCTTGTGGGCTGCGGCCAGTACCCGTTGCCGGGCGTCGTCGCTGAACCGGCCGCGGTTGTTCATCACGTTCGAAACTGTCTGTGCCGACACACCCGCTGCTCGGGCCACGTCGCCGACTCTGGGTGACCCGGGAGCACTCATGGGTCCGACATTCCTCCGGCTGCTGATGGAAGCCCCAGGGGTTGCTGAATTGTTATCGAGTGATTTCTGGCGTCATGTGGCGGCCATGGCTACGGTTCGGGCCATGGGATTTAACGTTACACCAGGCTTTGACGTTCCGCCACCCAGTGTTCCGGTGCTGCAGTTGCGTGCTGCCGGGGTCGGACTCTTGCTGGATCTGCGCGGCCGCAAGCTGCCACGGGTCGTGCACTGGGGCGCCGATCTCGGTTGGCTCAGCGAGGACGACCTGGTGGCCGTAGCCGACGCGGGCGCCATGGCCTGTGAGCCGCGGCCGGTGGGCCTGCTGCCCGGGCACTTCGACGGCTGGCCGGGCCGTACCGGGTTGTCCGGGTACCGACCCGGCCGGGACGGGCCGACCGAGTTCAAAGTCGTCACCGTCCACCACCAGCATCACGTAGGCGGTGGCGGTGTCGTCGAGGTGACGGCATGCGACGAAGCGGCGCAACTGGCCCTGCGGTTAGAGATGCAGATGACCCCGGCCGGTCTGCTGCGCACCCGCGCTGCAGTCCGCAACGCCGCAGTCCAAACCCCCTACACACTCCGGGGTTTGTGCCTCGCACTGCCGGTGCCGCCAGAGGCGACGGAGCTGCTGGACCTGGCCGCCCGCTGGGGCCGGGGGAGGGTGCCGCAGCGCATGCCGTTCGGGGTCGGAGCGCGGGGCCGAGAGAGCCGGCGCGGCCGGACTGGGGCGGATGCCAGCATTCTGTTTGCGGCCGGAGCCGCCGGTTTCGGTTTCCGTTCCGGTGAAGTGTGGGCCCTGCACCTGGGGTGGAGCGGCAACCACCGCGTGTACGCCGAGCGGATTTCCTCCGGCGAGGCGGTGATCGCGGCGGGAGAGCTGCTGCTGGGCGATGAAGTGTCGCTCGCCGCGGGCGAGGAGTACATCTCGCCCTGGCTGTATGCCAGTTACGGCCGGGGGCTGGATGAGGTCTCTGAACGGTTCCACCGTTTCCAGCGTTCGCAACGCGGGACGCCCAGGCCGCGTCCGGTGGTGCTGAACACCTGGGAAGCGATGTGCTTCGACCAAGACCTCGACCGACTCAAGGAGTTGGCCGACGTCGGCGCGGAAGTCGGGGTCGAACGGTTCGTGCTGGGCGACGGTTGGTGCCGCCACCGCCGCGACGACCACGTAGGGCTGGGGGACTGGTACGTCGACGAGAAGGTCTGGCCGAACGGGCTGCACCCGCTCATCGAGCACGTACACGCCCGAGACATGGACTTCGGCGTGTGGGTCGGGCCGGAGATGGTGAACCCTGACTCCGACCTGGCCCGCTCGCACCCGGACTGGATCCTAAGGACCGGCGGACGTATGCCACCGTCCTCCCGCCACCAGCAAGTGCTCGACCTGGCCAATCCGGCCGCGTACAGCTACATCCTCGAACGCCTCGACGCACTGCTCACCGAATACCCCATCGCCTTCCTCAAGTGGGACCACAATCGCGATCTAGCCGAGGCTGACTCCGGACCCCCCGGTATCGCGACCGTAAACCGGCAGACACGTGCGGTCTACCGGCTGCTGGCCGAGCTGCGTTCGCGGTACCCGGCCCTGGAGATCGAATCCTGCTCCAGCGGTGGAACACGCGTGGATCTCGGTATCCTCGAACACACCGACCGTATCTGGGCCAGTGACCGCATCGATGCGTTGGAACGCCAGCAGATACAACGCTGGACGGCGACACTGCTGCCACCGGAGCTGATCGGCAGCCACGTCGGCGCTCCCCGGGCGCATATCACCGGTCCGCGGCACGATCTGTCGCTCCGGGCCGGTACCGCACTGTTCGGCCACTTCGGAATCGAGTGGGATATTTCCCGCACCAGTCCGAACGAGCGGGCTGAACTTGCGTCCTGGGTCGGGCTCTACAAGGAGTACCGCGAACTGCTGCACACCGGCGAGATGGTCCGCTGCGATCACCCGGATCCGTCGTTATGGGTCCACGGCGTCGTGTCCGTCACACAGCATGCGGCGCTGTTCGCGGTGGTCATGATGCAGACGGCGCTGACCTCGCCGCCCGTTCGGATCCGGCTGCCAGGCCTCGACCCGCAGACCCACTACCGGGTCGAGCGGGTCGGCTCGGACGCGGGTGCGGCACACAGGGGGAGGGCCGCGATCAAGCTCACGGGCCGGGCACTCGCCGAAGTCGGTCTAGGGATGCCATCGCAGCATCCAGATCACCTGGAACTCCTCCGCATCACCGCACTAGCCAGGCCGACATCGGAAGCCGTTGCTTTCCGGAAGTGATCTCGCAGACCGGGCCTATCAGGGCGCCGGCGACCGTGAAGGACTCCGGACATGCCCGCTGCACCTTCCGTGTGCGCCTGTCGTCCGCGATGCGTGCGGGGATGCCCCGGTACAAGAAGCAGCGCGAGGTGCTGCCCAGGACGCCTCCACCCAGATGTATGCCCGAGCATCCGCGTCACGGCCGCCCCTCTTGATTGAGAACAGCGTGCCGAAAACCTCATTCGAATCCCCAATCCCGCAGTTCAGACCGGTTCCGCTGATTGGAGGGACACTTGATAGCCAAGCATGTTGAGCTGGCTGACCAGGCCCCCCGTTCGGCAGGCCCGGCCGGTGCGTTGGAGGAAGTGGTCCGCTCCGAGGCTGGCTTCAACGAGGCCTACTGCGCGGCCAAGTTCGCCGTCGAGGGCTTCATAGAGTCCCTCGCCCCTACCGCCGGCGTGGATGTCACCGTGGTCGAACCGGGCGCGGTCGCGAGCGAGTTCGTCGCCAACCCCAGCCTGGACGTCCCGCCCTGCTCACCGCGGCCGGAACCTCAGCCCCGGCCCTGGAGGCGTACATCGCCCGCACCCAGCAGTCCTTCGGCAATGCCCAGACCCCGGCCAAGGCCGCCGCCCCGATCATCGACGCCCTGACCGCCGACCGCCCGGCCTTCCGCATCCAGACCGCGCATTGAATCCTCCCCCAGCTGAAGCAGGGGGATTCCTGGCTCACGCCGCCTGCGGGTCAGCGACCCGACAGGTCTTCCACGATCAACACCAGCCGGGTTGAAACCAGCCCGGGTTCGTACCGCAAAGCTTGGAGGTGCATGTGCCGTCTTGGCTCTCGATCAGCACGGCGTACGCGCTTGGTTCTCGCAACGCACGGCAGTCAGCTTACCCGACCGTGTGGGCGGTCTTTCGCCCTGAGGGCGAAACCCCGTTCCCTGCCCTGCTCCGCAGGAGTCCGATTCATCCCCGGCCCGAAGGCCGGGGCATCCTCGGAGGTCTCAGGTGACTTCGTCGCCACCACGCTCGCCGACCTCGACGGCTCCGCCGTCCGGGCCCTCACCCGCACCTGGGTCCGCTGACCAACCCCGAACAGGGAAACCGATCATGACCGAAACCGCACTCGACACCCTCCACGCGGCCCTTGCCGCCAGCTCCTACGAGCACCGCGCACTCACCGTGGTGCACCGCTGGTACACCGCCTACGAGACCGCCAACCCCAACCTCGACCACCAGGGCGAACTTGTCACCGACGACTTCACCATGCATCGCCCACCGGAAGGCGGACAGCCCGACGTCAAGGGCCGCCAGGCCTACCTGGACGGCCTCGCAACCCTGTACCCGGGCCAGTCCAACGCCCACCACCTGCGCAGCATGGTCATCGAGCACACCGGCCCCGACACCGCCCAGGGCACCGTCACCCACGGCTTCGAAACCGTCGGCCCGAGCATGAACGGCGCCGCACTGCTGCGCTACGACCTCCAGCTCCTCCAGCACCCCGCCGAGCACCTGCCACGGATCAGCACCCTCGCCGAGCAGATCCTGTCCTACCAGGACAGGCAGTTGACCGACGCGCTCACCGAGAACCGGGTCCTCGCCTTCGTCCACTACTGGCTCTCCCTCCTGGAGCAGCCCACAGGCAACGCCGAGGCGCTGCGCGAACTGCTGCACCCCGAGCTGGACATGACCCTGTCCGACGGCCGGGTTCTGCACACCCCCGACCAGGTCGCTGACTGGTACGCACAGGCGGGCGAACTGGTCGACCTCAGCACCCACCACCTGATCAACCCTGTGATCACCCCCGGCGAGGACGGCGACCACCGCATCACCGTCGACTTCGCCTGGGAAGGCATCACCCGCACCGGCCAGCCGATGACCGCCTGCACCCGCCACGACTGGACCCTCGCCGACACCGGCGAGCGCTACCTGCGCCTCAAGCGCTTCCACGTCACCGCCCTGGAACCCTTCACCCCGGTGACCGCCGAAGAGGCCCTCGCCCACCACAACGCTGCGCGCTGAACGCGATGGCGCGCCCTCGTCGGCCGGTTCTCCCACCTGATGCCGCCGACTGGCGCCGGATTCACCCGGAGCGGGCGCAAAACTCCCCGCCTCGCGGCCTGGAAGCTAGAGACGCGGTTTTCTCGATTCGCCTGCGCTGGCCTGGGCATGGCTTGTATGGCCCGAGTCGTGCACGTGAAGACGACGAAGCGGGAGAACAAGTCCGGCACGGTCCGGTACCCGGGCGGGCGGTGCCGAAAGCGCTATTCACCTTCGGCCGCGAGGACCAGCTCGACCGCGACGCGGTCAAGCGCCTGGTCGCGTCTCTATCGAAGCTGCTGGAGCCGGGCGACGCGCTGACCGCGACCGCCGCCTCCAACCTGGAGTTCGCCTCCTCGGTACCCTTCTGCGGCACTTACGTCTTCGACCACCTGTGGCACCGCCTGAAGATCGACCAGATCGTGGCCCGGGTCGGGCAGCCCAAGCGTGGCCGCCGTGACGGAGCATCACCGGCGCACGGTGGCACACCCCAGCTGCACGGAAATCTGCGGGAACAGGTCGTACACCCGATCCCACAGCCCATACCGCTCAGGCACATCCCACCACGGCGCCCCCGCCCGGGTCCGCCACCATATCCCCTCTATGAGCCGCCGCCTCGCCAAATAGGCGGCCTCCCCGACTTCTTCCCGGCCGGCAACAACGGCTCTAGCCGGGTCCCTGTGCATCTGCCAGGTCTCCACGCGCCACAGCACATGAGCACCACTCAGCAAGATCCACATTTGCAACAGGCCCCTAGGGGGATTTGTGATCGTCCGGCGTTACCTAGACGAAGATGACGAACTGGCCCAGCACCTGGACTGGCCAGAAGACGGAGGGCTGAACACCGGGCACGTCGCCAAGATTGCTTCTGCAGCAGCCTGCGACGTCGCCTACAACCAAGCGGCCAACGGCCATCTGGTCGACCTCTTCGCAGCGCTCCCTCTGCCAGGTACCCCCGAGGGGCGTGAGTTCTGGGATTCGCTGAGGGACGTGGGAGGTGAAGCCACCTGGAGCATTCTTCCCACCAACGCGGACGGCCCCTTCTTCGCACGCTTGGTCGACGAGAACGAAGGGGGCATCGCCGACCGCGTGCTCAGCTACCTGGAGGAGCTCGACGACCAGCAGCGCGACGCTGTGGCCAAGGTGATCGGCGGCGCACTGGATCACGGCACGTTCCGAGTCGGGGCCCAATACCTCGGGAAACTGTGGCTGCGTGACGCCGAGACCACTGCCTGGCACGTTCTGCTCGCCAGCCGCCGGACGTACGAGACAGCCGACGACCGCAAGCGATTCCTTGAGGCGTGGAGCAACGCCAAAACGGTGCGATAGCGACAGCCCGCCCAGTTCAACTGGGCGGGCTCCACTGTAGGCCCGAAAGCCCAGGCTCGCAGGTCACCGCCCTGGCAGCACGCGGCCACCGCGCCAGGTTCGAAACCTGGCGCCGCCACGCTGAGGAAGGCCCCCTTCGAACTGCGGAAATGTAGTGCGAAGGGGGGCTCTTCGTATGCGCATGGTGTTATTCGATTGAACCCTCCCCCAGCTGAAGCAGGGGGATTCCTGGCTCACGCCGCCTGCGGGTCAGCGACCCGACAGGTCTTCCACGATCAACACCAGCCGGGTTGAAACCAGCCCGGGTTCGTACCGCAAAGCTTGGAGGTGCATGTGCCGTCTTGGCTCTCGATCAGCACGGCGTACGCGCTTGGTTCTCGCAACGCACGGCAGTCAGCTTACCCGACCGTGTGGGCGGTCTTTCGCCCTGAGGGCGAAACCCCGTTCCCTGCCCTGCTCCGCAGGAGTCCGATTCATCCCCGGCCCGAAGGCCGGGGCATCCTCGGAGGTCTCAGGTGAGGGTCGAAATGCGCAGCTCCTCCGGCCTTAGCGCGGCCTCGCGGTGCGCCCAGGCTTCAGGAAACGTTGCCCTTTTCTGGCGGCGGGCTTGGCTGTCGCGGTGGAGGTGCACAGGAGTGCTGCGGCGAGGGCGGAGGCGGTTGCCGGTCCCGGGCCGTAATGGGCCTGGGCGAGTGGCGGCATCTGGGACTCGGCGCGTTCTTCGGGGCTCCGTTCCAGCACGGTCGTGCCGGTTTCGGCTTCCAGTACCGGGGTGTATCCGGCGGTGCGCAGTGCGGTGAGTGTGCCCCTCTTGCCGTCCGCCGCCAACCGCACCGGACGCTCCCACTCGGTACCGGCAGGCCGCAGCAACACGGCCAGACCGTCGGGATGCAGACGCCCCATGACCCGGCGGACCATGTCCATCGACGCCGCCGGCCGCACCCCCAACATGCCGCGGACCGGGAAGCCCAGCCGGGCCAGAGCGTCCTGGGGCGCCCGCCGCAGCCAGTGCCCGATCGCCGCATACGAACGCGCCCCGGCCGCCACCGCGCAGGCAGCCGCCCTGACCAGCGCCACCAGCGGATACCGCCGCCCGCGACGATCGCGTGGATCGACTCTCTCCACCGCTTCCTCACCCGCCAGAGCGACAGAACACGACAGCACCAGCGCGGGCATGGCAGACTCACGAATCACCGAAGCTCCGTTGTTTGCAGGCGAGTTGGTCCTCACCTACATCAACGGAGCTTCGGCACATCCGGTCACACCCCACTCGACCAGCACATTCACAAGGTCAATCCCACCTTGCAAGAGCCCTGGGGTGGAAGGCGTCGGCGTTTCCAGCGTCGTGGCTTTACGAAATTCGCTGCGGCCTGAACCGGGCCCTGCGGTCTGTGACTATGCAGGCTCTGCTTCGCGGGCAAGCCTGTCCAACGCCTGTTCAGCAGCCTCACGGAACAACTGCGCGTCGGCTAGGATATTTTCCGGACGCGCGAGGAGGTCATTCAGGATTGCAACCAATGACTCCTCCAACTCTTCCGGAGCTGCATACTCCGAAGCCGCGCTCTCCGTCGTCTGAACGGGCGCAGGACTGGTTCCAAGTGCCCCCCGGTCTGTGTCCAGGGCTTGGGTGGTTTCTGCGCGGGCCGGTGGCTTGGTGGTCCAGTGCTCGGGGTAGGCGGCGAGTTGCGCGGCCGTGAAGCCGGGCTCCTTCATCCG
>NZ_JBICXT010000081.1:0-8584 GCF_043200415.1 Streptomyces sp. NPDC048419 | reverse complement strand
AAGCGGTTCCGCAAAGACACCGTCCTGATCGTGGACGGCACCTTGGTGCCCACCCGCGACCACACCGTCGCCGAGCAGTCGAAGAACTATCGGTACTCCACGAACCACCAGGTCGTCGTCGACGCCGACACCCGGCTCGTCGTCGCTGTCGGCCGGCCGCTGCCGGGCAACCGCAACGACTGCAAGGCATGGGAGCTGTCCGGCGCCAAAGACGCGGTCGGCAAGACCACCGTCATCGCGGACGCTACCGAGGCACCGGCCTGGTCATCCCGCACCGCCGAGAGAAAGGCCAGACCGAACTCCCCGCGTGGAAGGAGGAACACAACGCTTCCCACCGAAAGGTCCGCGCCCGCGTGGAGCACGCTTTCGCCCGCATGAAGACCTGGAAGATCCTCCGAGACTGCCGTCTCAAGGGCGACGGCGTCCACCACGCCATGCTCGGCATTGCCCGCCTGCACAACCTCACCCTCGCAGGCTGACGAAGAACCAGGCAGGTCAATCGGCACCTCGTAGATCATTTACGGGACAGCGCTTAGGCCAGACGGGAAACCGGAAAAGGGTCGCACAACGGAACAAGTCTCGTGCTGATGTGCTGCCCGCAGGGGGCTTGAGCAGGCTCACCTCGCACCTGCGCGGGTACATGCCCCTCTTCCTCGCCGCCGTCGGCGTGTGCCGCGGCGGTGTCCGCCACCCCACTGACCGCGTCCTTCTGGCGGCCGCCTCCACCCCTGGTCAGGCCGCCCGGCTGACGCGCACCCGGCGGCAGTCGCCGTTGAAAAACTGCCCGCCACCGCCCGGCCGGGCGACGAGGACCTCCTCTCCCTGCCCGAGATCGAAGCCCGGTTGGTCATCCGGACCGGCAAGAGGCCGGCTGACCGTCACGCGCATGCTGCGCGAGCACGACGAACGCGAGGCCGCAGCCTTGGCGACGTTGAGAGGGCAGCAGAGGAACCACCAGTCGGCACCATCCCGGACGGATGCGGGAAGCGGCTGCACTCTATGACTTCCGGCCATTCTGCACAGCGCGCCGAACTCGTCGACCTGGTCTTTCCTCCCTCCAGGAGGAGCCAAATTCACCCACACTCACTGTGAATGAAGCCCTTCACAGGCTTGAGCACGCTTGCTGCCTGGACGCATGGCATTCACGGCATGCGCACAAGCCCCACATGCCTGAATCACATACGGTCAACTGGTCTTGCCCCGTTGCCTAGGCAAAGCTGTTCCCGGCCCACAAGGCCCCCAACTCTCATGGAGGAGCTTCCCATGCGCATGAACCTGCGCTCCGCCGGTCTCGCCGCAGCCACCGTCAGCGTGATCGGCGCGGCGTTAGCCGCGACCTCAGTCACCGCCACCGCGGCGCCGGCCAGCCTCTACGCACCCTCGGCACTCGTCCTGACCGTGTCCTACCCCGGTGGATCGAGCGACACCGCAGCTCGCGCCGTCACGCTGAGCTGCGCGCCCGGCGCCTCCGGTACCCACCCTGCATCTGCTGCAGCCTGCGCGGATCTGCGCAACGTGGACGGACAGCCCGACTCCCTGCTGGCTACAGCGCCCGGTCAGGCATGCCCGCGGCTCTGGTACCCCGTGACCGTCACTGTCGACGGTGTTTGGCAGGGAACGCGCACCTCCTGGAAACACACCTTTGCGAACTCCTGTGAAATGAACAACGCAGTCGAACAGAGCAGCCTCTTCAGCTTCTGACCCGACCTCACCCAGACCGTGGTGAGGAGCGAGTGTTCGAGGGCGACCAGGGCGTTCGCCTTGCCCAGTCTGGGCATGAGCCGGTGGTAGCGGGACGGGCATCGAGATAGGTGGACTCTCGAGCGCGGGAGGCCACCATGTTCAGATAGGTACCGTCCTCGTGCAGGTCAGCCTCACCCCGGGCCGTTCTCGTATCGAACCCCAGATGAGACTGCGCACCTCACTACGTTTTTGATGCGTGTCCCTCCGGACGCTGAGGAGCCGCGTCGGGGAGAAAACCTTACGTCCCCCAAGTAGTGCTTCGTTATGTTCTGGTTCTGGTGAGGGGGCGGCCGCAGGTGGTGCAGGTGCCGCTCCAGCAGCGCAGCAGGTCTTGCAGAGTGTCGAGGACTTGGTAGAGGGTCAGGCTGCTGTCCGGGCTTTTGGGTCGTATCGCCGGAGGGTGAGGAAGGCCTGGGCGGCGGTGACGAGGGTGACGTGGTGGTGCCAGCCGCGCCAGGTGCGGCCCTCGAAGTGGTCCAGGCCCAGGCCGTGTTTCAGCTCGCGGTAGTCGTGCTCGATGCGCCTGCGCAGCTTGGCGAAGCGCACCAGGTCGGCGATCGGGGTGGTGGCGGGCAGGTTGGTCATCCATCGAGCACTCGACCCGGTCCGGTCACGCTATGTCTGCGGGCTTGGCCGAGTGGGGAGTTGCAGCCGCGGTAGGGCCCTTGTTGGCTCGGTCGCGGACCGTTCGATGGTGGCTTGCTGCCCTGCGCAGCGTGGGTGCTGCGGGCCGACGGCCGGCGCCTGCGCGTCGCGGCGGGGAGTTGACCGTGCTCGTGGCCCCACTGCGTTCGGGTGACGCGGGATCTAGCCGATCAGGCCGCCTCTCCCACTCCGCTGCTGGCCCGCAAGCGCCCCCGAGCGCAGCATCAGGGACCGCAGGCGTCACCTCGGCGGCCAGGCGACCGTTACCCTTTCGGCCCCGGTGACCCGGCCATAACTCGGGGCCGCGCTCGGCCGATGGGCGCTGGTGGAGTATCTGCGGCACGACGGCGCCGTCCACGTCCTCACTGTCGAGGCGGCCGAGTGCGGGTCTGGCGGCTGGGGAGGGTGACTGAGGCGAACGATGACGTTCGCACGCCCGCCGGGGTGTTACCAGCAGTGCAGGAGGCGGCCGCTGGCTCCTGGGCGCCGTTGCCCAGCAGCTCGATGGGCTGCTGCTGAACGCACTGACCGAGCTGGGCGATCGCCCCTCGTGGTGGTGCCGACCGGACCATTGCACAGCTTGCCCTGTTCGGCGCTGCCATCCTGCTGGGGAAGGCTCCTCATCTCAGCCCGTCCGCGCCAGGGCGGGCAGTGCATCCCACGCGGTCGTCATCGTGTCCTCCTTCGGGCGCCCTGGCCAGCCTATCCCTCACCTTTCGCGTGGCGCGGACGCTCTACGAGAGCGGCGACGAGGCGCGCTGCCGGTCATTGTCAGACTGCCGCACCGAGATCGATCCAATCCGTACCAGTATTCGGGCTATTGTTATGATCCACGTCGAGACCAAAAACACCCAAAGGCATAGTATCGGAGGCTATCTGCTGGCCCGCCAAAGCTTGGGGCTGCGCTTGACCCTCAGTCACCACGTGAGCGGCACCTTCAACGAATCGTACTGTTTGCGGGGAGTCTGTACCGACGAAAACAAAAGCGGATCCGAGGCGGTACCAATTTCCCGCTATCACCCGTCCCGTCGATGTGCTGTATCCGGCCCTCGACACCGTAAGACCCGCCCAATCCTGTGTCGTCTCGCCTCCCCTCACATTTAGTATTTGTATCTGGATGCGCCGATCCTGATGCATGATCGTGATATCAGCTATGAATGTTCTTGCCGCCCCGGTAGGTGGGGTGTAGATCAGCTCAGCACGCCTGAAAGTTGTCCAGCTTAGCCTGCGGTCTGCTTGGATGGCCCTGTCGAGATTGTCGATGGTCCACCGGCCGCCTCGCCCGAATCGTATCCCCTGCAGTTTACCTCTGAGCTCATCGTGGATGTCTTGACGGGCTTCTGGGTTGAAGAGCGTCTTCTCTTCGACGCTGGAGACGCCGCGTGGGGAGAGAAATCCCTTCTCTTCGTCTGCTTCGCCAGGGCGGTACTTCTTCTCCTTGAACGGGGAGCTCGTGCTTTCTCCGAAATCAGGGATCCCGGGAATACCTGACGTGGGTGGGACCTGCTGGGGGTAACGGATCCTATACGGTACGGTGAAGAGGCCCGTAACAAGATTCGCCATGTCATCGGGGGAGAGCCAAGCCTTGGGATTGGGCGGGAATGCGCGCAGGATGATGATACCTATCTGCTCGACCGCAGCTTCGAGGATTGGCTGCAGCAGCCCCGCCGACAACTTCTCCCGGGACATGGCCGTGTTCGTGGGTAGATTGCCGAGCTTGCCGATATCGGTAACGCCTGTGAGAGTGATGTCCTTCGCCCTATCTGTAAACTCCGCCCTGAGATATTCTCCTGCCTTCTTCAGCTCCTCCTGCTCATGAACACTCTGCTCCAGGTGTGCCTTGTAGGCGGAGAAGGCCCCCTGGAGCGCCCCTTTGATGAGCGCAAATCCGAAGGGAAGAAATGAAGCAGGGAAGGAAATGACGCTCATCAAAAATGTGAAGTTTGCCTCGAGACGAGCAATGGTTCCTGCCGCGGTAGTTTGGTGACCTCTCTCCCTATGTAGCCTTTGCAGGAGGGACTGGTGATCTGCCCGAGCCTGCGCAACGAATTCTTCGTAGTCATGCTGAGAGGCTCGGGCTTGAAGCCCGCGTATGACGCCGGATTTTATCACCCCAACTGCCCCAAATACCGGAGCGAACATGCCGCTGTAGGTGGCACCTACTGCAATGGACATATCCGCAATTGCTTGAACGGTCTCGCTGGGTGCACCGCTTGCCCTCTTAATCGAGTCCGCCTCGTTGAACTTTATTCTCGCTGCGTCAAAATAGGATCGCCCCTTCTCCATCTGCTCCTGCATGTGCGCTCTCTTGCCCGCAGCGAGGTCTTCGATAGTCTGCTCCACGGCGCGATGCATGGCTGAAGGCAGGGTGGTTGTTGCACGGGCTCCGACATGGGCCACGTCGCGAAAATCATCCAATATTTCGAAAGCTTGCTGGACATAGTCTGCCACGTCCGTCCCCAGCGCAGCCACATAATTTTTCGAGTGAAGAATCCGCGCGCGAAGTTCATCCGACTCAGGCACGGTGGGGACTTGGCGGTGGCTCAAAGCGGCGGCCCGTGCGCGCAGTCGCAAAAGGTTGCGCATCACGTGCTGGTATTGCTCAATGTCTCCTTCGAGCCTCTGTGCCAGAATGCCCGTACTCCCTATGTGGCTCTCGCGAATCTCCGTCAGCCCGTCAATCAAGTACTGAAAGTATCGTATTTCTGCGTCGATGCAGGATATGAGCCCCTCTCCTTCGAACAGTGCGCCCTGGGCTTCTAGGGCTTGGCGGTACGCTCGACGCAGCGGTTCGATACGTTCCTTGGGTGAAGTGTGTCCCACGGTCCGTTCGAGAACATTCCTCAGCCTGGTACTGCGATCCCTGAGTACCGAATTTACCTTTCTGGACCTCCACCCTTGTCGGTCGAGGTAACGGTAGATCGCATGCGCCATGGCGTTAATCTGCCTCTCCCGACCAGAATCAAAACTCTCAACAATCCGTCGAATTCGGGGGGCTGGGTTCTCTGGAAGCTCAGGCATCGCGGGAGGCGGAGGCTGCGGAATCGGGGGGAGAGTCGGCGCGGACGACAGGAATTCCTCGGGTGGCGTTGAGCCCTCAACGTAAGACGGCGACATACCCCAGGCGGGGCGGTCCTCCCCCGTGGAAGCCGAGGGTGAGCTTGTCAGCGGCCAAGGCGGCGGCGTCCAGGCCACCTGCCCCTGGGCAGGTGGCGGCGGCGGGGGAGGGGGCGCCTCTTCAGCCGGCGGTTCGCCTTTGGGCGGTGGCGGGGGAGGAGGAGTGTCTTCAGCCGGCGGCTCGTCCCCGGGGCGCGGCGCAGGCGTTTCGTCAGACATCTTCGCTCCCTGCAAGTAGAGGGATTGGGCATTCCGGCTATCAAGGGCGGCCTGCCACCAAGGACTGGCGCCCTGCGTGATTACTGGTGGTAGATGGTCCTACGCTTCGAGGTAGCAGACATTCTCGGGCCCAGGCACTTCCGATTACCCTCAACC
Organism: Streptomyces sp. NPDC048419; assembly: GCF_043200415.1. Lineage (NCBI taxonomy): Bacteria > Bacillati > Actinomycetota > Actinomycetes > Kitasatosporales > Streptomycetaceae > Streptomyces > Streptomyces sp. NPDC048419. The sequence goes on along the minus strand of NZ_JBICXT010000081.1, from coordinate 2,704 downwards.
GCAGTCAGCGGGACACGAGGCGCCCATGCGTTCCTTCTCGCACCGGTATCGGATCACCGCCGTCCTGCCGGGGCCGGCTGACGCTGGTGGCAGGCCACTCGCCGCGCCGCGGGCCGTTACCATTCCTCCGTATTCAGCCTACGCCTGTGGTTCCATGGCAGGACTCTGGCAAAGTCACACCGCTGTGCTTCCTGCAGGTTTCGTACTCGTCGACTATGGCTGTGGGAGCGCTGCGCTCAGCAGGAACTTCGCAGGTACCGGGGTGAACGTCGGGCTTGCAATATCTTCGATATCCAGTGCCGGGCGCTCGAACCATGACTGCTGCCATTGCCCATCAACTGGGACTACCGGTGCGCCGATACAGCGACCGCAACACCAAGTGGCCCGTCCAGGACGTGCGGGAGGCCGCTGATGAGTTCGATGAAACGGGAACGGGGGAGCTGGCTGATGAGTTCGAGCGAGTGACGCGTACTGAGGCGTAATTGAGCCCCGGTTTGACATCAACATCAAACCTGCCGGTGCTGCATCGCTCTGGGCGCTGAAGCCGTAGGTGGCTGTTTGCGAAGCCCCGCCTCGATGGAACCACCGAAGGCGCCCCCGACCCCGTTTGAAAGATCGGTGATCGGCCCTGCCCGTACCCCTGGGTCACCCGATGTCGCGTTGACGATGACCGGAGGGGCGCCGATGATCTTGCCCGTCCTGTCGGTCAGCGTGACCGCACGTTCTTGCCGCCAGGGTTCACCCCGGCCGCCAGTTGGGAGGGACGTAGACCGCCGGACACTCGACTCGCCCTTGGAGCCCGTCCGGGTACGTGTAGGTGTCGCCAAACATTTCCGCCGCTGGCGGTGGCGGTAGTGATGTGGGAGCCGAAGCGTTCGATGTCGTGACGGCAGGGCGGATGGTCGATGACGCCGGTTGTCCCGTGTTGTTGCCGTCGCGGCAAGCTTGCGATTCGCATGGGGGGGTACTTGACCTTGTTGGTCACACCCATGGCGATTGCTTTCCGATGTCGGTGAGCTTCGCAACCTGCACGCGCTTCGCGGTGCCCTCAGAAGGTGACTCCTCCCGCTCGTGAGCGAGGGGGCTTCTCGCTATGCCGGGTTGGCGTCGCGACGGGCCAGCCCGGCCCGTAGAACGTTCAGGGCGCCCACCGTGTCCGCGTGCGCGTTGTGGCCGCAGGCTTGACAGTGGAACTTCTCCTGGGTGGGCCGGTTCTCCTTGGCGGTGTGCCCGCATTTGGGGCACCGTCGGGAGGTGTTGCGGGGGTCGACGGCGATCACTTCCCGTCCGGCACCTTCCGCCTTGGCGGCCAGGATTGCGAGGAACACCCCCCATCCGGCATCAGCGATCGAGCGGTTGAGTGCGGCCTTCGCGCTCGCCCCGTTGGGCAGGAACGCGCGTTTCTGGTCGGGGTCGGGCTTCGGTGCGGGGGCCCTGCTCATGTTGCGGATCTTGAGGTCTTCGTGAGCAATGCAGTCGTGTTCCCGCACGAGGCCAAGTGCGGTCTTGTGCGCGTGGTCCAGGCGCTGACGGCGTACCTTGCGGTGCAGCTTCGCGACGGTTTCCACACCCTTGCGCCGGCGTTTTGATCCCCGCTTGCACCGGCTGAGTGCCTGCTGTGCGGCTTCGAGCTTCGCGGCGGCCTTCGCACCGTGGCGCGGGTTGGCCACGAACGCGCCGCCCAAGTCGGCGAGAAAGTTGGCTATACCCATGTCGACGCCGACCACGCTGCCGGTCTTGGGGAGCGGTTCGGGCCGGGGCTGCTCGGTGGTGAGGATGATGTACCAGCGTTGTCCTTCGCGCTTCACGCTGATCGTCTTGACCTTTCCGAGCACCGGCCGGTGCTGGTGCACCTTGACGTGTCCTACGCCCTGGAGGCGTACCCGGGTGGTGGGGTCGTGCGGGGTGGAGTCCCAGCGGCAGCCGTCGCGGTCCTTCTGGAAGTCCACGGTGTCGAACCGCTTGCCCGACCGGAAACGGGGATGGCCCGGTTTGTCACCGGCCTTGATCCGGCGGAAGAACGCGGCGAACGCCTTGTCCAGACGGCGCAAGGTCGCCTGCTGGCTGGAGAACGACCAGCGGCCCTGACGCTCTGGGTCGCCTGCCCGGATGTCCTTGAGCTGGGCAGACTGCTGCCCGTACCGGACCGTCGTCTTCGAGGCGTGCCGCCAGGCGTCGCGGCGTTCCTGCAAGGCCCCGTTGTAGAGCGAGCAGTGATCGCGCAGCATCTCGCCAAGCGCACCTTGCTGGCCCGAGGTAGGCCGCAGCAAGAACTTGTACGCACGGGCCTTCCCCCGTGATGGTGGACACGCTTCGTTGAGCACGCGGCGAGCGTGAGCTTAGCCTTATGGTGTCGGCGTTCGTATTCGTTGGGGCTGAGGTGGCCGTTGGCCGAGTGTCGGCGGCGGGTGTTGTAGCGGGTCAGCCAGGCGAAAACGGCTCTGCGACAGGTGCCGGCGTCGCCGTAGTGCCGGGCGCCCTGGAGGGTCTCGCGCTTCAGGGACGCGTGGAAACTCTCGCAGGCCGCGTTGTCCGCGCTGGTGCCGACGGCGCCCATCGACCGGGTCATTCCGAGCCGGTCGCAGAGATCGGTGAAGGTGCGGGAGCCGTATTGGGCGAGTTCAATCAGTCGTTGCAACACCGGGCTGTTGCAGCGAGCGTAGCTGTTCTTCGAAGACCTCGGCCGGCGTCCGCCAACCCAGGA
>NZ_JBICXT010000080.1:0-8711 GCF_043200415.1 Streptomyces sp. NPDC048419 | reverse complement strand
CTCAGCAACCGGCCACCCGGATCGGTGACCACCTGCACGTTCATCCCGTGGCGGCGGAACTCGTGTGAGCAGTCGGTCCGCCCGTCGCCGACACGGCCGTACTCGGCGAGAGTGCCGTCCAGCAGGACGTAGTCCGCATCGGCCTCACGCAAGGACCCTCAGCAGACCCGGCGCACGTTCGGCGAGCCGGCAGATGACCGCGCTGGTGCAGGCGTGCGCGGTGGACTCGCTGATCCCGAACCCGGCAGCGATCTTCGCGAGGGTGGCGTCTCGCGCAGGTACAACCAGTGCCACCATCGCGCGCTGGGACGGACGGAGCTTGCATCGCCGGCCACCCTCTCGGGTGACGACGAGCAGGTCACCCACTCCACGAGCGCATGGGACAGGTCGAGCCGGCAGGATAGAAGACCAACGAGGCCCCCGAGCAACATGGTTGAGACGTCAGACATCTCGATCAACAGCCCGAGGGCCTCGCTCGTTACGCCTCGTGGACCGTCAGATGGCCAACCCGAAGAAGCTCAGTGATCGGTGGAATGGGAGGACACAGGTCCGTGCCTGCGCCCCGGAAGTCCCCCGTCGAGCGACGTGCGCGAGGGTTCCTGGCCCGTTCGCCGCGCCCGTCGCCGGGATCTGCAGACCAGGAAAGGCCGCCTGGCGGTTCGCTTCGCGCACCGAAGTGAAGTTGCTGCAGGGTGCGGTCGATGGCGGACCTCTGGCAGGGGGCGTCAGCCAGGCGGCCGGAAGACAAATCCGAGGCGGTCTCGCCACGTTGTGGCGTCGCGTACGTCGCGCAGCAGGACCGCGTACTCGTGGAACTGGAGCCGCACTACATTGCTCTTCCTCCCCAGACGGTGTGGTGAGCCCGTACGTCGGCCGATGTATCTCGGACTGGAATGTCCGAAGAGCCGGTCCCAGACGATCAGGATGCCTCCGAGTGGTCGAGGTTGATCGTGGCGCTGCCGGGGTGGACGCGTGGTGCGAGGGGGTGTTGAACATGAATTCAATGGGTCTAGGCACTGCGTCGCAAGCCACCCGCCCCAGTGCTCGTAAGTACGGCGTACTCATGCGTGGCTGCGCGAACTTCGCAGATGCTGGTCATGCTCCCAGCCCTCAGGGTGAGACGTGCGACGAGCGGAAGATCACCGGGGAACTGTGACCCAAGCCATCCTCCGATATCCCTTGAAGCCTGCCGCCCTCTCGGCATGCCCTACAGGACAACTGGCTATTCAGGACGGCTGCATAGCATTGCGCATGAAAAACAGCTAGACACACGCCCTCCGGATAGCGACCTCGGCCGCTGAACTACAATAGCTGGCAACTGCGGGGGCGACATTCATGGATATTTGAAGCCCCCCCATGGTGGGGTGGAGACAATCCCAGCCCCCCAAGGAATATTAGTGCATATTATTCTCATCGCGCAAGAGGGCAAGAAGTCCCTGATGGCCAAGTGGGCCACACACCATAAAGAGTTTCTCGCCAGCCAACGACTGACTGCTACCGGGGGGACGGCCGAGATCCTTCGCAGTATCGGCCTCACTGTACGAGCGCTCGACTCCGGCCAGCTGGGCGGCGACGTCCACGCGGCGCACATCGTGGCCTCTGAGCAGCCTGGCGCCTGCTTCTTCTTCCGTGACCCACTGGCCTGGCCCGGCCACGACGCCGATGCCACAGCACTCGTACGCCTGGCAGTCCTTCACGATGTGCCCCTCGCCATGAACCAGGCCACCGCCGACGCGCTTGTGGCCTCCTTCCGACCGCCAGCAAGAGAACCACACGACCACCCAAAGCCGGTAAACGGCCAGGCAGCTACGCCCATGACAATGACACGTCGAAATTGCGGCCCTTCAGCAGGCGCTCCTCAGCGTAACCAGCGGTAAGTGGCAGATCACCTCGGAGCCTTGAGCCGGGTCGTGACGCGGATCTTCCTCTCGTCGGGCACCCTCGACCGAGACCCCGCATCAGCTGGGCGACGGTGCACTGGGCCACCGGTATGGACCCGTAAAGGTCTGCTACTGGCGCTCGGCCGCAGGCGCCCGGGTGTCTGCCAGGCAGGTGGGGTTCAACTCGCCGCCCGGATAGGGAAAGTTCATCAGGACTCGTCCCATGAGGCGGGAAGTCGTGCGGGGGATAGGCCCACTGGCAGTCGGTGCGATCCACGTACAGGATGGCGTTGATGATCTCACGAAGTCGTGCCGGGGCGGTCGGCCGAAGTCCGGAGTCGGGCAGATCACTCGGATATGTAACGACGAGCGGTCTCTCAACCCCCTTGTGAATTCTCTTTCTCAAGAGGGGCCCCTATGTGAAGGCGCGGGCGACGCGAAATGAGCATCGATTACTCATGACAAATCGATGGTAAGCCTATCAAGATTTATTCGATGCGTCGAATGAATTGGTGGTCGTTTGCTATTGGTGATCATTCTGATCTTTTCGAAAACGAGATCGATGAGGAGTCGGTGGCCATAAATGCGGCGGCCTATGACCACCATCGACTCCGTGAGACGAGGAACCGTGCCATGACCGCCGACGAGGATAAGCAGTATCGGCTGCGGGCGGCGATCCGTCGTGCTCCGCGTACGGTCGCGGGGGCGCGGTCACGGCTGCGGGCGCAGCGGGATCTGGCGGATGCTTGGCGCAGGATGGGGGAGTACCGTCGGGCGGGTCTGCTGTTCGCTTTGACGCTGCGGGCGGCGGAGCATCTGGAGGTGCCGGACGGGCTGTTGGTGGCCTCGATCTGCAACCAGTGGGGCGTGCTTGGCAAGTACACTGGCCGCTTTGTGCAGGCCGAGGGGTTGTACCGGCGGGCGCTGGCGGTCTACGAGCGGGTGTACGGGGGCGAGTGCGATGCGGTGGCCACCATCTGCCATAACCTGGGTGGTCTGGCGCATGCCCGGGGTGCGAGCGCGGAGGGTGAGCCGTGGGCGGCTCGGTCGGTGGAGATCCGTGAGAGCCTGCACGGCCTCGACCACCCACGGGTGGCTGCAGACCGGGCGGCCTGGGCCGCCCTGCTGGATGGTTGTGGCCGTCTCGATGAAGCCGAAATCCAGCTTCGTGTCGCTCTGGAGATCTTCGAGCACGCCGACGGCGACCAGCGCTACGAGATCGCCGTCAACCGGCACAACCTCGCCGCCCTCTGTCATCGCCGAGGCCGCTACGCCGAGGCCATCGACGGATACCTCGAGGCCCTCGCTGTCAAGGAAGCCCTCCTTGGCCCCCGCCACCCGGAACTGGCCACCACGCTCACCGGCCTCGCCGGCGCCCACCGCCGGCAACACCAGCCTCGCCAGGCAGCGCTGCACTACCAGCGCGCCATCACCCTCCTCACCGGCCGAGTCACTCCGGGCCACCCCGTCCTCAGGGCCGCCCACCAGGGACTCATCCACGTGCAAGAAAACCGCCAGGCACAACAACACATCGGCACCACACCACGCCCCCACCCTGGCCGTGAAACACCCACGCCAGCCACTCCAGAACATATCGAGCCGGAACGGTTTGATCGCTTATGAGCAATGCACTGGCCTGCGTCGCGATTCTCATCCGATCTGGCGGGGTGCAGGCGGCACATGCGTAAAGAATGGTCCTGTTATTCACTTCACGCGGCAACTACCATTGCATTTTCCTGCGACGTCACCTTGAAGCACCTGAGTTCACCCCAGCTCATGACAAAGTGGATCATTGGCCTACGTAAAGTCGCATATCTTGATCGTGACTCATCATCCGGCGCCTACGGCACGCGAATGCTGCTGGATTTCGGATCCGGCTCGCGCCAGCCGGGGACATTCCACGGAGAGGTGCTGGAGGATAGCGAGCGACTGCTGATCCGCCGCTACCGGCCCAGCTTCGGCGGTGACAGCCACGAGCGAATCATCCAATACGACCTGGAAGACGCCGCCGCAGGCAATACCTGGCTATCCTGCTCTGTCCACGCAAGAACTATGGGCCTGAGCACCGCCATACAGAAATATGCCCAGCGAGCCGAACAGCGACACTTGGATAATTCCCTGAACCTCCTGCATGTCATCAGCGAAGACGCACAAAGAATCCCGCTCATGGCCCGCATACGCCATTCTCGCCTCATGGGGCAGCCTCTGTGAGCATTTGTGGTTTCCTAAACGAAAGCCATCGTCAAGCGTTGCGGGAACCTCGATTCATCAGGGGTTGTGGGCCGCTAAAGGGTGTTGTAACAAGGCCATGAACCGGCAGGTTGATGGGGGCGCTGGCTCGGTTCTGGTTGTGGCCAGAGCGAGGTTGTGCATGTGGGCGAGTCGCGGAGGGTCTTTAGTTCTTCATCGGCCGATCACGTGCTCTATCCGCGCACTTTCTTTCGTTAACGTGGTGCCGGCTGCGCGTGGGTGAGGATGGGGCATGACGACCTGATTCCGCACCTAGTACGAGGACGAAGATCTGTGGCTGTATTTCGAGGTCGATAACGAGGGCTCGGCGGCGCGTCATGTGGAATTCCGGGGGAGGGAGGGACTCACGACCGGTGACAGCTGCCTCTTTGGAAGAGGCGCTGCACTTGCGTGATCATGCCGATCTCGCGGAGATGGGTCGCCGGGTCGGAGCAGACGGAGGGTAACCTCCACAGTCAGGACGGCTGGCAGTGCGTACGCCGACACGCAGACGGCCGGTCGACGGCGACAGTCGAATGCGGTCTCGCCGTGTGGATGAGGCAAGCGAACTGGGCCCCGGTCGGAACCTGGTCAAGCACGAAGGGACGGTACCCAGCGGCTTGCTGTATGCCCGGGTCACAGCGCTTCCGGATGTTCTGTTCTCCGACCTGCCGCGTCCGCGGCCGGGCCCCGGCGAGAGTCTGGTAGTCGACGCACCGGCACCGATGCTGGCGAAAAGCACTGATCGGTCACCGTGAGCCGCCTTCATCGGGTGTATCCGTGCTGTGCCAGCCGGGGCAGGTCTGGCAGATCGCAGGGAACGCGGCCTGCAGCACGGTCGGGAACCAGGCGGAGAAGGGCTCCCGCCGACGTAGCCGTGCAAGTTCCCGTGCGTCGACGAAGGTCGTAGCGGCGATCTCGTCCGGGTCAGGACGAAGCGGCCCCTCGATGACCCCGGTAAACAGATGGTTGAACTCCTGCTCTACCAGGCCCGACGTGGGGTCGTCATGGACGTATGTCACCGTCCCGGCCTCTTGCAGGAGCGTGGGGGACTGGCCCAGCTCCTGCGATATGCGTCGCGCTGCTGCCACCAGCGGTGGCTCTCCGGGCAGGGGATGGCCGCAGCAGCTGTTCGACCACACGCCGGGCGAGTGATACTTGGCCGCTGCCCGGCGCTGCAGCAGCATGTTTCCCAGGCGGTCGAACAAGAACACCGAAAAGGCGCGATGCAACCGGCCTGGCGGCTGATGCGCGGCCAGTTTCTCAGCGGTGCCGACCGTGTGTCCGGTCTTGTTTACCAGCTCCAGCCGGATTTCCTCGCTGCGCACACCGCCCGCCGACGGCGCGGTGGCCAGCACAGACTCCAGTACACGGCCCTCGGCTGCCCAAGTGGGGGAGGAGATTAGGGCTTGGACAAGACGCTCGGGGTCGTCGTCCACGATGAGGCCAGCGCGATCGCCCCCGGTCAGGAACCCGGCCTCTACCGCCCGGTCGAGGAACGCCAGCAGCGGATCGAAATAGCCGTTCACGTTCAAGAGACCACAGGGACGGCGGTGCAGCCCCAACTGCGCCCATGTCCACACCTCGAACAATTCCTCGAGCGTTCCCAGCCCCCCGGGCAGAGCCAGGAAGGCGTCCGCCAGCTGCGCCATACGCGCCTTGCGTTCGTGCATGCCAGCGACGACTTCCAGCCGGGACAGCCCCTGGTGGCCCACGCCGCGGTCAACCAGATGCCGGGGAATCACTCCGGTCACCTCGCCCAGGCCATCGAGGGCTCCGTCCGCCACGGCTCCCATCAGGCCGATGCCAGCACCACCGTAGACCACCCCGATGTGGCGGGCCGCCAGCGCACGGCCTGTGCGGCGAGCTCCGTCGGCATAGCTCGGGTCGTGTCCTTGCGAGGCGCCGGAGAAAACGCACACGCACCGTACGGCCGAAACACTGCGGGCCTCACCGCTCTGCTTGAGTCCGACAGCCGAGAATTGCTGACTCATGATGGTTGACTCCTGCTCACACATTCACTTCCGATGTTGCACTGGCCCGCTGCGCCGGCATCCGTCTCCCTCGAGGGCGTATCTCCTGGCGCATGCCGGTGAAGAAGTCGGACTGCGCCCGTGCATAGCTGCAGTGTGCGTTTGTGATATCGATGACCAACTGGTTTTGCTGATCTGGGCTGAGAGCGCTGCTGCAAACGTCGCCTGGGGGTATTTCGGCTTGCTGGCACCATTCGACGATGGCGTCGAAGCCGCAAACTGACGCAATAAAGTCCCGCTGTCCCGCATGATGTCGCCATACGCGGGAGAACTCATCGATGATCGACTCACCGTTGTGGCCAGGGGAGACCATCGCCCGTACCCTCCGCAGCACCTGGCCTCGGTGGCGGTGAGGGTCATCGATACCGAGGACCTGCAGTTCCTGCCTCTCGAACGGGAAAAGACCGCTTCCATGCCAAAGTCGGCACAAAGAGACCGAGCCGCCCTCCACGATCACCAGATCCCGCGCACCCAGTTCCAATCCGCCCACGGTGTCCATGAACCGGCGGAGCCCCTCCTCGGCGGAAAGCTCCCCTGCCCCCACACTCCGCTCATCGAGATAGATGCGAGTCGTTCCGCACACCTCGGCAGCGAGGGGCCGACCACTCGCCGTAGCGATCTCGGGATGACACTGGATCCGGTCGAGGACAACCACAGGAGCCCCTGTAGACCTCGCAAGAGAAGTGGCCCGGGCGGTCTTTCCGATACCGGTGGGGCCCAGGAATACCTGCAGCATTGGCATAAGAAGATGGCTTTCTTGTGAACCGCACGTCATACGCACAAATGACCGGCGATGGGCAGTCAGTCGGTCTCCAGTAGGAGGAGATGCCGTGTTAAACGGACCAAGACAAAACGGGGTGGATATTGGTATTTAGATATATATCGAACACCTCTGGGTTGCCTGAGTATTCGATACTCAGACCCAATGTCGTGCCTCTGTTGGTGATGTTGCGCCGCCAACGGCCCATCCTCGGGATGGTCTGTCAGAAAGCAGCCGAGTCCAGCACCGGCTCGGCATAGTGCGTGTCGTAAGTGCGCACGCTATTCAGCCTCTTTTGCATACATTCGCATCGGCTTGAGTGTGCAGCCGGAAATACGTGGGCCATGGAATAGATCATCTGGATCCCCATTCATGGCCGAGTGGCGCACCCGCACCCGCGCCCGCACCGCCCCGCCCCGCCACGCCGCGCCCTTGATGTTCGGGGCGCCCTTACGGGAGATGACCTCCAGGATGCAGCTCACGGGTCCCGTGCATGAGCCGCGTTTCCTGACTGCGCAGGGGAGGGCGGTGCACAGTGTCGTCCCAGACAGCGGGGAAGGCCAGCCGCAGGCAGTCTGCGAGGGCCGGGTGTTCGATGAAGAGCGTGGTGGCGGAGCCCGCGCTGGCCGCAGGGTCGGGCATATTGAACAGGACGAGGGAGGCGTCTGCGACGACGAGTTTCAGCGGCAGTTCAGAGACGACGAAGCGGGCTTCCTCGCCCGCGACGGCGAAGCGCCGCACGTGTTCCACCGTTTCGGGGTCGCCCAGAGCTTCGTTGAGGTAGATCGCCCGGACGGTGCCGCCTGCCCGGTGGAGCTGGCGGACCACCGGGGTGCCCTCTGTGTTGTCGGCGGGCGCGGCGAAGGGCGGCTTGGAGAAGGCGAGAAGTTCGTGCCGAGCCTGCCGCTGGATGTTCGCGAAGCGCTCGGAGATCGCCTTCGATCTCGGCCTGACTCACGCTTGCCGCGTGATCAATAACCGCGTGCCCACCTTCACGGGGGAAGGCCCGCTGACGAGTTGAGGGAGAAGTGCTCTATTCCCCTGGGTAAGTCGTCAATAGCCTCATCTTCAGCCACCACTGATCGGGGTGGCAGTAGCTCAGCAGCATGCCCGAAAGTCAGCTTCACTGCGCCACCGCCAACTGAACTGATTGTCATGTACCTGACATGTCTCGTTCGTCCCGGCCGCGCCGTGGAGCCCCATCCCCCCCACGGAGGGCAGTTCATTGCGTTCTGACCACAGAAGGAACCCGATACGCGGCAGCGCGCCTGCGCTTCTGTCTGCAGCGGCTCTGATAGCGGGCGGCCTGGCTGTTGCTTCACAGTCGGCGGCTTTCGCGACGGCGGCAACCACGTCGCCCATGACTTTGGTCCGCACCCACCGGCTCTGCTCGGAGTCGAGCAAGCCTGGCTACATGGCGTGCCAAGCGGTCGTGCGTACTGACGTCAAGTCGCAAGAGTCCCTCGGTTACCACGACGCCCCCGAGGGCTTCGGGCCGGCCGACCTGCAGGCTGCCTATCGCCTGCCCAAGGACGGCGGCAAAGGTGCCACGGTCGCGATCGTTGACGCGAACGACGATCCGAACGCCGAGAAGGACCTGGCGGCCTACCGGTCCCAGTACGGCCTGCCGGAGTGCAGTACCGGCAACGGCTGCTTCAAGAAGATCGACCAGGACGGCGGCACCAGCTACCCGACGCCGGACCAGGGCTGGGCCGGTGAGATCTCCCTCGACGTGGACATGGTCAGCGCAGCCTGCCCGCAGTGCCACATCCTGCTCGTCGAGGCCAAGTCGGCCAACATGGACGACCT
>NZ_JBICXT010000079.1:0-8963 GCF_043200415.1 Streptomyces sp. NPDC048419 | reverse complement strand
CGGGAGTTCAACGGCGAGGCCGATCACGTCCACCTACTGGTGCACTACCCGCCGAAGGTCGCCCTGTCCAAGCTGATCAACTCCCTCAAGGGCGTTAGCTCCCGATACCTGCGGGCCGAGTACACCGGCCGGATCAACCGCATCGGCATGGGCTCCGTCTTCTGGTCCCGCTCCTACTTCGCCGGCTCGTGCGGCGGCGCACCGCTCACCGTGATCCGTCAGTACATCGAGCAGCAAAAACGTCCACTGTGACCTGCGGGTCAGAGCAATCCTGAGATGCGTTTCCCTCCCCGGCTGAAGCCGGGGATACCCACGCAAGATCAGGGATGGCGTCTTCTCCTCCCGGAGCATGTGGTCGGATCGGTCTTCTCCATCGTCCTCCGCCTCGTCCTGAGCCACCCGGCAGAGGCGAGGGTTGTTCGCTTGAAGTGACGGAACGGCTCCGTGACCGGTGAGGACCGGGCGCAGCTATCAGATCGGGAGGGCCTTCTGCCCGACGCCGACATGGACGGCGACATAGGCGCCTCGGCATCAAGTGGGGACGGCGGCTCCGCCGCGATGCGGGCCCAGGCGTCGCCACCGAGGTCCATGTCCGCGATGCGGCGCTGCCGGACGCGCCGACGCGATGCCGCTCATGCCGAGTTGTCGCGCAGTACCCACCGCGCCGCCGTAACCTGACGGCGATTCCTCGTCGGACACGGGGCAGGGAGCGGCCATGCGCATTGCGCTGAAGGGGCCGGGCGTACGGATCGTCAACGAACAGGACGTTCTCGCGCGGATGCGCGGAACCCAGGTCAAGATCGCGGACGGGATCACCGCCTTCTCCGGGACCACGACGTTTGTATATCTGCACGCGGCCTGGTTCACGGTGTGGATCGTGTGCAACGAAGGAGCCTTCGGCGAAGGGGCGAACTGGGACCCGTTCCCCTTCGGACTGCTCACCATGATCGTCAGTCTGGAGGCGATCTTCCTGTCCACCTTCGTCATGGTGAGCCAGAACCGTCAGGCCGCCCGGGAGAACGTCCGCGCCTAAATGGACTTTGAGACCAACGTGCGCTCGGAGGTGTGGTCCATCCACATGGGCCGCGCCCTCGGCGTCGACCCCGTGGAGGTCGAGCGGCGCGTCCAGGAGATGCTCGCGGAGAACCGCACCCGCCTGGACGGCACCACCCGGCCTCCCGCGGGAGGCTGAAGCCGCGGATCCGAGGGCGTCGTCGCCGTACGAGGATCGCCGCCGCGTGGAAGCATGGAGGCATGTCCGGTCGAGCCGGACCAGGGAGTGAACGCATGGGTCGTTCTCGCACCTCAGCCGACGGCCGGACATGACCGACCACCGCGGCTCGCTGCTCTCCTCCGACATCGTGGGCACGCCGGAGGCCGGGCTCGCGCCTGCCGTGGACACTCCCACGCCGCACCATGTGAGGCGAGCGGCCGACGTGCTGCGCCTGCTGGTGTCGCTGGCGGCGCTCGGGCTGACGGTGCTGCTGGCGGTCGCCACCCGTGACTTCGCCCGCAAGGCCCAGGCCTACTCTCCGCGGCCACCGCGCTGTCGCCGGGTGTACGCGACGGCCTTGTCGGCACGGTCCAGGCGATCGCCATGCTCGCGCCGCTTGCCGCTCTGATCGTTCTCGTCGTACGACGACGCGTCGACGCGGTCCTGCGCGTGCTGCCTGCTGCCGCCCTGGGGGCGGCGATTGCCTGGACGCTCACCCGGCTCGCGCTGGCCGGCAGCCGCCCCGACCTGTGGCCGGAGGTCTTGGTGGGCCGCGGCGGGCTGGTGCAGGCGGGCTGGCCGTCGGCGGTGTACCTGGCGGCCTGCGCCTCGGCGGTCGTGGCCGCGGGACCTTGGCTGGTATGGCCGTGGCGGCGGGCCCTGTGGGCACTGACCGTCGGCTGTGCCGCACTCAGCGTACTGGCCGCCTCACTTGGCCATGAGCAGGAGGGCCGATCCCGCAGTGCCGCCCACGGCGAGGGCGCCGAAGACGTCAAGCGGGAATGCCGCAGGCGACGAGCGCGTCCGCGACTGCCTGGGCCGGCGGGCGGTCGGACGGGCCGCCGGGCCTCGTCGGGCCGTGAGGAAGACTACGGTCCGTAGCCGCCAGCAGGTGAGCACTCCCGGTCTCCGAGCCATTGCGAGTTCTGAGGTCAGACCGTGCCCCAGCTGGTCGGCCGGGAGGCCTGACTGCGCGAGCCGCAGCTCGGCGTCGCCGCCCCGGTCGCCGCCGCCTATGCCGCGGCGGCGACCGCGCACGCCAACTTGCTGATCGCGCTGAACGAGCAGATAGCCGCGTTGGAAGAGCAGTTGAGCGCGCATTTTCTCGCGCACCCGGACGCTGAGATCTACCAGTCAATGCCCGGCATCGGCGAAATCACCGGCGCTCGGGTGCTGGCCGAGTTCGGGGACGACCCCACCCGCTACACCTCCGCGAAGGCCCGCAAGAACTACGCCGGGACCAGCCCGATCACCCGCGCCTCCGGCAGGACTCACGCCGTCCATGCCCGCCACGCGCGCAACGACCGCCTTGCTGACGCCCTTCACAAGCAGGCGTTCTCCGCCATCAACGCCTCTCCCGGCGCCCGCCGCTACTACGACAAACAGCGCGCCCGCGACGCCGGCTACAACCCTGCCCTGCGCCAGCTCGGCAACCGTCTCGTCGGCATCCTCCACGGATGCCTCAAGACCCGCACCCTCTACGACGAGACCACCGCGTGGTCACACCACGCAACCCTCACCGCAACCACTTGACATCCCTACGCCATGGGATGTCTGACCCGAACGGCGGATACGTGACTCCGTACCGGGACTGCTGCCAACGGAGTCCCCCGACACGATAGAACTTCACCCTCCGCGTTATCTACTACATGATGTAGAAGATAACCTTCGAGTGGCCGACGGTATGCGGTTGTCGCCCAATGAGGGGGAGGCAGAGGAGGCAGTCCATGGCTGACACCTACCGCGCCGGAACTGGCGTCACGCTCCGCCGCCGTACCCGAACGGCCCTGGTGGCACCGCCCTCGATTCCCGCCGACGTCCGGTACCCCGGACGTCGGGCCCAGCAGTTGCACCGAGGTATGACCCTGGTGGCCACGATCAGCCTGTTCATCGGGACGCGCAGAGCCTGGACCAACGCAATGGCCTCCCGCCCGACAGTCGCCGGCGCCATCTCCGTCTGTTACGCCTCCATCCTGGTCTGCGCCGTGCTCAGCCTTGTCATACGCAGCCGGCGTGCGCTGATCAGGGTCGACGCCCTTGTCCTGGTGACCGCTGTCGCGCTGGTCACCTGCGGCTATCTGCTCGATCACGCGGGCAGCGACGAAGGCGTGCTGACCGCCCAGGCCGCGAACCAGATCCTGCACGGCCATCCGGTCTACGGCCAGCCGTGGCCCTGGCTGTTCGGTACGCCGAATGTCGGGATCACCAAGACCATGTCCGGCGGCGCCGACTACACCTACGGCTATCCGCCCCTGACCGCACTGCTCGCCACACCGGTCCACGCCATTATCCACTCCACGGCGGCCGCCACCTTCGTCACCACCGGCGCGCTCCTGGTCTCCTCGGTCCTCCTGTGGTTTCTGCTGCCGACGCCCTGGCGGTCCGCTGCCACCGCCGTCTGCCTCGGCTTCGGGTTCCTGCCGCACTACGCCTACGCCGGCTACCCGGCCATCACCGCCCTCGCCCTCCTCGTCCCCGTCGTGGTGCGCTGGCCCAGCGCGGGTGAGGGCGGCCACCTCGGGGCCAGAGGCGTACTGCGCGCGGCCTGCCTGGGTGCCGCGTGCGCAGCCCAACAACTCGCCTGGTTCCTCGCCCCGTTCCTTCTGATCGGCCTGTACGCCGTCCGGCGCGGCGAACTCGGCCCACGCCGCGCCATGGCCGTGACCACCCGCTACGCCACCACGGCCGTCCTCGCCTGGTCCGCCGCCAACGCCTACGTCGCGGTCCAGGACTTCTCCGCTTGGCTGCACGGAATACTCCTGCCGCTTGAGCAGAAGGCGATCCTGCACGGCCAGGGCCTGATGGGCATCTCCTACTACTTCACGAACGGCAGCAGCCGCCTCGACTACTACTCCTACGGCAGCCGACTGCTCCTTGTCGGCCTGCTCGCCGCCACGCTGCTGTTCGTCCGGCGGCTCGGGCCCGCCATCACCGTGCTGCCGTGGGTCGCCTTCTACCTGGCCATGCGTTCCCAGGACGGCTACTTCCTGATGATGACCCCCCTGTGGCTCGCAGCCGCCGCCACCGTCCCGGCCGCCGCCTTCGCCACCGCCTGGCAGCCACGCCTGCCCCACCTCACCGGTCACCGAGCGAAGGCCGCCGTGACCGCGGGACTGCTCGTCCCCGCCCTCGCGTGCGTGGTGATCGCCGCGGCTAGCCCACCGCCCCTAAACATGAGACTCTCACCGCACTTCGTCAAGCACGGCTCGCGCGTCGGTGTCACCGCGATCGAGATACGGATCGTCAACACCACTGGAACGACGCTCGAACCGCACTTCGCGAGCCGCACCGGCCAGGGTGCCTCCAATTGGTGGACCATTGCCTCGGGCCCCGCTGTCCTGGCCCCACACGCCTCCGCCGACTATCGCGTGGAACCCCCGGGAGGCTTCCGCGCCCTTCTACGCGGCCATAGTCCGGGGACCTACCTCATCGCCGTCACCGGTACTCCGATGACCATCACCACCGCCCACGTCTCGGCCGCCCCTTCCTCGGTCCGGTGACACCGGATGCGGTCCGACGCAGCCGCGCTCAGCGACGCACCCGAAACACCCAGGTGCGGTAGGACCAGAAGCGGAAGAGGGTTGCGCACACGATCCCCACGACCTTGAAGAGGTTGCTCTGAAGGGCCGAGTCCCAGCCAAAGCCGTACGTCGCGAGGTACAGCACCCCGTTCTCGATGATCAGGCCCACGACGCTGAAAACACAGAAGAGTGTGAACTCCGCGACACGAGGGCCCGGGTGTCGATAAGCGAAGTATCGGAAACCCAGGTAGTTGAAGACTATTGCCACGCTGGTCGCGATGAGGCTGCATCGCACAACGGGCAGTGACGTTACTGCTCGGCTGAGGTTGAACACGGCGAGATTCACCCCGACGCCCAGCCCACCGACGACACCGAACCTTGCGACCTCCCGGAACAGCGCGGAAAGCTCGGTGCGCTTCGTGTCTGCCTCATCCACTGTGTTCACCGGCCCGCAGTCCTCCAGAGATTCAGACACTGTCGTGGTCCGGGGTCATCGGCCGGGCCGCGGGTACATATGCGTGTCTCAGCCGCCGGGACGCCATCCAGCAGCGACTGCGGCGGCGTACTCGTCCTTGCCGCGATCTTCCACAGCACCGTATCGCGGACCTCTGCGCGAGACGGCGATGTCGCGCACCCATGTTCCGGACAGGTGTGGACCACCGTCTTCGGGCCCGTCCGTCGCACATGCTTGCGACGCACGCCCTATCAAGGCAGCACAAGACCCGCGCGGCAACGTGCTCAGTGACCGAGATAAAGACTCCGAGAAGGGCGCTTGCCTTGGCCCGGGCCAGGGACTTGATGCCGACTAGGCCAGCCAGGACTGCAACGGTGAACGAGAAGGAGTCGGGTGTGTCGATCAGATGCGAGACGGGCCGGAGACCGAGGTCGAACGCCGGGGGCCGAAGAGCGAACCCCCGGATCAGAAGGGAGAACAGATAGGCAACGGCAATGGCCAGCGTGGGCCCTTCAGCAGTGCGACCAGCCCGCGCCGAATACTCGCCCTGATCCCCCGGTCTAAAGCCCAGCGCGAGCGTGGTGATGGCGCCGTACTCGAGCCCGACGACCACGGCCGCAACGGTCAGGATCTGGGAGTTGGTGAGGATGGCCATCCAGCCGATGACCTCCGCGATGATCAGATAGATGTAGAGACTCGGCAGACACGTGCCCTCGGCGCGGATGCGCGCCTCGACGGCTGCCCATACCGGCGCGTGTGCCAGCGCCCCGAGCTGCTGTCTCTCCACTTCTGCCCCGCCCCGGAGAACGCCAGGTCAAGCGGTTTGAGCACGATGGTGCACCGCCGGTCCATTTACAGTTCGCGCAATTTTTGCAACCGGTCGTTGGCCCCACCTGCCAGAACATCGCCCCCCGACGGAGTCGCCGTCCGGGTGGCGTGACACTCCCGGCTGCACCACCAGATTGAAGACAAACACGTCACCGTCACGCACACGGACCGCTTCGTCAGTGACTTCCGGAGGACGCACCACTCAAAGGTTGACCATCTCCATGTCACAACCTCCATGGCGAACGATCACTCCAGGAGCAGTAACGCAGCCCCGAGCAGCGGCGGCAAGCAGAGCGCCTCATGGACACCAGTTGAATATTGGGCACTATTGGTACTAAAAAGGTATATAAGAAATTTGGAGTGTGTATGTACCGTTATCCACCCATTGCCGACCACGGTTTGGTGGGCGACCTGCAAACCGCCGCCCTCGTCTCGTCCGAGGGGGTCGTCGACTGGTTCGCAGCTCCCAGGTTCGACTCGCCCAGCATCTTCGCCGCCCTCCTCGACCACGACCGGGGCGGACATTTCCGCTTCGCGCCCGACCATCCGAAGGGAGCATGCAAGCAGCTCTACTACCCCGACACCGCCATCCTGGTGACCCGCTTCATGTCGCCCGACGGGGTCGGTGAAGTCATCGACTGCATGCCGCCCGACCGTACGAGGACGCCCAGCCACCGACACACGCTGATACGCGCCGTCCGGGCCGTACGCGGAACCGTCAGGTTCTCCCTAGAATGCAGGCCGCGCTTCGACTACGCCCGAGCCGTCCACGAGCTCGAACTGCACCCGGATCTCGCAGTGTTCCGCTCGCCGGGGATAACGGGATATCTGCGCAGCAGCTTTCCGCTGGCGCGTGAGGAGCAGGACGTGCGGGGCGAGATCACACTCCACGCAGGACAGACGGCCGCCGCTGTCTTCACCGTCTGCGACCCCGGGGGCGAGCCACCCGCACCGATCACCGCCGAGGAGATCAGCGACCAGATCTTCAGGATCGGCGAGTACTGGCAGAAGTGGCTGCGCACCGCCACCTTCCACGGCCGATGGCAGAGCGTGGTGGCCCGGTCCGCCATCACCCTCAAACTCCTGACCTACCACCCCACCGGAGCGCCGGTCGCTGCAGCGACGATGGGCCTTCCCGAACAGGTGGGCGGCGAGCGCAACTGGGACTATCGCTATACGTGGGTCCGCGACGGCTCGCTGTCGGTCCGAGCCCTTCTGGATCTCGGCTTCGTCGAGGAGGCAACCCAGTTCACCCATTGGCTGGGCGATCGGCTGCACGACCGGAAGGACCTGCCGGGCGAACGCCTCCAGATCATGTACCGGGTCGACGGGGATCCTGAAATGCCGGAAGTGGTCCTGGAGCACTTCGAGGGCTACCGCGGCTCCTCCCCTGTCCGGGCTGGCAACGCGGCCATGGATCAGCTGCAACTCGACATATACGGCGAGACGATGTACGCACTCACGGAGAATCGCGAGGTGGCCAAGCGCGGGAGCTATGAGGGGTGGAAAATTCTCGCCGCGGCCCTGGACTGGCTCGCCGACTCGTGGGACAGGCCGGACGAGGGGATCTGGGAGACACGCGGCGGCCGCAAAGACTTCACGTACAGCCGGGTGATGTGCTGGGTGGCCTTCGACCGCGGACTCGACCTGGCCACCGAGTTCAGCAGGCCCGCCGATACAGCGCGCTGGACGGCGACGCGCGACGCGATCCTCGAACAGGTCATGGCGCGCGGATGGAGTGAGAAGGAGCGGGCCCTCGTCCAGCACTACGACGGCGATGTCCTCGACGCCTCTCTGCTACTCCTCCCCCGGGTTGGGTTCCTGGCGCCAATGAGCCCCGATTGGCTGTCCACCCTGGACGCCATGGACAGAAAGCTCGTCTCGGACAGCCTCGTCTACCGTTACGACCCGACCGCCTCGCCGGACGGCCTGCGCGGATCCGAGGGAACATTCAGCCTCTGCTCCTTCCTCTACGTCGATGCCCTGGCACGCGCGGGCCGGATTCCCCAGGCGCGCTACGCATTCGAGAAAATGCTCACGTACGCGAACCACGTGGGCCTGTTCGGCGAGGAAGTCGGCCCGAGCGGCGAGCAACTGGGCAATTTCCCCCAGGCGTTCACCCACTTGGCCCTCATAATGTCGGCCACCACGCTCGACTCGGCGATCGACCAGGCACAGAGGCATTGACGCGCTGCGCCAGCCTCCCGTTACCTTCTAGACGGCCTCGATCATGAGGCTCCCGGCCTTCTGGCCCGGCATGGCTATGCCCCCCTGTCGACCATGACAATGCCGTTGCTTTTGGTGGTTATTGCCATCTGTGGTTCACGGTGATGACGGCTGATGGACGGTGGTGGCTAGCAGGTTCGTCGGGGGCCTTGCTGCTGAACGGGGTGATCGACGACTTCAGTTTGCGGGGGCAGTCGCGTAACCGTCGTCGTGGCAGGAGGGACCAGCGGATCTCGGCGAGGCTGACAAGGCGGTCATGATTTCGGGCTGAGGGGGGAAAGCCGCACGGCGCGATCACCGAACGGCGGACAACATGCAGTGCCCGGGTAAACGATGTCCGCTCGGCGGATGTCTGCCCCATCCGGGCCGCCTCATTGAGCAGGCGGTCGCCTGGTGGACGATCAGGTGAGCGTAGATCTCCTGCCTGCCCCGCCCGGAGTCTGCGAGCGCAGGACCGGCCTGCCGCGCTGGTGAGTCTTGATCTCGTCGAAGACGATCTCGATCTCCCAACGCCGGGCATACAGGGCGGCGAGTTCGGCAGCCGGATAGTCCTCATGGTCCGTCAGACTGGTGACCAGCCGGATCACGTCCGCGTGGCCGTCGAGGCGGTACTCAATCACCCTCACCAGAGCTGGTGGAGCTTTGACGGTTTTAGCGGCCTTGGCGTGCTTGTTCGCCTGGATCCGGGCCGGATAACTCCCGTCCGGCAGGACCTCCTGCA
>NZ_JBICXT010000078.1:0-9042 GCF_043200415.1 Streptomyces sp. NPDC048419 | reverse complement strand
GCCGGCGAACAGCGGCGTCGCGAACATCAGCAGCATGATCGTGCCGTGCATCGTGAACGCCTGGTTGAACTGCTCGTTCGACACGATCTGCAGACGAGGCCGGGCCAGTTCGGCGCGCATCAGCAGCGCCATCACGCCGCCGATCAGGAAGAACGAAAATGAGGTACTCAGATACATCGTCCCGATCGTCTTGTGGTCAGTGGTCGTCAGCCACTTGATCACGACATTGCCGGGCTGCTTGCGGCGCATGGGCAGCTGGTCCGTGTAATGGCCGCTGGTTGCGGCGGCACCCTGGGGTTCGTTGAGGATACTCACAACCCTTTTGTCTCCCGCTCTTCGCGTGAATCATCAGTGAGCTTCTTCGAGTTGGCCACCGATCGGATGACATGTCGGCCAGGTTGGTGCAGGTCAGATGGTTTGGCCCCTCTGATTGGGGCGCCGTGTTGAAGAAGCTCAGTGCGCCGCCCGCAGGGAATACCGCCAGTCTGTCCCTCGGTCGAGAGATCATCAGGGTGTTCCATGCGAGACGCTGCCCCGCCCGGCTGGCCGGCCTGACGCTTGAAACCAGGGTTGCTCGAAACGACGTGGTCAGCCTCAGCGAATCGGCGCTTCTTGCGATCGGCGATTGCCGCCCACTTCGCCACGACAGCCCAGACCGTCAGTCAGGACAGGGCGTGGCTGATGCGGTTTCGGACGTGGCCTCTCCTGGATGTCGGGCGTCTGGCCCGTCACACGCCCGGTCACCTCGGTTCATCAGGTCGGCGGCTTCCCGCCGTGGTCGATGGACCATCCTGCTCCTACCGCACCACCATTCACAGCTCTCTTTCACCAAAACGGTGCAGCACGTCATCTCAAATACACGCGGATGGCGCAAGGGTCAGCCGCCGGGGATGTCGGTAAGGGCTGAATCGTGGACCGGGCCACCAGGTGGACCTCACATTGTCAGTTGATGTTGGCCATTTCCCCGGGTGTTGGCGGGAGCCCGTCGGAGGTTGCGGCGGCACGTGACCTCGCTAGATTCAATGAACCGCTCCGGCTGTCGATTCTTGGGCTGTCATATCGAGTGCATCCGATATGAAGGATGTCTTCATGTGGTCGGCCATCGCCCAGCCGACCACCGCTTTTGGTGCAGTCGATGACGGTCGCGAGACAAAGGAACCCGGCCCAGATGTCAACGTAGGTGATATCGCTGACCAGTGTGTCCCGGGGAGCGGCAGCGCGGAGTCACGGGCCGGCAGGCCGGGCGTGGCCGGGGCCGAGTCATCGGCGATCGTGGTCGCCCGGCAGAGCCGCGGCCGGCATGGCACCAGAGCGAGCTCGCCTCCGGCCTGCTCATCCGACTGGAGCGCGGCGTGGACACGTCAGTAGCCGCGGCGAATCTGCGGGAGGCGTTTGCGCGGGACGGTTGCCACCCGGATGACGAGCTGCGCCTGCATACGGCCCGCGTTGTCCGCCGGATGGTGCACGCCGACGCCCTGACCGAGGTATCGGGCATCCACTCCGAACTGGAACGGGTCCGCAGGTTCGCGGCCGACTACCCTGACAACGCCGTCGGCGCGGCCAAGCAGCTGATCGATGCTGAACGCCCACGACATCAGGGTCGACACGGTCGAGAGCGGTGGGTGGTTCACGGCCGACGGCTTGGACATCGTCGGCACTGCCAACCCTGGCGGCATGGTGTACATCTATGAATCCGCTGCTGTTGGCAATGTTAATGGAGGCGAAGTAGTCGCCGCCGGTACCCTCGACGGTTGCCACCGTCAACGGATGCCGGTGACCTCAGTCGCTATTCGACTCGGCCAAGGTCACAACGCAAATGGCGGCACTGTGAACCGGCCCGGCTGGTCGGGCTTGCCGGACCAGCCGGCTGCACCATGGCCAGCTCCTCTCGCCCACTTGCGGCCGCCCATGTGCAAGGCGAAGCTAGACAAGAGGTCAGCGCGCTGCCGTGACGCACACACCCGTCGCGGGCAGCTTCGGAACAATCGGCGGGGCCAAATGCCCCTACCCGCGGTCTAGCAGTGCGAGTAGTCGATGTCGCGCGAAACCGCGGAAGGACCTGGGCACGATCTCTTTCTGAGGTATTGGGGATGAAGATGTCGGAATACGAAGAGGACCCCGATGCCATGCCTCACCTGGAACCGGCATCGTTCGTGGAGCCCGATCAGCCCGATCAGCCCGATCAGCCCGATCAGCCCGATCAGCCCGATCAGCCCGATGATGACCCGCCTCCTTTGCAGGAGGCATCCGAGGTGGAGGAGGAGAAGGTTGTCCATGGTGCCCAGACAGAACCCGGGGGGGGCATCCCGCCCAAGCCGAACACCCGCGATCCAGTCATCGAAGACGAGGACGAAGACGAGGCTGGCGATCGCGAGCAGAAGGTTCTCAAGCCGTTTCCGCAGCCCAGTTCCGGCCCGCCATCCTCTCTACCTGTAGAAGGGGGTAGCGATGGTTCGGGGGAAACTACGCTCATGCCTGAGCTGAAGGAGACCTCGTCTGCTGAGGGGGCTGCCCTCGAGCTTGAACAAACAGTCGGTGACCTTCGAAGGGTCGCTGCCGATAACCGGCAAAAGATCGTGGCGAGGCTCTCGGATGCGATCTTCGTTTATCTCGACTCGCGGAATTGGCGCCGCAAGAAGATCCAAAGAGTTATCGAGCGGCGTTCCCTCGCTCTGGAATCGGCCGTGCAGTATACGGTAGCGGAGCACAGCACAGGCGAACGTGTGGAGGCTCTGCGTCAGGCATATGAGCGCATCCTTGCTGCCAACTCCACGACCCTTGAAAGCATGGCCTCCTTCGTCAATGCGCGCATTCGGTATCTGCAGCACCTCGGGCGCATACTAACCGATCTGCACGATACCCCCCTTGGGGGATCCGGGAAGGTGGGAGCGCAGATTAGAGCGGACATAGCTGCCTACAAGGGAGTTGTGGGGAAACTTGAGAAAATTCTGAATCGGGCTCGTTCTCTACAGCGACTAGAGCCCCGAATACCAAGGAAGGATGTATTTTACCGCCAGTGCATCGACCAGCAATTGCCCGCCGCAATAGTGTTGGGTGATGAGCTGACAACGTACATCAAAGAAACCAATAAGCTGTTCTCGCAGTACCGAGAAATGGCTAACGTTGGAATCAATATCGGAGTAGCAGCCGCCAAGCACATGAAAGATGTGGTGCGGCAGGCCGTGCAAGATTTTGCCCTCGGCCAAAAATCGAAACTGGAAGAGGAGGCAGAGAAGGGCCGATCTGCTCTCGAAAAGGTGCAGAAGGAGCTTTTCAGCCTCGACAGCGTCGAAAAGGTTGCCGACATTGGAATTGGTATCGGCGCCTCCTACGCCGGAGCATTCGCTCCACTGTTCGGCGCGGCTGGCGCAGGTAAGGCAGTTTTTAAACGAATGTACAAATCACGTGAGGCTGAAACACTTCTGCGCCAGTTTGAGGAAACTGCGCAAAAGAGGCAAGAATCTCTCCTGGGTGTGATGGATTCCGGTTCGGCCGGGTTGATTGGTACGGGAACGATAGCCCGTATCGAAGCCAACTTCATGACCGTTATGGACCTGATGTCCTTTATTCCGGGAGCATTCATCCCCGGTTGGGACCTCATAAAAGGCGCCTTCGTGGGTGCGTTCAATGCCTACAAGCAGGAGCTCGAAGCAAGCCTGCAATCTAGCCATCCCGACCCAACGAAGGTGGCTAAAGGCATTGCAGATAAGATCAAGAAGATCTCCAAAGATGAGATAGTTCCAGGCCTGACCGCCGCCAGCAAGAAGGGCGCGGGCGTGCTGAAGACAGAAACAGCAGTCCAGCAAGTGAGGCTAACCGGCGGATTGGCTGCGCCCTTCGTTGAGGTCGTGATAGAACAATTGGTTTCTGTCATCTACAAAACGTTCCCCACGGATCCTAAACGGTGGCTCTCTCCCACTCAGATCGGAGATGTAGTACAAGAGTTCTGCGCAATACCCGATTTTTTCCTGGAAGGAAGTGGGACGAACGTTCCCGTCCCGGGCGTCAGCGGGCTACTGGAGCAGAAGGGCGGGCCACTGGCGGAGGAGAAGAAGAGCATTCTCTCAGACGGATCAGGAGCACAATTTGAGGGAACGAAATTCGGCGGTGGCCGATGGACCTTCCAATTCCTTTCTGGGGGCCAGTTGAAAGATGGAAGCACCGACTTTCCGCAGGCCCGAATTGCCTTCGTCGATCCACAGGGCAAGCAGATCGTTTTCGAAGGCATGGTGGAGATCTTCCACACCGGAGGAACAGCAACGGAAGCAGACATGCGCCTGACGCACTTGATGTCAGGCGCAGACCAAACCGCTGCTTGGACGGACTGCGTCGTCACTGAGACCGGTTACACGGACGCCGCCCATACGCCTCACGTGGGCACGTGGTATCGTCCTATAGGATCAAACTACGCATATATCGGGAATGACGGCGAAGTGCGCTTTGTTGATCCCACCACACTCGTTCTAAGAAGCGGCGGGATTATACCGGTGCCCATTGCTGAAGTTCTCCCAGGAACATTGGAGGGCGCGATGCCACTCAACGCCCTAGGCATCAACGCCACACACGGATCGGGCGGGACCGGCAAATTCCGCCTTTAGCTCGATCCCCGAGGACTCGGCTCCGTCTGCCAATGCGCGCAGGAGTCTCCCGGTGGCTGGAGGTTCGGCACCCGGGAAATTTTGCCGCGGTACGGCATCGCCGAAGTAGTGCGGGTGCATGTGGGGCACTGAGCCATTTCCAACCTGATGCCTCAGTTGTCCAGTTGGGCTGACAGCGGGGTGAAGCCCCTGGTAGATGGGTTTTCGGACCAAGAGAACCATCTCCACCAGAGCGTCGCGTGCTTGTCTACCCGTCCGGTGTCGTCCTGTCCAGCTCTCCCCTGCGCTTCCTCGCACAGCATCTACGCAGGCATCGCCGGGCGATCGGGTCCCGCTGGCGACGGCTGAGCCCGGGCCGCAAGCTGCTGCTCTTCCAGCCTGCCAATTGCTTTCTTCGTAGAGCTCCGTACGCGGCTCGTGGCCTTCGGGGCCGTTATGACAATTTGCCCCTGTTCTTGATGATCTGGGGTGCCGCCGGTCCTGGCGGCACCGGTTGAGCGCTGATGGAAGCGTGTCCGCCAACCGGTAGGGGCTGCGTCATGTGGCTGCCGATCTCCGGTGCCGGGGCGGGCCACCGGTTGTGACTCCGGGGAGGAAAGCCCGGTGACCAGCATCGACTTCACGTCGATCGATGTGTTCTGCGCCCTGGACGTGTGCAAGTCCACCCACCACGGCACGGCCCTGCTGCGTGGGAGACGCACCACGTTCGACAAGTCGCTGCCAACGGCGAGCGCCAGCTGCGGGAGCTGTACGCTCGCCTGAGGCGCAGGAGGAAGGCCCGGGTCGTGGCCGGCCCAACCTCCCTCCATCGGTACCCAAGCGGCGACCGTTGCCCGCACGGGTGGCTGCAATCGCCTATCTGCCGGGTGTGTCGGTGCGCCGGCTGGCCGATGTGCCCCCCGCCACTGGCAAGACCGGCTGCGAGCATTTTGGCCATGGTGTCCGCTCGCTGGGCAGACTCGAAGGCCCATCGGCTCCGAGCCTCCCGGGCGACTCGTCGACCGGTGAGGGGCATGGCAGTGCTGCCGACTCGGTATGTCGTAGCTCCATAGGGGCTTGATTCATCTCGTCGCAGTCGTGTCCGCGCTGCCGAGCTCGGCGGTTTGACCCGCTGATCAACAGTCGAGGGGGGGTGGGCTACTCATGGCTGTGGCACAAGACAGGACGGGCGGGACGAGCACCGTCGGGATCGACACACGCTGTCAAAGATCCCGTTCGACTGACCCCCTAGGGTCCCCGAATACTGACCCCTCAGGGTCGGGTCAGTCCCGGTTTGCGCGGTTCTCATTGGCGAGGAGTTCGCGGCGTTGGGGGTGGTAGGAGTCGCCGTTGAGGGGGAGGACCTCTGCAGGGGGTCGTTCTCGATCCGTCTGCGGCCGGAGTCGTGGTGTGTGCCGGAGGCGCTGGTGATGGGCCGCGCCGGCGGACGCCTGCAGCTTCGCATCGCGACAAAAATGCCTTCTGTGTCGCCTTGGCGAGCCTCATGAAGGCCGCGGCAGGCCGAATCGAGCGGGGTCGCCGCCCGAGCCTGCTGGCCCGACGGGTCTTCGAGCAGCCGGCGTTCGCACCTTAGCGGCGATGCCCCGTATCCGGGCCCGCGTGGGGTTGTGGGCGAGTTCGGGGCGTGTGCATCGGCGGTGCAGGGCGTCGTTCAGGGTCGGACTTCTTATGCGAGACGCTGTGCCGGCACGGAGCAGACAGGGGCCCTTCGTCCGCCGGGGTGAGGCGTGGCATCACCACGCCTACGACGAGGGGAACCTCTCCCCGTCATACCCGTGCTGTCCAGCGCATCCTTCCCCGCGGCAGGGGGTGAAAGAGGTTCGCTGTCTCGAGTGCTTTATGGCAGGGAGGGCTGTGGTGCGGCCTCACGCGCTGCCTGGGCCGCCACCGGCCGCGGCCGGGCCGTATCGTCTTCCCACCCGTGGCGGCGGGGCGAGGATATTGCGGTCAGTGGGCTTTGGCGTAGGCCTCGCGGATGCTGGCGGGGACGCGGCCGCGGTCGTTGACGGGGTGATTGTTCTCCCGGGCCCATGCGCGCAGCCGTTCGGGGCTCGGACCGTCCGGGGCGGGCCTGTGCGGCCTGCCCCCGGCCCTAGTGCGGCCGACTTTACGGCCGCTGCTGATGAAGGGGGCGAGCGCCTCGAAGAGCTTGTCGTAGTTATCCGACACAAGGTCGATCTCGTAATTGACCCCGTCCAGTGAAAAGGTGTGGGTCTGCACCTCTTCGGATTCTCTGCCGGTGAGGTCGTCCGTGTAGACGGTCACAATCTTTTGAGCCATGACCGGATGGTAGCACCTTCTTACGGATGCCTTGGCTGGGAAATCCGTTGCAGGGGGTGCGGGAACGGCGCGTGGATGCGGTTAGGGAAGGGATCTGCTTATCCTCTCGCGGATAGCAGCCGTGGTCGACCTCGCGGACCGGCATCGTCGAGGACATGCGAAACCGGCCGTCGTTCTGCGGCCGGAAGCGGCAGCGGCGCAGGACGGGGCGGGCGATACGGCCCGAATGCAGACCTGGCCGCGTGTTCTCGCCTTCTTGTTTTTCTCGCGATGGCCTGGTCTTACCGCTCCTCGACAGGCACCGTCTCGGCGCCCGGGGCGGAGCGGTGCACCGTGTAGACCGTGAGTTGGTCTTGCTCTGTAATGCTCCCGGTGGGGGACTCCGTGCGGGGATCATTGGAGAGGGGCGGTGTCGCCGGTTTCCTCGGGCAGGGGAACACGAAAGTCCAGAATGTCCGCTTGTCCGGCTTGTTTCCCATTCCGGAGTTGCCGCTCTGCTGCTTCCCGGGGCGCCGGTTGGCTTGGCCTGGAGCACATTCATGAGCGTTGGTGCGGGAGGGCCTTCCCGTCGGAGGGGCGCCCGCCCTAATCTGCCTGCCTGCGGGGATCGTTACCGTCTCTTTGGGCTTGACCGTCGGCGGAAGGCATTCGTCGCCGCGCCGTGCGGCGGCTTTCAGGTGTGATGCCGTGATCGCCGGTGAGGCCGGGCTGCGGCCGCTTTCGGCCCGCCTTTTTGGCGCTGGTCCTGTTCGCGCCCGGGGAGGGCTGTCTGTCGGTGAACGGCCCGGTCGGCGGCCGGCACGCAGGTGGTAGGGCGGGGGGCCGTCATCGTGGGGACGGGGAGACCAGGCGGCTGTCGCCAGGGCCGCACAAAGGCGGCGGGCCGTCATCGTGGGGACGGGGAGACCAGGCGGCTGTCGCCAGGGCCGCACAAAGGCGGCGGGCCGTCCAGCTTCCCGACGCGGGGTCTACGGTATTGCCGCCGTCGCCGGCAGGGCAGGGGGAGCGGGCGCGACTGGGCATACCGGACGCCGGTCCTGATGCCGGTGCCGGCCATGGGCATCAGGGCCTGGAAAGGGGGGCTGCCGGGGTTTCTTGATCCGATGGGTTAGTGGTTCGCGCTGGTCAAGGAGTGCCTGGAGCGAGGAGGCGCGGCCAGGGACGATCAGCTTGGCCGTGTGTGCCCGGCACGGCGCGGGTTTGCTCGCCGGGCACGGTGAACAGATTGTCGATCGGTCGTTCGGCCGTCCCGGGCGGATTCGGGTTGATGCGCCGTCGGCGTCCGGCCTTGCGGACCTGGGCTGGCGGGCCGGACTGGTCACCCGGCCTGAGCACGGCCGGGTGCTGCCTGCGCGGGTGCAGGATGCGTTCCATGTGCGGGTGGCATGGCGCTCGCCGCGTCGTTCAGCGCGACCTGTACGCGGAGACACTGCAGGGCCGCAGGGCCTGCGACGAGATGAGGCCCGCCGCGACCTATGGGGCTGCACCGCGGTGCGTCGCTCCTGTCTTGGACCCCGCTCGCCGATCGCCGGGGAGACGATGCGCGACACCCCGTCGACGATGGGCCCCAGCTGCATGGGCCGTGCCCCGATGTGCGTTGTTATGTGTCGAGACCTGGGGACTGGTAGTCGCAGACGGGGCGAAGTGGCGCGATAGCACCGTGTTCAAGAGGTTTCCTAGGGTTTGCTCACTGGAGGCGCCATGACCACCGCAGCAGTGATCGCTACTCGGGCCGCTGTCGGGGCCTCACCATTGCGGTCACAGTGGCGGCTGCATGGCTCACGAGGGGCCCATGAGGCCAGGCCGACGTACGGGGCCTGCGAGGTATCCGGCTGCTACGGACAGTCCAGACGGCGTCCGGCTGATCAGTAGGGGCTTGCGGGCGGAGGCAGTCAAGGCTCGGCCACCTCGGGCGCACGTGGTCTGCGTGCTGTGCCGGCAGCTGCGGTCGCAGGGGAGGTGTCTGGCTGAACCGTCCCTGGCTCGGGGCGGGATTCATCCGTCCGTGTCGTTCCATAGGTTGAGTAGGGCGTCGGGTGACGCTGTGGGTGGGTTGTTATTGTCGTTGGTGGCTTGTTCTGTCCAGATGGTTTTGCCTCGGTCCATGTAGCGGGTGCCCCAGCGTCGTGAGAATTGGGCGACGAGGTAGAGGCCGCGTCCTCCT
>NZ_JBICXT010000077.1:0-9141 GCF_043200415.1 Streptomyces sp. NPDC048419 | reverse complement strand
CCGCTACGAGCGCAAAGCCGAGCACTTCCTGGCCTTCACCAGCATCGCCTGCACCCTCATCTGCTACCGCAGACTCACCAAATGAGATGACGTCTTAAGGAGCCAACGGGGCTCCTGTGCCTATGGGTTGAGACTTCGAACACCTCAACAGCACGGGAGCCTCGCGCGTTGCGGGCACCCACGTGGTCACCCGATCAGTGGCCAGGCCGAAAGAGCTCCACGTCGCGTTACGGGCACTTGGGGCTTCCCTGATGGCTGGAGAGGCGTACTATGGTATTCGTCGCGGGCGATGGTTAAACGGGGCAATGTGGGTGAGCCTGCCGGGATCGGCGGGCTCACAGACGGCCCACACGGACCGCCCGCACGTGTATCGGCAAAGGCCTGACGCACCGTGGCAAGTCGCTCAACTACGTAGTGTCGTCGGTCACCGGGCGCCGCAGTGTGCCTTTGGGTACTCGCTGCGTAAGGCAGCGAGCGCGAATCGCTTGAGCATAGGGATGCGGTGTCTTTGATGGGCATCGAGATGTTCCAGGACTCCTCCGTATCGTCCGGCGAGCGGGATCTGCTGACTCCGGCATTATTCAGTGTGACCACGATGCTCATGGAGGATGCCGTCCTTGTAGGCGACATCTCCGTGGGTTCGGCGCAGAACCAGCTTGCACTGTTCTCCAATCCTTTCAAGGAAGGAGTGGAGGAGGCTCTCGTCATTAACGCTCAGGGCGTGTTGACGTACCTGCAGCGTACGAACAATAGGCCGACCGGCTGGGAACAAACCGAAGTCAGTGGCGCTCCGCAGCTGGCGGAAGTGGTCGTGGCGGAGCACCCCGACGGAAGTCTGTGGTCCTTCGGCGTTCCCGTTGGAGATGCCCAGCCCTGGGATACTCGCAAGCTCACGGGCAAAAGGAGCCCAGACGGTACCGTCACATGCGAATGGAGCGGGCAAAAGGCATTCGATGGAGAGCCGGGCAAAAGCCGATGCCACAACCTGAACGTCTCCTACTCACCAGATGGTGGAGCGGTGATCGTCGCCGGCGGCTCTCCTAACATTCAGACTCCGTTTCTGGCCGTCTACGCAGCCTTCTCCACCGGCGCCACACCATTCTACCCGTGGAACTTCACCTATTCTTCGAATTTCAATCTCGGCCCCGGACACGTGGTCATGGGTGGCGGCTTTTTTGGTGCAGGCGCGACGGAGACGAAGCCGCGCTTCGTGGCCTACTTCGGTTCCCCCCTGTCTCCTGGGCGGGACCCCGGACCTATAAGTCGCCTTGAGTTTGGCGGGGATCCTGACTGGATGATGACTTTAACAGAGGCGGCGTACGGATTCTGCGGTACATGGTTCGTGCCGTCCCTGCCGCATCGGTGGAAGTCCAGCGACGTCGGATGCGTCTATCTCGATACCAATGGAAACCTGCATAACTTCTATCGCAAGTGGGAAAAGGATATCCGGGTCGATACGAAGATCGAAACAAATTTCAGATATGGCAAGACCTGGCAAGATGCGGACGGGGACTTGCATGTCTTCGGTCATGCCGGGTATGACACACTTCAGGTACTTCACCAAGATGGGTGGAGAGCGGAAGGCAATAATCTGCACATCCAGTGGTCGCAGGCGACTGCGGATGACGGCACCAGAACGACGGCCATAGTAGGGCTAGCTGCCCAAGACGGCAGTATCTCATTCACGCTCGACCCATACCCTGACTACGAGCCAAAATTGCTGCTCGCGGAGGGCGGATCCCAGGCCCAACGGACAGTGCTCTACGTACGGGAATCGACGAACTCACGATGGACGGAAGAGACAGTTCGACTACCGTCCTCCGGTGACCCCAAGATCGTCAATCGGTATATGGCAGAGGCGACCCTACTGGACAATTACGGCGCACCAATCTCTGGCCACCTGGTGACCGTGACTGCCGAGTCCCTCGTGGAAGTGCAGGTCAACGGAATTTCCTTCCGAGTAGGTCCAGGTCGGGACGCTGAGGTGCGCACCAACATGGCCGGCCGGCTCACGGTTTCGGTTCCCGCGCACGGACTCGTCGCTCCCGTGGTCTTCCTCAATGCCGACGGACTGGCGCAGGCGGTGGTCGTCGACCTCGATGCTCCGGTCAACGCCTACCTGGCAGGCAAGGATAAAATCCCCTCCCAGGCGGGGCTCCTCTCCTCCACCGCGTTGACGAATGCCCGATGTTACGCACCGTCGGGGTTGATAACGCCACTGGTCGCGGACTGGAGTAAAGCCAAATACCAGCAGGAAGCAGTCGTTGCACTGTGTCAGACCATGTACAACATGGCGGCCGGCGACCAGCAGCTGCCCAAGTTCGCGTTCGATGGCGACGACGATCCTCAGGAGATCGTGGGCTATGCCATCCAGGTCTGGGACCCTAGCCAGCCCATGCTCCATGCGTTCCGAACGAGCGAGGAGCTGGAACACTACCGAGCCAGTCGCCATGCCCTCCCCGCCTACGGTGGCTTGTGGGATGGCTTCACCACATGGGCTGCCGACGTCTGGGAGGGCATCAGGACCGGTGCCACCAAGGTTGTCGACCTCACCGTGTCGCAAGACATTGAGATCAAGGTCGAGATGAACGGCAAGGTGGTGTCTCTCGGACGGTGGGCCATCACCGACGGCGAGCAGGCGTCTCAGGCCGTCGAAGCTCTCTTCGCACTTGTTTCGGGTGAGGCAGCCGTCCGCGTCGTCGACTGGCTCAAGACACGCTTCCCTTTTTCCGACATATGGAACACCAAATCGGCCCTCGAGGTCGGATATCAAGAGCTTACCGGCCTCGTCGATGTCGCGCTAAAGCGCCAATACTACTCTGTAGACCCGGGGTGGTTCAGAAGGCAGCAGGAAGTTGCCGATGTCGCTTTGGGCAACATGAAGGACGCGTATGCCCGGCTCCGCATGGCCGATTTCCAAAACAGGATACCTCCCATATCGGATATCTCGGGGGGTACGGTAGATCCGCGGGAGCTGAGCAGTCCTCAAGCCAATTGGCTGCTAGACAGAATCCTGGATTGGGACGGTACTGCGACGATTGACGGCTGCGACAAGCTCCCCATAATGTCCGAGTTGGGGACACTTTCGGTGATCACGAGGCGACCAGAATTTCGACTCTTGATAGATAGCCTGGCCGGTAAGAACGACTTCCTGAAGAGCTTCTTCGCCGTGAATTCCGTCCAGTCGACAAGCGGATCCCGGTATTCCGAACTCATCGATGAGGGGATCGCTCCTCTCATGCCGAAAATTCTGGCCGCAGCAGATGAGGCTTACCATGACCTG
This sequence comes from Streptomyces sp. NPDC048419, assembly GCF_043200415.1. Classification (NCBI taxonomy): domain Bacteria; kingdom Bacillati; phylum Actinomycetota; class Actinomycetes; order Kitasatosporales; family Streptomycetaceae; genus Streptomyces; species Streptomyces sp. NPDC048419. The sequence continues at coordinate 5,858 of NZ_JBICXT010000077.1, read as the reverse complement.
TTCGAAATAGCGGCCACTACTCTCATCCCTAGCCTCAAGGATCTGCTCACGCTCCCTATGAAGCTTGGGCCCATCAACGACCTGTATCGATGGATAGGTACTCGCGCAACCGGCAGGCCTCCCGATCCCATGACAGTGGGAGGATTCGCTGCCCTCGTGACCGGCTTCCAGATCACCTGCACTCACAAGATGATCCTGGGTATCAACAGCCGCCCATTCCCGGATGGCTTCCCCGCAATTCCGCCGTATCTGACACCGGCAGCCCACGTCACGAAAACCAAGGGCGCCGCCGATTACAACATGCAATTGGTGGAAGCCCAATCCGAAGCAACCATCATAGCAGTAGCGCATCAGGCGCTCACGGCCCTGACCGATTTTGTCACCCCGCTGATAGGAACCTCCTACTCAAAAAATGGGCTTCTCCCGGTCAACCTGGCTGCCGGCTTCATGGAGAGTTACGCGACCTTGCTCGCCGCGCCGCCTGTCTGGGGTCGGCCATGGAGCAAGGCTGATGGCCTCGCGTTCGTTCTCGAGGGCACGCGATGGGCGGCCGACTGCGTGTTCGCCTGCATCGCAGGACTAGATATCATAGCGCCGGTTCTCGGTGGAAACTCTGCACTTCTCAAGAACCTCCCCATCAGGCCAATAACGCCCGGTGGAATCCTCGAAGGATCCGGACTCCAGCTCCTCCTCGGCGCCGGAGATCTCATCTCCCGGGAAATCGCAGCGACTCAGCGGCACCTGGAAAACGAAAACTTGCAAGATCTTGCCTACTTGGCAGCATCCATCCGGCCCCTGCGGGATATTATCCAAGCGTTCCGCAACGCCGGCTCGGCTGATGGCAACCTGCCCTACCAGAAGGTCATCGCGAACACGGACGGCGCCCTGGCCAGCCTTGGTGATCTTTGTGCAGGAAACCCTGGCGTTCTCGAATTGGGAAACGTACCGAATATTGAGACCAAAACTCCTCTGCCGAACGGGACAGCGGGAATGGACTATGGGGTGCTGCTCACCGCCCTGGGCGGTAGCACCGAGGTCAACTTTCCCCTGCGAGAGTGGAGAGTCAGCGCCGGAGCCCTGCCGGCGGGCCTGAGGCTGGATCCGAGCACAGGACTTATCTCCGGGAGGATCCAGGCTCCCCCCGGAGACTACGCATTGACCGTGCAGGTGCGAGACAGCTTCGCCCCGCCACTTTACACAGCAAAGGCGTTCACTCTGCACGTACAAGGTACTTCTCCAGGACGGGGGCGACGGTCATGATCTGCGTTGCGTGCGTGGCGCATCGCCGCCAACGGACCCAGGTGAACAGCGCCTCCAACCGACAGCAGCCCGCTCAGTGCCTGGCCGGCCCACCTCGGCAGTGCGCTCGGCGCGCCAGTGACCTGTTGCCGACTGCTGGCAAACGGGGAGTACACACCCTCAACCTGAAGTCCGCCGGCAGCGGACGGTGGAGGATGTGCATGTCACCTGCCAGCGGACCGGAGATCGCAACTGGCGGGCCCTCAACAGGCTCTCCGGACGCGGACCGGCATGAGCGTTCCCCATTCCTTGCGCACCATCGGTTGACACTGAAGTAGAGCGGGCGTCTGACATGGGCATTGAGACATTCCAGAACTCATCTGTTCAGTCGAATGAGCGGGATTTGTTGACTCCGGGATCATTCAGTGTCTCGACGCTCCTGATGGAGGATGCCGTTCCTGGCGGGGCAGTCTCCGCCGGATCGGGTAGAAATCAGATCGCGCTGTTTTCCAATCCGTTCAAGGGCGGAGCGGAGGAGGCGCTCGTTATAAACGCGCAGAGGGAGCTTACCTACCTGCAGCGTACTAACGAGGGGCCCACGGGCTGGAACCAGACGGAAATCCCGAACGCCGTCAAACTCGCGGAAGTGGTTGTGGCAGAGCACCCTGACGGAAGCCTATGGGCCTTCGGCTGCCCTCCAAGTGGCAGTACCCAGGCGTGGGATGTACGCAAGCTGACAGGACAACGTAGCCAAGACGGCACCGTGACCTGCACGTGGACAACGCAAACGGCGTTCCTGAACCCGCTGCCACCCAGTGGATACCTCTCCGTGTCCTATGGCTTGGACAGCGGAGCCACGATACTCGGCGGATACAGCTACCAAGGCATGGCCTGGCAAGTCTTGGCGATCTACCCGAACATTCAAAGTACCGATCCCAAGAGCACCTATTACCCTTGGGGTTTCGTCACATCCGGAACTCAGACAAACACCGCTGGCCGCGTGCTGGGAGGTGGATATATGAGCGCCGGATCCCGGGACAACTATTCACGCTACGTCGCTTACATCGGATATCCAACTCTAGAAAATAGCTTGGATGTCTGGCGACTTGAATTCGGGCAGGGCCCGGACTGGACGATGAAGATTCCTGAGCAAGGGAGTCCAATTCGTAGTGTCTGCGGGCAATGGATCGTACCGTCGATTCCAAACCAGGCTAACTGCAGTGATGTCGGCTGCATCTACCTGGACGCAAACGGCCGACTCCACAGCTTCTACCGCCTGTGGGAGTCCACAAAAACCGTGGACATGTCTATTCCGACGGAGTTCGCTTCTGCGAAGACGTGGCAGGATGCCGATGGCGACCTGCACATCTTCGGACTCACCTCGAACTACGTTCTCCAAGTACTTCATCAAAGCGGATGGCGATACTTTGGTAGTCCACCATCCATGGAATTCGGCATTCAGTGGACGGAGGCCGTCACGGAAGACGGCGCATCCACCCCGGCGACTGTGGGGCTAGCAACCCAGGTGGACTCCTTCGAACTCGATCCCTACCCCGACTACGAACCTAACGAATGGGTTCGAGTCCGCGGAGCACCCGCGTCTGAGGCCTCCGTTCTCTACGCGCAGGATGTAATCACCTCGCGGTGGGCGGTGGAGACAGTGAGACTGCCGTCCGCAGAGGACCCTCAGGTCGTTACACGATACGTGGCGGATGCCACGTTGCTGGATAAGTACGGCACCCCCATGCCGGACCATCTGGTAAACGTGACCGCGGACTCGCTCGTCGAGGTACAGGTGAACGCCGTATCGTTCCTGGTCGGGCCAGGCAAGAGCGCGGACGTGCGGACAAACGTGGCAGGCCGGCTCACGATTTCGATTCCCGCCCAAGGGCTCGTGACCCCCATCGTCTTCCTCAGCACTGAAGGACTAGACCAAGCTGCCGCTATCGACTTCGACGCTCCCGTAAACGACTATCTCGCTGGCAAGGGTAAGCTGCCCTCTCAAAAGGGGGTGATTTCCTCCACCGGCTTGAAAGCCGCCCAATGCACCAACAGCTCTGGCCAGAAAACAGATCTGGTCGACTGGAGTAAGTTCCCGGATTGGCAGCCCGAGACTGTCGTAACGAACGTCCAGACCATGTACAACATGGCTGCAGGCGACAGAGAACTACCGAAACTCGTATTCGACGGATATGACGAGCCGCAGGTCGTGGCCGGCTACGCGATCCAGGTATGGGACCCTACACAGCCCACGTTCCAGGCGTTCCGCACCGCTGAAGAACTGGAAACCTATCGAACGAATCTTCGCACAGATCCCGCCTATGGCGGCTGGTGGGAGGACAGCACAAAATGGGCCTCTGACGTCTGGCAAGGCATCAGGAGCGGAGCCACGAAGGTGGCGAAATTCATTGTTGATGGAACCAGCTCGGTCATCCAGATCGTGGTCTCCATCGGCGGAAAGCTCGTCGAAATCGCACGGTGGATAATCACCAGTATCGAACAGGCAGCTCAAGCAGTTGAATCCCTCTTCGCGATGCTGGCCGGAGCAGCAACCCGTACCCTCGACTGGCTGAAAACATTGTTCAACTTCACCGACATCTGGAACACCAAGGTTGCGCTGGAAAGCGGCTTCAAAACTGTCGCGAAATACTTCGACTCGACTATCAAGCATTACGCTGGGATGGTCATTGGCGATACATGGTTCGTTGACCAGCAAGCCAATGTCAACCGCTACTTCGACAGCTTGCTAGCGAATTCAGAAGACGTGCGGCTCGGCGACCTGCCCAACAACGTAGAACCGATTCCTGACGCATCCGGAGGAACTCTCGACACCGCAGATCTGAAGAACCCCCAGGCAAGCTGGTTCATGGATAGAAGCATCGCGCTCACTCAAGGCGAACCAGCCTTCATCAGGAGCAGTGAACCGCACCCTCTCGACGCCACCTTGAACGATTTGGTGGACTCTCTATCAAACTCGGTCGACTTTGGCAATCTTGTAGACGCCTGGAGCCAGACGACGAAATTCGTAAGAGACTTCTTCGATACCGATTCCACGGCTGCGAGCAGTCGCTCGACATACGAATTCCTCGTCAATGGGATACGGGAACTTCTACTGAAAGCCCTCCAAGCGGCCGATGCAGTCTTCGGCGCGGTCGTAAAATTCGCAAGGGACGTCGCGGTCAGCATCGAGGATCTTCTCTTCAATACTCACCTGGCAAACATGGCGCTTGTGGAGAAGCTGTACCAATGGATCCAATCGAAGGCCCGGCCAGAAGAAGAAGTAGAGAATCTCACACCAGGAGGGTTTGCATGCCTCGTCCTGGCCTTCTTTGAGACCGTAATATACAAGTTGGTTGTGGGTGTAGACAAGCCGCCGTTCCCAAAGGGAGAGTTTACACCTGTCGCTCCGCCACCCTGGTATCCGGGAAGTCCCGCCTTGGGTGACGAGTCCCCGCCCGAGTCGGCACCCGACAACATTGGCTATCTCACTCCTCCTGTGCTCCGTCTCGGGCTCGGTGTTTTTGCAGGAATAACCACCGCTGCGACTGATTTGCTTCCGCCGAACCCGCCGCCAGGTACTGCCAAGCCGAAGCTGCTCAACATACTTCAGATCGCTGGCGACATCTGTAACTTGGTATTGACGATACCGATGTTCAGTACGGGTTCTACGTGGGATCCCTACGCGTCGTCCTCCTGGGGTCAGAATATCCTGGGCCTGGTATCGGATGTGGGGGGGACGTTCGGAGGAGAGAGTTGTGACACGATCGGTAATCGTTCCACGCTGATGAAAAACCTGGGAAAGGTTGCCGTGAAGGGTGGGGTGAAATATAACACCATCTATTCGGGTACACTCGTCACGATGTTCCTGGGATGTATCAACACGATCGCAGGTATTGTAAAGTCGCAAAATACACCCCCCTACCCTAAATCCCCCAGCGGCGCCGTTGCCCTTTCGTGGACCGCGGCCGTCATGACGCCGATCGCTAAACTCCTGCAAGGCATTCGGGCAGTAGTCGAGAAAGTCATCGAGAATTACCCGCAGTACTCTGCTCAGGCACGGCAAGTGTGGAGCATTGTCGGAGTAGCCGATGGCATCTTGACCGGCGCCGGACACGAAATGGCAGGATTCCAGGCCGTGGTAGAACGCTACAGCCTTCCCGTCATCACGAATGGTGGAACATTTCATTGGAGTGCTGAGAAAGACTTCAGTTTGCAAGTCCAGGCCACTGGTGGAAGTCTGGGTATAAACGACCCTCTCAAAAACTGGCAGCTGGCCAATGTGGAGCCGGCGCCTGTGACGCCTCATCACCTGGGAATTGACCAAAACGGATTGATTACTGGAAACCTCGCGAAAAACGCCACAAACACCTATACGTTTGACGTCTGGGTGTCGGACAATTATGGCCCGCCGCAATACACCGAGGCTAGCTTCATATTTGATATCTCGTGAGTGAACCTCTTTCATCCTGTGTATTGGCAGGTCAAGAGGGTGTGTACGGCTGCCAGTGAACCTCTTTCATCCTGAATAGTCGCAGGTCAAGAGGGTGTGGATGGCTTGGACGGCGGTGCCGATACGTCGGGTTGAGCATCGGGCTCGCCGTAACAGTCGCCAGGACTTC
>NZ_JBICXT010000076.1:0-9152 GCF_043200415.1 Streptomyces sp. NPDC048419 | reverse complement strand
CGACCCCACGCCGTTCATCTGGACCAAGACAGCCGAAGAGATCCTCGACTCCCTCGCCCGCCTCTGCCGACGGATCTCTGGCGCAGGACACTAGTAGGGCTTGGTCATCTTCTCTTGTGCGTGCGTGTCTACCGCTCTACGAGCGTCGTTGATACCTGAGGAGATGGCCAGGGTCCGGGAGGACCTGGAGGCGTTCGCGGCGGAGTTGTTCGACGGGTTCTTCCGTGCGGATCAGCGGCGATGGGGGCAGGCGTATGTGCGGGGGCTGCTGCTGGATGGCCGGCGTAAATCGGTGGAGCCGATGGCGGCCCGTCTCGGTGAGGACGGTAACCGTCAGGCGCTGGCGCACTTCGTCACGTCCAGCCCATGGGATCCGGCGCATGTGCGGGCCCGGCTGGCCTGGAGGATGCACGAGGCGATCGGTCCGGAGGCGTTGATCGTCAACGACACCGGCTTCCTGAAGGACGGGGACGCCTCGGCGTGTGTGTCGCGGCAGTACACCGGCACCGCGGGCAAGGTCACCAAATGCCAGGTCGGGGTGTCGCTGCATCTGACCACCGATCATGCCGCGGCCGCGATGAACTGGCGGCTGTTCCTGCCCGCGTCCTGGGATCCTGCCTCCCCGGAGGCGGATGCGGACAAGGTCACCCGCCGCAGCCGCTGCGGCATTCCCGCCGGAGTGGGGCATGTGGAGAAGTGGCAGCTGGCCCTGGACATGATCGACGAGACCCGGTCGTGGGGCATCGACATTCCCCTGGTCGTCGCGGACGCCGGCTACGGCGATGCCGCCGCTTTCCGCCACGGCCTGGAAGAACGCAACCTGCCCTACGCGGTGGGTATTTCCTCCCGCCATACCGCCCATCCCATCCAGCCGTCGCCCGGCCCGTCCAGCCCGCCTACGCGGGCACCGGCCGGCCACCGGCCATGCACTATCCCGAGTCTGCGCAGACCATGAAAGACCTGGCCATCGCGGCGGGGCGGGCGGCTGCGAGGCCGGTGTCCTGGCGGGAGGGCTCCCGGCCCGGCACGTCGATCAGCGGATTCAAGCGCATGTACTCGCGGTTCGTGGCCCTGCGCGTGCGACCGGCCGGACGCGGGGTCCTCAAGCCAACGATGGTACTGAGCTGCCCGAACGCTGGCTGCTGGCCGAGTGGCCGGCCACCGAACCCGAACCGGTGCAGTTCTGGCTGTCGAACCTGCCCTCCGGGATGCCGCTGGCCACGTTGGTGCGACTGGCCAAGCTGCGCTGGCGCATCGAGCTGAGCGCGCTGCTGCACCTAGGGGCGCGCGTGGACGCGTCCGCGCCGGCGCAGCTGGACAGGATGCTGACCGAGGCCCGCGACCCGGGCGGGGTGGCTGGCTGAGGGTGCGTCGGTGCCGCAGCAGCAGGTGATCCGCGACTTCGCGAAGTCCCGGGCCAAGGCGCTCAAGGACATCCAGGCGCGCCTGCCGGTGCGCCGGCGGGCCGCGATGCCGAGGTACAAGAGGAAGCGTGAGGCGCTGCCCAGCCTGAACTACACCCGGCGCGGGTTTCGCCTCAAGGACGGGCGGCTGCAGCTGGCCGGTGAGATCGTGGTGCGGCCGGTGTGGTCGCGCGCGCTTCCCACACCCCCGTTGTCGGTGCGCGTGTACCGGGATGCGGTCGGTCACTGGTGGGCGTCCTTCGTCGTCGCGGCCCAGAGCGAGCAGCTGCCCGAAACCGGACGGGTGATCGGGATCGACTGGGGCGTCAGCGAGACCGCCACCACCACGTCCGACGACCACGATCTTCCCCACCCGCAGCACGGGAAGAGCGCCGCGCAGAAGCTGGCCCGCTATCAGCGGATGATGGCCCGGCGCCGCCCCGCGAAGGGCCAGGCCGCCTCGCACGGTTATCGGGAGGCGAAAGCGGCAGACCGCCAAGCTGCATCAGAAGGTGGCCCGGCAGCGGCAGGACACCGCCCGCAAGTGGGCCAAGCGCGTGGTCCGCGACCATGACGCCCTGGCGGTGGAGGACTTCCGGCCCAAGTTCCTGGCGAAGTCCACCATGGCCCGTAAGGCGGCCGACGCGGCGATTGGTGCCACGAAGCAGGCCCTGGTGGAGATGGCCCGCAAGCACGGGCGCATCGTCCACCTGGTCCACCCCGCGCACACCACGATGGACTGTGCGCAGTGCGGCGCGAGAACCAAGCACGCACTCCCTCTGTCCGAACGAACCTATGCCTGCACCGCGTGCGGAACCGAGTCCCCCCGGGACAAGAACTCCGCGCGCGTGATGCCGGTCCGGGCTGGTCTGCAACCCGGCTGGTGCTGATCGTGCAAGACCTGCGCGCCCGCCGGGCCGCAGGCAACGTGAGCCAGAAATCCACCCCGTTCACGGAGTGGAGACGTCAAAGCTTGTCGTGCGTTGCCGAGGAGACCGGGGCGGTCAGTAAGGCGACGGCCGCATCGACCAGGTCCGCTGCCAGCAGCTCGCGGTCGGCTTTGGTCCTGACGCCGCGGCCGAGCTGGATCTGCCGTTCGTGATGGGCCAGGGTGTGCACGAACAGGCCGATGAAGAACTCTAGCCGGTGAGCCTGCACCGGCGTGGGCAGCTCGTTGATGCAGGCGTTGATGCGCGTGAGGAGCTGGTGGAGGGCGCGGGTCCATGCCTCCGCCGCCAGATCGTAGGGCGCCACTCTCTCCACGTACAGCGCGTTCGCCACGAAGCGCAGGAACCAGCTCGGTCGTTCGAGCCTTTCGATCATCGGCCGCACGAACACCTCGACCAGGGCGGGCAGGGCCTGGCCAAGTCCCTGGTCGTCGAGCTCGGCCAGCCGCCGCATCTGTAGATCGTTGGTCGGCCCGAGCCGGTGCTGGTAGATAGCGGCGACCAGGCTCTCCTTCGTCCCGAAGTGATAGGCGACCGCGGAGGTGTTCCGCTGCCCGGCCACCGATGCGATCTCGCGCAGGGACACGGCGTTGACACCCCGCTCCGCGAACAGCCGTTCGGCGTCCTCGATCAGACGGGTCCGGGTATTGCCTGCTTCAGTCACCATCCCAGTGTGCATCCCAGCTAACTCGCGTGCGTTAACCCGGGTTCACTCTCGTCCTGGCGCAGGTCCGGGGGCGGCGTTGTGGACGAGCGGGCCGCCGACCGCGACCGACACGGCGACGGCGACGGCGGTGAAGATATCCGCGTGCGAGGTCCAGGCAGTCAGCAGGAGATCCAGGGCGAGCGCGGCCGCGACCAGGAGGATTTTGGCCATGACCAGTCGCCGGAGCGGGAGGTGGCCGGTGTGGTTCAAACGGCGGCGGAGCAGATGGATCAACGGCGGAATGATCAGGACAGCGGCCAGGAGGCGGAGCGCGTGCTGCCAGGCGGGCATGTCTCCGCCGAGCATCCAGGCGCCGCCGACGGCGAGGCCGATGAACGCGTAGACGAGGGCGATCTGGCGGCGGGTCGGGGTGGTCTCGGTCATCAACGCTCCCTTGCGGCGGGTCAAGGCGCCCGTTACCGTACCCCACGTTTAACGCACTTGCGTTAGGCGCTGGGCCGCGCCGAGCGAAGGAGCTACCGTGCAGGAACCGAGCAGCAGCCGCGTCCCCGGCAGGCCCCGCGCCTCCCGTATGGCGCCGGACGTGGTCGTGATCGTGCTGGACGACCTCGGTTTCGCGCAGTTCGGCGCATACGGGTCGGACATCGCCACGCCGAACGTGGACCGGCTCGCAGCCGGCGGATTGCGCTACACCCGGTTCCACGTCACCGCGATGTGCTCGCCTACCCGCGCGAGCCTGCTGACTGGCCGCAACCACCACGCCGTTGGCATGGGCTTCCTCGTCGACCTGCCGGTCGACCGGCCCGGTTACTGCGGCCGGATCCCGCGTTCGGCCGCACCGCTGCCGCGCGTCCTGCGCGACGCCGGCCACTCGGCCATGGCCGTCGGGAAGTGGCACCTGACACCGCGCTGGGAGCGGTCGGCATCCGGGCCGTTCGACACCTGGCCGCTCGGGCTGGGCTTCGAGCGCTACTACGGCTTCCTGCAGGGCGATGCCAACCACTGGGCACCCTGGCTGATCAGCGACAACCACTACGTCGAGCCGCCCGCCGGGCCGGAGGACGGCTACCACCTCACCGAGGACCTCGTCGACACCGCGCAGCGGATGATCCTCGATCAAAAACAGGCGACGCCAGGCAAGCCGTACTTCCTCTACCTGCCGTTCGGAGCGATGCACTCGCCGCACCACGTCGCCCCCGAATGGTGCGAGCCCTACCGAGGCAGGTTCGACCACGGCTGGGAGCGCTGGCGCGAGCAGGTCTTCGCCCGCCAAGTCGCGTCCGGGATCGTCCCAGAGGGCACCGTGCTGCCCGAACGTCCGCCGTGGATCCCTTCGTGGGACGAGCTGGGCGCGGAAGAGCGGCGTGTCTTCGCGCGCATGCATGAGGTGTACGCAGGGTTCCTGACCCACACTGATGCGCACATCGGCCGGCTGCTGGACTTCCTGCACCGCATCGGACGCCTGGACGACACGCTCATCGTGGTCATGTCCGACAACGGCGCGAGCGCGGAGGGCGGGCAGATCGGCACCCCCAACGAGCACCGCTTCTCGGCTCGCATGGGCGACACCCACGACCGCAACCTCGCCGCGCTGGACGAGTGGGGCGGCCCGGGCACCTACCCGCACTACGCCTGGGGCTGGGCGTGGGCGGGCAACACCCCCTTGAAGCTGTGGAAACGCTACACATGGCTCGGTGGCACCCGCGTCCCGCTGATCATGCACTGGCCGCGCCGCATCACCGCCCACGGCCAGATCCGCGGGCAGATCGTGCACGCCGTCGACCTGATGCCGACGATCCTGGAGGCGTGCGGCGTGCCCGCCCCCGAGTCTGTGGACGGCACCCCGCAGCAGCCCGTCGACGGGCGCAGCCTGATCCCCACGTTCGACGACCCGGACGCGCCAGCGCCCCGCCGCACGCAGTACTTCGAGATGCTCGGCTCCCGGTCGATCATCCACGGCCGCTGGAAGGCCACCACCGACCACGTCTCTCGCGGAGTCCTGGACGAGGAACACCTGATCCGCGGCAGCCGCGACTTCGCCACCGACCACTGGTCGCTGTTCGACCTGGGCACCGACTTCGCCGAGGCCGTCGACCTCGCCGACGAGCACCCGGACATCGTCGCCGACCTGCAGAAGCGCTGGGACGCCGAGGCAAAGCGAAACAACGTGCTACCCCTGCAGGACTCACTCCAGAACCGGCTCGCCCACATGATCTTCCCCCCGTATGGGTTCCCCCAACGGGCCGTCTACCGGCCCGGCGCCAGCCCCGTCCACGACGAGTCACTGCCCTTGCTGACCAGCGGATTCACCCTACTCGCCGACGCCGAGATCCCCGACGGCGGCGCCGAGGGTGTGCTCTGCGCCCTCGGTGACCACATCGGCGGGTTTGTCCTGCACGCCGCTGGCGGGCACCTCACCTTCGCCTGCTCGCGCGCCGGCGACCTGGACCGCGTCACCGCCCTTGGGACGCTGCCGCCCGGTCGCCATCGGATCGGCGTCTGCGTCCACGGCACCACAATCACCCTGCTTCAGGACGGCCAGGAGATCGCGGCCGGACGGCTCGGTGGCCCGTGGCCCAGCGCGTTCCAGCACGGCGGTGCCGGCCTGCGCATCGGCCACGACCGCGGCCTCCCCGTCGACGACGCCTACCGTCCTCCCGCCCACTGGAACGGCGTCATCCGACAGGTCGAGATCGACACTTCCCCGCCCCCCTCCCTCGGACCCAACCCGCAGGAGGGCCTGCGCACCGCCCTCCACAGCGACTGACCCCAGGAAAGCGGACATGGACATCGAACTCCCCGACAGAAAACTGACGCGGACGGGAGAGCGTCCCGCGCCCGAGCCAGCCTCTGGCAGCGGCTCCACGAAGTTCTGCTTGGAGCCCTGGCACGTGGCCCGATCTAACACCACAACCTCAGCGCCGCCCGCCAAGCCATCACCACCGGCTTCGAGGTGGACGAGACAGCCGAACTCCTCTACCGGGCGTAGATGCGCCTCGAAGCCGCCCGTGGCAACCGCAGCGGCCTGCACACCGCCATCACCCGCATCCAACACGTCAACGCCGCACTGGACTGCTCCCTCGAAACGGAAACCATCCAGCTCATCAACGAACTGCTGACGTCCATCCCCCGCGACGAGGTAACCAGCCGATGACGCCACCACCGGCCTCACCCATCCACGTACAGGCAGACCCCGCCTCGCCGCGCCCCACATGCACCAGGCCCCCGCCCCACGCCATCTCCACCAAGCCGTCCGGGAAGCCGCCCGCTCGAACCGAGACGGCACAGCCGCGCCCGGTCAATCCACACCCCCCGACCAGCCTCCTGAACAGGAAAAACCTGCACGATCACACAAACTTGACCCGATCAAAACGGCTTCGCCCGTCCAAGCCTCCTCGTTTCAGTCGCGGTACAGACGGTTGAGGTCGAATGCGCGCGGCGCTATCAGCTGACCTGAGCTGTCGGCGGTGACCTCGATCAGCAACACGGGCGTTCCATCCATGTATTCGAGGGGTACGGATCCCGCTCTGTCTGCCGCCGGCTCTGGTAGGACGGCGTGCAGGCTGCCGTCGCGGGACACGCTGACGTCGAGCAGCACGATCTTTCTCTCGAAGGTGACCTTGGCCTTGACATACATGTCGTTGTCGGCGCGGCGGAGCCAACCGTCCCCGTCTTTTACCTCTCGCGCGGCAGGCGGTGGCGCGGGGGGTGGCGCCGGCGCCGGAGCCATGGCAGCCTGCCCGGCGGCCTGCGGCTGTCCAGTGTTCAGTCTGTCAGGCTCGTTGGTGGCCAGGCCTGAGCCGAGGTCGAGGAATTGCCGGATGCCCTGATGGAGCAGAAAGCGGACTGCTCGGTGGAGAAAGGCCCGATTCGCGCGCAGTACGGCAGGCAGGTCCGGCATCATCTCGGCGATGGTGCGAGCGACCTGCCTGTCGGCCTCGGTCTTGTGGCGTCCACCGAGGAAAAAGTCGTATACGCGGGCGATGCTGGGCCGGGTCAGATCAACGGCTGCTGGCACCGGGCCAAACTCATTATCCACAAGCACTTCCTTCGATCACCTCACCCAAGAGATGCACATACCATCCCCCGTTTCGTTGCAGCCTTTGTGCTGCTCCTGAGATGATTTTGGCGTGGCGGGGATGATGCGTCCGGCGGGTCGACGTCCGGGCGGGATCGCGCGGGCACCTAGTAGGACTCCAATACGTCTGTCTCTCGGTCCTGTTTGGGGGCATGTTGAGGGTGTGGACGCACATGAAGTGAACCGTGCTCGGGCGAAGTCGGCATGTTCGTAGCTGATGTGTTCGCCTCGGTGCCCCGGAAGGATCAGCGGGCCAAGAGCGACTGGTGTCTGCGGGGCTGATGCTGGACGGGCGGCGCAGGTCTCGACGACGGCCGAAGCCTGGCCCTCGGCCGTGGACGCGGTCGAGGTGCAGATGCGCGAGCTGCTGCGGGAGACGCCGGGCGAAGCTCCGGCGGCCGATTCACTCGGAGTGAACGGAGCGGGCCCTTTATATTGATCAGGAGCGTTGTTGACACTTGCTGGCTTGGTTATGGCGAAGACCTCACGTGGGGTGCAGGCGTCGAATCTGCGCCACACGGAGGTCTTCGTGTCCCATCTTAATGCCTCGCTGATGCTTCGGCGGGCTGCGGATCGAGCGTGTCGCTACTTAACTCCTCCCACCCAGCCAGCCGGATCCTGAGGACCGGCCCGGCATATGATCAGCCCTTGACTCGCGGTCCAGAACATCCGGCGCCAGGCGGCTCGAAATGGTGCGGATCTGCATGCGCCCTTCCCCCAGGCTCCGCGACAGCATCTTCTACCGGGCTCTTACCGCCGCTCATGCTGGGTCATTCGCGTAATCGGCCCTGGGGCAGCTTCCGTAGCAATTGTCAATCAAGCAGAAATTACCTTCCTGAACCGCCGGGTTCGTGGGGACCAGGCCGTGGGAGGGCCGACGCGGAGGACCCAGGCGGAGCGCCAGCGCGCGCGGGACGGTCTTCGTCGCGGTGTTCTTCCACTCGTTGGTTCTTTCCCGTCCTGATGCTCAAGACTTGGAGTGACCAGCCGTTGTAGGTCGGACCGCCGATCAGGAAGAGCAAGGTGCCCACCACCAAGGCGATCACGCCCAGCGAGAAGCCGAGCGTCTCCAGAGCAATCATGCAGCCTCCTCATTTCGCGTCGGTCAAGGTGTCCGTAGGCAACCGCAAGAGCCGCCGTCGCCGCCTCTTGTGACAATCCTTGGCATTTGGTGGATCGAGCCAAGAGCCGGATGCCGCACACCTGGGAGATGCGCCCCATCGACCAGGGGGTGTGATGCCCTGTGCTAGCCGGGCGGTGACGCCAACTGTGAGGCCCTGATCGATACACCGGGTCAAGGGCCGCTCCCAGGCAGCGGGTATGGGATTTGAACCCACGGCGACTGGCGCCACGAAAGGTTTAAGATTCTTGACTCAATAGTTGCATCACAAGCCCATCAGATCTACCGGGGAACCACGGGGTAAAACATCTGAGCCTGCCGAGGCCGCTCGTGGCCGTTCGCCCAAGTCAGCGGCCCAACCAGTGACCCCATTTCATCCCGTGCTGCAGGGGCGAAGGAGGCGACCCGCCGCGACAGCAGCGTCTGCCGTCGGTATCCAGGGCGAGGCCGTGACGGTGGCTCTTGCCGTTGTCGATCCCTGCCCATATCCGGCTCATCGTGCTCCTGACATAACTTGTTCGTACTGTGCATGCCATGAACGACCTCGCCGGCATTGCTCTACGCAGCGACTTGGTGGCGCTTCCTACGCAATTCGACCCGTGGTGGCCGGGGCGTGGCGGACGATGGACTGGCGGATCCTGCATCCGGCGTCGTCGGTCATCGTGGCCGCTCAGGCCGGTGAAGAGGCGACTGTCGCTGGCAGCCGAGTTGTACACCGGTATAGGGGTCAGCCCGCTCAACCCCCTGGAGCCGTGACGGTCTGGCGTCGGCCGCCGCGAGAGTAGCAGTGCGCGGCCTGGCAGTGCGTGCGACGTCGGGACGGGATCGGTCTTGAAAGACCCTCTGTCGTTGCTCTCGTAAGACTGACCCCCAGGTGCTCCCGCAGAATTAACCCCCTTGAGCATCTGGAGGGTGCTGAAAGTGGAGGACTGGGCCG
>NZ_JBICXT010000075.1:0-9779 GCF_043200415.1 Streptomyces sp. NPDC048419 | reverse complement strand
ATATCCAGCTCCGGCCTGACCTCATCGATGGCTGCCTGGCTGGCACCAGACTGACCCTCACCCAGCAGCCGACAACAACCCGAGGAAGTCAGTAGGAATTGCGAATGATCGCTGAGTAGGGAATCGACAGCGAGGTCGTCCGTCGGGAGGCACAAGTACCACACCGCGCGGAGCCACCACGTGGCCATGATCTGGGCCGGCATCGACGCAGGCAAGACGCACCACCACTGCGTCGCGATCGACGAGAGTGGCCACCGGCTGCCGTCCCAACGCGTCGCCAACGATGAACCCGAACTCCTCGAACTTCTCACCGACGTCCTGGCCCTGGGTGATGACGTGACCTGGGGCATCGACCTGGCCGACGGCGGAGCCGCCCTGGCCATCACCATCCTGTTCCACCGCGACCAGCCGGTGCACTACATCTGCGGCCGGGCCATCCACCGCGCCTCCGAGAGCTACCGCGGCGAAGGCAAAACCGACGCCAAAGACGCCGCCGTCATCGCCGACCAAACCCGAATCCGCCGCGACCTGCACCCCTTATGCACCAGCGACGAGACCGTCACCGACCTCAAGATCCTCACCGGCCGGCGCACGGAGCTGGTCGCCGACCGCACCCGCACCGTCAACCGGCTCCGCGCCCAGCTCACCGGCATCTTCCCCGGCCTGGAACGGGCACTGGACCTCACCAACACCGGCCCGTTCATGCTGCTGACCGGCTACCAGGCCCCGGCCTCCCTGCGCCGGGCAGGCAAGAACAGGCTCGAGACCTGGCTGCGCAACCGCAAGGTCCTGCGCCCTGACCGGCTCGCCGAGACAGCTCTGGAAGCCGCCGGACGCCAGCACACCAGCTTGCCCGGCGAACAACTGACGGCCCAGATGGTGCTCACACTCGCGCGGGAAGTGATGGCCCTCAACCAGCAGGTCGCCGAGCTCGACAAGGCGATCGAGGCCCGGTTTCGCGAACATCGGGACTTCGAAGTGATCACCAGCATGCCCGGCCTGGGCGTGATCCTCGGTGCCGAGTTCCTTGCCGCGACCGGCGGCGACATGAGTCTCTTCGGCACTCCTGACCGCCTCGCCGGCTTCGGCGGCGTTGCTCCCGTTCCCCGCGACTCCGGCAAGATCAGCGGCAATCTCCGCCGCCCACGACGCTACAACCGCCGACTCCAACGAGTCCTCTACATCTCCGCGTTGTTCAGCATCCGACACTGCGAGGAATCGCGCCGGTTCTACGACCGCAAACGCTCCGAAGGCAAGCGCCACATCCAGGCCGTCCTCGCCTTGGCGCGGCGCCGCGTCAACGTCCTCTGGGCACTCCTACGCGACGGGCGGCGCTACGAGCTCGCTCCACCCAAGGCCCTCGCGGCTTGACAGACCGTATTAGGAATCACTGGCCCGTTCGCTCGCGGCCGTCCGCGAACAGCGACGAGCCCGGGAAACGGAGATCGGACAGATGCTGGAGGCTCACCCTGATGGGCAGCGAAGCGAGGCACCGCCACGCTTACGCCGGCCTTCGATGCCTTGAAAGAGACTGCGGGCCTCGTTTCACCCCGGGAGTGGGCGGATGCCTTCGCCGCCGCGAGTAGCAGGTCTTGAGGCGGGTCGCCGAATCCATTACGAGGCCGTAATTCGCCGATTACTGTAGGTAGAAAGCGGCCGACGATGCCCGCCTCGTTCCCGTTGATCACGCGGTCGAATAGGGATCGCCCACATTAGTCTATTGCAAATGGAACGTCCCCGACCCTTCCTTGCCGTGGTTGGTTGGGATTCCCAGTTGAAGCATGGGGAATTCCTTGGAAGGAGCATTCTCGTTACTAACCGGGGTGTTGCGTGTACCGAGAATTTCAAAGAGGGATTTCGGCCTTGTGTCTCCGGAGCTGTAGACTCGAACGGTTGGGTCTACGATGGTCACGGTTCGGTCGCTGCCAATAAAAAGGTAGTTTGAATCGAAGGGTTGGTACCACGTCCCCGCGTGAAAACTTCCTTGCGAGTCTCTGTATCCATGTTGCATTATCGTATATCCTCGCCATTTCGCAGCCGTCTCGGCCCCTTGCCTTACGCTCTTGAGAAGCATACGGGCATTTGTGCCGCCAGGATCGATATCCACCCGTGCATGAAAGTCGACATCGGTATTCCCAGCCCTATACGTCACCACGGCTTGCTCGTATCGGGTCCAACCACCTTGAAGCTGCCTTCGGCCGCTGAGTGCCGTGAAGCGCCATCTCCTGCCAACACCGAACTCGCGGCCCTCAAGCGTCTCTGGTGCGCCGCTGGCCTTCTTCTCCTCAAGGTCTACTGGACCGCTGGAGCCGGGAGTGGGGATAGATAGTGACATAAGTGCCAGAATGCGATCCGGTATCCTGTCCGCGTCTTGGACGATATGTTCAATGCCATCAACAGTGAGCCATGCATCA
The DNA here is from genome assembly GCF_043200415.1 of Streptomyces sp. NPDC048419. Lineage (NCBI taxonomy): Bacteria > Bacillati > Actinomycetota > Actinomycetes > Kitasatosporales > Streptomycetaceae > Streptomyces > Streptomyces sp. NPDC048419. The sequence goes on along the minus strand of NZ_JBICXT010000075.1, from coordinate 7,365 downwards.
GGACTTGGTGGGAATGCTTTCAGGACAATTCCTGATACCCACTCAAGTACCTCCTCCACGAGGGGGCTGAGCACAGGAGCGGTCAGATTCACACGATCCTCTATCGAGCCAATGCTGAGTTTTCCGAGACGCTTCTTGACGGGAACAACAATAGAATTTACAAGCTCTCCTTTAGCGAGATCCTTGATTCTCTTGGCGAGCTCCTCGCCCACACTCTTCTCTTTTGGGGTGACACTACGCTCAAGTTCCCTTTTATAGCGATTAAATACGCCCTTGATGGCTCCACTGATGAGCCCCCAGCCGGGAATAAAGGATCCGGGGATCTGCAAACAATCCATCAACAAACTGAAGTTGAGTTCAATTCGCTCGATCGTCCCCTTTGCCATTATCTCTTTAGCATGCGGGTCGCGCCCCACCGACCCCAAAAGTGACCGCTCCTGCAACCTTGCCCGCTCCACGAGCTCGTCGTATCCACGTTGCGACTTATGTGATGCCCAGGTGCGCTTAATTATTCCTCTGGTAGTGCCAGCTGCCGCGAACACCGGAGCGTATGCTCCTCCGTAGGAAGCACCAATCCCCAGGCCGATTGCTGCCATCTTGTCGAGGGTGTCGATGGAGCGCACGGCATCTTGCAGCCCCGTCATGGTCGACACTTTCTTTCTCTTCTCTAGTTCTTCTTTGTGCAAACCAACGGCGTAGTCTGCCCCAGCCTGCTGTACGAGGTTATCCACGGTGTGCGAAAGTGCGTGTACTTGGCGCGCGCCATTTGCAAACTGCTCCATGCATTTCTGGACAAGCGCCTCTACCCGGCGAGCGAAATCCGCCACGTCTCGCCCCATCGCCAGCAGTTGGGGTAGGTGCTCGCGAGTGCATAGCAGACGGAATTCATTTTCGGGCGGGATCGTGGGAGGGGGATCCCCCAACAGCTCCCTTGCCTCTGCTTCCAGCTCTACCAAATGTTGTCTCATGCCCGTAAAGATTTGTAGACGATTTGCTATTCCCTCGCTTACCATTCCAGTACGTCCCAAATGGGAGCCAGTGAGGTGTTCGAGTTCGGCGATGACATTCTTATAGCGTTCCAGGCGTGCCTGGATCTGCTGTAGGAGAGGGCTGTCATCGGGACCCCCCAAGATCGTCTGAGCCGGCTCCAGTACTGAAGTAAAAGCTAGGTGAAGTGCCTCCACGCGACGTGGGTAACTCCGCCCTACTGAGGTCTCGAGTGCACGTTCTAGGCCCGAAGACCTTCCCGACAAGACCTGCTGGATACTCTCAGGTGCCCATTTTTTTCTCCGCAGGAACATGTATATCTCGACCGCGGCATCGCTTATTCTTTTTCGCCTTCGCTGCTCAGCTGCCTGGATAGCGTAGAGATCTTCCTCGAGTTGGCTTATTGACACCCCTGTCTTTCTCTCCGGCGCTCTCCACTGTCTACTTGCACCCAACTCGTCATCTTCGAAATCGTAGCGAAAATGATCTCGGCGCCGTAGTGGGGGACTCGCCTTTTCCTCGACTGGGGTCGAGGTGGGATCGTCCACCGGGATCGAGTAAAGGCTGTCGTTGGGATCGTCGACCGGGATCGAGTAAAGGCTGTCGTTGGGATCGTCGACCGGGATCGAGTAAAGGCTGTCGTTGGGATCGTCGACCGGGATCGAGTAAAGGCTGTCGTTGGGATCGTCAGGCCCAGGCGGGTCGTCGTAGCGGACATGCGTCGGCCCGGTGTTGTGCCGCACCCGATGGCGATCCGTCCGGTCCCGAGGGGGGGCGGTCTCATCGTCGTCGGGGGGCGGTGGCTGGTCGTCGCTCATTGCGGTTCCCGAGAGTCGAAGCGGTACCCCTAGCATATGCAGAGGAAAGATCGACGAGTGCTGGGTGGGGAAGCTGCGGTCCATACCAGTAGTGACGAGAGCAGGCCACGTGCGAATTGGAGGATCGTACGTTGCTTCCCTTTTGTTCCATCGAAGGGCTCGACTACCTGGAAAGCAAGAAGCGCGGTCCTTTGCAGGAAGTCCCGATTGGTCTTCAGTTTACATGATCACAAGGCAGCATGGGTCTGGGCGTTGACATCACGGCTGCGACGTCCGCAGAAGCTGAGTGCAACCTCTTGTTTCTCCCCTAATTTTCCCAGTACTCGTTTGCCGGAAGCACCGTTCGGGCAAACTTTTAGGCAGGTGGTAGCGCCCCTCAGTTTGCGCCTATGGCAGGCCAGCGCCACGCCTCGGCGTGATTACTGACCTTCAAAGCGTGGTGTCGGCAGGGGCTGACGGCCGTTGATCGCTGCGCTTTGGCCACTGCGTGAGGTATGTGTTCACCTCCGCTTCCCCTACGTCTACCTGGACGCGACCTAACGAACCGGATAGGCGAGCTGGTCGACGCCAGCCCTGCCGCCGAGCTGGTTGAGGAAACGGGGATCGGCCCCGTCACCGCCGTTACCGTCCTGGTCGCCTGGTCTCACCCAGGACGGATCCGCAACGAGGCCGCGGTCGCCGCCCTCGCCGGAATGAGGCGCTTCCCGCCTCCTCGGGCAACACCACCCGCCACCGACTCAACCGGGGCAGCGACAGGCGCCTGAACCGCGCCCTGAACGTCATCGCCATGGTCCGCCTGGTGCACCCTCTCAAACCCGCGCCTATGCCGACCGACGGCGACCGCAGGCAAGACAGACCGCGAGATCCGCCGCTGTCTCAAGCGATACCTCGCCCGACGCCTCTATCGCCACCTCAACAGCGGCACTACGGCGATGGGGGCTGACGGGATATAGAAGCTTCATTGGGAAGTCCCGCTGATCACGGTGAAGTGTTCCTCAGCGAGGTGATGTTCTGCGCCGAGGGGCGGGAAAGCGACAGCGTCCAGGCGAGCAGCCCTGGTAGGACAGTCCGTCAAGATGATGTCGACTTACAGTCCCTAGCAAAGCCGTTGGGCGTGGCGGTGGGTGATCAGGCAGACGGCGAGGCCGAGGAATGCTTCGTGGATGTCGTCGCGTCGTTCCCAACGGATGCGCAGGCGGCGGAAGCCGTGGAGCCAGGCGATCGTGTGCTCGACGACGTAGCGGAAGATGCCCAGCCCGGTGCCGTGGGGCTCGCCCCGCTTCGCGATCACGGGCCGGATCCCGCGCTGCCAGAGCAGGCGGCGGTACTTGTCGTGGTCGTAGCCGCGGTCGGCCAGCAGCGCGTCGGAGCGCCGTCGCGGTCTGCCGACCCGGCCCGCGATGGCCGGAATCTTGTCGAGCAGGGGCATCAACTGGGTGACGTCGTTGCGGTTTCCGCCGGTCAGCGTCACCGCGAGCGGGATGCCCTGCCCGTCGACGATGAGGTGGTGTTTGCTGCCCGGCCGTGCGCGATCGACCGGGCTGGGACCGATTCTGGGCCCCGCCGGGCAGCCCGCACATGCGAGGAGTCGATCACCGTCTGGGACCAGTCCAGCTGGTTCTTCGACCGCAGCTTCTCCAGCAGCACTACATGCAACTGCTCCCAGACGCCGGCATCGTTCCAGGCCGCCAGGCGCCGCCAGCACGTCATGCCCGAACCGAAGCCCAGCTCCTGGGGCAGGTATTCCCGCTGGATGCCGGTGTGCAGGACGAACAGGATCCCGCACAGCGCCTGCCGGTCCGGCACTCGAGGTCTGCCCTCGACCAGCTTCGGCGCCGGCCCAGGCAGCAACGGTTCGATCAGCGACCAGAGTTCATCCGACACGATCCACGGCCGCGACCGTCGTTTCCCCACCCCCCAGACCAACGAGCAGACAAGCCAACAGTCACATGCTCATCAGCTTTTGTTAGAGCCAGTTAGTGCCGGAGCTTCATAGCGATCACCCATGTTGGCACGCACGCTGTTCCGCGCCCTGTCGTGGCGGTGCTAACGAGGTTGCTCGGCGTTTCACCGCCTCGAGATCCGTAACTATGAGGATCGAGAGCTCCGGGCACAACCGTTGCGTGATGCAGTGATCCACTCGTGGAGAGGCCATAGTCAGTACTGGCGGTGTGGCCCTTCGTCGTCCCAACATCTGAAGTTCTCGGCGCGCCTCATGTGCTGTTCTTACTTCCGCTGAACCGTTCCTTGATCCTTTTGATGAGGCGCCTAATCAAGATCAGCATGGGTGAGTCCTTTCACTGCGTGGCGCCCTAGGCTTGGGCGGGCACTACCGTGAGCCCCTCACCGAAGTGACTGCGCTCACCTCCCCAGGATCGCCTACCTAGTGCTGTGAGCGCATACGTTCGCCGGATTGCTTGTGGCGAGGGCATGTCTGCTGGCGCTTCCCCTGCCACATGTTGGGATGCAGTTGCCGGATGCTCTCGTGGGTCTTCAGCTTTCGGTCTATTGGGAACGGAGTGCGCTGGCCGAATTCGTCAGGTCCAGCGGCACTGGCAAGGACTGGAGTGCTGGCGTTCGGAAGGAAGCCGCGTGGCGCCAGCGTTCCCTCGAAGAGTCGGAGCGCGCGTTCGAGCGCGCCGTGCGGGACCAGGCGCGCACGGAGGACCAGGTGCGAGATTTGCGGCGCGCTCTGAGACGACGGGCGGGGGCCAGCCTCGCAACGCGAGATTCGCGTCAGCCACGGAGTAGGGCTGCGAGCGAGAGCACGATCTGATCACGCGATGAGGGCTGGTCGCCCGCCCCAACGGATGCCCTTCTCGCTGCAGACGCGAGCACGCTCCTTCCGCAGGGCGGCGAGCACGTCGGGGTGGCGGACGTTCTTGTTGCGTCAGCGTAGGTAGGCGTGCAGGGCCCGGTTCTGGACGGTGTGGTTGTGGTGGTTCGAGTTCGCGACGGTGAACTGCCTCAGCAGCCCGAACTGTGCCGCAATTGGGTTGGCCCAGGACGCGTAGGTCGGCGTGAAGCAAAGCTCGACCCGGTTCTTCCGCGCCCATCAGAGCTGGTGGAGCTTTGACGGTTTTAGCGGCCTTGGCGTGCTTGTTCGCCTGGATCCGGGCCGGATAACTCCCGTCCGGCAGGACCTCCTGCACCCTGCGGGCTGCACGGCGCTCGATCCTTTAGAGCAGGTGGGCGCCCCGGTCGCGAAAACGGCGCCAGCGGGCGAGGCCCCATAGTCCCCGGTCGGCCAAGACCAGCGCCCCGGCCCCGATATGTGCTTCCAGCTCGTCGGACACGATCCGCTCGGAGTCCTTCCAGCCACCGACCACAGCGTCCAGTACCGCGTGCGACGAGCACTCCGTCACCCCGACCACCCGGGCTTGCGGAAAGCCCATCGGACTGCGTTGTGAGCCGGCTTTGCCGAACGTCTCCCGGTTGTGGGCCGAGTCGGGAACGGCCGGCAGCATCTCGTCCAGGGCCAGGACTCGCAGCCCGTGGAAGTGTTCCGCTCTCCGGCCCAGCGGCCTGGCCACGGCCCGGAACAGCTCTCGTATCACCAGCCGGCCCAGCCGCCGCCTCGCCCGCTTGAGAGATGACTTGTTCACCCCGGCCCACGGCCGCAGCGTCGGCTCTCCGGCCTTCACCAACCGCAAGACTTCGAGGTAGTCGGCCTGCGGAAACAGGCACAATGCGAGCACGAAGTACACCGTGAACCGGGCCGACAGCACACGTCGGCGCTTTTCGGTGCACCCGGCCTCGGCAACGACCCGGGCCACCAGCTCAGCAGGACACGACCGAGTCAGGATGCCCAACCCCAACCGCTCCTGACGCGACACCAACACGCATGGCCCAACACCACCCACACCCAAAAGCAACGGCATTGTCATGGGCGACAGGGGGACACAGTCATGCCGGGCCAGAAGGCCAGCGGCCCTCTTGCAGGACACCGACTTCCGCGAGCTTCTTCGAGTTGGCCACCGATCGGGTGACGTATCGGCAAGGTTGGTGCAGGTCAGATGGGTTTGCCCCTCCGCTTGCGGCGTCGAGTTGAAGATCCTTCGCGAACCCCATTGGAAGAAGATCCAGTCGACCGACACCTGGAACCGGTCGAACGGGAGATGAAGCGCAGTGTCGACGTCGTCCGGGTCTTCCCCAGTCCTGACCGGGTCACGAAAATCGTGCCTCGCTGCCGACCGGCGGCCTTGCCAGGGGCCAGTCGTCCTCGATGATGCAGACAGGCTGTTGGCGGATCCCATACTGGCGCGGTTCAAGAGGTCATATCATTTGGCTGGGTAGGCTGTCGGCCGCGGCGAAGGACGTTGAGGGCTGGTGCCGCACGAGTTGTGGGATCCAGCGGATGGTGCCGGAGCCGCCGTCGCGGCCTCACGGTGGCGTTCGGCGTTGGTATGCCGACCGCGAAGTGCTCGCGGCAATCGTTTTCGTAGCTACCTCAGGGTGCAAGTGGCAGCAGCTGCCGGTCGCATCGTTCGGTCCCTCCGGCCGACGGCACACCGACGATTCACCGAGTGGACGAAGGCCCTGGCGTGGGCCACACTCCACCGCTTGGCCCTCGAGGAACTCGTTGCCCTCGCTCTCGGTCGTGATGTTGGGGATCAACTGGTGGGCCTGGTCGGGGTGTTGGGTATCGCGGGGGTGCTTTCGGGGAGTGCGCGGTAGATCTCGCTCATGCTGCCTTCGGGGAGGTATTGGCGGGGGAGGGCGAGCCATTCGTCGTGCATCTTGAAGAGCACGGCGGTGACCAGTCGGATGAGCGCGTCGTCGTTGGGGAGGACCTGGAGGACGTCGATCCTGCGTTTGATCTCCCGGTTCACGCGTTCCAGCGGGTTCGTGGACTGGATCTTCTTCCAGAGCCTGTGCCGGAAGTCCGCGAACGCGGTCAGATCCGTCTTCGCCTCCAACAGCATCGCCTTGACCTTGGGGAACTGGGTGCCGAGCACGTCGCCGTCCCAGCCAGGACCGGGACGGCCTCCCTGATCAAAGAACAAGCACCGAGCCAGGCATAGCGACGTGGACACGAGGTTCAAACGCACCGAGTCAATCAAGCAGTACCAAGCCCGCCGAGGTTAAGCGCCAAGCACAGGCGTCGACGTCTCAGCGATCCCTCTACTTCTAGGCGTCAGCTCCCGCCACCTGCGGGCAGGGGTTGATCCGCCGCGTGAACCGCGCGATCATTGAGCCTCTTCAGCGTTGCCGCTCCAGGGTGAGAGTGGCTTTGGCGATTGACGTCATGCGGTTGGGCTGCAGCGGGACCTGCGGAAGTTCCGCCATGACTTCAGGCAGGCCACGCCGCGCTCGACCGGTGCCCGTGCCGCGGCCAGAGCCCGGCTGACGGTCTTCTCGGTCAGGGTGAGTTCCCGCAGGGGCCTGCGTTTGATGCCCGTGGTCAACCAGGGGCCACCGCCCTGGTAGGCGAGATCGGCCAGGATGGGGACGCCCTGGGTGCGGGCTGGGGGAGGTCAGGTCGTGGGAGCGGCCCGGCAGCGCGGGCGAGAGCCACAGCAGCCGGCCGTCGGATCGGTGACTACCTGCCCGTTCACGC
>NZ_JBICXT010000074.1:0-10079 GCF_043200415.1 Streptomyces sp. NPDC048419 | reverse complement strand
GGCTCAAACGGGCCGAACACCACACCTGGCCCCAGCCCACCCGCACCGGCACCCGAGCAGTCCGCATCCAACGACCCCAACCCGCAGACACGTAAAGCAACAGCATTGGGTCTAAAGGGCCTGTGGCAGACATGAACCATTCTCACGTTCAGCACCGTGAGGCAGCGAAATCATTTCCGTAGTCACGAGTCCCGCGACGATGTCCACGCCCTCGCGGGTGAGCACCGACTCAGGGTGAAATTGGAGGGCGGCGAATGCCGGCCCCCGGAGGGCGTGGACGTCCCCCGTGAGCGGGTCACGAGCGACCTCGATGCCCTCGGCGGCAAGCCGTTGGACAGCAGCGTCGTCACAGCGAGCCGTGAAGGTGTTGTAGAAGCCAACGGTGCGGCGGGTGCCAAACAGGTCGATGCTCTCCTGGGCTCCCTGGTAGGGGACGGCCTTGCGGCCCAGCGGCAGGCCGAGCTCGGCGGCGAGCAACTGGTGGCTGAGGCAAACGGCGAGCAGTGGCCCGGTGCGGGTGCCAGCGCGGGCGGCGGCGAGGGCGTCAGCGACGACCGGACGAAGCACGGCCATCTTGGGATCGACAGGATCGGCCGGGTCGCCGGGGCCGGGACCTAGCACCAGCGCGCCGGTATGGGCGGCGACCCGCTCGCGCAGGCCGGGGACGTCGTAGCGCACCACGGTGACCTGGTGACCGAGCGAGGAGAGTAGGTGGGCCAGCATGGAGGTGAAGGTGTCCTCGCCGTCGACCACCAGGGTGTCCCGGCCGCCGACGGGCGTGGTGGGCCGCTGCATTCGCAGCCAGAAGGGAGCGAGGTCGGCCCGGCGGGCATCGAGGGCGGACTGCACCCGGTGGTCGTAGGCGAGGCACGGGCCGGCTCCGCGGCCAGCGGGCCTTGGCAGAGCGGGGCGGGCACCGATCGCGGTGAGCACGCCAGCCACCTTGGCATGTGTCTCGGCGACCTCAGAGAGCGGGTCGGAGTGCCGCACCAGGGTGGCGCCGACTCGGACCACGACCTCGCCGGTGGCGGGGTCGATGTCGGCGGTACGGATGCAGATGGGGGAGTCGAGCTGCTGGCCGCCGCTGGCGGATCGCCCGATAAGGGCGAGCGCGCCGGAGTAGTAGCCGCGGCCGGTGGCCTCGAAGCGGCGGATCACCCGGGTGGCGTTCTGAACCGGGCTGCCGGTGACGGTCGCCGCGAACATGGTCTCTTTGAGCACCTTGCGGACGTCCAGCGAAGTGCGCCCACGCAACTCGTACTCGGTGTGCGTGAGGTGGGCCATCTCCTTGAGGCGGGGGCCGAGCACCTGGCCGCCGAAGTCGCCGACGGTGCACATCATCTTAAGTTCCTCGTCGACCACCATGGTGAGCTCCTCCAGCTCCTTGGGGTCGTGCAGGAAATCCAACAGCGAGTCGACGGTCGGCCCGTCGACCGGGTGGCGGTAGGTGCCGGAGATCGGGTTCATCACGATGGTGCCGGCGGACTGCCGCACGTGAACTTCCGGTGAGGCGCCGACCAGGACCCTTTCCCCAGTGTGCACCAGGAACGTCCAGTACGCGCCCCGCTCCTGCTCCAGCAGGCGCCGGAAGAGCGTGAGCGCCAGCGCGGTGTCGAAACCCGTCAGCCGGCCGCGGAAGTCCCGGCGGACGACAAAGTTGGCGCCTTCGCCGCGGCCGATCTCGTCCTCGATGACGCGGCGTACGATCCGGGCGTACTCCTCGTCGGCGATGTCGAAGCCGCTGCTGGTGAGTGAGACCGGCCGCTGCGGCAGCGCGGGCAGCAGCTCATCGAGGGCAATTGCGTACTGCTCCTCGACGGCGAGCGCCTGCAGCGGGGTGCCGTCGTCGTGAGCGTCAAAGCCGCGCTCGCGGATCTGTCGGTACGGGACAAGGGCAAGCAGGTCGTGTCGGGGGCCGCCATTCGGGACGCCGGAGCGGACGGGTAGCTCGGCCAGGGTGTCGTAGACGTCAACGGTGCCGATCAACACCTCGACGGTGTCCGGGGCGAGCCCGGGGATGCGGCGGTGCAGCATGGCGAACGCAGGGGCGTTGGGCGCAGTGAGGCGTGATAATATCAAATCACTATCCTTATTTTGTTGATAAACATGCAACGAGCCATTCATGCGCAAAGCATTCGAAAATTTGGAAGTTTAGCCTTTCCATTCGAGCTAGGTGTCAACGTTCTTTGTGTGCCGTTTGGACGGCCTGGAGAGTTCTTTCGGCGCCGCCGGAGTCGATAGCAATGGCGGCACGTTCGATCCCTTCGACAAGCTGCTCGATCAGCGGGGCGTCCGTGAAGTCGAGTGCGGTGAGTGCCGCCGCCGTGTTGAGCAGGACGGCGTCCCGGACGGGCCCCTTCTCCCCGGCGAACAGCTTCAGTGCGACACCGGCGTTGAACTCGGCGTCCGCTCCGCGCAGCGCCTCGATTCCGGCGAGCTTCAGCCCCACGTCACGTGGGTCGAATGAGGTCTCGGTAACGGTGCCGTCCTTGACGATCCACACGTGCGAGGTGGTGCAGACGGTGAGTTCGTCGAGGCCGTCGTCACCGCGGAAGACTAGGGCGGTGGCGCCGCGGCGGGCGAAGATTTCGGCGATCAGTCCGGCGAACCGAGTATCGAAGCAGCCGACGGCGAGCGAGGTGACGCGGGCCGGGTTGGTCAGCGGACCCAGGATGTTGAAGACGGTGGGCACGCCCAGTCCGGCGCGCGCAGTTGCCGCATACCGTAACGCGGGGTGGAACTTCGCTGCGAAGCAGAAGGTCAGACCGACCTCCTCGGCCACCTCGGCGACCCGGCGGGCGCCGAGGTCGACGCTGATGCCCAGCTTTTCCAGGACGTCGGAGGAGCCTGATGCCGAGGAGGAGGCCCGGTTGCCGTGCTTGACGACCTTGGCGCCGGCCGCGGCTGCGACGATCGCGGACATGGTGGAGATGTTGACGGTCTTGGCGCGATCACCGCCGGTGCCGACGATGTCGACGGCTGGGCCTGTGATGTGCAATGGCTCGGCGCGCGCATACATCGCATCGACCAGGCCAGCGATCTCCTCGACGGTCTCGCCCTTGGCCCCCAGCGCGACCATGAAGCCAGCCATCTGGACGGGCGAGGCCTCTCCGCTCATGATCTGATTCATTGCCCAGGCGGTGTCCACTTCTGTGAGATCCTCCCGCCTTAACAGGGCTGCCAGAATGTCCGGCCATGTATGGCCCGTTTGAGGAAAATGCACACTTCGAAAATTGTTCATTTCATACCATTGAATCGGTTGACGTATTGAGGAAATTACAAGGGTCCAATGACAGTGAAATTGCAAATGTTACACGCCTGGCGCTATAGGAGGAGTTCACCATTTAACATCCAGTTTAAAAGCCTCACCTTTTCGCTCCCATGGTCGGCCCGATTCAACCCGAACTCATATAGGACAATTAGAAAGAGTTGGCGACACTAGAATCTTGGGTTCGTTGGCGAAGCTTGCCACCTTATATGTCACAGTGTCTTCTCAGAGGCTAAGACACACTTGAGTATATGATACTTACGTCAAAGTTGAGTTAGCCCTGAGTATTCAAGCGGCGATCACAGACGGCGTGTAGTTCAGCTCGTGGGATCTATCCTCGATCGTTCATGAGTCCTTGTTACTGGGGCTCTGTGTTTGCGAGGTGCGCTCTTTCGGGGCCGGGGCAGGCTAACGGCCCGCTTGCCGCGTCGGGAGGGCGTCGGGTTCCACCTTCCCGGTGTGGTGGCGCGGATTGTTTGGGTGATTGAAGCAGCTGGCCAGCCGGGTTGGGCAGCACGTCGATGCGTTCATGGGTTTCGGTGTCGATCACCACGATGTATAGCGGTGCCACCGGCGCAGAGCGAAGTCGTCGACGCCGATCACGCGGGGCACCCGCGGGGCGGGCAGCGGTATGCGCAGAAGCGTGCGCAGAGCGGTGTGGTGCGACAAGCCCACCGCAGGTGTCGCCAACAAGTGTGCCCCAGCCCGGCCCGCAATACGAAGATCCCGCTCCCATTGTCCGTTTCCGCTGCTCAGGCAGCCTTGACTGATTGGAGGACCACTTGATAGCCGAGTTGGTTGAGCTGGCTCACCAGCCGTCGGGTCTGCCGGGCGCGCCCGGTCCAGTGGAGGAGGTAGTCGCCGCCGAGGTCGGCGTATGGGACGTCGTTGGTGAGCATGTGCCAGATGCCGATGAGGATGGAGTGTTCGAGGGCGACCAGAGCCCGTTTCTTGCCTCGGCGCGCGGCCAGGCGTCGGTAGCGGGCTGCGAGGTAGGTGTCCTTGGTCCGCGGGTCCGCGCGGCGGACACCGCGCCCTGGGCGGGTGCGGCCTTGAGCGGGGGGCGCCGTGGCGGGTTCTCCCGGTCGGTTGTTTGCCGGCGGATTCGTGGTTGCCGGGGCAGACTACGGCCCACGAGACCAGGTCGCCTGCGGTGGGAAACCGGGCGATATCCGCGCCGATCTCGGCAAAGATTACTTCGCCGGCCCGGGTGCTGACGCCGGGGATGGTCAGTAAGAGCTCGACGCAGCGCCGAAAGGGACCGAGTTGGGCGTCGATGTGTTCGCTGAGTCGATTCTCCGTCGCAGTGCAGGCGTCGACGCGGTCCAGCATGGTGCGGGCCACAAAGGCGTGATGGTCACCGAATCGGCCAGTCAGCGCCTCGATGAGGGGATCGGTCTTGCGGCGCATGCTGCCCTTGGCCTCTCCGCCAGGATGTGGGGGCGCGTTCTCCGGCGATCAGGGCCTCCAGCATGGCCCGACCGGAGACGCCCAGGAGGTTGGAGACCACGGACGACAGCTTGATCCCGGCGTCCTCCAGGAGCTTCTCCAGCCGCTGGGCCTCGCGGGTGCGTTCACGGACGGTTTCGGTGCCGTAGCGGGTCAGGTCTCGCAGCTGCCGGATCGGCTCCGGCGGCACGAACGAGGGACGGACCAGGCCGTGTTCGACGAGCTGGGCGATCCACTGGGCGTCCTTGACGTCGGTCTTGCGACCCGGGACGGCATTCATGTGACGGGCGGTGAGGAGCCAGCACTCCAGGTTGTGTTCGAGCAGGTAGAAGACCGGCTTCCAGTAGATGCCGGTGGCCTTCATCCCGACCACGGTGATGTCCTCGGCGAGGAGCCAGTCCAGCATGGCCAGCAGGTCCCGGGTCATCGAGGAGAACGTCCGGGTCTCAGTACGACGGCGCTTGCCGGCGCCGGGCATGCGGATTGTGACCTTCACGTCCGCCTTGCTGATGTCGATCCCCGCACAGCGTTCGTGCAGCACTTCCATTGCCCCGGCACCCCCTTCCGACCACGGCCGCGAGTATGTGACCGCCCGGCAGGGATCCTGCAGGCCGAAGACTCTAATACGCGCGCTCGAAGCAGCACTTCCGGGTGCCTGTCGACGGACCCCCGGCGTCCTACTAACTCTCGGGCTCGGAACGCGCAAAGAGGGCACGACGTCCGCCGGATGGCCACCCACCGATTTTCACCCGCTCAGGGTGGCCCCGTCAGGGACTCGGATTACCAATCTTCCTGACCACAGCCTTGACTTGCCCGGTCAGGGGAGCTGTGCGGCGCTGGTACCGCTCCAGCACCCCGGGCACCTGCTCGCGGAAGGTCTGCCGGCAGCCGCGGGTAGGACACACCAAACGCCGCACCCGCACACGGACCACCACCCGCCGCCCGTCCACCGACCCATCGGCTACGACCCGCCTGTGACAATCGTGCACACGGCCGGACGGCGCCCCGCAGCCTGGGCACAGAACCAGATCACCCGACGTCCGAGCCCGCACCAGGATCCGCTCACCCTCGACGGCCGCATCCTCGATGACCTGCGGGTACAGCCCCGAAAACACCGTCTGCACAAGCTCGTTGACATCCTCCACCCGAGTGTCAGCGACCCTCACGACTCTCCGTCACCACCGAATGTGAGACAGGGGGGTTGATTGGACAGTCCCAGACAGGGCCGTTGATTGCACACTCCCACGGGCGGCGATTGACGTCATTCGATGCGGGTTGCACCGGGATCTGGGGAAGGTGCGCCAGGACTTCAGTCGTGCCACGCCGCGTTCGGCCGGTGCGCGGGCCGCGGGCAGTGCGCGGTTGACGGTTTGCTGGGTTGGGGTGAGGTCGCGGCCCGGCGGGCGTCTGAGGGGTGTCCTCACCCACGGGCCGGCTCCCGTATAGGCCCGGTCGGCGAGGGTCGGGACGCCCTGGCGCTCACAGAGACGGATGATCCGGTGGGTGCGGGCCGCGGTCAGGTTGTGGGCGCGGCCGGGCAGGGCGGGTGAGATCCACAGCAACCGCCCTGCCGGGTCGGTCACCACCTGCACGTTCACCCCGTGTCGACGGTGCTTGTGGGAGTAGTCGGCGCGGCTGTCGCCGACCCGGTCGCACTGCGAGGGTGCCGGCCCGCAGGACGCTGCGCGAAGCCGACCCCGACAACGTACCGGGCTGCCGGCCCGTTCGCCGGGCCGGCTGGGGCGCACCAGGCTCGCAAGGTTCGTGCCGCGATCTTCAGCCCTGCCTGGTTCAGGGCGATGAGGATCGACTCGACGGCATGACCGACCGCTCGCATCTGGTCGACGAAGGCGACGATCAGCGGTTTCGGGGGTCGAGTTCCCCCGCGAAGAAAATGTGCCGTAGCATCCTCCTTCTTTGAGGTTAGTCATGGTGTGACGCAAAGTGGCCGTAAAGAGTTCCGGTTCCGGGACATAACGGATGTGATCGACTCCCATCCTCTTGGCTACAAGCGCCGCATTCTTGGGGGCTACGGGACCGGAAAACCCGGTATCTACCATGACCGTGAGGATGCGCAGCCTAGGGAACTCTGCCTTGAGGCGATGAACCATGAACACGCTATCTTTGCCACCGCTGAACATAACCAAGACATCGTGGCGCCATTTACCCCTTCCTTGAGCAGCAGATATTATCTCGTTGAAGTCTCGCTCGGCGCCTTCGGGAGCCTCTGGTGACGCAGCCGGCATCGCGTTGCAATATGAGCAAACGCCAGCTACGAGCGGTGTGTGGATTTCAGATACAAAGCAGGTTGTACAACGCTTGCTGATCTCCGAAAGATGTCGCTGGCGTTCGCCAGGCCAAATATTCTCTGCATACTCGATGAAACCGTTAAGCTCCGCAATGCGATCTTCATCGGTAAAAGTCATGATGTCTCCCGAATTATATTTCCTGAACAAAGAAAGTCAATTACGCATGAGCGAGGCCTGTCACAATCTTACAGATTGCGTATTCTGAATAGAATCCACAATGCCCCATTCCGCGTCCTCGAGGAGCGATGCTAGAATATGCATTCGAGGGCTAAAGGCTATAAACATCTTTTCATGTTTTCCGGTAGGTGGGAAGAATCCATCGAAACACGGTACAGTGCGCTGATATCGATATTCGATCCGAATTGCGCGTTTCTGGGCGAGCTTTTCAAAGATTATCGCGGTGTCCCAAGAGACTGAAAATCGCTGTACTGCCAGCGCTCTTCCTGCTTGGAACACAAGACCAGACAAACCCGTTTTGCGGTATGCCGGGTGAACCCACAACCCGCCGCTGAATCCGACTGTTCCCGAAAGAATTGGGACTCCTGGAGATTGGATCAACTCTAAGCGATCCTCAGGCGCTGCACGTCCATAGAAGATCTCCATGCTCGCAAATAGTGAAAAGAAGTCAATTACGTTGAAGACTCGAAATGCAGAACATGCAACTATCTGCGCCGATTGATCACGTACGCTGAGCCAGAAACTATTCTCGGATGTAATTTCGTGCAGCTCAGGATTAAACGAAGGGTTTACGCCATCGGCGCTGCGGTTTCCTATTATGTGCCTCGACCACTGTTGAATATCGGTGTTCACTACAATCCGAAGATGGCGTCGTTCGAGAACTTCTGAGAGCGTCTTGGCATAGCGGGAAACGGCGTTACGTTCCAACGGCGACAGATTTACCAGACTGTCGCGAGACAGAGCGTCCTGTATATCCGTCCAATTGGTGGCACTTGGCATTGGTTTCGCGTCTCCTATTGAAGGCTACCGGTGGGAATTCGTATGATCGAGAAACACTTCTCAAGACAATGACTTAGTAAAATTGATTCGCCATATAAGGTGCCTCCACGGTAGTTGTAACTCAACACACGGCTTTGGCGCGCATTCATGTCTTCATTGTTGAATTCCCCAGAATATTTTCTATCATTGGCCGCAAAATTTGTCGTCCACCGAGCTCGATGAATTGCGGGGCATAGAAATTCTGTGCATATTCTATGGACTGCCGCCAGAGGACGGTTTGAACAATTTGGCGAGTCAGTTCGTCGACATATTTGCCTTTGAGGTGGAATTGCCCTGTGCTGTTCGCAGCGACTGGCATTGCACCAGCTTCGAATGTTACCTTCTGCAGCGCGTCGCGAACTTCGCCAGCAACCGGACTCATGTACCGAGAATGGCACGGCTCAGCTACCTTTATTTTGTGTACCTTTCCTGCACCCAAGGGCGGCGTTGGCTCGGCCGAGGGGGCCTGTGGTGCGGGCCAGCGCCTGCGCGCGGTCGGCCAGATGCCGGGCTACCTGATAGTCGCCGTCGTTCAGGGCCTCCATGCAGGCCGCGATGACCTGTCCGAGCTGCGGCAGACTGTGTGCGTCCTGTGAAGCGGTCATGCCCAGCCTCCTGCGGGTGAGTGCCACTGCGGCCGCGGCCTCGACTGTGCTGTCCGAGAGGGCGTATCGAGGATGTCGGCGCTGGATTGCCCCGCCCCCCAGCGCCGCCACCACCAGCACCATCAGTTAACGCTCACGTTCACAACAGGTGGGCCAGGCCGAGGCAACGCGTCGGCCCGGCCCACCAGCCCTATTGCCCAGAGGGCGACCGATCAGCGCACCACCACGGCCTGGTTGTGGTTGGCACTCAAAGCGCGGCGGACCACGGCCTGGTTGTGGTTGGGAGCCAGGGAGCGGCGGACCACGGCCTGGTTGTGGTTGGGAGCCAGGGAGCGGCGGACCACGGCCTGGTTACTGGTCATAAAGCACCTCCTACTTACATATGTAAGCGCCATGCCAGGACGCTTCCTGGCGGATGTCCTTGAATGTAAGGCGCCGATTAACGCATGCAACTGAGTGTTTGTTGCTCATCGCCGGGTTGAACCGTTCCGGGACTGATGGAGGCTCGATTCCGTGAGCGGATAGAGTCATGGCACGTCCGTTCCGCTACCCTGCCGAGCTTCGCGAACGTGGCGGTGCGCATGATCGCGGACGCGATGAAGGCGGTCGCGGCAAAGCTGGGTATCGGTGCAGCCGAGACGGCGCGGACCTGGATCGAGAGATCCGCAAGGCAAGGTGGAGGGGGGTCAGCGGCCCGGCACCGCCTCCGAGGAGGTCGCGGAGATCAAGCGTCTGCGGGCGGAGAACACCGAGCTGCGGCGCGCGAACGAGATCTTGCAGGTATTCGGAGTCGAGCTGATCGTGTGCTCTCCGACCACGGACTGAGCTTGGAATTTATCCTCGTCGGGCTTGGTGTTCCTTGATCGATTCGGCGCGTTTGACTGTCCTTCCGACATCGTGGTGTGTGGCCCCACTGCTTGTTCCTCGAGCCGGGAGGCCGTCCCGGGCCTGGCTTGGACGGTTTCGGCGCCGCCGCTGGGCGAGCAGTAGTCGGGCGGATGCTGCGAAACCACGGTGACTCACCGGGAGAATGCGGACGGTGTTGAGGGACCTGTCGTGGACTACCAGGCGTTGATGGTGGCCGCCATAGCGGCGGGAGAAGACGGGCTGGGGCCGGCGGGCAGCGGTGGTGCTGGGCTGGGACAGTGCGTCCGCCTCCCAGGTCGAGGACGCGAGGGCACGGCTGAAGCGGCTGGTGGAGCAGGGTTGGCCGGTGGAGGAGAAACCGGGCATCTGGTGCCGCGCGGCCAGACGGTGGCTCATGAGTGTGGACATCGACCAGCGGATGACGGCTTCGCTGGTGCCGGTGCGCCGTTCGTAGTCACGGACGGCGCAGACGCTGCGCAGGAACCAGGCAAAGGGTCTCCCGGTGGGCACGGCGGTCACTGTGAAGTACATGACGCGGTCAACGGGTGTTCCCTGCCGGCAGATCGAGGCGAGGTCCTTTCGGAT
>NZ_JBICXT010000073.1:0-10571 GCF_043200415.1 Streptomyces sp. NPDC048419 | reverse complement strand
CTCATGGGCGTGCGCGCCGACGGGCACAAGGAACTCATCGCGCTCGCCGAGGGGCTGCGGGAATCGACCGAGTCCTGGGCCGACCTGTTGCGCGACTGTCGGCGGCGCGGCATGCGCGACCCGGCGCTCGTGGCCGGGGACGGCGCGATGGGCCTGTGGAGGGCGCTGGCGGAGGTGTTTCCGCAGGCGAGGCAGCAGCGATGCTGGGTGCACAAAGTCCGTAATGTCATGAACGCGTTGCCGAAGTCCGCGCAGCCCGGCGCGAAGAAGGCGCTGCAGGAGATCTACAACGCCGAGGACCGTGCGCACGCCGAGAAGGCGGTCACCGCGTTCGAGAAGGCGTACGGCGCGAAGTGGCCCAAGGCCGTCAAGAAGATCACCAACGATTCCGAGGAGCTGCTGGCGTTCTACGACTTCCCCGCCGAGCACTGGATCCACTTGCGCACCACGGATGTAATCGTCAAGCAGTGCAGGTCACGGACTCGGATTCGGTGCCGGGGATCGCTGGCAGGCGAGGTGCGCCGACCGGGCGCTTGGCCTGCCACTGGCCGGCCAGCACCGCGTAGGCGCGCTCGGCCTGTTCGGCGATCTCACGTTCCTGCCGTCGCAGCTCTTTGTCGTTGTAGTCGTAGCCCGGACCGCGCCGGGCGATGCGGCGTTCGGCACCGGCGCTCAGCTCGAGCTTGCGCCGCTTGAAGGCGACCAGGCTCGGGCGGGCGAAGGCATAGTCCTGCTCCTTGACGACCAGGTGCCACGCGATAACCGTGATCTTCCGGGCCACTGCGACGATCGCGACCTGCATCCCGCGCCTGGCCTTGATCCTCTGATGCAGGGCCCGCAGCGGGCCGGGGGACCGCAGCGCGGCGAACGCGGCCTGCACCAGCATCCCGCGCGCCTTGCCGCACCCGGCCTTGGTGATCCGCCCATGGTGGGCGGCCGTTCCGCCGGACTGACGCACCGTCGGGTTCAGGCCCAGATACGAGACGAGTTTGTCCGCGCTGGAGAAGCGGTGGAAGTCACCGACCGCGGCCAACACGGTGACCGCGGTCATCGCATCCACGCCCGGAATGGTCATCAACCGCCGCACGACCGGGTCGTCGAGCGCATCGGCGGCCAAGCGCCGTTCCACCGAGGCGAGTTCCGCACCATAGAAGTCGAGCTGGCGCAGCAGCGCAGTGACCGTCTCCCGTTCGTCGGCCGGCAGCACCTGGTGCGCGAGCCAGTCTCGCCCGCGGGTGCCGAACAAGTCGCTGACCGGCGGGCGTGGCAGCATGTTGCGGTGCAGCACCGCCTGGACCTGATTCTTGACCCGAATACGGCCGCGCACCAGCTGCGCCCGGTGCCCCGAGAGGCGCCGCAGCATCCTGGTGCGCTCGTCCGGCAGCCAGGTGCCCGGCAAGAAGTCGGCGGCCAGCAGCTGCGCGAGAATGCGCGCGTCGACCCGGTCGGTCTTCACCTTCGCCTCAGCGATCGCCCGGGTCTTGACCAGGTTAGAGATGACCACCTTCGCGACATGCGGCTCGAGAAGCACGGCCACCGCGCTTGCGTTCCCGGTCGCCTCCAGCGCCACATGGTCGTCCGGACGCAGCTGTGCGGCGAACTCCCGCAGTGCCTCCGGCCGGCACCCCACCCGGCCCCAGTCAGTGACGCATCCGTCCTCGACCACCGCGACCTGCGCGAAGTCACGATGAATGTCCAACCCGATGAACCGTCCCATCACCCGTCCCCCTGTGTAGACATGAACCCGGTACGGGGATCAGCTGGGCGAAACGACACCTACGGAATCGCGCTCACGACGCAGCCAGGCAAGTCGCAGGGGCGGCCATCTACAAAGGCGGGCTCGCAGCCCATCGTTCAAGATCGGCCTGCCCATGCTGATTCCCCGGGCACCCCTTGTCCTGACGGTCGCACCGTACAACCGGGCCGAAGCCCGGTCACCAGGACGCAGACAGCGGCGCCCATAGATTTCATACCTGGTACAAATCCCATCGAGTCGACCTTTTCGACGGTGAAGCTTCGGACCAAGGTCACCCGCGGGGCAGGCAGCCCGGCCGCCGCGCTGGCAATGGTCTTCAAGCTCGCCGAGTCCGCTCAGGACCGCTGGCGGGCGATCACCGCGCCCCACCTCGTCGCCCTCGTCCGGGCGGGCGCCCGATTCGAGAACAGTCACCTCGTCGAACGCCCCGAGGCCGCCGCTGCATGATCCGAATCAACTGGTCCACAAGTCTTGACAGTTACTCCCTATGCCGTTCATTACCGTGCAGTTTGCTCTGCGGTCACAACGGGAGTTCGTCATGTGCGCTCTGGTCGGCGATCGAGTTGTTTGCGCAGTTCGCTGTGCAGGTCTGCGGGCAGGCGCCCTGAGGATGCCCAGTCGACGAGGAGCTCGGCAACGTGCCGTTCTTTGATGTGGGTGTGCGCCGACATGCTGCGGAGGATTTCCTGGGCCCGGGCCAAGGGCACACCGCCCACTATGGCGACGATCCGACCGGCTTGGTCCAGAAGCTCGCGTGAAGCGGGTGGATGGTGCGGCAGCTCGTTGGTGCCTTCACTCATCGCAGACCTGCTTGCGTGATCGAGGACGTGCGGCCCCGCCGGTGCAGTCCCGCTGCGGCCGCGCCGGCGGCAAGGCTGATGCCCGTCAGTGACAGGAAGCGGTGACGGGTGAGGACGGCTTGCCAGGAGCGGGCGTGGGAGGTCTCGTCGAAGACACCGTGGGCGCCACGGTCTTCGCCCCGTTCATGGTCGACGGGCTGGAACAGGTTGCTCCGGCCGGTCGGCGGCAGGCTGTCGGTCTGCTGGGAATCGAAGCCGGTGCGGGCGAGGTAGCGGTCGAGCAGGGAGGGGGCGAGGCGGTTGGCCCAGATGGTCGCCACGGTGCTGGCGCCGATGAAGTACTGCTTGCGGTGCGGGTGGTCGCCGGCGCGCAGGACGCCCCGGGCGGCGACTTCGGGTTGGTAGATCGGCGGGACGGGACTGGGGTGCTGGGGCAGGCGGGAGTGCACCCAGGAGAACTGGGGGGTGTTGACCGCCGGCATCTGCACGATGGTGATGTGCACATGGCTGCGGCGGTGGAGCAGCTCGGTGCGCACGGAGGAGGTGAAGCCGTTGATGGCGTGCTTGGCGCCGCAGTAGGCGGACTGCAGCGGGACGGACCGCTCGCCGAGCGCGGAACCCACCTGCACGATCGTGCCGCGATCCCGCGGCAGCATCCGCTTCAGCGCGGCCCGGGTGCCGTGGACGAAGCCGTGATAGGTCACGTCGGTGACCCGCTGGTACTCGTCGGCTGCAATCTCGTCAAACGGTGCGAAGGCACTGGTGAAGGCGCAGTTGATCCATACGTCAATGGGGCCGAATGCTTCCTCTGCGGCGTCAGCTGCGGCTTCGACCTGTTGCATGTCCGCGGTGTCGGCCCTTTGCATCAGGGGGCGGCCGCCGAGGGCTTCGACTTCGTCGGCGGCGGCCTGCAGTCCGGCGTGGCCGCGGGCGATGAGGACGATGTTCGCGCCGCGTCGGGCGTAGAGGCGGGCGGTTGCCCGGCCGATCCCGGCGCTGGCGCCGGTGATGACAACGTTGACGGCCATGGTCAGTTCCCTTGCGTTTGGTGCGTCCTGCGAACGGGCGCGGCGTCGAGACGGACGCCGGTTTCGCGCAGCAGGGCGTGCACGACGGTCTGCGGCAGGTTGCCCCGCAGGTGGTGCTGGGCGGTGTCGAAGTCCTCTCGTACAGGCACGAGGCACCACAGGCGCCACGGTTGCGTTCGAACCAGCAACGATGCGCGGCGACCGCGTGGCCTTGCCGTCTCCGGCCGCTCCACGGTCTGATGGCGGGTCACTGGTCCTGGCCGGTGCCGGGCCGGTCCTCGCGGTGGCGGTGGCCGGGCAGCATTTCCTGGACCTTGGCCTTGAAGCCCTGCCGGACCATGCCGGCGCGGTCGCTGTCGCCCTTGAGGACGGAGAGCGCCGCGGCCTCGATCTGGTCGAGGGAGGCGTGCGGCGGGATGGGCGGCACCGCCGGGTCGGTGCAAAAGTCCAGGACGAAGGGCCGGTCGGCTGCCAGCGCCGTCTCCCAGGCGCTCTGCACGTCCTGCGGCTTTTCCACCCGCATCCCGCCCAGGCCCACCGAGCGGGCGAAGTCGGCGTAGGCGACGTCGGGCAGAGACTGCGAGGGCAGGAACTGGGGGGCGCCGGACATGGCGCGCATCTCCCAGGTGACCTGGTTGAGGTCCTGGTTGTTGAGCACGGCCACCACCAGGCGCGGATCGGCCCACTGCTGCCAGTACTTGGAGATTGTGATCAGCTCGGCAAGGCCGTTCATCTGCATCGCCCCGTCACCCACCAGCGCGATCGCCGGGCGGTCACCGTGCGCGAACTTCGCTCCGATCACGTAGGGCACGCCCGGTCCCATGGTGGCGAGCGTGCCGGACAGCGAGCCGCGCATCTCGCCGCGCAGCCGCAGGTGGCGGGCATACCAGTTGGCGGCGGAGCCGGAGTCGGCGGCCAGGATGACGTTCTCGGGCAGCAGGCCGTTCAGGGCGTGGGCCACGTACTCCGGGTTGATCGGGTCGGCGTCCACCGCGGCGCGCCGCTCCATGACCTCCCACCAGCGGGCCGTGTTCTTCTCGATCTTCTTGCGCCAGACCTTGTCCTTGGCCTGTTGCAGGTGGGGCAGCAGCCGCTGCAGGGTGGCGCGGGCGTCGCCGACGAGGTTGACCTCGAAGGGGTAGCGCAGGCCGACCATGTGCGGGTCGATGTCGATCTGCACGGCGCGGGCCTGGCCGAACTCGGGCAGGAACTGGGTGTAGGGGAAGCTGGATCCGATGACCAGCAGGGTGTCGCAGTCCTGCATCAGCTCGTACGACGGGCGGGTGCCCAACAGGCCGATGGAACCGGTGACGTAGGGCAGATGGTCGTCGAGGGCGTCCTTGCCGAGCAGGGCCTTTGCCACGCCGGCTCCCAGTCGGTCGGCGACTTCCATGACCTCCTGGCGGGCCCCGCGGGCGCCCTGACCGATGAGGAGGGCAACCTTCTCACCGGCGTTCAGCACCTCGGCGGCGCGTTCGATGTCGGGGTCGGCGGGCACCGGGGCGTAGCGGGACATACCCAGGCTGGAGGGCACCATCTTGAAGGCGTGCTCGGGCGGCGAGTAGTCGAGTTCCTGCACGTCGGCCGGGACGATGACGGCAGTCACCGAGCGGCGTGCCATCGCGGTGCGCATGGCGCGGTCCAGCACGTTAGGCAGCTGCTCCGGGACGGTGACCATCTCGCAGAAGTCGGAGGCGACGTCCTTGTAGAGGCTGAGCAGATCGATCTCCTGCTGGTAGGAGCCGCCCATCGCGCTGCGGTTCGTCTGCCCGACGAGCGCGACGACGGGCACGTGGTCGAGCTTGGCGTCGTACAGGCCGTTAAGGAGGTGGATGGCGCCGGGTCCGGAGGTGGCTGCGCACACACCGACCTTGCCGGAGAACTTGGCATAGCCGACGGCTTCGAAGGCGGCCATCTCCTCGTGCCGGGCCTGGACGAACTGGGGCTTGTTGTCGGCCCGTCCCCAGGCTGCGAGCAGGCCGTTGATGCCGTCGCCGGGGTAGGCGAAGACGTGCTCGACCTCCCAGGCGCGCAGACGCTCCAGGAGATAGTCGGAGACCTTCATCGACATGGTGTTGACCCTTTCCGGTGGGGCACGTGTGTCTGGTGGTTGTCGCCTAGGTGTGGCGGCGCAGGCGGCTGCGACCGGCCACGGCGACAGCTGAAGCCGTCAGCGCCGCGGTGATCGCGGTGATCGCCCAGCGGCCCGCGCGGGGCGGCTCGGGCGGCCGCTGTGCCAGGCGTTCGGGATGCGCACTGGGCAGGTTCGTGTCGAGGCCCAGGGCCAGCACCTCGGCCAGGTGCAGGGCCCGGCGGCCGGTGCCGCCCTGTTCGATCTGGGTTCGGCAGCTGAAGCCGTCCGCGAGGAGCAGGCTGTCGGGGGCGGCCGCCCGCACGGCCGGCAGGACGCCCTGCTCCGCGACGGCCATGGAGACCTCATGGTGGCCGCGTTCGAAGCCGAAGTTGCCGGCCAGGCCGCAGCATCCCTCGTCCAGCACCTGGGCGTCGAGGTGGGCACGGCGCATCAGCTCGCGGTCGGCGTCGTTCTTCATGATCGCGTGCTGGTGGCAGTGAGTCTGCACGACGGCCTGCCGGGCCAGCGCGGGCGGCTGCCAGCCCTCGGGGGCGTGATTGACGAGGTGTTCGGCGAAGGTGCGGAACTGGCCGGCCAGGCGCTGCACGTCCTGGTCGTCCGGCATCAGTTCGGGCGCATCCGCGCGGAACACGGCGGTGCAGGAGGGCTCGAGCCCGATCACCGGCGTGCCTGCCTCGATGTAGGGCTGCAGGACGTCGAGGGTGCGGCGCAGGACCTTCTTGGCGACAGTGAGCTGGCCGGTGGAGATCCATGTGAGGCCACAGCACACGGCGCCCGTGGGCACGGCGACGCGGAAACCGGCGTCCTCCAATACACGGACCGCCGAGACCGCGATCGACGGATGAAAATAGGTGGTGAACGTGTCGGGCCACAGCACCACGGTGCGGGAGTCGGCGGGATCCGGCTCGTCCACGGCGCGGGTCCGCCACCATTGCAGGAACGATTGCGGCGCGAACACCGGAGCCCGCCGGGCGCCGTCCACGCCGGCCAGCCACTTGCCCGCCCGGGCCACACCGGGAGCCTGCAGTGCGCTGTTGACCAGCGAGGGGGCGAACCGTGACAGCCGGGCCCATACCGGCAGCCAGCCCATGGAATAGTGCGCCGCGGGACGCAGGCGACCGTCGTAGTGGTGGGCCAGGAACTCGGCCTTGTACGTCGCCATGTCGACGCCCGTCGGGCAGTCGGACTTGCAGCCTTTGCAGGCCAGGCACAGGTCGAGGGCGTCCCTCACCTCGGTGGAACGCCAGCCGTCGGTGACGGGGGAATCCGCGTGCCCGCCGAGCATCTCGAACAGCAGCCGGGCCCGCCCGCGGGTGGAGTGCTCCTCCTCCCGCGTGGCGCGGTAGGACGGGCACATCACGCCGCCTTGCTGGCTGCGGCAGTTGCCGATGCCGACACAGCGCATCACCGCCCGGGTGAAGGAGTGCTCGTCCTCCGGGTAGCCGAAGTGCGTTGTGATCCCAGCCGTGGGACGCCAGTTCGGGCCGAGCCGCAGTTGTCCGTCGACCGGGTGCGGGTCGACGACCTTGCCCGGATTCATCAGGTTGTCCGGGTCGAAGAGGGCCTTCACCTCACCGAAGGCGCCCACCAGCCGCTCGCCGAACATGCGGGTGAGCAGCTCGCCCCTCGACTGGCCGTCCCCGTGTTCGCCGGACAGGGAGCCGCCGTAGGAGGCCACGAGGTCCGCGGCGCGCTCCACGAAGCGGCGGAAGTCGGCGACACCGTCGGCGCTCTTCAGCCCGAACGGGATGCGAGTGTGCACACAGCCCTGTCCGAAGTGTCCGTACAGCGACGGGTGGTCGTAGTCGAACTCGTCGAAGAGCTTCTTCAGGTCACGCAGATACTCGCCCAGCCGCTCGGGCGGGACGGCGGAGTCTTCCCAGCCTTCCCAGGTCTCCCGGTCGTCCGGCGGGCGCGCGGTCACTCCGAGCCCCGCCTCGCGGGCCTTGAGCATCTTCTGCTCGCGCTCGGGATCGTCGGAGAAGGCCACCGTGGCCTCTTTCTCGCTGCGTCCCAAGGCTTGCAGCAGCGCGTGCGCCTGCTCGTCGACGGCATCCTGGCCGTCGCCGACGAACTGCAGCATCAGCCAACTGTCGCCGTCCGGAAGGGCATCGAGGGAGTCGAGGTAGGCGCCTTCCTCCCGCATGAGCTGCGCCATCCGCC
The DNA here is from genome assembly GCF_043200415.1 of Streptomyces sp. NPDC048419. Taxonomy (NCBI): domain Bacteria; kingdom Bacillati; phylum Actinomycetota; class Actinomycetes; order Kitasatosporales; family Streptomycetaceae; genus Streptomyces; species Streptomyces sp. NPDC048419. Next base: position 2,729 of record NZ_JBICXT010000073.1, on the reverse strand, counting down.
CGTCGAGGGCCTCCAGCTGGCCTGGGGAGCAGTGCCGCAGGAGCTCGGGGACGTCGTCGGCCGCGCGGCAGATGTCGTCGTAACCGAGCACGAGCAGCGACTGATAGGCCGGTACCGGCACCAGGTCGAGTTCGGCGCGCAGCACGGTCACCAGGGTGCCCTCGCTGCCGACCAGGGCCTTGGCCAGGTCGAAGCCGTTCTCCGGGAGCAGGGAGTCCAGGTTGTAGCCCGAGACCCTGCGCGGAATCTTGGGGTATCCCTGCCGGATGTCCGCCAGGTACTCGTCGACGATGCGCTCCAGGCCGGCATGGATCTCGGCCCGGCGGCCGCCCTCGGCGGCGATCCGCTGTCGTTCGTCCTCGGTCGTGGGCCCCACCCACATCCGTGTGCCGTCATAGGTGAGGATCTCCAGGCGGCGCACGTTGTCCACGGTCTTGCCGTAGGCCTGTGCCGACGCCCCGCACGAGTTGTTGCCGATCATGCCGCCCAGTGCGCAGTGGCTGTGTGTGGACGGTTTCGGCCCGAACTGCAGACGATGATCGGACAGGTGCCGGTTGAGCTCGTCCAGGACGATCCCGGGCTCCACCACACAGGTGCGCGCACCGGGATCCACCGAAACCAGCGCATGACAGTACTTGGTCCAGTCGATCACCACGGCGGTGTTGGTCGCCTGCCCCGCCAGGCTCGTCCCCCCGCCCCTCGACAGCACCGGGGCCCTGAACTGCGCGCACACCTCCACCGCGCGTACGGCGGCGTCGACACTGCGCGGAACGACCACCCCGATGGGCACCTGACGGTAGTTGGAGCCGTCCGTGGCATACGCTCCCCTGCTGCCCGCATCGAAGCGGACCTCACCATCGACCGCCTCGCGCAGTGCAGCCTCCAGGCGCGTCACGTCGACCGCCTTGTGCGATGCGCCGGTAGCGCCGCGCATGCCGTGTCGCGATGTATGAGTCATCGGAAAAACCATCCCCTCGGCCTGCCCACACATATGAGGCGAGATCATTGAATAAAGGACTGTTCGCCTCAGGTGCCGCCTCCGCCGCATCGCGAGCGTGGACATCGGAACCTGCAGGCCCAGACAGCGCACCCCAGTCAGTCCATAGCCGCGAGAGCGAACTGCATGCAGCTGACCGTTCCGCTTTCCATCACCCGCGGCTCAGACGGGAGGCAGAGGCCCCCGCCATCGGTTCTGCCGCCATCCTTGTCACACCCTTCGACTGGGAATTGAGGCCCTCGGAGAGACTCCGCCCCCCGAGTACCCCGTCATTGCATGGTGCAATGGTTCTTTATCGGAGGGCACTCAGTGAGACACCGCGCCTCGGGTCCGATCGATAAGACCGGCCGCCGGGCAGCGCCGCCTCACGACGACGGACAGTGCGCGAGGTGGATGATGCCGTTCGCCGCCCGCTAGGGGCCGGCATCCACATCTCCCGTTCTCACTTATGGCCTGGGCCACCGCTGCCGAACGAACCGCTGGAGCCGCGAGACCAGCGCCGACGACGTTGGTCCTGGCTCCGCCTGCTGCCGGAGGCACCGAGGTCGTGCGGGGAGAGCCGCTCACTCTCGTCGTCGGCCCGAGGCACCTCGTCCGGCTCCCGCACCTGCTCGGTCTCATGAACAGGTCCAGCCGACGGCAGCGTCGGGTGTTCACCGCGCCGGGGAGTCCGCGGCTCACGACGCCGTACCCTCACGCCGAACCTGATGGCCCAGATGAGCGCGCCCACCAGGACCAGCCCGACGACGAGGACGGCGATCACACCGCCCGCATTCGTCGCAGCCGCTTCGTTCTGGATCATGGTCATCTTCATCGACTACCCCGCCGGGGGCCGATGCGCTACCGACGGGGCGCGTGGGTGGGCCCGTTGCCCCTCTGACGGAGCACACCGAGCGTGGCGCGGCCGGAGTCCTCCGCGGCCTGCAGTAGCGTCGCCACGCCGCTCACTCCTGCCAGGAGAAGGACGCTCGTGATCCCGAAGAAGATCCGCATGGTGGTAAGGCTTCGCCAGGTCTTTCCGTATGGTCTGCGCATTGCGTCCGCCCAGTCCCAGACCCACACGTCGACACCGCGATAACCGCATGCAACCGCCGTGCATGCGCTGGTCGCGAGCAGCAGGAGAAGACACAGCGCTCCGCGAATGATCAACGTCGTTCCCCTCCCCGGAGCTGGCGACCGGCGTCGCATCGCGGCATTGTCGCAGGTGGTGTAGGCGGGTGCTGAGCCTCCCTAACGACGGCGGACGGCAGCGGCACTGGGCAGCCCGCGAGGACCGGGGGTGGAGCCAGGCCGGCGTGACCGTGACGCCGGCGGCGGTCAGCACCCGGGCGAGTTCGGCTCCGTAGGCGCCGGTGCCCTCCACGCCCACCGCGACGAGCTCGCCGTGTGAGCGCATCCAGTCCAGCAGATCGCGGTAGCCACGGATCGTGGCAGGGAATTCCCGGTCGGCCAGGTGCCGGCCGACCGTGTCGATCACTGCCGCGTGGTGAGTCAGGCCGTGGGTGTCGACTCCGCCGGTGATCTGCGGGCCGTCGTGCGTCATGCTGGTCATGTCCGTCCTTGTCGCGTGTCCGTTCCGAGGGCGGCACGCGCCGGTCGGGCGGGTGGACAAGACAGTGACGGGGCTTCTGGACCAAGCTCCTGACTTGTTCAATCGAGCCCAGGCGCACGGTTCGCGGTCGTAGCGTCCAGGGTGCTGGTCGGCATGGGCCCGCAGTGCTCCTTGCCGCCC
>NZ_JBICXT010000072.1:0-11082 GCF_043200415.1 Streptomyces sp. NPDC048419 | reverse complement strand
ACTGAAAGCCACAAGCGGCAGAGCTTTTTGAACCACACCCGGCACCCCTGGGTGGATGAACCATACGAAGGGCTCACCGCCTCCCGCAGAACAACGTAGGGTGCTCTTTCAGCGTTGCCGCTCCAGGGTGAGGACGGCCGCGGCGATCGACGACATTCGATTCGGACTGCACCGGGATCTGCAGAGGATGCGCCAGGTCTTCAGTCGTGCCACGCCGCGTTCAACCGGCGCCCGTGCCGCGGACAGCGCACGGTTGACGGTTTGCTGGGTCGGTGTGAGCTCGCGGCCCGGCGGGCGCCTGACGGCTTCGACTTCACCGTGCTGACCGGCTTCCGCGACCGGCTCCTGGCTCACGGGCTGGAGGAGAAGATCCTGGACTTGCTGTTGGAGCAACTCAACGGACTGGGGCAAGACCGTGAACGCAGCGTACATATACCTCACCGAACCGCAGGCCCGCGTGAAGTCCGCGCGCATGTATCCCTGCGATCCAGTGGACGTCGACGGCGTGATCAACCTCGACTTCGACGAGCAGGGTCGCCTCATCGGCATCGAGGTGTTGGTGGCCAGTTCAAAACTGCCCGAGTACCTGCTCCAGTCCGCAGAGCGGCTGGATACCGAAGGTGCATGATCAGTAGAGCATCGCGCTCGCGGCGACTGCGGTGCGTCTTGCAGCAGGATGGAAAAGGCTCAGCGTGGCTTGTTCGGGTGGATCGGTGGAGGGTTCGCCTGAGAGGGATCGGGACTGGCGGAGGGGTATGTACCTGGGAAAACGTGGGAGTGGCACTCCCGTTTCACTCGAATGGCCCGGGTGACTCGCAGGATGCAGCCGTGAGGGCCAGGATGCCTGAGAAAAGCAACCTTGCGGGGTATCAGGGAGTCATCCATGGGAATAGCCGGAATAGCAGCATCAGCGGCGACAGTGCTGGCTTTGGGACTCACGGGGCAACCGGCCAGTGCAGCGCAGCACGCCGGATGGTCCCCGCATCTGCTGTTTATCCCGGTGGGGCAGAGGACCTGTCCGGACGGTTATCTGTGTGTTTTTCGGGATGCCTTCTATGAGGGTGGCGGGGTGGGCATCGAGGAGGGACGCGAGATAAATGATCTCGGCAGTCTCGGGCTCAACGACGTTATGTCGTCCTGGATTAATGCCACGAGGACTCGGTACTGCTGGGGCCCCGACGTGAATTTCGAGGGGATAGGCCACATCATGGACCCGAACTTCTCTGTTCCGGTTCTAAGGCCAGAGGAGAATGACACAGCGTCAACGATTCAGAGATGCTGAGTCGTGGCTGGGCGTCGGCTGATGCAGGAGCCCCAGTGCACCCGGCTCCCGAAAAGGTGGTGTGGGTAGCGAACCTGCCGGGTGGGCTCGAGATCGCAAACGGTGCCGCGAGCCCTGAACCGGCCAGCGTGCACTGCACGGTCCTGACGTAGCGCCGAGGTCGCTCCAAGGCGAGGGTGCGGCTCGTACAGGTGGGAGCACTGGTCAAGAGTTGTGGATGCGGTTAAGTGGGCTGCCTACGCGTTGGCGGCGTTGGCTTCAGGCTCTGCGCTGCCTTCGGCCAGTTTCTTCAGAGTCAGCAGTTGTTTGCGCATCATGACGAGATCGCCCCAGGCCAGGATCCGGCGGCGTAGCCTCTGCCTTGTTGTTCCTCCGGTCTCGGTGATCACCTTGACGATCAGACGGGAGCCCGCGCCGTGGGGGCGCACGGCGTAGCTTACTGCCATGTGCCCGTGCCGCTTGGCAAGGGCTACGGGGAGCAGGCCGGTGATGTGCTCGTCGGTTGTGAAGCTGGCGATCTCGAAGACGAGAAACGGTTGTCCCACTGACAGGTCCGGCGGGGTGGGAAGAAGCGCGTGGGGACTCCTGCGGCCTCGGAAGTCGATCCAGTCATAGCTGTACGGCGCGATGGTCAACTGGCGCAGCCATTTGAAGACGTGAGCTGGTGAGGCCGCGATGTCGACTGCCCGCGTCCAGCCCTCGGACGGGGCCGTCACAAGCCGGTCGCATGGATAGGGCGCACTATGCTCCGCGCGCGTGGCGCCCCAGACCCTCCCGCTGAAGTCCATGCCGTGACCCTATCGCCCGTCGGTGACAGCAGATGGGCGATGGTCTGCATCTGGTGGGCCTGCCCGGCGGGGTACGTCAGGCCGCGGCGGCCCCCTGGCGCTCGACCGGGACGCCATTCTCGAACCGAGTGCCCGCGCGAACCAGTGAGACCAGGTGGGCTCCCGTGATCGCGCGCCAGCGAACCTGGGCGGACTCGACCAGTTTGAACACCATGGCCAGGGCCACAGCAGGGCTGCCAGCCCCACGACTGACCTTGGTTCGCAGCTGGACCGGGACGAGTTGCTGGCGTTCCACGACTTCCCGGCCGCACGATCGGGTCGCCGAGGGTGTCGGCGGCCAGTTCCTGTTCGACAGTGGCAAGTTCACGTTGCTGCAAGTCCAGCTGGCGCAGCATGGCCTGCACGGTGTTCTGTTCGTCGGCGGGCAGCTGCCGCGTTGTCAGCCAGGCCCGGCCGAACAGGTCGAATACGGGCGGGGCGGGGCAGCAGGCCGCGGTGGAGCACGGCGTGGATCTGATTCTTCGCGCAAGTGCACTGCCGCACCAGTTGCACGCCGCATGGTCACCCTGCGCAGCATCCGGTGCGCTCGTCCGGCAGCCAAGTGTGTAGTGTCTGCCGGGCGATCGGCCAACAATCAACTGGGCCGGCCGGTAGGTGACATGAGCCGCCCGCCCAAACAGGGCTCGGCTGCGGACTGCTGGCGTGCAGCAGCAGTCGCTACGTCACCCCAGTGTTAAGTCACCGGTCTTTGGGCCGACCCCGTTCAGGCAAGTGCCACTGGTAGGGGGCCACGAGGGATGTGATGGCCTCGGGCCCCCAGGATCCGGGGGCGTACCACTCGACCGGCGGAGGGGCCTCCAGCAGCGGCGCGGAGACCTCCCACAGGCGTTCGATGGCGTCGGAGCGGGTGAAGAGGGACTGGTCGCCAAGCATGGCCTGGAGGATGAGGTGCTCGTACGCCTCCAGCGAGTTCTCGGTGGTGAAGGAGCTGCGGTAGCCGAAGACCATGTCTGCTACGGCGAGTTGCATGGAGGGACCGGGTTCCTTGGCGAGGAAGCGGGCGCTGATGGAGCCGGGGTCGGTGAAGTCGATGACGAGTTCGTTGGCGCGGCCGTCAGCCGCCTGCCGGGCGTCCAGGGGGAACATTCGAAGTACGGGCTCGCGCAGGCCGAGGGTGACAACGTGCCTCCCCTCGGCCAGTGCCTTGCCAGAGCGCAGGTGGAAGGGCACTCCGGCCCAGCGCCAGTTGTCGATGTCGACGCGCAGCGCGACAAAGGTCTCGGTGTCTGAGGCCGGGTCGACGCCCGGCTCGGCGCGGTAGCCGGTGTACTGGCCGCGTACGGCGTGCGCCGGGTTCAAGGCCCGCATGCTGCGGAAGACCTTGACCTGCTCGTCCCGGAGCGACTGCGCTTCTAGGGCGACCGGCGGTTCCATGGCGACGAATCCGAGCAACTGGAACAGGTGCGTGACGACCATGTCGCGGAAGGTGCCGGTGCTCTCGAAGAAGTGGGCGCGGCCCTGGATGTCGATCTGTTCGGGTAAGTCGATCTGCACATGGCTGATGTGCTCGCGGTTCCAGAGCGGTTCGAAGAGGCCATTGGCGAACCGTAGGGCGAGGATGTTGTCCACCGCTTCCTTTCCGAGGAAGTGGTCGATGCGGAACACGCGGGACTCGTCGAAGACGGCGTGGACGGCCGCGTTGAGCGCGCGCGCGGACGCGAGGTCCGTACCGAAGGGCTTCTCGACGATGACACGCGCGTCCTGGGCCAGACCCGTGGCCCCGAGTAGCCCGATGACGGACGTGAACGCCACGGGCGGGACGGCGAGATGGAACAGCCGCCGCGGAGTGCCGCCGACGGCCTGCTCGGCCTCGTGTACGGCGGCAACCAGCGCTCGGGAGGCGTCTTGGTCGGCCGCGCCGAAGGACAGGGCGGCCTCGAACTCCTGCCACGCGGGGCCCTCGGGGCGCGAACGGCCGAACTCGGCCACGGCCTGGCGCGCGCGAGTGCGGAACTGTTCATCGCTCAGGGCCTCGGACGTGGGGGCCGAGCCGACGATGCGGTAGTGCTGCGGCAGGAGCCCCGCCTTAGCGAGGTGGAACAGGCCCGGCAGCAGTTTGCGCCTGGCCAGGTCGCCTGTCGCGCCGAAGAGTACGATGACATGGTTCACGGGGCGCGGCTGAGGCTGGGTGGTGTCGGAATCCTGGTCCATGTCGCGCTTCCTCACGCGTCTGCGCCGGAGCGCTTCTCGTCATGGCCGCCGAATTCGCTGCGCATGGCGGACAGCACTTTGGCGGTGAACTCTCCGAGCCCTCGGGACTCGTAGCGTTGGTAGAGGGCGGCGCTGATCACCGGCGCGGGCACGCTCTCCTCAATGGCGGCCAGTACGGTCCAGCGCCCTTCTCCGGAGTCGGACACGCGGCCCGTGAAGTCGTCCAGCTGCGGGGAGCGGGCCAGGGCCTCGGCTGTGAGATCGACCAGCCACGAGCCGACGACCGACCCACGGCGCCACACCTCGGCGACTTCGGCCACGTCAATCGTGTACCGGTAGGCCTCGGGGTCGGGCAGGGGAGCCGTCTCGGCGTCGGCGGTTCGTGACCGCAGGCCGGCGTCGGCGTGTTTGATGATGCCGAGACCTTCGGCGATGGCGGCCATCATCCCGTACTCCACGCCGTTGTGGACCATCTTCACGAAGTGACCGGCGCCGCTGGGCCCGCAGTGGAGGTAGCCGCGCGCCGCAGTGCCCTCGGTAAGGGTCCTGCTGGGCGTGGGCTCGGCGCTGCCCATGCCGGGCGCGATGGTGCGGAAGAGGGGGGCGAGCCGTTCCACGGGACCCCTCTCGCCGCCGATCATGAGGCAGTAGCCGCGCTCCAGGCCCCAGACACCGCCCGAGGTACCGCAGTCGACGTAGTGAATGCTGTGCTCGGCGAGGGTCCGGGCGCGGGTGATGTCGTCCCGGTAGTAGGAATTGCCGCCGTCGATGACCGTGTCGTCGGGCTCCAGGAGTCCGATCAGCCGGTCCAGGGTCTCCTGGACCACGCCCGCCGGCAGCATGAGCCACACGGCGCGGGGCCGTTCCAGCCGCTCGACGAGCTCCTCCAGCGAGAAGGCCGGTGTCGCGCCCTGCCCTTCCAGCGCCCGTACGGCGTCGGGGCTAACGTCGTTGACGACGCACCGGTGGCCGTGCCGGATGAGCCGGCGCACTAGGTTGGCACCCATCCGGCCGAGTCCGACCATTCCGAGCTGCATGGGTGCGTCCGATGTCATCGCCGTACTCCCGTTCTCCTTTTACTGGCCGCCGGTCGGCGAGCCCGGCCCCGCCGTCCCGCATACGCGCCATCTTGCGCTCTGCGCGCCCCACTCTGCCCGCCCACCACGACCCCGGCACCCGGAGCTCCACCACTTGGCCCCTTCGGTGGCCTCGAGCATGGCAGCCCGGCTGCTTCCTTATGACATGGTGTACGACAGCTCGTGCTGATCACGCCGTGAGCCTGTTCACGGGTGAGCCTCCAGGGTGAGTGGCCTTGGTGTTTGACGTGAGTCTGGTGGGATGGCAGGGGGATTGCGGAGGATGCGCCAGGTCATGATCTCCGCGATGGCTCTCTCGACAAGCCATCGGAGTCGGGGCCCGGTCCGCGATGACCGGGATGCCGAGCCGGACGCAACTGGCGATGATCCGGTGCCAGCGGGACGCGGTGAAATCGTGCAACCGGCCCGGCAGAACAGGTGATGTCCAAACCAGTGTGCCGTCAGGTCAACAGGGTGTGCACGGCACGGGCGATGTGGCCGAGGCGATGAGTCGAAGAGTGATTCCTAAGGCGGTTTGTCAAGCCGCGAGAGCATTGGGCGGGGTGAGCTCGCAGCACCGTACGTCGAGTATGAGTGCCCAGAGGACGTTGAGCTGGCGGGCGAGGGCTGCTTGTTTGCGGCGCTTGCCTTCGGCCAGGCGCCGGCCCTGCGTGGACGCAGCGAAGTGCTGGACTGGCACCTTCACTGCCGCCCATTACCTTCGTCGTAGAACCCGGTTTGGGTTCGTGGCCTTCGGGGCCGGTATGACTCGTCGCCCCTGTCCTTGATGATCCGGGGGGTGCTGTCGCTGGTCCCGGCGGCACCGGTCGATCGCTGATGGAAGCGTGTCCGCCCACTGGCAGGGCTGCGTAATGTGGCTGCCGATCTCCGGTGCCCGAGCGGGCCACTCGTTGTGCCCGGGAGGAGGAAAGGCCCGGTGACCAGCAACAACTTCACGTCGATCGACGTCTTCTGTGCCCTGGATGTTGGCAAGTCCGCTCACCACGGCACGGCTGTGCTGGCCGATGGCCGCGTCACTTTCGACAAGCCGCTGCCCAACGGTGAGCCCCAGTTGCGGGAGCTCTTCGCCCGTCTCAAGCGCAAGGGGAAGGTCCTGGTCGTGGTCGACCAGCCCGCATCCGTGGGGACCTTGGCGGTGGCCGTGGCCCGCGCGTGTGAATGCGAGGTGGCCTACCTGCCCGGCCTGTCCATGTGCCGCCTGGCCGACTGCCATCCCGGCACCGGCAAGACCGACGCCCGCGACGCCTACGTCATCGCCGATGCCGCCCGCACCATGCCCCACCTGCTGCACAGCATCGAAGCCGATGAAAGCGTGCGGGCCGAACTGAGCATGGTCCTGGGCTACGACGACGATCTCGCTCAGGACGCCACCCGCACCTCCAACCGGCTGCGCGGACTGCTCACCTCGATCCATCCGGCCCTGGAACGCGTCCTGGGACCGCGGCTGCGTCACCCGGCGGTCCTGGCCCTGCTCCAGACGTTCGGCTCCCCGGCCGCCTTGGCCCAGGCCGGCACGGAGGAGCTCATCGAGGTCATGACCGACGCGGCACCACGCATGCGGACCCCGCGGGAGCTGGCCGGACAGATCCATGCCGCCCTGGCCGAGCAAACCGTCCAGGTCCCCGGCACGGCCTCGGCCGGCGAGATCATCTCCGGTCTGGCCGAGTCGCTCGCCGTTCTCCTCAAGCGCCGCGAGATCCTGGAGACCCGCATGACGGCCCTGCTGGAGGCCCACCCTCTCGCGAAGGTCCTGACCTCCATGCCCGGGGTCGCAGTCAGGACCGGTGCCCGCATCCTGGCCAAGGTCGGCGACGCCAGCGCGTTCCCCACCGCCGCCCACCTGGCCTCCTACGCGGGGCTGACCCCCACCACACGTCGTTCCGGGACCTCCATCCGGGGCGAAGGACCGCCCCGAGGCGGCAACAAAATGCTCATACGGGCCCTGTTCCTGGCCTCGTTCGCCGCGCTGAGCAGCCCCGAATCGCGGGCCTACTACGACAGAAAGCGCGCGGAAAACAAGCGCCACAACGCAGCCCTCATCTGCCTCACCCGCCGTCGCGTCGACGTCCTGCACGCCATGCTCAAACACCGCGCCCTCTACCAACCCGGGCACGAACGAACAGCCTGACCGACCTTGACCGAACAGATAGAAGCACCCCCCAGACTGCGACCTCTGCTGCCCGGCCGCCCCGGTCGGCACAAACGGGGGATACCCATACGATCTCACCGGGATGACGATCCCTATTTCCGAGGTCAAGATGGCCTTCCTGCCGCCACAGTCTTCTGAGCAGGACATTCCACCCAAACGCTCCGCCCCGTACCACCCCGGTAGTAGCTGCAGACGACGAGCGGAATCAGAGTCGGCAGCTTTTGCAGCGGCAGACGGCTCATGAGGGGTGTCCGCCAGCTGTGCCAGGCGCAGACATCACCCGCGCGCTGCAGATCGAGGCTCCGGCGTGGAGTGTCGGAGAACGCGCTCACGCGGGTGCCGTAGGTTGGTGGCGCGGGCCCTCCGAGGCTGCCTCCCTGACGAGACGCGCCCAGGGGGCCCGCGCTCGCGGCTGGCAGGCCCCGTCAGTAGATGACCCGCCGGAGAGCGGACATGAACCTGCTCGCGAACGCCTCCTAAAACGGTGCACAGCCGTAGGCACGGGGAAGGTCATACTGGAAGCACGGAAGTGCGGCCCCATTGAGGGAAGTTGGAGGTGATGACCTCGGTTACGGAATTCCGCCAGCGCCTCGCCGACCAGATAGAGCTCGACGTCCTGAACATGCTGCACCGGCTTGGCAGCCTGTTCACCAATCCTGACTGCGTCCACGAACCTCGACGGATCAGGGGCTCGGTCTTCCGTGCCGCTGACAAGGTCCTGTAAACGCATTTCGAAGCGGAGCACTGAGGCACCCGCAGCCAGGAGCGCAATCACGCTCTACGTAAGCATGGGCGGCGCCTTCGCTGATCCGGAGGTCCGCGGCGAGCTTGGCGTAGGTGGTGGGTTCCCGAAGGCAGACGGGTCTGCCTCGGAAAGCCCAGGCCATCCACGCCCGGAAGCTCGCCGGGCAGCCGCTTTGGCCATGAAGGCGTGGCCGCTTGACCGGCCGGCCGTCTGCAGTCGGGATGCGGCACCGCAGCAACACCGCCTCACTCTGCCGACCGATCCGCCCCTCCACAGGACGCAGATGGTCCTTTTGACACCAGGAGCGGCTGATCCAATAGTTCTCGGCCTGGTCGTGATGGCTACGGCCATCACCCTGGGCCTTCGTACAACAGCGCCTTCATCCTGCTGCTCTCTTCGCGGCGCGGCGTTCGCCAGCGTCTGGCGTTCCTGTTGTCGTGGCCGGCCAACCTGATTGCAGTGATCGCCTGTGTGTGATGCTGCTGACCGGAAGTCAGCCCCCGGCCCGTCACACCGCGCCCTCGACTGACGTGATCGAAGCGCCTTCGGCCTGGCACTGTTGCTGTACAGCGCATTCCGGAATCGCCGGCCGCCCCGCCCGCACGGTCCGCCACGCTGGACCGCCCGGATCGGCAACGCCTCTCCGGCCGCGGCAGCGGGTCCTTTCATGGTTGTTGCAGCCCTGGGGACTGGTCGGTACCGGTGCCGCGAGCGCCGTCGACTCGGACCTCTCCACTCTCGCCGACTGGCTAGCGCTGACCGGCTACTGTCTGCTGGCCACACGCAGCCTTATCACCATGGAGATCTACACGGTGCGGGCGGCCGCCGTCGCGAACGCCCGGTTAAACGCCCTGCGGAGCTGGCTGGAGCATCACCAAGAGCAGATGATCGTCGCGCTTTTCCTGCTCCTCGGCCTGTGGTTGATAGCCCGGTGCATCGCCGAACTGGTCACTTGACGAAGACGGCTCCGGCGGCGATACGAGCCCCACGGCTGTCCCCTGCGGTGTCGTGGCATCCCAGCACATCAGCTGAAAGGGCATCGGTCAGCCAACAACCGTCTTGACCGTAAGAGTTGCGGCGGCCGCTGCGCGTCACAAGTTGGTCTCGTCCCAGGGCCAATTACTGACTATTTCGGGTTGTTGTCGTGTCGCGTGTGAGGTTGCGTCCGGAGCCGGCAAGGCAGCCGTCGATATGTTCGGGGCGGAGCTGAATGTGGCGCACACCCCGGCGGAGACTGCGTTCGAGGTGGTCGTCGTCGGTGAAGGCGGTGTTGGCCAGTGGGCCGCGCCGTAACAAAGTCCAGACACCCTCCACTGGGGGTTCAAGTCCGGTACATAAGAGGGCAGTTGGACGACGGGGAGCCAGTGGTGATCGTCCGCATAGTCGCGCATCCCGGCGGCCCGGTGGGTGTTGCGATTGTCCCAGATCAAGACGATGCGGGCCTTGAGCTGGAGGTGCGCGCGCACGACAGGTCGCGGTAGTCGCTCCAGGCGAAGGTGTCGCGTCCGTTGCCCCGATACTTGCGGTGGCGGCGCGGCCGGTAGATCAGCCCGGAGGGTTCGCCTTGCCCGTAGCAGCGCATGGCGGCAATCGACCAGCGGCGCCGGGAGCGGCCCCGCACCCGCACCACGGGTGTCTGCCCGCGTCGGCCCCAGGTGCGGGCGCGCGGCGGGGTCATCGAGAACCCGGCCTGTCCTCGAAGACGATGTAGGCCCCCAGCGCCGCCGCGGTCATTCCGCCTGCGGCCACACGTCCTTCTTCCACAAGCCCACAGCCTGCTCGTCGGCGTTCCAGCGCGCGGCGAGCCGGCGACGGCCAGGACCAGCCATGCCGGTGAAGCAGCCGCCACACGGCCACCGAGGAGCAGTCGATGCCGAACTTCCAGGCGATCAGTGCTCTGACCCGTGGCAGGGTCCATCGCTGGTCCTCCCATCCGTGGTCGGCCGGCCCGAGCGCCAACTCCTTCTCCAGCTCGGCGAACTGGCCGTCGCAGGCCTTGGGCAATTTGGCTGGTCCCGCGGAGGCGAGAGCGTCCATCCCGCCCTCCTGCCAGGCATGACGCCAAGCGCTCCACCGACCGCCGATCCTTCGCGATCACCGCGGTCCTCCCACCACGCGCGAACCGCTCGCTGGCCTGGTACCGAATGCGCCCACGAAACCGCCGCCGCTCGCCGGTCAGCCCGCCACCCTGCGCGTACCGCATACCACCGGCCCACGGCAGGGATCAGCCCCCGACAACAGCCCGAAGAGATCAGTAGCAGTTAGGCGCGGCCTTCCATACTCTCGGGCTTCCTGTTCGTAGATGCGAAGAGCCGTCGACGACCGGACGCTTGTCACGTCCTGGGTCTGACAGGCGTGTGGTGGCCGTGGACAGATCACCAGGCGTTTTTCCTCGCTCCATTGGTGCGTGCCGGTGCTGGACCTGGCCCTGGCTGGCGCCCGATCTCACGTTACGATCCGCACTGTCGCAGACAGCCCGCTCGAGATCCATCCGTGAGTCGATGAAGTCGCGAAAAGCGCCCTCGTCCGTGCAACCAGGTCAGCAACAACCGGCCTACGCCGGCGGACGCGCGGTACCCCGCCCGCCCGGGACCAGCAGGACGAGCGTGTCGCCCGGCCCGGGCAGTGGTCTGCTGTTTTCAGTGGCCGGATCGAGGCGGCCGTCCGGCCGGACCAGGAACAGCAGATCGGAGCCGTGGGGCAGCGCACCGCCGACGGGCTGTGCCAGGACGGCGGCTCCCTCTTCGTATCTGTGGGAGAAGGCTGGCCAGGTCAGATCCGGGCCGAACAGGACCTCGCCACCGATGAAC
>NZ_JBICXT010000071.1:0-11497 GCF_043200415.1 Streptomyces sp. NPDC048419 | reverse complement strand
CTCGGCCCAGTCCTCCACTTTCAGCACCCTCCAGATGCTCAAGGGGGTTAATTCTGCGGGAGCACCTGGGGGTCAGTCTTACGAGAGCAACGACAACGCATCCTCGTCATCTCACCACCGGCTCCCAACCCGCTGTGCGCAAGGGTGCTTGGGCAGGGTGCGGCCCGTGGGGCGAGGGGCGCACGGTTTCGGGCCGGGCTAGGTCCAGGGTGGGGTGGGGTGCCGTCGGGGTTGAGGCCGTGGGGTCATCGGCGGCGTGCGTAGGCGCGGAAGGTGTTGGAGTTGGAGATACTTTCCAGGCTGCCGGTGTCGACTGCACGCAGGGAAAGGGTCTGCGCCGTGGGGTGGTCGCCGGCGTCGTCTCGTTTCCGGGCGAGTTCGTCCAGGCGGATCTCCAGCAGGCGCTGCGAGCGACTCGCGCGCCTGCTGAACGCTGGAGGACGGGTGTGGGGACATGGGCAGGCCGTTCGTCAGATGCGGTACTGCTCGTGCGGGACGGCGCGCTCCCAGACCGCGTCGGAGGCCGCCGACAGGTGCTTGAACAGGGCCGGGTCTTGGGCGAACTCGTCGTCCACCAGCGCGCCGTCTCCGTCGAAGTGGTGCACCCGAGCCAGCCGGCCGTCGAAGAGCCAGAAGTCGTTGCCGGGCAGGGACAGATCCATCGTCCGGCGGCGGGGTAGCCAGCCAACCTGTTCGCCCGCCTCGAGCAACTCGCGGGTCACGGAGTGCTCCCAGCGGATGTACTCACTCACCGGCTCGGACACGATCCGCGCCCGGCGGATGACCACGCCCCGGCCGACCGCGTCCGCGATCGTCTGGTCGTAGGGATGCCACCACGACGCCCGATCCTGCCAGTTGATCCGTTCGCCACGCCGCCACGCCTTAGAGAGCATCTGATCATTGTTCAGGCCGTTTCGAGAGAGATATCCGTTTCGATTCGCCAGCTTGGTGTGGATTCTCCGGTGAGTTCGCGGGACATTTGTTAGTAGTGCTTCGTTAGGTGTATGCGTTGGCGCTGATCAAGAGCATGTTGGATGCGTGGACACGCATGAAGTGAACCGATTACGGGCCGGGTTGGGGCTGTTCGTGGAGGATGTGTTCGCCTCGGTGCAGCGCAAGGATCAGCGGGCCAAGGGCGAGTGCTATCTGCGGGGGCTGATGCTGGACGGCCGGCGCAAGTCGATCCAGCCGATGGCCCAGCGGCTGCCGGACGGGAACATGCAGGCCCTGCAGCAGTTCGTCAACCAGTCGCGCTGGCCGTGGACGCCGGTGCGGCGGCGGATCGCCGAGCGGCTGGTCCAGACGATCAAGCCCGAGGTGTGGGTCATCGACGACGTGTCGTTTCCCAAGTGCGGGCGGGCGTCGGTCGGGGTGGCCCGGCAGTACTGCGGTGCGTTGGGCAAACGGGCCAACTGCCAGGTCGCCGTCAGCGTGCACGTGGTCACCGACAGCGCCTCCTGCCCGTTGGAATGGGAGTTGTTCCTGTCCGAGGAGTGGGCCCACGACCTCCCGCGGCGTCGGGCCGCGAGGGTGCCCGACGAGGTCGGGCATGTGACCAAGCCCCACCTGGCGTTACGGCTGCTGGAGAGGCTCGGGGGCTGGCTTGGATCGGTGCCGGTGATCGTGGCCGACTGCGGTTACGGCCGCAGTGTCTCCTTCCGCCTGGCCCTGGAGGAACACGGCTGGTCCTACGTGATGGCCGTCGAGCCCAAGGAGGTCGCCCGCCCGGCCGGTGTCGTCCCGTATCTGCCGCCCTACCAAGGACTGGGCCCGCCCACGCTGCCGCGCTATCGCGAGCCGGCCCGGCCCCTGCGAGACCTGGTCGATGCAGGCACCCGCTTCGAGACCGTCACCTGGCGCCAGGGCAGCAAGGGGGCGATGACCTCACGGTTTGCGGTGCTCGAGGTGCGGCCCTCGGGCAAGCAAGCCACCCGCACCGCGCAGGAACAGGCCGGCGGACGCAGCCGGTGGGACGGGGTGCTGCCGCTGCGGAGCCTGCTGGTCGAACAACCGGAGACGGCGACGGAGCCCACCGGCTACTGGATGACCAACCTGCCCGCCACCACCCCGATCGCCGATCTGGGGCGCTTCGCCAAGCTGCGCTGGCGCACCGAGCACGACTACCGCGAGCTGAAACACGGCCTGGGCCTGGACCACTTCGAGGGCCGCACCTGGCGCGGCTGGCACCACCACGTCACCCTCGTCACCGCCGCCCAGGCTTTCCTCACCCTCCGGCGATACGACCCAAAAGCCCGGACAGCAGCCTGACCCTCTACCAAGTCCTCGACGCTCTGCAGGACCTGCTGCGCTGCTGGAGCGGCACCTGCACCACCTGCGGCCGCCCCCTCACCAGAACCAGAACATAACGAAGCACTGCCATCGCCCAGTGGATCATCGTCCGAGATCTCTGTGGAAGAACTTCGTAGTCCCGTGCCAGGCGGCGATGCTGCATCAGCCAGCCGAAGGTTCGCTCGATCACCCATCGCTTCGGCAGTGGTTCGAACCCCTTCGTTCGCCGTCGCTGCACCACTTCCACGTTGATGCCGAGCCTGGCTCCGTGGTTGAAGATGCTGCTCTGGTATCCGCCGTCGGCCCAGACCTTGGACACGCCGGGATGAGCTGCGGCCGGGTCGTCGAGCAGGAGCTTGCCGCCGGTGGTGTCATGCACGTTGGCGGCGGTGATGACGACAGCCAGCACCAGTCCGAGAGTGTCTGTGATCAGGTGCCGTTTGCGTCCTTTGATCTTCTTGCCGGCGTCGATGCCCTGGCTGGTCTCGGCCACGTTTGCCGAGGTCTTCACGCTCTGCGCGTCGACCACGGCTGCGGTCGGTTCTGCATTACGCCCGTGGGCTCGACGCGTCTTATCCCGTAACAGGTCGTGGACTTGCCGGGTTGTGCCGTCCGCTTCCCATTTCGCGTAGTAGTCGTAGACCGCCTTGTACGGCGGGAAGCCGTGCGGCAGGTACTCCCACGGAATGCCAGTGCGGTTGACGTAGAGGATCGCGTTGACGATCTCCCGCAGCTCATGCACCCGGGCTGCCGTTCCGGGTCCGGTCCGTCTAGCTCGCCAGACCGCGAAGACCGGTTCGATCAAGGCCCATCGGGCATCGGAGACATCACTGCGGTAGGGGCGACGAGCACTCACGCCTCGCTCAACGACCACCAACTCCGACAGTCACAAAAACATCCCTAACTACCAACTACCTAGATCAGACGCCCTCTTAAACCGCTCGGTCGCAGCGTACGCGTCGCGCATCTCCAGATGGACGGCCCAGTTTTCGCAGCCGCGCAGGAGATCAGCGAACGTGGGCCCGCTCGACGGCATCGCACGCCTTTCTGATCATCGGAATCATCCGGGCCGGAATCCGGATGATCGCCTCGGTCTCCGGCACGGGGCCGTCTGCCGGGCTTGATGCCTCGCATGCCGCCCAGGTCGCCTCGTCCGGCTTCCAGTCCTGCAACACCACCTCCTGCGCCTCGGGGTCCGCCCACACGGTAGGACAGTGATCGCGGTCGGTGTCGGGGTCGATCCCGACAAACTCAACGGCCATGACGGTCCCTTCTGATTCTTCCGACGGGCTTGCTTGAGCTTGCGCACCAGCCTCATGGCCTGCCTCAACACCGTCAACAGTGCATGCTGCAACGGAAATTGGCGTGCAAGCTCATGCAAGTTCATGGCCCTGGCACCGGAGTTGTTTCTAGCGTCGCGGGATGGACGCCATGACCACGCAGGCCAGGCCGGTGCATGTGGGCCGGCCCGAACCCGAGCCAGTGGGCGGCTGCGACGCGTGCGCCGCGCTGTACCGCGCGCGAGAAGTGGCCCGGCGGGACGGCAACCTGTCCAGGGTCACGGACTGCAACATCGCCATGCGCAGCCACCACCCGGCGGCCGAACAACGATGAGCGCCCCGACCGGGGAACGGACGCTGTCGGCGGAATGCACGCTGGCACAGCGACGCGGCTACGCCGATCTGCAGGGCCAGGGCCGCCCCGCTGCCGTACTCAGACGGGATCGTGCTGTTGTCCCGATGCGGCTGCCTGTGTCACCGGCTCGGACGGGGCGGCACGTGATGAGGGACGCGCGTGTGCCGGGCCTGCGACGAACCGATCACGGACCCGGCGGACGCCGTCGTGGTCGCACACGAGTTGGGCAACTCCGGCCCCGGGAGGGACGTGTGCGCACATCGCGATCACCTGGACGACGTGGACCTGATCGACCCGGACCTGCTGCGCGTCATGACCCGCATCTGGGCCGCGCAGATGCAGGGACTGTCAACTCGCCGTTCCTCAGTGTCGAGTGGGGGCGAACTCCCGCCCACCCCTGGACCGCGGGGACCTGTCGCGCGGCGGCTCGTGTATAGAGGGCAGTCGGGCCGTCGTCCTTCGCCCCTTCTGAGGCTCTTTCATCCTGTGCTGGGGGTGAAATGGGCTGGTCAGAGGTGGTGGTGACGAGGCAGGGCCCCTCGTCGTTGGCGTGGTGATTCCACTCGTCACACCGGCGACCGAAGGGGCCCTGTTGGTTCCGTATCCTGCCATCCCCGACGTCCCGTATGAGCTCGTTGAGCATGTCTCCTGGTTGCTCTACGAGCATCGCCGGGCCCGCAACGCCCGCTGGCGCAAGCTCGGCTGCTTCAAGCAGGCGCTACTCACGCTGGTCCACCTGTGCAAGAACGAGACGTTCTCGCAGCTCGGAGCCGGTTTCGGGATATCCCAGGCCACCGCCTGGCGATACCTCGACGAGGCCCTGGATGTACTGGCCTCCTGGGTGTCAGGCCGGCACGAAGCCCTCACCGGCCTCGGTGAGGGCGACCACGTCATAGTTGACGACACCCTGATCCCCATCGACCTCATCGCCGCGGGCGAGCCGTACTACTCGCAAGAAACACAAGAAACACGGCATGAACGTGCGGGTCATCGCACGGTCCGATGGCACACCGCTCTGGTTCTCCCGCGCGACGCCGGGCCGCACCCACGACCTGACCGCTGTCCGCGCCCACGGCATCGTCCAAGCCTGCCTGACCCGGCAGATCCTCATCCTCGCCGACCGCGCCTACCAGGGCGCCGCCGCCACCGTCCGCACCCCGTATTACCACCACCGCGAACAGCCCGCCCACTACCAGCAGTTCAAGCGCGACCGCGCCCGACTGAGAGCTCCGGGAGAACGCGCCTTTGCACAGCTGAAGTCCTGGCGGCTACTACGACGCGCCGATGCTCTAGCCGCCGTATCGGGACCATCGTCCAAGCCATCCACACGCTGCTGACCTGGAGCCATCCAGGATGAAAGAGCCTCACTGTGTCGTGTACGTCGTGTACGTCGTGTACGGGGTGGTGGGGGGAAGGTTTGGGGGAGGCCCCTAATGTCGACATTGTCGTTGTGGCCGAGTGTGGGTGGGGGAAGAAAGCGCTCCAGTGAACCCCGAACTCATCCCGGGTGCTGTTGGACAGACGCTGCGCTATGACGCTCCCATGAACCAGACGTCCAGGAAACGCTCCGAAGCCTCGGAGTAGGAGTTGCCCTATTTATCACCCCATTACCGGCCATCGGTGCCGGACAAGGAGAAGTCATGCGAATCAAAACTTGTATTGCCTCAATCGTGACTATCGCAGCAGCGACCGCGGGAATTATGATTCCCGCAGCTTCGGCAAACGCCGCCGGATATAGGGGCGGATCTTTTACCGGGCACGCATACAAGTCGTTTCAGGACGCGTACGACGATGCTTTTTCCGGTGCCTCCATGAATGCCCACCTCGCTCGGGCCGAGGAAGCTTTGCACGGCCATCCCGAGGTGGTCTGTGCCCCATCCTGGACCAAGGATCTGAGCTTCACGATAGAGGTTGACAACGGTGACGGCACCAAAACCCCGTCAAAATGGTACGAGTACGAGATCGGCTGGGGATGCTACGTTCCCGGCAACTAGCATTCTTCGGACAGTCGGGCCTTCCTTTCGGCCCAAAGAAACAGAAAGACTGAGAACACGGCAGCTGTAGTTCGTTATCTTCGCCGGTTTCCGTAGCGCAATGCCTGTGATCAGGATCGTGCCATCCAAGGGGCGCTACCCAGGCCGCCGGAAGCCCGCAGGTCGGAGCGTGTTTTCGGTCCGCTGGCGGACTGGGGCGACATAACGAATTACAGCTGCCCGGTCTGTCAACCCACTCCTGAACAGACGAGGGCGCCCTGCCTTACTGCTACATCGGACGAGCCCGAACCGGCGCCCGCAGCAGCGTTCGGAACCTGCGAACTGCGCTGGGCGTGGTGGCGCTGCTGGCCGCCGCCGTCACTGCGGCTTCGCTCTGCGCACGCTGCAGCGACGCCGCCGCAAGCCGGGTCAGGCCATCGTTATCACCGCAGAGCCCCCGCCCGCCGAGGCACAGCTCGCAGCGGCGGCCGAACCTCCGGCGTCATGCGCCTGGACGTGGCGCTGCGCACGATGGTCCGCACCGCCGAACAGGAGGAGCGGAACGTGCCGGTGCTGCGGGGCCGCGCGAATCGATGCCCGCCGTGTCCACGTGCTGGCTGACGACCTCGCTTTCAAACCCCTGCAGCCGTTCTCCCGCCCTGGACGGCATAGGTCCGCGCAGTCGATCTGCCCCATCTGCACGCTGTCGGCGTACACTTGAACGTGGCTCTGGCAAGATTTTCGCAGCCGGAGATCAGCATGACGCGATGGGTGGTCCGCCCGCGCTGCGGGGCAGTCTTTGGCTGTGTTCTGTTGAACTGGCCAAGTTACTACCGCAATTGGCCGGCGTGTTCATGGTCTCGATCGATATCTCTGGTCTTGTTGTGGTGGTCTCTGCTCGTACGAGATCGCATTCTCCCGCGGTGCACGGGGTTCGGCACGCTGAGCGAGTGGGTGCACAGTCGCTACATACGGCACCTCGGCCATGTCGCCCTTGGCGGTTGGCCAGTCCGCATCAACTTGAACGTGCGCCGTCTGTAGTGCGAGAACTCGGCCTGCCCGAAGGTGACTCGCCGAGCAGGTGCCGGGGCTGACCGGGCGCTACCAGCGGAGTACTCCGCTACTGCAGAACCTGGTCGAATCGGTCGGCGTTGTGCTGGCCGGCCGGGGCGGAGCGAGAATGCTGCGCATCCTCTGCGTCAGGCTCTCGCGGTGCACCGTGCTCGCGCAGCTGATGCGGGTGCCGCTGCCGTTATGGTGACGCCCCGGGTGCTGGGCGTGGACGACTTCGCGCTCTACGGCGACACCTACGGCACTCTCCTGGCCGATACCGACACCCGGCTCCTGCTGACGCTGCGGGAAGGCAGAGACGCAGAACACTCAGCCGCTGGCTGCGCGAACATCCCGTGGTGGAGATCGCCTGCCGCGACGGCTCGCTCACCTACCGGCAGGGCATCGCCGACGGCGCCCCAGAGGCGGTCCAGGTCAGCGACCGCTTTCACCTGTGGCAGGGCCTGTCCCGGCGCGTGCAGGAAGTCGCCGCCGCCCGCCGGTGCTGCCTGCCCGAGGCTCTCCCTGTCCCGGAAACAATCGAGCCCGAGCTCGCGAACGCCGCGGCGAGGGAATCCGAGTCGGCAGACATTCCGGTCACCCGTCATGCCCGACGGCTCTTCGAGGCCGTGCACGCACTGACCGATGTCGGGCGATCATACAGCTCCGCGGCCCGCGAGCTGGGCCTCGACCGTCGCACCGTGCGCAAGTACGCAAGGGCCCGCGCTTGGCACGAGGCCGTTCGCCGCCCGCCACCCCGCCCCTCCACCCTCGATCCATAACTCGACTACTTGCGCAACGTTGGGACGAGGGCGAACACAGCGCCAAGACCCTGCACCAAGAGCTCGTCACCAAGGGCTACTTGGGCCACTACCAACGCGTGAAGATGGCCGCCGCACTCCTGTGGCACGGGCCTGCCCCTGTACGAGCCGCGCGAGCGGCCGCCCTTCCCACGTGAAGCCGCCCGCTGGATCATCACCGCCCCTGACCGGCACGGCCCGTACATCGCAAGGCGTCTGCGACGGCTGCTCGAACACAGCCCGGAACTACGCAGAACACACGAACTGGTACGCCAGTTCGCCGCCATGCTCGATGCCAGTGATGCCGCACCGCTGCCTCACTGGCTCGACATGCTCACTGCCAGCGGACTGGCTCCGCTGGCCGGTGTCGCCACTGCTCTGCGCGAGGACCAGCACGCGGTCGCGCAGGGGATCACCGCCCTCTACAACTCGGGGGTCAACGAAGGTCGCATCATCGACGTGAAGCTCCAGAAGAGCATCATGGCAGGACGTGCCGGCGTCCCACTCCTGCGCCACCGAGTCATCCTGATCGCCCACATACGCCGCCGCTATGCGGACGCGCCTCTCACGGCGTCAAGATGATCTCCGACTACGAAAATCTTGCCAGAGCCACGTTCACGTGTACGCCGACACCCGCCGGGCCGTGACCTCACACCCACCCAACAGATCGTCAACCGTGCGCTGTCCGCAGCCTGGACACCGGTCAAGCGTGGCATCGCACGACTGAAGTCCTGGCGCATCTTCCGCAGATCCCGATGCAGCCCGAATCGAATGACGTCAATCACTGCCGCCGTCCTCACCCTGGAGCGGCAACGCTGAAACAGCTCACCGCTCCGCACCGGCTCCGCCGGACCCACGCCTTCCTCGACTGGCTCGCCAGGCCCGCCGGTGGCTGTCGTATTCCGTCGGAATGACCATCACCGCCACCATCCACCAGGCCGTCCTGAGGATCCCGAAGAAAGCATGGACACCGGCCTACGACGCCGACGGCACCGAACGGCCCGGTGCCTGGGTCGCGGAGATCACCGACATGCCCGACCTGACCACCTGGCCGAAGGGGCATGAGGCTGATCGTCCGCAAAGAACGCCCGCACCCCGGCGCCCACTTGCGCTTCACCGACCTCGACGGGCTGCGACTGACCTGCTTCGCGACCAACGCCCAAAGGGAGGCCTGCTCGCCGACCTCGAACTGCGTCACCGCCGCCGGGCCCGCTGCGAGGAGCGCATCCGAAACGCCCGCGACACCGGACTGCGCAACCTGCGCCTGCACGACACCGCACAAAACCGGATCTGGCTGGAGATCGTCTCCCTCGCACTCGACCTCCTCGCCTGGATGCCGATGCTCGCCCTGGCCGGCCAAACCCGCCGCTGGGAACCCAAGGAGCTCCGCCGACGGCTGCTCTCCGCCACCGCCCAGCTCGTCACCACCGGCCCCCCCCGCTGGCTCCGCTTCAGCACCCGATGGCCCTGGACCAGCGAGATCACCCGGGCAATCAACCAGCTCCAAGCGCTGCCGAGCCCCGGCTGGCCAGCCGCTTCAACCCCCCAACGATCCGCACCACCACACCGGGGAGGTGGAACCCGGCGCCCACCCGACGCAGCAACCGGGCCGTCAACCTGCCCCAGCCCCGAAAAGAGCGCACCTCGCAAACACAGAGCCCAGCCAGCACACGGAGGACTCGTGAACGATCGAGGCGAGGAAGGCCGGCAGAGCCGCCACGACTCATCCGATGATGCTGCCGGGTGTAGGACAATTCCTGTCGCCGCTTGGATCCGGCTCTGTGCGCTCCGGCAGTCTCGACGCCATGCGGTCGGCTGAATCGCTTGCGGGATCCGGGACACGTGCAAGACCGGCGGGAAGCGCACGTTGCAGCCTGAACGCAGCAGGCAGGCCGATCAGCAGGGTCGCCATGCACGCCATGAACAGTAGTCGCGTACCCGACGGACCCGAGGCGAGAAAAGCGGTAGACACGGCGGCTCCCAGGAGCCAAGCAGTCGTGTGCGTAACCGCCTGCGCACCGTTGTAGCGACCGCGGATATGGGGGAGCGCGAGGTCGTTGACAATCGCTTGAACGACGGGAGTATAAAGCGTCTCGCCAATTCCGAACACTGCACCAACTGTGACTAGAAGTGCAGTCCCGTGGCCCAGACTAACAACCACGAGCATCCAGGAGACAGTCATTATGGCCATCGCGGACCCGAGTACCACGCCGCGGCTGCGGCCAATAACCAGCCGCTGAATCGGCAATTGCAGAGACAAGACGGCAATCGCATTGACAGCATACATCCAGCCCAGAGCGGCGGGGTTAATCCCGCCGTTAACCACGAGGGCTGGCAGTCCTATCTCAAATTGTGTAAATCCGACGGAAACAACAATTGCTACGATCGCAAGCAACCAGCGCATTGGCCGATCTTCGAATACTCGGCGATAGCTCGAAGAACTCCTGGATCCATCCAGATCCTCGGGCTTCTGAGGTAGGGAATTTTGTCTGCCCCCCACACGGATAAACGTTAGGATGGTAGCGGCATAGAGAATGTAAGACGCGCCATCGAGGATGTAGATAAGGGGCAGGCCTTCTGTGGCTGGCTCTCGACTTAGCACGAGCGCTGCGGTGGCTGCACCGCTAGCGGCACCGAAATTGATTGCGGTCTGCCGCCAGGCGAAGGCGGTTTGCCTGCGGGTCTGTGGCACGGTGATTGCCAGCATGGTGTCCAGGGCCGGCATGCACATAAGTTGGAGAGCAGTCACTATCGAAGCCGCTGCCAAACCGAAAGCCGGCTGCCGGGCCGAAGCCAGAGCGAGAGAAGCAATTCCCGCGCCGGCAAGGGTGATGGCAGCAGCGTACTTTGAACCGATCCTATCGGTTAGCGGACCACCCGCAGCAGCGCCAGCTATCGCCAGCAGAGCGCGCACAATCAAAAGCACTGACGCCGCGGCCACGGCGACGCCGCACACCTTGTAGAGATAGACGATCAGATAGGAGACAGTGGCCCCTGAGCCAAATGCCGAGAGCAGTTCGCCGCCTAGTATCACCCAGGCAGATGCTGGCAGGGAGAAACGTCTAATATTGAGGGTTGGCATACTTGAACCTATCTATCTCAAGCATCTCGACTGGATATGTTGATGCAGGTCTAGGGGTCGAAGTGCTGTAATTGCTGCCTGCGGAATTAATTCACATAACTAGACGGATGGGGCCGATAATGAAGCTAGCTGTATCCTCGCTCTAGGCCGCAGGGGATCGCCGGCCGTCGCCGCTGTGTGGATCCGATGAGACTTCATCGGCGCGAACCCGATTGGCGACGGAAAGGGCAACGGAGTCGCGCCAGAGTCAGCACCAGCATTTATGCGATAAACCTCACGCCGCTTACTTTCAAGTATTTACCGGCATTGGCGGCATGTGAGCACTATGGATAGGGGCTCCGCCGAATTCTGGCTTCCGTCTGGCGGTGGTTGAGAATTTCAGAAAGGGCAATGCCACCACCATTGCCCGCAGCCCGACACGAACCGATCCACAGACACCACCAACCAATCCCCGGACGCCCAGGGCCGTCTCCGGATCTGGGCCCGCCGTCAGTCCCCGCAGGCAGCCGGGCCGGGCGGCACCCCTCACAGGCGCCCCCGGCCCGCACCACCCCATCTCACAGTTACCGCGCGACGGCGGCCTGGGGAGTGGTGGGCCGAGAGGGCACGACGCACGACGGCCTGGGGAGAGGGCACGCTTCATGATCTCCTCCTAGCTAGCAGATTGG
>NZ_JBICXT010000070.1:0-11510 GCF_043200415.1 Streptomyces sp. NPDC048419 | reverse complement strand
GGCCGGCTGACCCCCGTCGAATTCGAGATCGTCATGACCACACCGGCCCTCCAGGCCGCGTGATCGAACCTGTCACCCGAACCTGCATCAGACCCAATCGCATGCGGACGATGACGGTGCGGTAGATCGCGGCGTTGAGCTGGCGATGGCCGCCGTGGTTGATGCGGTGTCTGCCGCTGGTCATTCCGGAGCCGGTGGGCACGGGTGCGATGCCCGCGAGTTTGGCGAGTGCGGCTTCTGACTTGATGCGCTCGGGGTTGTCGCCGACCACGACGAGGATTTCCGCGGCTGTGTCCACTCCGATGCCGAACGGCTCGAGTAATTGCGGGGCGGCTCGGTGCACCAGGTCATCGATCATCTTCGTCAGCTCTTTGGCCTCGGCATCGAGGTACTGCCACCGCTTGGCCAGCGTGCGCAGGGCGTGACGGAGTGCGTCCTCAGGGTAGGGCCCTCCAGCTGTCGAGGACGCAGACCCGCCAGGTGCCGGGCCAGAGCGATCTGTGTTTTGCCGGCGGTCTCGTGGCGCAGGCCATCGGGGGCGTGGACGAGCATCGCCTTCATGGTGACCATCGCGGCCGCGCGCTGTTCGACGGCCTGGTCGTGGGCGATCTTTAGCCGGCGGATCATCTCGGCCTCGCCGTCCGCCGTCTTGGGAGTGGCGGTGGCGAAGCCGGCGAGCGCCTCGGCGTCAGCTGGCAGAACGTCCAGCGCGTCGCCAACGACCTCGTGGCCCTTCGCCTCGCCGCCTATGAGTCCAACCCGGACCACCGCGGCTCCCCCCGGCTAGCCCTGACACCTCGCGGCAAGCAGTCACTCACCCGCGTCACCGCCAGGGCCGAACGACTGCACCGCACCCTCTTCGCAGCCATCCCCGACGAGGAGATCCGCGCCACCAGAGCGTCACTGCGCCGATTGCTGACCGAGCTCGACCGCCACGAAGCAAAATCAGGCAAGCGGTAGACACGCGCGCTCTCATCGGGACGTCGGTGCACGGCGACGGATCGTGGGCGGACACTCGCGACGAACCAGCAGAACCCCAGAAAACGCCCCGCCGCCCTGCCAGACGATCTTCATCATGGACACCGGCCGCCGACCAGCGCGAGCACAGAAGAACGCATTCACACGAGCCCCCATGACCAGCGACTTCACTATGCCCGCCACTCGCTGCACCCGGTCGACGGCGTTGGTCCGGCGCGAGCCCGGCCGCGCAGCACGTTCAACGGTCGCCGGCTGGCCGTACCGCCGTCCTCGATGGCGCGCCGCCCCGCGTAGAGCCGCTCGAAGCACCAAAGGACCGTGAAATACCCGGTACGAACGTCAGGGAGGGCATCGTCGCGGAACGTGTCGGCAGAATGCAGGGGCGCCCCGAGTAGGTCGCGGGCCTTCGCGACCAGCCGTTTCCCACAACGCCGGAGCCGACAACTCTCGCGCGTTGGGTGTGCTGCGGCTAGAGCAAGACGTACCAGTGAGCCTCCGCCAAGTTCGTTTCCGCAGTTCAGTGGGGCTGGTGTGATGTGTCGATGAGGCCCTCACGCTGGCAGGTGGCGTGATCATCGGGGCGAGATCGTCCGCCCCGTCTCGTTACCGCTGCACTTCGCTGTTCGCCAGGACGAGCAGGGCCCGCAGGAGCGTGGTGGCCTGCGGGGTGTCGGTGCGGAGCTTGGTCAGGATCCGCCAGTTCTTGAGGTTCGCGAAGCCGTGTTCGTTGGCGGCGCGTTCGCGGCTGACCAGGCGGTTCGCTTCCTTCTCGGTGGCGGTCAACTTGTGGTTGCGGGTGGCCTTGCGGCCGGTGATGATCACCGGGTCGTCGTCGGGTTTGTCGTCGAGGCCGACGAAGCCGAGGTCGGCCAGGGCGCGGAGGCCGGTTTCCCGCAGGGTGTTCGGTGATCTTGTTGTGGCGGGCGGTGGTGATCTCGCTGGAGCGGCCGGGCTTGGCCGCGGAGATCCAGATCAGGTTGCCCTTCTCGTCGGTCAGTGCGAGAAACAGCAGGCCATGGGCCTTGTGCTTGCCCGAGTAGTTCTTCCGGTCGTCCTTCCCGGTGCGGCGGTGGGTGCGGATCAGGGTGCCGTCGAGGAGGACCACGACCCCGCCGCTGCGGGCGATCTTCTTCAACGCCCGGTCCAGGCGCGGGGCGCGGGCGGCCAACAACTTGACGACTTCCTTCACCCAGCGGCGGAGGGTGGACTCCCCGACACCGTTGCCGCCGGCCATGTCGGCCAGGCGCTGGTCGTGCGCAGGACGGCGAGCACGATGACGGCCTGCTTACCTGGTTCGGCCTTGCGCCAGGGCGAGCGCATCTGGTTCCGGCGCTGGCGTATCAGGCCGGCGACGAGGCTGATGGTCCGCTTCGACAGCGGGAGGCGGACCTGGTAGACAACATCCTGAGCGCCCTCGGCGGGCTGGTTTTTCGTCACACATCAACCAACTCCCGCCGGGGGCCCTCGCGTTACGGCAGGAATCGGCCCGTCCGGCCGCCAACACCGCTGGTCAGCATGGTCGGTAGCGGCCCGATGCGGTGCGGACAAGCCAGCCCCCGTCGGAGAGTTTGCGCAGCTGACCCCGGACCGGCTCGATCTTCCCCGGCGTCGTTTCCCGGCCCAGTCCGACGGCAACGTCCTTGGCCATCACCGGACCGTCCGCCCCGGCCACGATCTCCATGATCCGGCGGTATTCCGAGGTCAGGGCCTGAAGCCCCATCCCCTCGACACGATCGGGCACCACCCGCATCCCGCCCGCACTCGGGCCCACCGTCACAGCAACCGGCTCCGGCTCCGGCTCCGGCTCCGGCTCCGGCTCCGGCTCCGGCGACACGATGCCCGACGGCCGCCGTCCACCGTCGGTGGCCTCGGCCCACTGCCCGAACACCACCTCGGCGGCCTCCAACCGGGCCACCTCCAGCTCGAGCTCGCCCAGCTCCTTACGCAGCAGCTCGGCACGTTTCGCCAGCTCAAGCCGCCGCCCGATCGTCCACGTCAGCACGTCTGTCATGACATCCCTCCCGACGCGGAACCTACGCGGCAGCCCCGAACCTCACGCCAAAACCCGCGAGAACACCCGCGCCGGACGATCTCGTGCTAACGATCACCCCACCTGCCAGCGTGAGGACCTCACCGGCGCATCACACCAGCCCCACTGGACTGGGGAAACGAGCTTGGCGGAGTCTCACTGAAAATGCCTATGTGTCTGCGTGAAAGGAGTGATCTTATCCGTATGGGTAAAATTACCTTAAAGGTATGAAGGGGTCGCTTGGGGTAGTACGTTGCGCCAGACACCTCCGCTCGTTCGGTAGGGCTTCCTTTCCCAGGGGTATCGCGGCTGTCTGGTATCGGGGTCCAATGGTGAGAGTCAAGCCCTTCGCACTCGCCGGTCAGAAGAGGCATGCAATGGATCCATGGCTGATCTGGTTGATCGTCGCAGCCGTGTTGGCTTTGGCGGAGATACTCACCCTCACTGCTGCGCTCGGGATGCTGAGTGCGGCGGCGTTGGTCACGGCGGGGTCCGCCGCGGTGGGGCTGCCGCTGCCCTTCCAGTTCTTGGTTTTCACCGTCGTCGCCACGGTCACCGTGTTGTTCGTGCGCCCCATTGCCTTGCGCCACGTGCTCCAGCCCCAGGCGGAGCGATTCGGCATCGACGCGCTGGTCGGCAAGCCTGCCTATGTCGTCTCGGAGGTGACGGGCCGGGACGGCAGGGTCCGTATCGACGGCGAGGAATGGACGGCCCATGCCTACGACGAGACGCTGGTGATTCCCGTCGGAAAGACCGTCGACGTCATAGAGATCAGTGGCGCCACCGCGATCGTCTACCCCCGGGACTGAACGATGGAAACCTCGGCGTTCCTCATTATCGGCCTGATCGTCGCCCTGATCGCGGTTTTCACCGTGGTGCGGGCGGTTCGCATCGTGCCCCAGGCGCGCGCTCGTAATGTCGAGCGGCTCGGCCGCTACCACCGGACCCTGAATCCCGGCCTTAGCCTCGTCATCCCTTACATCGACCGCGTTCACCCGGTGATCGACCTGCGGGAACAGGTCGTCTCCTTCAAGCCGCAGCCGGTGATCACCGAGGACAATCTGGTCGTCGAGATCGACACCGTCCTGTACTTCCAGGTCACCGACCCGCGAGCGGCTTTCTATGAGATCGCGAATTTCCTTCAGGCGGTCGAGCAGCTCACCGTCACCACCCTGCGCAACGTCGTGGGGTCCATGGACCTGGAGAAGACGCTCACCTCACGGGATACCATCAACAGCCAGCTGCGTGGCGTGCTGGACGAGGCCACCGGCAAGTGGGGGCTGAGGGTCAACCGGGTGGAGATCAAGGCCATCGACCCTCCGCAGTCCATCAAGGATGCGATGCAGAAGCAGATGCGGGCCGAGCGGGACAAGCGGGCCGCGATTCTCGGGGCCGAGGGGCAACGCCAGTCGCAGATTCTCACCGCCGAAGGCGACAAGCAGGCCGCTGTCCTGCGCGCGGAGGGTAACCGTACCGCTGCGATTCTCCAGGCCGAGGGCCAATCCCGGGCCATCGACGAGGTCTTCCAGGCCGTGCATCGCAACGATCCCGACCCCAAGCTGCTTGCCTACCAGTACCTCCAGGCGCTGCCTCAACTCGCGCAGGGCTCGGGCAACAACTTCTGGGTGATACCCAGCGAGATCACCTCCGCACTCCAGGGCGTGTCCCGCGCCTTCAGCGAGGTGCTGCCCCAGTCGCCGGCCACCCGCGAGAAACCCACGGACGACATGGCTGCCCAGGCCGCCGACGACACGGCTCAGGCTGCGGAAGCCGCTGCCGCCGCCCTCGCCGACGCAGCCAAGGCCGATCGCGTCACCCCAGACACCCTCCCGTCCCACCCCCTCGCTGACGGCGGGTGACAATGACCGGACATCGGGTGGTGAAGGTGACCGTTGTGGGCAGGTCGGCGGCCTTGATGGAGTGGTAGGCGGCGTCGCCGGTGACGTGGATGGTGCGGTCAGGGAAGAGCGCGGCCAGGTCGTGGACCATCTCCAGGGCCAGGTCGGTGCGGGAGGCGGTGGACTTGCCGCGCCACAGCCGGGCGGCCACCGGCAGCGCGATCGGCTTGGTCAGGAAGGGCAGGCGGACCTGTCAATCCCCAGAAAGCGTGGAGGACTTCCTTATGCTGCTCGCTCCTCCTGTTGCGCTCGCGTCCTGGCCTCGGTGACGGTTCGTTCGAATTCCACCGGAGCCAGTCCGCCGGCGGCGCTGTGCGCTTGGACTCTTCGGTTTATCGCTTCGTGTACTTGTTTCCCACCTGGTGCTACTTCCTCTGGGACCTCAGGTCCCAGTCTCCAGGTGTCCACGATCAAGGGGAAGGTTCACCTTGCGCTCCCAGCCGGATGAGAGCCGGCAGTTCCTGGAACTGAGACAGGCACTGCGTGAGGCCTACCGCTCCCTGGACGCTGGCGGACTCAAAGATCTCTCTGTGCAGCGCCGCCGTGTCGTCTCCGGACTGTCCCGGCAGGCCGCCCAGCTCGCGCGCGACACCGGGCACCGGCTGTCTGAGCCGGTCCAGCAGGACCTCGAAGCGACCATGCGCGCCGTGCTCGCCGATCCGGACGCAGTCCGAAAGGCCAAGAGCATGTCCGCACTGTGCACCCACGCCCGAGTCGACTTCCACTTTGACGGCGAGACCTGCATGTACGCCAGGGACCTACGTCCAGGCGACAAAGTCTCCGTCCTGCGAGGCTCCGCCCAGGCCGTCGTTCGGGAAGCCGCCCCGGCCGACGAAGAGGGATGGACGTCCGGTCCTCCTCGACGTCTCCGGCCCCACGCTCATGCGCTCCGACAAAGTCCTGTCCGTACGTCGCCCCGAGCCCGACGCCGACCACGCCGACAGTGATGGCGGGGACGACAGCGACGGCGGGGATGAGCCGGACGTGTCCGCGGCCGTCGACCTCACCGTCACCGAAACCGTCGTCTACACGTTCCGCTCCCAGGTCGACGTCCCGACCAAGTGTCGCGGCCGACTCGGCAGAACTCCTCGACAACCTCGACGAGACCGGCTACCTGGATCATGTCGCCCCGCGTCATCCGGCCCAGAGCATGACGGAGGAGATCGCCCGGGCATCCGCCGCGCTCGAAGGCTCCGACGACGACCTGAAGTCCAAGGCCCACAAGCGGCTGATGCTGCTCACCCGCGTGTGAGCCCGAGCGAGGACTGACGCCCTCCAGCCTCGCGCTTTCATGGGCGTGCTCGTCCACGTCTTGATCAAATAAGCGGAGAGTGCTCCTGACCTGCAACGATGGGACTTGTCGAGGGTCCTGTTGGCTGCACGGAAGAAGCACTCTCCAGGTGAGCAAGCGTATCGGGTTGGGTCTGGACACCGCGATATCGGCGGCAATGGCGCCGTGGCGCAAGCCGCGGACGGTGCACGACCCGGGCAAGGTCCTGCTGGATGTCGCGCTCGCAACAGCTCTGGGCGGGACTGCCTCGCCGACGTCGCCGTGCTGCGGGCCGAGCCCGTCGTGTTCGGCCCGGTGGCATCGGACCCCACGGTCTCCCGGCTCGTCGACGCCCTCGCCGCAGCCGGACCAAAGGCCCTCACCGCAATCCGCACGGCCCGAGCCGAAGTACGCACGGCCCGGCCGGGTCCGGAGAGCCGGTGGCTGTCCTGCTGCGGCCCGGCAACGCCGGCTCCAACACCGCCGCCGACCACATCGAAACCGCCCAACTCGCCCTGGCCCAACTCCCCAGACACCTGCAGCGGGGACACCAGACGCTGATCCGCACCGACTCCGCCGCCGGCACCCATACCTTCCTCGACTGGCTCTCCAGGCCAGGCCGGTGGCTGTCGTATTCCGTCGGAATGACCATCACCGACGCCATCCACCAGGCTGTACTGAAGATCCCGAAGAAGGCGAGGACACCGGCCTACGACGCCGGCGGCACCGAGCGGCCCGGCGCCTGGGTCGCAGAGATCACCGACATGCCCGACCTCTCCTCCTGGCCGAAGGGCATGCGGCTGATTGTCCACAAGGAACGCCCGCACCCCGGCGCCCAGTTGCGCTTCACCGACCTCGACGGGCTGCGGCTGACCTACTTCGCAACCAACACGAAAGGCGGCCAGCTCGCCGACCTCTAATTGCGTCACCGCAGAAGGGCCCGCTGCGAGGACCGCATCCGAGGCGCCCGCGACACCGGTCTGCGCAACCTGCCGCTGCACGACACGGCACAAAACCGGATCTGGCTGGAGATCATCTCCCTCGCACTCGACCTCCTCGCCTGGATGCCCATGCTCGCCCTGACCGGCACCACCCGCCGCTGGGAACCCAAACGGCTTCGCCTGCGACTGTTCTCCGCAGCCGCCCAGCTCGTGAACACCGGCCGCCGCCACTAGCTGCGCTTCACGGTCCGATGGCCCTGGACCGACGTCATCACCCACGCAACCGAGCGGCTCCATGTCCTGCCGAACCCCGGCTGACCAGCCACTTCACCCATCCCGACAACCCGCATCACCACACCGGGCCGTGGAACCCGGCGCCTACCCCACGCGAGAGCCGGGCCCCTCAGCCTGCCCCAGCCCGAAAGGCCTACCGCGCAGACACAAAGTCCCCGTCAGCCAGCTGACCGGGACTCATGAATGATCGAGGCTAGGTGCTTGGAGCACGCGGGCCGGAAGCCATGCACAGATCTGCTCACCAAAGTTCCTCGCCGGGAGTGGTGAGTGGTGCGGTAAGGCCTGCGGGTTTTGCGCGGAATCACTTGCGTTCATGCCCGGCCGTTCCGTGCCTGGACGGCCGCTGCCAGGTGCTCTTGCAGGGGAGCCGGCATCGGCTCGCCTGTCGCGGCCGCCGTGACCGCCTCGGCAACGTCCCGCAGTTTGATGTTGGCGTGCTGGGAGACGGTGACCAGGATGTCCCACGCCTCCTCCGGCTGGCAGGCGCACCCGCACCGATCTCATCGAGGGTTGCCTCGCCGAAACCGGCCTCTCGCTCAACACGACAACTGAGCTTCTTCAACCCGGCGCCCCAAGCGGAGGGGCAAAACCATCTGACCTGCACCAACCTGTCCGACATGACACCCGATCGGTGGCCAACTCGAAGAAGCTCACTGAACGGAAAGGTCAGTAGGATCTCTAAGCGGAGCCGACCCAACCTGGCCGCCCGCACGCTCAGCGAGCTCGGGACCCTGCTCCGCAGGTGGCTCAAGTCGCTGCAATACCGGCGCAGCATCCTCGGCGGGTTCCTCGCCGGGACAGGCCTAACTAACTCTCGACGGGCCAGTCAGACCCTATGCACCGAGGTCAGTAGGCCGGGGAGTTGAAGTCGATCCAGCGCTGGCGAGCGCCCGCGCGAAATCACGGCGCCCCCGGTGGGACCGATTGACGAATCCCGCACCAGGCAGGTCTCGAGGCGGTGACTTCGGGCCGCCGGTGTAGCACCCCGCGGTTGCCCGGGCTGCACGGACGGAGCAGTGTGGACAGGTACGGCCGCACAGCTCCGAGCAGCGGGGCGCACGGGAAACGGAGCCGGTAATGAATGCTCTGGGTGGTGATGAGGGCGACGCAGTCAAGCTGGTGGAGCTGAGCGAGGCGGGCTCGCCAACGCTCGGGGAGCCCGCCGCCATGCAGGGCAAGTTTGTGCCGCTCCTCAACCTACTGTGGCGTGACTCCTCCCTGTGGTGGGAGGCGTTTAACGACTGGAACGAGTTCCTGGCTTGGGCGAACGACCGGAACGGCGCCGACGCAGTCTATATCGCCCCAGACTACGGAATGGACGCCCTGGACGAAGCCTTGGACGCACTGCCAGACCCTAGCCCCGAAAAGAAGTACGAGTACCTTACTACGTGGATCTTGGGAAAATGGGCGGCCGTGCCGGAGTCGCCGGAGCAAGCTACTGACCTGCTGCCCGTGGGCGACGTCGGAGAAGCCAAAGGTTGGGATGCCTACGACCCTAATTATGAGATCGCATACGACCAACGCCGAGAGATCTACCTCTATCGCAAAAAGGTGGGAAAAGAAGATGGGGCATGGACACCTAAGCTCCCTCCTTTGCGTGAAGAAGCAAGCGACACTAGGTACATCGGCGTCAAACGCTATGGCACGACTGGCTGGTGGTACGGCTACGACACCCAGAGCCACCAGCAGCCCTCAAGCCAGCGCTGGCGCTATTACCTGTCCGATGGAAAGCCCACCGGCAAGGAAGGGATCGGTTGGAAGACCGAAGAAGAAACAATCATCGTTTGCCGGCCCCACGAGCTAGCCGAAAAGGCTGGCCTCACGGGGTGGGGTCTAGAAAATACCCGACATGCGGCGGACAGGTGCTGGGCCTACTGTAACCCCATCTCCGGCACGTTGCGGTTCATCGAAAGCAGCGATCCGACGCCACCACCCCTGGTCGGCTCCGAAGGCTGGACCGACAAGTTCCCTCCGGCTACTGAACAAAGAGAAAGAAGGACAGCAATTAATCAGCTCATCCAAGAAGTTCCTGCAGCATTGACCTTCTCACCCGAAGCGCTGCACCGAATTATCCATGAAGCAGCGCTTCGGCGCCCAGCCCGCATCTCCTGAGGTAAGCCATGTCCAGGCAGGAAAGCTCCCCGGAAAGCCTTCGCACTCAAGGACAGAATCAAAGCATAGAAGAAATTATTCAAGCTATTACAAATATGCCGTTGGACGCGCAAAGGGCCTTGCATGATGCTTCCAAGGCGGACGTCGAAGAAGCGTTGAATATCAAAAAAGGGCAGCAATCGCGACCGCAAAGGGTGGAGGCACCGAAGCCGAGCAATCAACAGAAGAGGCCCGTGCGCGTTCTGGTCGAAGCGATCACCCGGAACGGCTGGCAGGTCAGTCAATTCTCGCGCCCTCTTCACGTTTCGGGAAAATGGCTGAATGATGAGCAGCTAGAGCAAGGTTTTCCAGAATTTACACATTCCCTTGCCCAGTGCTACGGGGACCTCGAAAGGCCCAGTGACGAGCCGACTCGTGTTCACCTGGAGAAGTTGTATGACGTGTTCGTCGAGACATCCAGAAGTGTGCACAGTATCAAAGAGTGGCCTGCGGACTGGGGAAAAGAGAGAATTAAATTCTCTCCCGAAATTTTCTCCAGCGCCCTATGGGACGGGGCTATTTGGCTCCGCAAGACTGCCAATCGCGTGCATCGTTCCGCGGGTATCAAACTGAGTGATTTGACAAGGCCCCAGGCCCCTACATGGAATGATAGTGATCTGGCCGACGAGTCCGCTCTAAAATCGATTATACACGCAGTTGCGGGCGATCCCAACCTTGCAATAGAGGACTTCCTTGAGCTGGTGGAATCCCGGACCAAGTGGCTAAAGTCGCAAAAAATTCTTGGAGATCGCAGACTGAGTGATTTCTTGATGCATCTACGCGTCTGCGGGGGAGAAAAATCCACCCCTGAGGCTGTCGTGAAGTCTTGGGACAGTCTATCAAAGCTGTTCCAGGATCACAGTACTGTCTGTCATCGCATGGAAGAATGGCCGAATGGCTGGATCCCGTCCGGAGTGGAATTCGTTTCCTCTCCAGACGTATGCGGCAGAATTTTCCATGAAGCATCCGGCGCCGCGCTCCAGGAAGCCTCAAAACGGCGCCACGACCTGGGCAATAGCCTGGAAGAGCATCAGGCCACGGTGTCGTCTCGTCGGCGCACGGGCCCTGCCTCCGGGACGACGCGGATATCCCAATCGGCAGCGACGCCGGCCCGAACCACCAGAAAGCCCCCCTTCCGCCCCGTTCCCACTCGACGGGTCCCAGACACGTCACAGCGTCCCAGTCCGACCAAGCCTTCCTCCAACGTTCCCTCTGCTCCGGCGGCAAAGGGGGTCGGAATATCCGAGAGCGCAAAAAACAAGACGGAAGGCACCAAGCGGGGGGTGGTCAACTCGGTGCTCAACACGTTCTCAAGCGCTTCCGCTGCTGTAAGACAGGCATTCAATTCCTTCAAGAAAACCTTGGGGAAGTGGTTTAGCCGGAAAGATGCTTCAGGATCTGGTTCGTCTATGCGGGCATCGGCAAGCCAATCGTCTGGCACCTCATCAAGCACGGAGCCACCAAAGGCGCAGTCGAGCCCACCGTCCGATCCCTCGTCGGGCCAGGGCCCGCCCTCGCCCCCAGAGGAATCTCGCTGAAAGAAGAAGTTGAGGGCTACAACCGCCGGTTCAGCCAGACCCGGACCTTTGGTTGAGATCGGTTCATGGTTGGCTGGCGTCGGCGGCCTCTGTCTTAGCTTGACTCTGTCGGGGATCTTGGAGTTGCCGAGGTCAACTGCCCAGGGTTCGCCAGGACTTCGGCCGGGGTATCTCGCGTCGATCAAGGTAGCTCTGGAAGGCAGTCGGTCGGCGGGGCGTGGGTGCTTCCTCGGTTGGCGGCAGTCCGCTGAGGCGCTCGATGTTGACGGCGATGGCCGTTACTGACTTCCTCGGGTTGTTGTCGGCTGCTGGGTGGGGGTCAGTCTGGTGCCAGCCAGGCAGCCATCGATGAGGTCAGGCCGGAGCTGGATATGACGTAATCCCCGGCGGAGGGTGCGCTCGAGATGCTCG
>NZ_JBICXT010000069.1:0-12189 GCF_043200415.1 Streptomyces sp. NPDC048419 | reverse complement strand
GGACCGCATTCGGGCTGCCCGCGCGACCGGCCTGCGGAACCTGCCCCTGCACGACACCGCGCAAAACCGGGTCTGGCTGGAGATCGTCCAGATCGCACTCGACCTGCTGGCCTGGATGCCGATGCTTGCGCTGAACGGCAAGGCCCGGCTCTGGGAACCCCGCCGCCTGCGGCTCCGCCTGTTCAGCCCGGCCGGCCAACTCGTCACCACCGGCCGCCGCCGGATCCTCCGCCTCGCCCGCCACTGGCCCTGGACCCATGTCGTCACCAGCGCCCTCGAACGACTCGATCAACTACCCAACCCAGTCTGACCAGTAGCCTTGCCGTCCCTGCGAGCAGCACCACCGTCTCGGAGCAGTGGAACCCGGCGCCCACCCGACACGTCAGTCGGGCTACCCGCCTGCCCACCAGCAGTCACGGAACGCGAAACGGTCCGCCGACTCCGTCGGCAGACCGTCACGAAAGATCGAGGCTAAGGTCTATCTGGCGGCCAGGCAGAAAGGGCTGTGCCCACTCTGCCGGTTGGACCTCATCCAAGGAGCCGAGTATGAACCGGACAATGTCCGGGGCTGGGTGGACTGGTTCGAAGCAAAAGGAAAAACGCTCGACGTGGACCACCGGGTACGACGAAGCGAAGGCGGCAGCGATCATCCGAGTAATCTCCGGCTCGTACACGCCGACTGCCACGATCTGCGTCACGCAGGAGATGGCAGGCGGACCGACAAGAAGCCTGTAGAAGTTGCATGATGTTGCTTGAGCCGCGTGCGGTGAAAGTCGCAAGCACGGTTCTGGGGGGCCCTGTCCCAGTAATGGGCGGGGCCTACCCGACACAACGGGGCGTTGCACGAACGAACGGAACGAAACGCGCGCGGACGAAACGGAACGAACGTGCGTGTGATGCCTACCGGCATCTGTCGAAGACGAGCACGATACGGGCAGCAGTCCGCGCAGCTCAAGGAGATCCGGGCGTTCGACCCGGAGCGTCAGGACCACTCCCACTCCAGTGTTTCGCGGCCGCCTTCTGTCGCCGCCATCGCCGCGTCGTACCATTTTACGAAGTTGGGTGATGCGGCAAACAATGCCATTTTCCTGGCCTCACGCATACTATCGAACAGGTTCAACGCCTTGGATAGGTCCATGGTGCCTGCATGCATAATGCACTGGGTCATAAACATGTAGGCTGATGCAGTGTCAGAATACTCATCGCCAGCACCGCCCGCCCCAAAGCAGGAGGCGATGTAGAGTTTTCCAACGCCGCGGTACTTCCCCAACAGTCCATCGCAGACATGGAAAGGCCGCTTGCAAAGATTAGTCCAGTCTGTGCAAAGCAGCTCTCTACCCGTAACCCAGACCACATCACCGATCTTTTGCTTAGCAGCGGTCAGATCAAGAGGAGATTCCAGATCCTTCTCCGTGTTACGCATCGAGTCCGCCCAGGCCCGCAGGTCCAGCTCTTCCTCATCCGATTCAAGCGGATCGAGTATGATGTTAGGAATATCGGCCAGCTCGGGAAAGGTCCCTTTCGTCGGATACAGCAAGGGGTTCATGCAAACAATTCTGGCCTCGAGCTCCGACAGAGTTTTTCCCGGCTCGGCGTAGGTGTAGAGCGTCATACCTTTGGGAACGAATGTCGTGTCGCTCGGTGAGTCCTGTCCATGCCCCAAGACTGCTAGATGCGGCGGCGCAGCCGCCAGCGGGGAACTCAAGCCAAATGTGCGAGGAGCTTTATGAAGCTCCGAGCACGTCAGGCAGGACGGTATGGCGTTGTCCCCGCCTTTGCCTGGCTCGGGTATGCAGTCCTTGTGGGTTAGATGGACTAGATCCTCGCGTTGGTGGCAGAATTGGTAAACGCTATCCGAAGGTGCGATTGGTGCTCGACAGATCAGACATGTCATGGCGAGCGAGGATGGCGCGAAGGTCTTTGCTTCTGTGAAGGCCTGTGCACTTTCTTTGGCCTGCTGGAGAACGTCCTGCGACCGCTTCTCCTCCTCTTTGGCTATCTCCTTTTTCTCTATTACGGTCTTCTTCTCGAATGCTTCGGCCAGGGAGTTCCGTCTTTCCATCACCTGCTCGCGGCTGTGCCGCGCTAGGAAATCTGCCCACTCTCGGCGCATCTCCGCCAGTCTTCCGGGATCGGCTTTTCCTATGGCCTGAAATTCGGTAGATATAAGGTCGGATATTGCGCCTTGGAGCTGCCCATAATTATATTCTGGTATGGTAAATGCCGTGCTGGCACCCGCTTTTTTCTCCTCTCCTCTTGTGCTGCTACTCGAAGGCGTGCTGCTACTCGAAGGTGTGCTGCTACTCACGGTGCCCCCTCGATTGTGCTGGGTGGCGCGCTTCGCTGTGTCACGGGAGGTGCGGTAGAGGTTTCCGTTGTACTTGCGGTGATGCTGGGCCGTATCGGAGAGGTCCCGCCGGTTACCGCGGCCCTGGTTGAGGGGACATGCCTGTGCCCTTCTCTCTCGTGCTGCCGAAGGCCGTGGCGCGGGTGACTCTCATCAGAGCGTTCCCGACGGTGCATGGCCAGCTCTGTGCTGCGCGGCGAGTAGCCACGAGCCCCGCCATCAGCTCCGATTGTACCCAATACCCCATTTCCCCCAAAAGCGCTGGATTTGACACTGGCTGTAGTGCTCAGGAGCTCGTTCTTCGGCCGGTCGAACGGCGGGTACGCAGTGGCGTCACCTGAGACCTCCGAGGATGCCCCGGCCTTCGGGCCGGGGATGAATCGGACTCCTGCGGAGCAGGGCAGGGAACGGGGTTTCGCCCTCAGGGCGAAAGACCGCCCACACGGTCGGGTAAGCTGACTGCCGTGCGTTGCGAGAACCAAGCGCGTACGCCGTGCTGATCGAGAGCCAAGACGGCACATGCACCTCCAAGCTTTGCGGTACGAACCCGGGCTGGTTTCAACCCGGCTGGTGTTGATCGTGGAAGACCTGTCGGGTCGCTGACCCGCAGGC
Organism: Streptomyces sp. NPDC048419; assembly: GCF_043200415.1. Lineage (NCBI taxonomy): Bacteria > Bacillati > Actinomycetota > Actinomycetes > Kitasatosporales > Streptomycetaceae > Streptomyces > Streptomyces sp. NPDC048419. Next base: position 9,230 of record NZ_JBICXT010000069.1, on the reverse strand, counting down.
GGCGTGAGCCAGGAATCCCCCTGCTTCAGCTGGGGGAGGATTCAAGACTGTCAGTAACGCCATCGTCCGCTCGATGACCCACCCTTGGGCTGGACTCGATGCCTTTGCGGGAGATCCGGACTCGAAGACGTTTGCCGCGCAGCCACCTCCGCAGGTGGGGAACGTCGTAGGCCTTGTGGCCTGCAGTCGCTGGGCTTGAAGTGGCCGGCCGCGGTGGGGGCATGTCTCGGTTGGATTCCTGTTCGCTGTCTTGAGTGTTGGCGGCGCAGGATGCCTGAGGCGCCCCTAAGTTCTCGGACAGTGGTCCCCATAGGATCGAAGTCCAGAACGGCGGAGAGAGCACGCGGCACAGAAGCGTAGGAAGTTCAGTCCTGAGTTTCGGGACGAGGCGGTCAAGATGGTGGTCGTGGAGTCACGCCCCATCGCCGAGGTCGCGCGAGAGATACAAGTGAACGAGGGAACGCTGGGCACCTGGGTCAGCCGGTACCGGCAAGAGCAACGCCGGGAAGGAGCCTTGCCTGAACATCAGCGAACGTGCCCGCCTGCGCGAGCTGGAACGCGAGAACCGGGAACTCCGTATGAAGACCGAGTTCCTGGGAAAAGCGGCCTTCTTCGCCCAGGAATACCGATGAAGGAGAAGTATGAGTTCATCGACGGCGAGGCCGACAACCTTCCCGTGCAGCAGATGTGCACCTGGGCGGGAGTATCCACGTCGGGCTTCTACCACTGGAAATCGAGGCCATTGTCGGCCACCGCGAAGCGCCGTGCGGAACTGAGGGCCATCATCCTCCAGGTCTTCTCTGCCTCGCAGGAGACCTACGGCTACCGGCGTGTCCACGCCGTGCTCCAGCGGATGAACGTGCAGGCCGGAGCAGAACTGGTCCGCGCGCTGATGCGCGAGCTCGGCCTGGTGCCATGCCGGCCGCGGCCCTGGCGGGCGACCACGATGATGCGGCGCCGGCCACGCCCGACCTGCTGGCCCGTGACTTCACCGCTGACGCTCCCGGTACTAGGGTCAATTACGATCGAAGCCCCCGTCACATGATCTCCGGCTGTAGTACGGGGATGTCCGCCCGTGGTGCTCCTTTTCGGGTCGCCGTTGCGACTGCAGGGTAGGAGACTTTGGGGAAGGGGCGGCGAGAGGGGCTTCTTGTTCGTGTCATGCTCAACAGGGACGAGTCGTCCGTGCTGGAAAGCAGCACCTGGGGGCAGGTTTTGCTTCTGCTCTGGGTGCCGCCGCGAGCAGGGATTCGCGCTGGGTGTCCTGCGGGGGAATGCCTGAGCAGTTGCCGATCCACGCCGCCCGGTCCGGACAGATTCCCCACCGTATTCCCTGTCGCAAGGAGCAATGATGGCTACGTCACCGCCTCCGGATAAAAGCCCGGAAACAACCTCCACGACGGCCTCGCAGACAGCCCCGGAAACAACCTCCACGACGGCGCCGCAGACTACGACGCCTCCCGGAACGGAGTCGGGAGAGGAAAAAAAGATACCGGCGCCACTGCTCGTGGATGAAGGCGCGGAGTCCGACGAAGAGACAGAGTCCGCCCGTGAACCGGGGGATCAGGCAGGCCTTCTCGAGCGTCTCCAGGGCATTGTCGGGCAGCTCCAGGAAGCCCAGGCTGTGGAGAGGGAAGAACGCATACGCCGCATGGCAGAGGAAATATACCGCTATCTCGACACGAGGAAGTGGCGCCGCAAAAGCCTTGCGCGGGTATTCACGGGGAAATCGAAGGCGCTGGAGGCCGCCCTCAGGGAATCGGCCGAGCACGGTCCCGCCGAACGGGTCGAAGCACTTCGCCGGACCTATGTTAAGGCCGTGGAAACCCAGCTTGCGCTCTTCAATCCCGAAGGAAGTCGGGAACCCAGCCTGACAGGCCTGGTGCCGTCCGTCGCGGCGCGCATTAAATTGTTCACGCATCTCATAGACGTACTGGGAGAACTGCGGCCCACCCACCTCGGGAGAACCGGAACACTGGGCGCCAAAATAGCAGGGGACATACTGGCCTATAAAGGAATCGTGGCATCTCTCGAAGAGCTGAGGGCTGGGGCCGTCACGTTGAGTACGAAAGTTCCCGTGGTCCCGGACCAGGAGGAATTCTATAACTGGTGTGCCCGGGATGGTGTGTCCGTCGCGGCGGCGCTGGGGGAAAGTCTGACGCTGTTCGTCAAGGAAGCAAACAAGGTATTCGACAGGTACCGTGAGCTGGCCGCAGTCGGGACCAAGACCGGAACGGCACTTGTCAAAATCATGAGTGACCTGGTGAAGGAGGCAGCGAAAGACTACGCGCAGGGTCTGGAACGTGCAGGCGAGGAGGCCCGGGCAAAAGAACAGTCGCTGTTTGAGCAGGCCCAGGTAAAACTGCTGACCCTGGACACCGCCGACAAGGTTGTCACCATCGGTCTGGGTATCGGTGCTTCCTATGCCGGAGCATTCGCCCCGGCCTTCGGGGCGGCGGGCGCGGGCAAGGCGGGTGTCAAACGCTGGCTTCAGATGAAAGGTACTGAACGGGCCTACGACACGTTCGTGGAAGAGGCGAGAAAGAAAGAGCAGTCTCTCCTGGGAGCGATGCAGGGAGACAGTGCGGGGACGATCGGCAAGGGAACAATTGCCCGCATGGAGGCCAACTTCGATCTCGCGCTGGGCCTTTTGGCGTTCGTCCCGGGTGCGTTCATCCCCGCCTGGGAGCTTATCAGCGGAACATTGAAGGGGGTATTCACGGCGTATAAGACTCAGCTTGAGAAAAGTCTCGAATCCGGCACTCCCGAGGACCCGACGTCGGTGGGAACCAAGCTCGCAGAAAAACTCAGGGGAATCACGTGGAATACCCTCCCGCCCGGCATTACCGCCGGCGGCAAGGAAGGTGCTGGAACGCTGCTGACAAGTACGACCACGGACCGTGCGAAGCTGTCCGGCGGACTACTCGCACCAATCGCCGCTGCCGTCGTTGAGCAACTGGCCGGCGTCATCTTGAAAATGTTCCCGCAGGATCCCAAGAACTGGCTCTCTGCCAACGACATAGCAGGTATTGTCGACCGTGCCGCCATGATACCCAGTGAGGTCCTCGAATCGTCTTCCATAACCATTCCCACGCCGGGCCTCAGCGGTCACATCGAGGAGAAGAAATCTGCCCTCCGCTCAGACGGCACAGGGACAGCATTCGAGGAAATCCGTTTCGGCAACGGCAAGAGGTGGGCCTTCAAAGAACTCGGCCAGGGCGAGCCGATGGTAGGCGGCACCCGGTTCGCAACCGCTCTGGTCACCTGCAACGTGGGGGGCCGGCTCGTCAATTTTGAAGGAACGGTGGAAATCCGCCACGAAGGGGTCACGGCATCCGAGGCCTCCATGCAGCTGACTCGCGTGCTGGCCGGAGCAGAGACGGGGGAGATATGGAAGGACAATGTGGTCTCTGAGGCAGGATTCAGAAGTGGTGACACAATGCACAACGGCTCTTGGTACCGCCCCTTCGGATCCACCTACGTATTCATGGGAGGCACCGAGGTTCGCATCGTTGATCCCACCGCACTGGTTCAGAGCAGTGGCGGGAGCACGCGCCAACCCATCACGGCAATCCTTGGCACGCAGCTCACCGGAGTTCTGCCGCTCCAGGCGCTCGGCCTCGACACCACGCACGGCACACAAGGGACCGATTTTTTTCCGTTCGGATAGCTTCGGGATGGGTGATCACAACCGAGCTTAAGCACCGGAGCGGTGGCCGCACGGACCGGATTCCCAGATCAGCGAGGACACCGGTTGAACCGGCAACAAGGGGGCGCACCCGTCCGAGTTGTTGCAGGGGAAGAGCGACACGCCGCGGAGTACGTGGGATCGGATCGCCGCCGGCCTGTGTGGCCGGTGCCCATGATGAGCTCGGCCCGGGACGGGATGGCACCGAAGGCGAGCAACCGCAGGTACTCGGCCCGTGCCATGCGGGCGGGCTCCTCGCGCGCGTCCGGGTCCCGCCCGGCGAGTGCGACCACAAGGCGGGTGTCCGTGCGGGCCGCGGTCCAGATGTCGGCCAGGTCGAGCCGCAGGTTCGCGGCGGCCACGTCGAGGGGCTGGCCGGTGTGCAGGGCCGCAACGAGCTGTTCGGCAACTGGCGGGGCGAGGGGGCCGTTGCGGTCATGCGCGCACCCTACTGAACCTCAGCAATCAAGATCAGCCGTTGACTGGACACACCGCCCTCGTGCTGCTCCTGAGCGGACCCGTCGCCCAAGGCGTCGGCCGGCTGCTGCACACATCGGCGGCACGGTGCCGCTGATCTGGGGCCTCGTCCGCTGGCCGCTGCTGATGTCGCTGGTGGCCGTCCTGGTGATTTGTCGTCTCCACACCGGACCGTCACCAGGGCAACAAGGGCACGGCCGGGCGATACCCCATCGGGCATATCTCAGATCGGGTATTCCGCAGCTGGTGGGCGTGGGGTTACGGTGGCCAGTGTTATGTGGTGCTCCACGTCGGGAGCACCTGTAGTGGCCCGACGCGGTGGGTGCACAGCGCTTTATGGGTTGTCAGTCCACTGAAAGCGGGCAAATCAAGTCCGGCTAGCGGACCTCTGTGAACCGCCACCAACAACGTCTTCACCGGCACCTGATGTGCCGTTCCTGTTGCAGCGACGATGCCGGGGGACGGAGGGTGACGTAGCGAGCAACGCGAACGCAGGTTGGCCCGGGCCCCGACCGGCGCTCTATCGATGGTCGTCAGCTTGGACTCTCGCTGAAACAACGGGCCCAGATGTACCCGGAGGAATAAGATCATGGCCCCTTCAGCCATTTCAGCTGACCCCACAGGCAAGGGCCGCAGCCCCCGGCGGCGTCTATGTGCGCTCGCTATTGCCGCAACTCTCGCCGGCGGTTTCACGGCCCTGGTCGCTATCGCTCCGGCCGCACACGCGCAAACCCCCTATTGCAATGATCCGCTCCCGACCGGCAGTAAAGCGGCCATCACTGCTACCGAAGACGGCGACACCGTCACCTGCACCTACCAATTCACTGACAACGCCGGCGGTGAGATCACGTTCACTCCACCCACTGGCATCACCCGACTGACCAACATCACCGCTACCGGCGCCAACGGCGCCAACGGCTTCGGTGCAACTGGTGGCCCGGGTGGCTCCGGAGCCACCATTGGAACCAGCTCGCTCACCGTCTCAACCGGCCGACCTACTTACTTCCAGATCGGTGGAAACGGCGGCGGCAGCTTCAACTCCCAGGGCGGCTACAACGGCGGCGGCAGCAACACGGATGGCTTCGGTGGTGGCGGCGGGGGCTCCACCGCCATCCAAACCTGCTCTACCACCGACTCCACGTGCGCCAATGACTACGGCACCACCAGCGATCCCCGCCTCATCGTCGCCTCGGGCGGTGGTGGCGGCGGCTTTGGCGGCGCTCTAACGGGAGCAGGAGGCGGCAGCGGCGCTGGAACCGGCGGAGCCGGCAGCACGGGCCTCTACAACGGTGAATCCGGCACCAGTGCACACGGATTCGGCACTATCGGCGGCGACGGCGGCGACGGCGACAGCCACTTCGGCCAATCTGGTGGTGCCGGCGGCGGCGGAGGCGCTGCCACTGTGGCCGGCGGCGGCGGAGGGGGCGGCGGCTATGGCGGCGGGGGAGGGGGTGGCGGCACCGCTACCGACTCCACATCCGGAGGCGGAGGTGGAGGGTCCTCCCAACAATTCCCTGGTCGTAACGGTGCTGCCGGCAGTGGCGGTGCCAGCAACACCGCCGGCGGCGGAGGAGGCGGCTTCTACGGCGGCGGCGGAGGCGGGTACGCCTTCTCCGGTGGCGGTGCAGGTTCCTCCTACGCCCCCGCAGGCTCCAGCATTACCACCACCCCAACCTCCCTCCCTGAACTAGTCATTTCCTACAGCACCGCCCAGCCGCTGACGTGTGACACTGCCGCGTCACTGCAGACAGCACCTGACGGTTACACCCTGGTGCGTGGCACCAGTGGCAGCAACGTGCTGAACGGCACCGCAGGTAATGACATCATTCTCGGAAATGGTGGCAACGACACCGTGAACGGCAGGGGTGGCGACGACCTGGTGTGCACGGGCGACGGTAATGACGTCATCAACACCGGGAACGGCAACGACCAGATCAACGCCGGTGCCGGCAACAACGTCATCCGCGCGGGCGACGGCGACAACGCTGTGACAAGTGGCGGTGGTAACGACGTCATCACCACCGGCAGTGGGAAGGACACCGTCAGCGCAGGAGACGGCAACAATGCCGTCAACGTTGCTGCCGGCGACGACCACGTCACTGCTGGTAAGGGCAACGACGTTGTGAACGCAGGTGCAGGCGACGACACCGTCGATGCCGGAGCGGGCCACAACTTCGTCACCGGCGCCGAACACTGACCGGTACCGCCACGCACTCGCGTATTGCATGAGGGGGCCTGCCGCGGCGCGGCAGGCCCCCCTCAATCCTGGAGAACTACAGGATCCTCCGTGACGCGACGGCCCGCCCCGATCACACCGTCCAGGCCGGTCGCGCGTCATGCACACCCTCGCGCTCGCCGCAGGAGCCGTCAGGCCGGCACTGTGGCAGGCGAAGAAGAACCGGTCAGGAGGCGGAAGACGGCCTGTACGTGGGGGCGCAGGCTGGGTAACCGCGTTCATGGGGGTACTCCTCAGGTTCGGAAGACCTGGCGGCGGCAGATTTCAGGCATGATCATGCCATGAAGGGTAGGGCGCAGGGCCGTCAAAGCGGCTTGGGTGAAGTTCGGTGTTGCTTGTCGGATCCGTTCGCGTTGCCGCCGCATCGCCCCCGGACGCTCAAGGAACTTGATCAAGCCCTGACGCAAGGGGCGTGGCTGGGGCGGTGGAGGCTGATGGCCATCGACGGTTTCGTGCTGGATATTCCCGATAGCCCTGCGAACGAGTGCGAAGTTCGGCCGGTCCGGAGGGACGAAGAATCCGGCGCCTTTTCCCCAGGTGAAGATCGTGGGGCTGGGCGAATGCGGGACCCATGCCGTGGTAGCAGCACGGCTGGGGCCCTGGCGCGTGGACGAAGGCGTTCTCGCCGGGGAACTCATCGTCGATTTCGAACCCGGCATGCTGGTTACCGCTGACCGGGGATTCTATGCATACCGTCTGTGGGAAGCTGCCGCGGCTACCGGGGCGGATCTGCTGTGGCGCATGCCTGACGGCCCTCACCTGCCAGTGGTTCGGCCCCTGAAGGACGGGTCATACGAGTCGTTCCTGCTCGACCCGAAGGTCCGCCGTCGGCGTGCGGTCCAGCGACACCGCGGATCGGCGAACATCGAGGAACCGTCCGGAATTCCGGTCCGGGTCATCGAATACGAAGTCACGAACCGTGAAGGCAAAGGAGAGATCTTCTGCCTGATCACCACCATCATGGACCCCGACGAGGCAAGTTCCGCTGAACTCGCGGCCGCCTATGCCGAACGCTGAGAATTCGAATCCAGCCTGGACGGATCAAAACTCATCAGCGAGGCCGTGGCGTACTGCGCTCGAAGACGCCGGACATGATCGAGCAGGAGATCTGGGCATTGCTCCTCACTCATTACGCGGTCCGGCATCTGATGTGTGAGACAGCCGACCAATCCGACATCGACCCCGACAGATTGCCCTTCATGCGATCGCTGCGCATTATCCGACGTCGTCAGGTCACGGACCAGGCGGGCTTTTCCCCCTCGCCACCTCATGAACGCCCTTGAGGCGGCGCGCGCAGAAATCGTCGAAAGGCTCAACCCCCGCCGGAGGAACCGCAGTAGCCCACGCGCCGTCAAACGCGTCCACGTCCACGCCTACAGGAAGAAACTCCCAACCGAAACCACAACCCGCCACCCGGACCCGCCCCACATCAAAATCCTGGCCGTTTCTTAAATAAGTGGCATTGCCCCGCAGGGGTCCCCGCTCTCTCCGCTGCTGTCCAACATCATGTTGGACGACCTGGACCGCGAACTCTTCAAGCGTGGACACCGGTTCGTGCGGTACGCGGGCGATGTGATGATCTTCGTCCGGTCCAAGCGAGCGGCGGAACGGACCCTCGCCTCGGTTACAGGATTCATTGAGAAGACCCTGAAGCTGAAGGTCAACAAGGAGAAGTCCAAGGCGTGCCCCATCTGGTGGACGTCTCTCCTGGGGTTCAGCTACTACCTCACCAAGGGGCAGGTGAAGATCCGGGTGGACCGTAAGGCCGTTAAGCGACTGAAGGCCACAGTCCGGCGCATCACCTCCCGGACATGGGGAGTGTCGATGGCCCACCGACCGACTTTGGACAAGCTCAACCGCTTCTCGGTCGGATGGGTCGCCTACTTCGGCCTCGCGGACTCCCCGAAGGTGTTCGACGAGATCGACATGTGGACCCGTCGCAGGCTACGTCAGGCCCAATGGCGACAGTGGAAGACCGCCCGGAACCGGGCGACGAACCTCCGAAATCTCGGCATCGAGGAGAAGATGCTCGGGAGCCAGGGCCTCGGAGGAACGCGGCACTGGAGGACATCCAAGATCGCCCCACTGGAGCTGGGACTGAACAGGGCCTACTGTGAGGCCCAGGGATACAAGCCGTTAAACGGCTCTTGGTCCCGTCAGAAACCCGCCTGAGATCAGCTAGACGAACCGCCGGATGCGAGGCCCGCATGTCCGGTGGTGTGGGGGGAGGGTCGGGTGAACCGGCCCTCCTACCCGATCGTAGACGCATTTCAGCGCGGCCTGCTCATTGGGGAAGTGGCCGCGGGCTTTCCCTGCCCGTGGACCGTAGGGCCTCCGCCCCCTCGCGCCAGGCCCGGTGCCACAGGCTGACCGCCTGCCGAGTCACCCCGAGCGCCTCCGCACCTTGACCTGCCACATCCCTTGTCCGAATAGACCTGCCGCCTGCAGCCGACGCCGCTCCAGCTCAACTGGGCTCAGCAACCGGCGAGTGAGCAATGCTCAAGGCCTGTGGATCGGGCTCGGGTTGGACGCGAAGGGCGTACCTTCCCGAGTGATCGATTGAAGGTCACCGAGTAGGCCCGCGTGCGACCGCGGGTCGGGAAGGCACGCCCGTGCTCAGCGTAGTCACCGAAGACGGCAGCACCGCCACCGGATCCCTGCTGGACGACATCGTCCGTGAGGGTGCCCGCCGGATGCTGGCCGCCGCTCTGGAAGCTGAAGTCGACCAGTACACAGCCGAGTTGGCCGATCACCGTGATGAGAACGGGCGGCGCCTGGTGGTCCGCAATGGCCACCACCGCCCCCGCGACGTGACCACGGCCGCCGGGG
>NZ_JBICXT010000068.1:0-12591 GCF_043200415.1 Streptomyces sp. NPDC048419 | reverse complement strand
GTTCCAGCTTCGGGCCCCGACGGGGAACTGACGCACCAGCAGCAGAAGTCACACACCTACTAACGATCAACTACTGGCGCAGGACACTAGTTCTTCGTCTGCTGTTGCCTGGCCCTGGTCCGGGCGGCTCCAAGGGCCAACTCAAGCCGGAACAACCCCCGAACGCTCCCACGCGCCCCGTCGGTGGGGCCAGTTCGACCTGGAAATGCGGGGCCAGTTCAACCGTTGAACGCCACACCGACCAGCACACAGCGCGCATCGGGGCCAAGGGTGATGAACAGGGCCCGAATGGCCCTACCGGCGGTCAGCACGACTGAGGGATCGTTGTGCTGACCGCCGGTAGGGCCGGATCGGCAAGGATGCCCGGGCGCAGGTGCGGTGACTACCCACCCGCCAACCCCCAACTCACCTGCCGCACAACGGCGAAGGCGTCGCCGGACACGATCCTGGCGGCGCCCTTCGGCGTTCCCGCTTGGAGCCCCGATGCCCCACATGGCCCCGGTCCCGCCAGAGAACACCGCACCGAGACCGCCACATCGCCGGCGCACCTGTCCCTCGAGGAACGCCTGGAGTTCACCAAGGCGGCGATGACCGTCCGGCTGGACGAGGCCGCGGTCGCTTACGAGGTCAACACCGCGTACCTCGACACCCAACCCGTCGACCTGGCCGACGTCGTCACGATTCTCGCCGATATCACCGTCCAGTCGCTGCCGGACCTGTACCCGACGCCGGTTGCATATCCCTCCAGCACCGCGCCTGCCACCGCCTGATCACTGGCGGCTGGTGCAAGGATGGGCTGGTCGACGCCGACGGTGCCCGCTGCATGCTCGGAGCCATCCAGGCCGAGACCGGCGGCGACCGTGGCCTGGAGAGCAGCACCGTGAACGTGCTGATGGACGCGATCCGGCGCACGTTCGGCGACTACGTCGACTCCGTCCCTGGCTTCAACGACGCCTGGGCGAGCGGCCGCACTCCCCTCCGCATGATCGACCAGGCTGCCGACGTCGCCGACGCCCGCGGCCTGTAGCCGCCAACGCCCGTGCGGATCCCGCTTGCACAGCGTTGCTGAATTGTTATCGAGTGATTTCTGGCGTCATGTGGCCGCCATGGCTACGGTTCGGACCATGGGATTTAACGTTACACCAGGATTTGACGCTACGCTCCCCAGTGTGCCGGTACTGCAGTTGCGTGCTGCCCGGGTCGGACTGTTGCTGGATCTGCGCGGCCGCAAATGTCGTCACCGTCCACCACCAGCATCACGTAGGTGGTGGCGGTGTCGTCGAGGTGACGGCATGCGACGAAGCGGCGCAACTGGCCCTGCGGTTAGAGATGCAGATGACCCCGGCCGGTCTGCTGCGCACCCGCGCTGCAGACCGCAACACCGCAGTCCAAACCCCCTACACACTCCGGGGTTTGAGCCTCGCACTGCCGGTGCCGCCAGAGGCGACGGAGCTGCTGGACCTGGCCGCCCGCTGGGGCCGGGGGAGGGTGCCGCAGCGCATGCCGTTCGGGGTCGGAGCGCGGGGCCGAGAGAGCTGCGCTGCCCGCAGCGTTTCACCGACCCACTCCATCCGGTTCGGCGTGCACACCGCGGCCAGCACGTGAGTGGAATCAGCGCGCTGCCGGCCACCTGCCCGCAACAGTGCTGCATCGGACAGCCGCTGACCATTGATCATGCACATTGGTCCTGGCGCTGGACGGCTCACTGTTCAGCCTCCGGGAGGCTGAACAGAAAAACTTGACGGAGAACGCCACCAGCGTGTACGCCAAGGACCCCCGCGCCCAACTGCTCGAAGCCGCCCGGCGGCACGGCATGCCCGCCGTCGCCAGTTGTCGTCGACCCCCCGCTGTCCGTCTGCATCGAGCGCCAGAAGAACAGGCCCCAGCCCCGGCGTGTATGCGAGGCCACGGTCACCGATCAGCATCGGGGCGATGACCGACGCCCTTTCTCACCCGAGGAGCGAGGGCTTCACCTGGTCGTGGTGTGTAGCCAAAACCGCGCCCTGCACGTAGTCACGCCCCGGGCCGGACGACAGCGCGTCTCAAACCCAGCCGCCCGCCCCGAGGCTCACCCATCCCGTACGAGACGAGACGGAGCCTCATTATGACCTCCCTCGCCCGCGTGGCATTACCCACCGGCACGATCACAGCCGTCACCGCGGTCGCCGCGCCGCTCGCCCTGGCCGTGGTCCTCGCCGACGACGTCCGTGTGCGCCGCCAGCTGCGCACCGCACGCCGCGATCCGCTGACCGGCCTTCCCGGCCGGGACGTTCTCCTGGATCGCATCAACGACCTCGTCGCCGCCGACCGCGAGCAGATGCACGTCCTGGTCGCCGACGCCGACGGCCTCAAGGCCGTCAACGACACCCTTGGGCACGCCGCCGGCGACGTCCTGATCGCCGCGATCGGCCGCAGGCTCGACACCTGGGCGCAGGCCCGCGACGGCCTCGCCGCACGCATGGGCGGCGACGAGTTCGGCGTCGCCGTCCTGCTGCCGGCGGCCGACCTCGGCCGTGAAGTCCGCACGCTGCGCGAGTACTTGACGCAGCCGATCGATTGCGGCGCCCAGACCCTGCGCCCGGCCGTGTCCATCGGTGCCGCCTGGCCTTCCGTCCTGCCTGCTACGGCCGACGCCTCCCGGATCCTGCGGGGCGCGGACATGGCAATGTATTTGGTCAAGAAGGGCCAGCAGCCCTGCGGGTATGTCGCCACCTGCGAGGACGCCTATGCGGCCGACGTCAACGGCCGGCGCCCCGGCCGCCCCGGCACGCACCTGCCGGCCGCATGAGTTCCCTGAGTGGGGCTAGGCTTCTGAGTCAGGAATCCTGTGCATATAACTGGCGAGGCGTTCGAGGATCTCGTTTGCTGTCTTGGTCCAGACGTAGGGCTTGGGGTCGGTGTTCCATGCGGCGATCCAGGTGCGGATGTCCTTCTCGAGGGCCTGGATGCTCTTGTGGGCCCCTCGTCGTAGCTGTCTGTTCGTCAGTTCTGCGAACCACCGCTCCACGAGGTTGAGCCAGGACGAGCCGGTAGGCGTGAAGTACAGATGGAATCGAGGGTGGGCGATCAGTCAGGTCTTGACGGCCGGCGTCCTGTGGGTGGCGTAGTTGTCAAGGATCAGGTGCACCTGCAGATCTGCCGGGATCTCCTGGGCCAGCTTGATCAGGAACTTCTTGAACTCCTCGGCCCGGTGCCGGCGGTGCAGGGATCCGATCACTTTCCCGGCGCCGACCTCGAGTGCCGCGAACAGGGTGGTGGTGCCGGCCCGGACATAGTCGTGGGTGACCCACTGAGGAACCCCCGGCATCATCGGCAGCACCGGCTGGGAGCGGTCCAGGGCCTGGATCTGCGTCATCTCGTCCATGCAGAACACCAGCGCCCGCTCGGGCGGGTCCGTATACAGGCCCACGACGTCGTGCACCTTGTCCACGAAAGTACGGGTCCGTCGACAGCTTGAAGGTCTCCGAGCGGTGGGGCTGCAGGCCGAAGGCCCGAAAGATCCTCGACACGGTCGACCGGGACAGGCGGCCCCAGGGCATGGCAGCCCTCCCCTGAGGAGGAACACGGTGCAGCTACCCGGACGACTCGCGCCCGGACCCGGCCTGCCACGCCCGCACGGTCATCGCCAGGCATTCCTGCAGGAGGCTGGCATCGGGTTGCCGGTCGCGGCCGCTGTCACTGCTTCGGCCACGTGGCGCAGTTTGACGTTGGCGTGCTGGGAGACGGTCGCCAGGATCTCCCAGGCTTCCTCCGGCCGGCAGGCGCAGCCGACCATCAGCACACCGCGGGCCATGTCGATGACCGGCCGGCTTTCCATCGCCCGCCGGAGCTGTTCGTTTTCCCGCAGCAGTTCCGTGGTCGGATCCGGCGAGGGACCTGCCCGTCCCGTGTCTGCCGCCTGGTGGTTGCGCTCGCACCCGCGGAACGCGTTCGCCGGGCGCCTCCGCTGTATCCGATGCTGGAGAGATCGCACGTGGAATGTCTGCCCCAGACACCCACCAGCACACGCATGCGGGGAATCAACGCAGCTGTCCAGGCCGAACGGCCCTAGCCACCACGGCGCGCAGGAGGAGATCGTTGGGTGTCGGAGTGTGCCGTCAGGCAGCAGCCGCTGGAGGTTGCCATGAGGGATGGGCCTGATGTCGTCTCCGCGGTGTGGATGAGCGAGCTGGGACGGGAGGAGTGCCTGGCGTTGCTAGCCAGCGTGCCCGTGGGGCGGGTCGGCTTCACCCAGCAGGCGCTGCCGGTGATCCGCCCGGTCAACCATCTGGTCGACGGCGACACCGTCATCATCCGCACTCATGCCGCATCAGCGCTGCTGCGCCACACCGCGGTCGATGAGGTCGTGGTCTACGAGGCCGACCTGCCGGGTGAGACGGGCCTGGACGATGCCGTGGGCGCGGGCCGCGGTCAGGTCATGAGTCCGTCCTGGTGTCGCGCGGGAGAACCAGATCGGGGGTGCCGTCCGGGCGTGCGACGACCTGGACGTTCGTGCCGTGCTGTGTGTGTTTCTGCGAGTAGTACGGCTCGTCTGCAGCTACCCGGTCGGTCGGGATCAGCGTGCTGTCCAGGATGACGGAGTCGCCTTCGCCCAGGCCGACGAGCGCCTTACGAAGCCCCGGCGCCCCCTCGGCCAGCGTCTCGACGGTTTCGTCGACGTACCGCCATGCCGTCGTCTCCGAGACGCCGAACCCGGCTGGGACCTGGGCGAACGTCTCGTTCTTCCGTAGATGGGCCGGCGTGAGCAGGGCCTGCTTGAAGCAGCTCAACTTCCGCCAGGGAGAGCGCAGTTCACGCCTTCGGGCGTAGATGAGCCAGGAGACATGCTCGACAAGCTCGTACGGGACATCGAGCATGGCGGGATACGGAACCAACAGGGCCCCCGGGGTGTCGGCAGTGTCCAGTGTAATCAACACCGCCAACGACCAGGGGCTCTGCTCTGTCACCAACCTTGACCAGACCTCCTCACCCCCGGGAGCACAGGATGAAAGAGTTCCAGTGAGCCTCCGCCGGGCTGGCTCCTTTGTTCACCGACTTCCGACAGCAAGTGTTCATGACTCCGGGAGACACCCCAGCGACCTGAACGGCCAATGTTCACGAGAACGGAAGGCGTTCACCGGCTGCGCATTCGCATCCATGCACCGGCAGGCGGTCGGTGCTCAACTACATCGCGCTCGGCTCAATGGCTGAGCGCGGCCAGACACGGCGGCCCGGCACCCTCCACGGTGCCGGCCTGTTCGGGTGCTGGGTCAGGCGACGCGGATGTTCTCCGCTTGGAGGCCCTTCTGGCCTTGGGTGATGTCGAACTCCACGTGCTGGCCCTCCTGCAGTTCGCGGTAGCCCTGACCGGCGATGTTGGAGTAGTGAGCGAAGACGTCCGGGCCGCCCTCCTGCGCGATGAAGCCGAAGCCCTTCTCCGCGTTGAACCACTTCACAGTGCCCTTGGCCATGTCTGTCTCCTTCGAGGGGGGCCGGGCCCGCACCGTGCGGGCCCGGAGGTAATCGCCCTGGTCCGGAGAGGGCTGTACAGCAAAGCGCCCGCGGGCAAGTGACCGCGGGCGAACGACTTCGGAACCACGACTGCTCTGTGGATCACGCTAGTCCGTGTGCTGGGGCACTGCCACGCCGAAACGCCGCTAGCCCGTCTGCCGTTCAGCGTGGGGAACCGATTTCGAAGATCTTCTCCCGCTCGGCTGGTGCAAGGGTGGCCAGCTGGCTGCCATAAACATCTTGGAGAGTCCCAGACCGTGTCGCGCAAGGAAGTCAGACATTGAATGAACAGCTGCGGGTTGTTGTCTTGAACCGTCCCGTTCATCTCTTGCCTATCCCTGCCAGGGAGGTTGTATTGTTGGCCGGAAGCTATTTCTTGGATCCTTCGGACGCGTCTGTCAATGGCGAGCGGTTCGCCGAGCGAGGCGAGAGCTCCGCTGCGGGGCATCTTATTGTTCTGCAGGATTTCTTCGCAGGCGGCTGCCCACTCAAGGTTCTCGCCAGAGAGAGATGTGAGTTTGAGATAGCGGAGCACTGCTGGCCCGTACACCGCGTGGCTGAGCGCGCTGAAAAGGTCCGGGGGTGGACTGCCGAAGGCTGCAGCCGCAGAGGGAATGGCTTGCACCTCAATTGCTTTCGCCGACCCCATCTTCTGGAACATGTCCTTCATCGCCGCCTCGGCCGGGCGGTGTGTGGCCTGAGAATATATGTTGCACGGCGGTCTCCAGGAGAGGCGGGCCACTGCGTGAAACTGCCGTCCGCCGACAATGCGGCGAAACCGGGCGAGAGGACAATAAACTGCGGCCTATCGCCGAAATCGGGGGTTCCAGATAGCACGACAACATCGTCGGCGCCGAGCGCCCCGACGGCGAACCACACCGGCGCGGGCCTCGCGTGATGAACCCGCTTCCTCACCTCGTTATTGTGCTCAATCAGCCCCGTTTTGTCTTCGACCTTGATTGTGAATGGGGCGCGGTCATGCGGCAGCGCGGCGGTCGTCTCACTCTCCGAGGCCCCCCTTTCGCATCGTCACCCCAGCCAAGTCCCAAATCCGGTGCGGGTGCGGCTGCGGGTGCGGGAGCTGCCACCGGTGGCGGTGGCCATCCTCCTGCCCGCGGCTGGCCCGGAGGCTGCTGCCATTTCACTTCTGGTGGTGCTGGTTCTGTGTCTTCTTCTGGTGGTGGTGTTGGTTGTGTGTCTGGTGGTGGCGGCGGTCCTTCTGGTGCTGCCGCCGCTGCTGCTGCTGCGGCAGCGCGGCCTTGCAAAGCGATCCCTACTGCTGGGCCTACTGCAGCCACAGCCCGCGCGGTCTCTTCCGGCTGCAATAGAGCGGCCAGCTGTGCGTCTGCGGCCAGCTGCACGTCCGCAGCCTTCTGCTCCACTGGAGCCGGAGCCGCTGGTGGCGGTTGCGGCCTCTGTTGCTGGGGCGGAGGGGACTTCTTCTTCTCCTCGGGGTGACATTGTCTGCCTCCGAGTGTGGAAGCGGGGTGCTGCTTTGGTGACCTGTATGCGGCTGCTGCAGTCGTGGCTTTGCGCGGTGGTGTGCGTTGCGGATCGGTGGCCGGGGACCCTGCGGTCTCTCGCTGGGTGCAGGGGGCGGTCGGCGGTTCTATGTGCTGATGTGGGATCGCTGGATTTCGGCTTTCACCCGGTTTTGCAGGTCGGGGGGTGGGGCCTGGCCCCAGCCTTTGAGGATCTGGCGGACTGTGTCGGTGAATTCGGTGATGTCTGAATAGCCGGCGTCCTGTACCCGCTGGAGGACCGGTTCGGCCGCGGGGGCGCCTTCGACGCGTGCTGGGGGCTGGGTCTCTGTCCACTGCTCGGGGTATTGGGCGAGTGCGTCAGCCGTGTAGCCGGCCTGTTTCTGCCGGTATACCCATTTTCCGCCCATGGTGCCCATCAGCCAGCCGGGGTTGTAGGTGTAGTCCACCGGGTCCGAGACGGCTGCGCCCTGGGCCGTCTTATCCTCGGTAACGGTCTGGGTCACAGCACCGCCGGAGGCTCGCGGGTCCGTCTCCGTCCACTCCCATATCCCGTCGTCCGGCAGCGGAGCGAACTTCATCGTTCCCTGGTCGTTCCAGTAGAACCACGTCTCCGGGCCCCTCACGTCCTCCAGCTCAGCCGTCTTCTCCGGTTCCGGAATCCGCACCAGCGCCAGCATCTGACAGAACGCGGTCCGCTGCCCGTCGGGATTGTTCAGCACCTTCTCGAGATTCTTAAGCAGCGCCTCCAGCCCGAAAGCCGTCGCATCCGACTCCATCGCCTCCGGCCCGCCCTCCTCGGCCACCAGCGGCACGAACTTGTCCTTCACGGACGCCCAGTCCGCCAGGGCCTCCAGCGTCGGAACCACATCCCTCAACGCGTCCACCAGCTCTTTCCGGTACTCCTCCCGGGGGATCAGATAGGATTCGGGAATTTCTTTTGCCATGACACCCTCCAACTGTCACTCGCGGTCCCGCAACCACCACCCACCCCCTCTCAGTCTGCGGCAGACACCACCCCTCCGCAGCCCAAGGTCTGCTCGACGACGTAGCGGAGTTTTGCCGAGGCCCTGATGTTCGGTGCGCACTTGCGGGAGATGAGCGGCAGAATCCGCCGCCTGCACAGCTCTCGGCGATTGGTGTTGGAGAGCGAGGGTCTGGGGGACGTCGTTGACCTTGGCCAGTGGTGGTGATGACCTTGAACGGGGTATCGCGTTCGTCGCAGATCAGGTGATGTTTGCTGTGTCTTCCGCGTCGACCCGGCGACGGACCGCGCGGCTCCCCCACTTTTCGCGTGGATGCGGGACCCGTCCACGCACGCGCGGGACCATTCCATTTCGCCGTGCGCGTTCAGTTCGGCCAGCAGGATGCGGTGCAGCGGTTCGAAGACTCGGCACCTGCTGCCACCGCTCCAGCCCGCCGCCAGCGGGTCTGCCCGGAGCCGATCCCAGCTCCAGCGGCATCGCAGACCTGGAGGAGGGCGGATACCTCGCCCATGTCCGGGAGGGCCGCTCGAACGTCTACCGGATCGCTCCGGACCGGATGCTGCGTCATCCCGCCGACGCCCCGGCCACCGTCGCGGAGCTGCTGTCGATGCTGGTGCGGCACGAGGCCGGGCATCCCGCCGCCGTGAGCGCAGATCACGGCGCCTGACGCGCTTGACGCGAACCCGGTCGTCGAGCCCCGCCATAAGGACGGG
Organism: Streptomyces sp. NPDC048419; assembly: GCF_043200415.1. Classification (NCBI taxonomy): domain Bacteria; kingdom Bacillati; phylum Actinomycetota; class Actinomycetes; order Kitasatosporales; family Streptomycetaceae; genus Streptomyces; species Streptomyces sp. NPDC048419. The sequence continues at coordinate 3,921 of NZ_JBICXT010000068.1, read as the reverse complement.
ACGTCGCCGAAGCGGGGGTCCTGGGCGCCGGCCGAGCCCCACTCCCGCCGTCGCGTTCTGCTGAACGATTCTGGTCAGCACCCCCCTCGTGATCTACCGCGTCCTTAAAACTTGCCGTTTCAGGGCGTCTGCCATCCGCCGCGTCCCAGCCCGGTCGTCGGCCAGTGCCACAGTGACCCGGATGCGTTTGCCGACCGGTTCGCGGTGCATCTCGAAGCTGCGGCACAGCAGGGGTTGCTGAATTGTTATCGAATGATTTCTAGCGTCATTTGGCGGCCGTGGCCTACCGTTCAGGCCATGGATTTAACGTTACACCGAGATTTAACGTTACACCACCCCGGCGTCCAGGTGCTGCAGTTGCGCGCTGCGGGGGTCGGACTGGTGCTGGATCTGCGGCAAGTCGTCACGGTCGTGCACTGGGGCGCCGATCTCGGTTGGCTCAGCGAGGACGACCTGGTGGCCGTAGCGGACGCGGGCGCCATGACCGCCGAACTGGACTTGCTCGACGAGCCACGGCCGGTGGGCCTGCTGCCAGCGCACTCCGACGGCTGGCCGGGCCGGCCAGGGTTGCCCGGGCACCGACTCGGCCGGGACTGGTTGACCAAGTTCAAAGTCGTGACCGTCCATCACCAGCACCACGTAGCCGGTGGCGGCGCCGTCAATGTGACCACGGCACCGCAACGACCTGAGGAGCGCGCTGCTGTTCGTTGCGCTGGTCCTGATCGGGTTCGTCGCGTTCTATCTGGTCATCCGCGGAGAGGTTCCCAGACCGTGATCGCGGCGCTCCTGCAAAGGGTTACATGCCCAAGCTGGAGACCACGGTGGACGGCAACCTCTCCGACAGCTTCGCCGTCGGCAAGGCCGCGATCAATACCGCCGGTCCTGGATGATGAATACCTACACCGAGTCCAAGGGGATGGACGTCGGCATAGCGCCTACTCCCATCGGGCCCCCCGGCAAGCGCGTCACTATGTTCAACGGGCCCGTCCGACTCGATTTCGGCCAGCAGCACGAAGAAGGCCGCCGGGCCCAAATGGGTCGAGTTCCTCGCCTCGCCGGCCTTGGTCAATGCACCAGCCGGGAACCGGTAGGTGATCAGGGCCAGTGGCCCCGCCATCGGGTGCCTGGTGCCTCCACCTCAGCTTGGCGTCTAAGAGGATGCCGTCCAGTCGTTGAGCGGGCTTCGGGAGCAAGCGGGTCGTCCCGCCGCGCGCCGTTCCGGGGGAACCCGCAACACGACGGACCCTCCCGCCCCCGAGGTCCCGGGGGCAGCGGATCGGAGCCCAAGCCCACCGCCCACCGCCCGCCGCACCGGCCCCACCGCCTCGACAGCAGACAACGGCACGATCAAGGAGTTCGCTATGAAGGCAGCAGTCATCAACCAGTACGGACAGGTCCGCGACGTGGTGATGGTCACCGACGTCCCCGTTCCGGTCCTCAGCCCCCAGGACGTCCTCATCCAGGTCCACGCCGCCGGGGTCAACCCTGTGGACTACCTGATCGTCAACGGCTTCATGGCGACCGGGCAGCCCGCGCAGCCGCAGGTTATCGGCAACGAGGTATCCGGCGTGGTGACGGCCATCGGTGACGAGGTGAACCGGTTCTCGGTCGGCGACCAGGTCTTCGCGCGGGTCGACCCCCGGGTGGGCGGTGCGTTCGCCGAGTACGCGGCCGTGGACCAGTCCCTGATCGCCGCCAAGCCGACAGCACTCTCCTACACCGAGGCGGCCTCGCTGCCTCTGGTCGCACTCACCGCATGGCAGGCCTTGACCGAACAGGCCGACGTGAAGGCCGGAACACGCGTCCTGATCCACGGTGGCGCCGGCGGAGTGGGCTCGGTGGCCGTCCAGATCGCCAAGCACCTCGGTGCCGAAGTAGTGGCCACGGCGGATGGCGACAGCGTGGAACTCGTCCGCGCTCTCGGCGCCGATCGTATCGTCGACTACAAAACGGAGAAGTTCGAGCAGGCCGTATCCGACATGGATGTCGTCTTCGACACCATCGGTGGGGAGACTCAGGAACGCTCCTTCCAGGTCCTCAAGTCCGGCGGCACCCTGGTCTCCACAGTGCCCATCCCCGACGCCGAGGCCAAGAAGGCCCAATGGGGCGTCGAAGCACGCAGCTTCCTCATGCGCCCGCACGGCGAACAGCTCACCAAAATCGCCGCCATGACGGATTCCGGTCACCTGAGGCCCGTCGTCGAGACTGTCTACCAGCTGGCCGAAACCACGGACGCCCTGCTCAAGGTCGAACGCGGCGGTGCCCGAGGCAAAACCGTCATCGAAGTCCAGCACACCTCATGAACCGCACCTGAAGCCGATCAGCACGGCTGTCGGTGCCTGAGAGGCGCACGAGGTACTGCCGGACCCCGACGGCCGACCCCACCTTGAAACCCCGCACCCCCTGCCTCCCACCGCCCGCGCGGCGGGAGGCGGGTGAGCGCCCCTGTGAGCTTCTATGTCCCGTCAACCACCACGTCCGCCGAAGCGGCGATGTTGAGGTGGTGATAAGAGGCGTCGGGCGAGGTAGCGCTTGAGGCAGCGACGAATCTCGAAGTCTGTCCTGCCTCTTCGGTACGTCGTGGGGGAGTGGATACACGGCGAGGCGGAGGCGGGATGCAAGGTCCGTGTCCGCGTCATCCCACACCACGACCATGAGATCGAGGTGTTCGAGGCCGCATCAGGAAGGTATCTGGGCCCTGCCCACTCATCCGACGCCGCCACCGACGAGCAGCGCAGGGCGCACCGCCGGCGCAAGGCGGCCGAGAAAAGCGTCTGGCCCGTGCCATGTCCGCGGCCGCCGAGCAGACCCGTATCCAGTACGCGGCGGTCACCGGGCCGAGATGCCCCGGCAACTGGGGTCGCTGAGCGAGGCCGCGCCGTGCAGCCGATCAGGAGCGGCTGCACGGCGCGGCCGAGCTCGCGCTGCCCAACCTGATCCCGCCCGCCGCGCCGCCGGATGACTGGGCCACCCCGGCCTCGCTGCGCGCCACATGCTGGCCCGCCACACCGGCTGACACGACGCGGGCATCCGATGAGGAGGTGGACCGGTGACGGGCCAGTTGCCTCCGGCCGAGGGAGACCACTACCTGTACCGGAAGCTGCCCGATGCGCAAGCGGTGGCCACCAAGGCGCTGCTGCGGGCGCGGGAGAACATCGCGGACACGGTCGATGCGCGGGCGATGATGTGCGTCTACGGGGCGTCGGGCTGCGGCAAGACCTTCGCCGTCAACCGCGGCCTGGACCAGCTGGAACCTGTGGAAGTTCTCGATATTCCCCAGCTGAAAGTTCACGACGGTCCCCATGGGGATCCCGGAGGCGGCTCCATCGTCACCAGGCGTGTCGTGGTGCGGCGCCAGGGAGTGTCTAATCAACGGCCGATCTGTTGATCATGGAGACGCCAAGTGAGTGAGATGACGATCGAGCCAGAGCCCGTAGTCGAGTCGGTCGGTGCGGCCACGTCGGACGAGCAGTTGATCGCGATGCTGGTCGACCGGGCCCGCGGTGAGGGTCTGCAACTGATGGGCGAGGGCGGGCTGTTGCAGCCGCTGACCAAGCGGGTGCTGGAGTCCGCCCTGGAAGGCGAGATCACCGATCACGTCGGCTACGAGAAGCATGATCCGGCCGGGAAGAACAACGGCAACAGTCGCAACGGCACCCGCGCCAAGACAGTGCTGACCGACGTCGGCCCAGTCGAGGTCAGGGTGCCCGGGACGTGGCCGGAACCTTCGAGCCGCAGATCGTCAAGAAGCGGCAGCGCCGGCTGACCGGGGTGGACGAACCCTACAGGTTGACGAAAGACTGTGAGTCTTCATCTGGCTGGTCCAGGACCGGCTGGCAGGGTTGACGCCGGTCGCCTCGTCGTAGTCGTGACTCGTGACAAAAGTGGCCCCCAGGGGTGCCTTGCCTATGAACTGTCCGA
>NZ_JBICXT010000067.1:0-13209 GCF_043200415.1 Streptomyces sp. NPDC048419 | reverse complement strand
CGTCGCCCATCAACTCGCCCGCCGCGGCTCCGGCACCGGCGTCGCCACCCTGTGCATCGGCGTCGGACAGGGCCTCGCCCTCGTCCTCGAACGCTGACGGAGTAGCCGCCATGCCGTCCGACCGCCCCCTGCTCCACCACCGGCTGCTGGGTCCGGCCGATGCGCCTCTGCTCGTGCTGGGCCCATCCCTGGGCACCTCGTCACAGGTGTGGGAGCCACATGTGGGTGTCCTCGCCGGGGACTTCCGTGTGCTGTGCTTCGACCTTCCGGGCATGGCGGCTCATCGAGTGCCGTGCTGCCGCCGACCGCCGAGCCAGGTCGTACTGTCGACGATCTGGCGCGGCTGGTCCTCGACCTCGTGGATCATCACCGAGTGGATGGTTTCCACTACGCAGGCATCTCGCTCGGCGGCGCATCGGTGCACATCTCGCGGTGCACCACCCCGACCGAATCGCCTCCCTCGCCCTTGTCTGCTCGTCGGCGCACTTCGGCACGGTGGAGCCCTGGCTCCAACGCGCGGCTCACGTACGGCGGGAGGGGATCGCCGCACTGCTCACGGCCATGCCGGACCGCTGGTTCGCCGACCCGCACACGGCAGCAGATCCCCTCGGAACGGCGCTGCTCAAAGACCTCGCCGCCGCCTCGTCGTACTACGTGGCCTGTTGCGACGCCCTGGCCAGGTACGACACACGCCGCGACCTGAGCCGTATCACCGCGCGCACGCTCGTGGTCGGCGGCACCCGGGACATCGCGACGCCACTGGACCATTCTCGGGAACTCGTGGCCGGAATCCCCGGCACCGTCCTGCGTTCCGTCACCGCCGGTCATCTCGCGGTCGAGGACCCCGGCGCCCTCCGCACCGCCCTGCTCGCTCATCTCAGGAAGGGATCCGGCGCTCACCCGTCACAGCCCCCGCACAGTTCGCCATGCCATGGTCGCGGCATGTCCGGAGGTGCTGTGGCCCGTGAGGCCGGGGTTCGTGTGCTCATCGTCGACGACGAGCCCGAGCTCACCGAGCTGATGTGCGCGGCCGTGGCCGAGGCGGGGTGGCACCCCTTCACGGCGGAGGACGGGCGCAGCGCGCTGCGGATCACGCGGGCCTGCGCGCCGCACGTCGTCGTGCTCGACGGGATGCTGCCCGACGTGGACGGCGTGGAGGTGCTGCGCCGGCTCCGGGGCGAGAACGACAGGCTGCCCGTACTGATGCTGACCGCCCGCGACGCGCTGGAGCACCGCATCGACGGGCTGTCGGCGGGCGCGGACGACTACGTGACGAAGCCGTTCTCGCTGGAAGAGGTCATGCTGCGGCTGCGCGGGCTGCTGCGCCGGGCGGGGGCCGAGGAGGTGCGTGAGGACGGACCGGTGCGCGTGCTGGGTGACCTCGTCGCCGCCGGGCGGACGCGGGAGGTGCAGCGCGGTGGGACGCCGGTGCCGCTCACGGCCAAGGAATTCGACCTGTTGTGGTTCCTGATGAGCCATCCGCACCAGGTGCTGAGCAAGGCGCAGATCCTCGACCACGTCTGGAACGCCTCGTTCGACGGGGAGGGCAACCTGGTCGAGGTCTACGTCTACAGCCTGCGCGCGAAGATCGACAAGGGGCGGCCTTCGGTGATCCGCACGGTGCGTGGAGTCGGCTATGCGATCAGGGCCGCGGAGGACTGACATCCCGGGACGCGAACGCACCGCCTCGGGCGGACGGTCGCTGCGGGCCCGGCTGGTGCTGTTCATCTCGGTGACGATGGTCCTCGTCTGCGGGGCCATGGCGCTGACCACCGTCGTCGTCCAACGCGTCTATCTGCTGGGGGACTTGGACCAGCGCGTCACCGACGCCGCCGAGCGCAGTCAGGGCGGGCTTCAGCACAGGACCGGCGACGCGACCAACCTCGGGTTCCTGAACGAGCGCGGCCAGCCGGTGGGCACGCTCGCCGCCCGCTTCGACGACCGTGGCCGTGTCCTCGCCGCCGAGGTGGTCACCGGCGACGGCCGGCAGCAGGTCCTCTCCGCCGCCCAGCGCGACGCCCTGGCCGGGATCACCACGGACGGCACGCTGCACACCCGTGCCATCCCGGGCCTGGGCACCTACCGGCTCACCGCGCTCGCCGGGGACGGCGTGCCGGTGCTGGCCGGGCTGCCCATGGACGACCTACAGCGCATGATCGACGACCTCGTCGTGGTCGAGGCCGTGATCGCCGCGCTCGGGCTCGCCGTCGCGGGCGGCGTGGCCGCCGTGGTCGTCCGGCGCCGACTGCGCCCGCTGGCGCGGGTCGCGGCCACCGCCGCGGAGGTCGCGCGGGTGCCGCTGGACCGTGGTGAGGTGGGCGCACTCACTCGTGTCCCGGCCGCTGACACCGACTCCGGCACCGAGGCGGGGCAGGTCGGTGTCGCCCTCAACCGCCTGATCGATCACGTCGAGTGCTCCATCGCCGAACGCCAGCGTGCCGAGCAGGGCATGCGCCGCTTCCTCGCCGACGCCAGCCATGAACTGCGCACACCGCTCGCCTCGATCGCCGGGTACGCCGAACTGATGGGCCGCGGCAGCGACCGTATCGAGCCGGGGCTGGCCTGGCGGCGCGTCTCCGCCCAGTCGGCCCGCATGGCGGGACTGGTGGAAGACCTGCTGCTGCTCGCCCGTCTCGACGACGGACGGCCGCTGCAGACGGCGGAGGTGAACCTGGCGACGTTGGTCGCCGAAGCCGTGTGGGACGCGCGGGCCGCGGGCAGCGATCACGAGTGGCAGCTGTCGCTGCGTCTCGACGGCGGCCGGGCGTCGGTCGTCGGCGACTCGGCCCGATTGCACCAGGTGGTGGCCAATCTGCTGACCAACGCGCGCGTGCACACGCCCGCGGGCACCGGCATCGCGGTCGTCGTGGAGACCTCGGGCACGGACTGTGTGATCCGGGTCCAGGACGACGGTCCCGGCATCCCGGCCGGTCTCCTCCCGACGGTCTTCCAGCGCTTCACCCGCGCCGACGCCTCCCGCACCCGCGCGACCGGCGGATCGGGCCTCGGACTGGCCATCGCCGCGGCCATCACGCAGGCGCACGGCGGCCGTATCGAGGCCGAAAGCGGGCCGGGGCGAACCGAGTTCGCGGTACGGCTCCCTGCCGCGCCCGGCCCCTCCACAGCCCCCTCCGCGACGCCCCCCGAACTCTAAGCATCCCCACAGAGGCACAGGTCAGGGGCGCTACGACGGCCGTCCGCGCCCGTTTCGTACCACGTCCGCGCGCTCACTTCAGGTGTGCCTCAGCTTGGTCCGCCACAGTCATGGCTCAACGGCGGTCCGGTGTGGACGTGCCAGGACGAAGGGAAGCAGCGACGATGACCGAGCTCGACGCCGGAGAGCCGACGGGCCGCGAGACGCACTGCGACAGTGGTCGCAGCGCCCACGCGAGCCGCCGCAACTTCATGCGGAAGGTCTTCTTCGCGAGCGGGGCCACGGCGGTCGTCACGATGGGCGGCGCAGGCGCCTGGGCCGCGATGGCCGACGACAGCACCGGCACCGCCGACGCATCGGCCAGTGCCTCGCCGAGCGGTATGCCCAGCGGCGGACCGGGCGGCGGCGCCGGGGGCCCCGGGAACCAGTCGATCACCGAGGAGTTCTTCGGTCTGACCACCGACGGCAGGCGGATCGACGACCTGTTCACGATCCACTCCACCAAGGTCGCCACCGCCCCGGTGATCACCGCCGCGAACGCCTTCCTGGCAGGGCTCACCGACGCCCAGAAGTCCTCGACGCAGTTCACGGTCCACTCCACCGAGTGGCGGCTGTGGAGCAACGTCGACTCCTACGAGCGCCAGGGTGTCTCCCTCGCCGACCTCACCGACGAGCAAAAGGCTCTCGGCACGGCCCTGTTGAAGGTGGCCCTGAGCGCGGACGGCCTGGAGACCTCGGAGAAGATCCGCAGGATCAACCAGGCGGCCGGCGAGGCGATCGGCAACACCAAGTCCTTCAACGAGGACGCCTACTACTGGACGTTGATGGGCACGCCCTCGGCCGACGAGCCGTGGGGCTTCCAGTTCGACGGCCACCACCTGGTCATCAACTACTTCGTCCTCGGCGACCAGGTCGTGATGAGCCCCTGCTTCTGGGGCTCGGAGCCCACGACCATGAAGATCGACGGCGAGACGGTCACCGTCTGCCACGAGGAGGTCGCCGCCGGCCTCGCGTTCATCAACTCCCTCACCGAGGCGCAGCAGAAGGTGGCCATCGCCTCCTCGACCAAGTCGAACGAGTCGATGAAGGCCGGAGCCTTCTCCGACAACGCCGTCCAGGCCTACGAAGGCATCCGTGGCACCGCCCTCACCGCCGCGCAGAAGGCCGAACTCCTCGGCATCGTCGAGGCGTTCGTGAGCCGCGAGAAGGCGGACGCCGCGAAGGTCCGGATGGCCGAGGTCCGCCGGCACCTCGACGACACCTACGTCACCTGGGCGGGCGGCACCGGCTCCGACGACGCCTTCTACGTCCGCGTGCACAGCCCGGTGGTCTGGGTCGAGGTCGACTGCCAGGCCCCGGGCCCGCTCGCCGGCGCGTACGGCGCGAGTCAGGGGAGTGGTCCGACTCAGATGCACGTCCACTCCGTCATCCGCACCCCGAACGGCAACGACTACGGAAGGGAGCTCCTCAGGCAGCACTACCTGACCTCGCCGCACCACCGGTGAGGGACTGCCGCCCCGTCATAGGAAGTCGCCCCGTCATGCAGGAGGCCGCACCCGCTGGGGGGCGGCCCTCCGCGCTTCCAGGGGGCGTGCCGTTCGCCGGCTGCTCGGCCGACCGCGTAGTACGTCACTGTGGCTTCGATGGCACCGACGCCCCTGATGACGTCGCACTGGGCATGTCGAACAACGGCAGACATTCCTGGTGGATGCCGAGGTCGGCGCCGTTGCCTGGGTACGCGCCAATTGTCTTCGTTGACGAGGCTGCCGTGCGTATTGCGGCGGACGACCGGAACCCAGCAAACTCCTGCCGCAGTAGCTTGAGGTGGTGGGAGATCGTCGGCTGGGACAGGTCGAAGGCAGGCGTCAGCTCGCAGACGCAGACCTCGCCGCCGTCCCTGCCCCCTTCGCCCTCCCCGCGCGAGGCGATCATCGAAAGCAGGCGCAGCCGGACCGGGTTGAACTGCTGGTCATGCTCGGGCTGTTCGCAGTTGGTAGTCGTACCGGGTGCACATTGTGCGTCGGTGCCCTAGTAGGGCTTGGTCAGGAGCACGCTGTGCCGCCAACCGCATAGGCAGGGCTATTCAGGATGAAAGAGGTTCGGTCATGGTCCATGAGTGTTCAGGGACGGTTCCTTGGGTTTCAACGCTCGGAACACCAGAGGCAAGAGGCAGAGGATTGCCATTGACATCAGAAGCAAAATCACGGAAAATCCCAAGGTGAACGTAGAGTCGATTGTTCTTTCTACAGTCCTTCGGGAATGTCCGGCAATGTTCACGGTTGGCACGTTTGTGCTATAGAGGGCTTGGTCCAGGGTTGTGCTCTTGCCTCGGGAGACTCCCAGTAGCCGCCTCCGGCGCAGCCACTCGGCGCCTGCAATCAAAGCTTGACAGCTCGCAAAACCTACAGTTGAGCCCAATTGCCTGGATTCGACGGTTAGCGCTGTTGAAATTCCCCTGCGGGCTGCTCCTAGGCGGGAAACCACAATGGCGGTTGCGGGGGCGTAGATGAGCGCTGGACAGAATCCAAAAATGATCATGCCTAGAAGGATGACCGAGTATTGTCTCGCAAGCAGGCCATAGCCGAGCAGGAGGATAGCCGCAACGCCTGCCGCCATCCCAAGGGAAATAATGCGCTGTGTCTTTCCGTGGTCAGCCACTCTGCCGGCGAACGAAGAAAAGAGAACGGTGCCGATGCTTCCGGCGGCCAGTGCGGCACTGGAAGTGTACGGACTGAGCCGTTCCACCTGTTGCAAGAAAATGGGGAGATTGAAAGTGATCACGAGAGAGGTGCATTGAATGTGAGCAAGAAGAATTAGCGAAACGATGACGGGTGCCAGCTTCAATGCCCTGAAGTCGAGCAGTGGAAATTCCGCGTGCAATTCGTGTCGATAAAACGCGGCGATGGTGAGACAGGCAGCTACCAGCAAGGTGATCACTCGGGGATTTGCTACTCCCCAATCAGCCCACCGCTCGCAGGCAACCACCAGTAGGCATAGGCCCACCGCGAGTAGAATGCAGCCGGTCGTGTCGAAACGAGGATAGTTCTTTCCTTTACTCTCCGGGATTGTCCACATTGCGAGGAGGATCAAGGCGATGATGAGGGGGAAATATAGAGCAAAGGTGAAGCGCCAGCCGAGTCTATCGATGATAAAACTCAAGAGAAAAGGAATTGTCGTTCCGGATAGTGTGGTGATTGCTGCAACTATCCCGAAAGCCCAACCGTGTCGCTGTGGTGGATAAATTACAGTGAGATTGCTGAATGAAAGAGGAACCGCCAACGCGCAGCCGACCCCCTGAAAGATCCTGCCTGCGATGAGTATGCTGGAGTTTGGGCTGACAGCGCAGACGCCCGATGCCAGGCCGAAGAGCGAGAGACCAATCAAGAAGAAAAGCCGCCGCCCGGCGGAGTCCCCTAGCCTGCCGGCGACGATGCTGAAGCTTGCCATGGGGAGAAAGGCGCCAATGGAAACCCAGTGCAGCGTGGAACTATCCAGCCTAAGGTCATCGGAGATTACGGGCAACGCAATGCTAACCCCAGTAAGTCCAGAAAATAGGATGGCGTTGGAAAGTGCAATCGCGATCATGCCCCCAGTTGCCTTGTTGAGCATGATGCTGCCTCCATGTTGCAGTACAAGTTTCCCATGGTCTTTCAGCTATAGCCCGGACACGGCAGCTGTCGATAGCTGCCAGCTTGCTCTCTGATCATGGATGTCGTGTCGGTAAGCGTGCCGGCGGCGGTGGCAGAGGGGGCGCGGTGTTGATGGCGTCGGCGCCAGGTGGACCACCACAGCAGGTGGTCGGGGCGGAAGGATGGCCCGTAGCAGACGGGGGAGCTCGTGGCTGCTGAGGGGGAACGAGGTCGGCCTCGGCGGGGGTTCCTACGGGCCGGTCTGGGGGCACGTTCGAGCGTGACGGTGACGGCCAGATGGGCGTAGGCGACCAGGGCGATCACGCTCCAGCGATGCCTGGAGCAGGTGACCTGGCCTTTGTCGAGGCGGCAGACCTCGTTCGCCTCCCGGAGAGCGTTCTCCACCTGCCACCTGCGGCACACCAGTCGCGCCAGTGTCACCTGCCCGGGGCGAAGCGCGGTAGTAAGGCACGGTGCGGGTATAGCGGTGCCCGCGGACCAGAGCCAGCGACATCCTTGCGTCGAGGCATGTCGTCGAGGGTGCCCTCGATCACCGCCCAGTCGTTGTCACATACGCCCTTTTGCCCCGGGCCAGTCCGCATTCGCTGCCAGGCCCACTTTGCGGCGGTCTTGGCCACGCTCGGACTTTCCCCCGTCGTTCGGGAGGTGCGAATCACGGGGCCTGCTGGAGCGATGCTGCGGCCCCCGGATCCGCCTGGCTCAGGATCGGATTTCCTCCCCGCCTGAAGGTGGGGATTTCCTCTGAAGAAGAGGGGCGGACACCTGGCTACCGCCACCATCAGCCTGAGCCGGTTCGGCGGGGCATCGAGCAACCCAGGGGTTTTGGACCTCCTGGAGGGCGCCCGCCTGTTCTCATCCCACAGCACCGGCAGCATGGTGTCTCTAGTCTCATGAGACATCTGGGAGATCCTTCTCGGTGGGGAACGACGACGCCCATCCGCTACCGCTGGTAATGCGCCGATCACGTTCTCCCGGCAGATTCGGCGCATCACGGCGGTACAGTGCCCTGATACATCCGGTGTGGGACCGACTGGATCACATCGCCGGTCTCGTCGTGGTCCTATGAGATGAACCTGGCTAACAGCTGAACGTGGTTGTGGCCCTGGGCCAGAGGACTTGCTGACCGCTTTAGCGAGCTCCTCCTGGGCCGCGGATAACGAGAACTGGGCAGGAGGCGCGCTGGGCGCACTGGTGTGCGACGGATCCCAGCAGCACCTGGGTGAATCCACCGTACCCGCGGTGGCCCACCACCAGCAGCTCGGCGCCCTGGGCCGCGTTCGTCAGTACGCCCGCCGGGTTGCCCTGGAGCACCCGGGCGTGGATCTCAACGCGCCGGTCGGGCCCGATGGTCTCGCCGATCGCCTCTGTAAGGGTCTTGCGAGCACTGTCCTCCCAGTCGACCGGTTCCTCCACAGGCCCCGACCACCCGAACCAGTAGTACGGGTACTCCCAAGCGATGATCGTCTCGACCACACCGCCGATCAGCCCGGCGTGCCGGGCCGCCCACCGCAGGGCCGCCTTTGACGATTCGGAACCATCAACGCCGACCACGATCCGCGGGGCGGACTCCGCCTCGTCACTCATCGCCCACCTCCACGCTTGCGTGATACCACTATGAACCGTTCCGGGTTTGATCGAGACTCTAGGTCGTGATTGTGACCTGGGATTTCGTGGTTTCGCGTTAGTATTTGCTGTCGTATTCGGCAGGTGGGATGTGTCCTATTTCACCGTGGAGCCGGCGGTGGCAGTACTAGTCGACCCACTCGGCGGTGGCCAGCTCGACCTTGGAGAGCGTCCTCCAGCGGCGACGAGGCTTGATCAACGCAGTCTTGAACAGCCCGATCGTCGACTCCATCAGGGCATTGTCGCAAGCGTCGCCGACCGATCCGATGGATGCGGCTATGCCTGCCCGGTCGAGGTGCTCGGCGAGCGCGAACGATGTGTACTGAGACCCAATTCAGCCGCCCGCACTCGCCGAGCCTCGGCCAACTGCGGCCGCGTCAAAGGAGGAACGACAGCCCCCGAGTCAACAGGCGAAGGTTTGAAGACACGACACCAGGATCCCGCCCACAAACCCGCCACGCCTCTTCGAGGAGATATCATATTCCTCCTTCATGCTTTCATCTAAAAAATCCAAAGAACCAGCACGTAAACCTCGAATGAAACCTTCAGCGACAGCTCCCCCTCCCAAGGAAGATAAGCCGGAGATTTCTCCCCCGAGCTCGAGCGGATTGTCAGGCGCTCTTGAAGCCGTCATGGGGATGGTTACGTCGTTCTTTAAGTCGTTGTTTGGGGGGTCGGGTAAGTAATAGCATCTCTTCTGCCTTGCCCCGTACCGCTGATCTTTGAGCTATTTGGGCAACGCTGCATTTTTTGGAGATCGCCGCCTTAACCCTGCTCTCCCAGGGCCTTTTCAAAGTCTTTTGATCTTGGTGTAGTTACTGGTCGCGGCCTCCAGGAGATGTCCCACCAGCCCTTCACCCGGCCATGATGTTGGTGTGGCCATGTACACCTGAGCTTGTTGATCGCGAGGTTGCGCAGGGTGGTCATATTCTCGGGGCCGCGACCGGTGCGGGCTCGGGACCGGTCCTCGTCGAACGTGACATCGCGGACGAAGTGCAGCCCATTCTCGATCACCCACTGTGCTGTGCGATCCTCTCCGGAGATGCATCCCGGCTGGGTCAGGTTGGTGATCACGTAGACGGTCTTGCGGGTCCGTTTCCCGGTGTTCAGGCTGGTGCTGTGCCGAGTGATCTTCGCGACCTGGGCGGCGTGTGGGAAATCCAGGTCCTCGACGGTGAGTACCTGAACGACCCGGGTTTCCTTGCGGCCGTGGCCCTCGCTGCGGACTCCGCCGTAGCCTGTTCCCAGGGCGGCGTGTGCACTCGTGCAAGGTGGGACGGTTCTTCACGGTGAACGCGTAGTGCGCCTTCTTGGCCTCGACCAGGAAGGCAACGTGGTCACGCTGGGTGTGCAGGGCATCGGCTGTCACGACGATCGCGGTCAGGCGAAGCGAGCCAACAGGGCGGCGAAGCAGGTGATTTGGTTCGTCTTGTCCGGTACCCGCAGCTGGGCGACGGTTCTGCCGTCGCTGGTCATCTCGGCGAGCAGGTGCGCGGCCGGTGCCTGACCGTGGCGCGAGCAGCGGGCGCTCTTGCCGTCCGAGGCCACCGATTCCGCCTGGCCCGAGCCCTCCGCGGTCAGGTTGGCGAGTCCGGGCAGGGCACCGACGATGAAGCGGCGGATCGTCGCCGGGGACCGCGCGATGCGCACGTTCAAACGTCCGGCGCTGATCGAGTTACGGGTCCGGCGGCTACGCTGCTCTCAACAGAGCTGCCTACAGGCGACGTCCGCCGAGCAGGTCGACAGACTGGCGTTCCGGCACGGAAGACGCAGCGCCGGGCTGCAGACGGTGCTGGAACGGGGGGCAGTGATGCTTGCTGGCCGGGCCGGTTCCCGCCTGGCCCACGAGCTGGCCGCCAAGGTGAGCCGCTCGCCCCCGGTTACGGCTGATCTGCCGCCTGCAGGACCCTGAGACCCCGACACCGCGGGTGCTTGGGGTCGACGACTTCGCGCTGCGCAAGGGGCACAACTACGGCAGCATCCTGCTCGACATCGAGACACACCAGCCCGTGGACCTGCTGACCGGCCGCACCACTGCGACGGTGGCTCGCCGAGTATCCCGGCGTCGAGGTGATCTGCCAGGACCGCTCCACCGATTACGCCGAGGCCGGATGCCTCGGCCGCCACCGGACGCGGTGCATGTTGCCGATCGGTGGCACATCTGGTCGAACCTCGCCGAGACCGTCGTCCAGCACCGTCGGCGTAAAACAGGCGGCATTGGGCCTAGTCCGAAGTTATGAGCGGTCCGGCAGGCCAGGTGGCTCGGCGGATCACGGCATGCCCGAGGTGCTGGCAGCGTCTGCCATGCCGCGTGCTTTTTGCGAACGGTTTCCGGTTACTTGTCGGGAACCTCAGATGTCGCGCAAATCTTGCGCCCCCTCGTTGTCGAACTCCCTGCCCGCTGGCAGGGTTTCGGCCATCCCTCACCCCCCAGGTCACCGGAGACACCATGGTCGTCCGCTGTGCCGTCGTCGCTTCCGCGACCGCAGTCGCACTCGTCGCCCCCCTCCTGATCAGTGCCGGAGGACCTCCCCCCGCCTCGACCGCCGTCGATTCCGGCCTTCATCCACCCTCGAAACAGGCAGTGGCCGTGGGCAGTGGAGGCGCGGTCTCCAGCGTGAACCCATACGCCTCCCAGGCCGGACTCGACGTGCTCCGGCACGGTGGTAACGCGGCCGACGCGGCGGTGGCGACAGCCGCCGCACTCGGCGTGGTCGAGCCGTACTCCGCCGGCGTCGGCGGCGGCGGATACCTCGTCTACTACAACGCCAAGAGCGGGAAGGTGGGCACCATCGACGGCCGGGAGACCTCCCCGGCCCGGATGCGCTCCGACTCCTTCCTCGACCCCGCCACCGGCAAGCCCATTGCCTTCGACGAGGCCGTCAACTCCGGCCTGTCCGTGGGCATCCCGGGTACGCCAGCCACCTGGCAGAAGGCCCTGGACGCGTGGGGCACCGTCTCGCTGGCACAAGCCCTGCGCCCGGCCACCCGGATCGCCGACAGAGGCTTCGTCGTCAACGACCAGTTCCGCGCCCAGACGCAGATGAACGAAGACCGCTTCCGGGACTTCACGTCCACGGCCAAGCTGTTCCTGCCAGGCGGCCAACTGCCCGTGGTCGGCTCCCGCTTCCGCAACCTCGATCTCGCCCGCACCTACCGCGAGCTCGCCCGGAAGGGGATCGGCGCGCTCTATCACGGGGACATCGGCCGCGATGTGGTCAAAAGCGTCCAGCAGCCGCCAGTGGCCCCCGCCTCCCACCGCGCCGTGCGCCCCGGGCTGATGGAACCCAGCGACCTCGCACGCTACTCGGCCCGGGGCCCGGCACCGACCCACACGACATACCACGGGCTGGACCTGTACTCCATGGCACCCTCCTCCTCCGGAGGCACCACGGTCGGCGAGGCGCTGAACATCCTGGAGAACTTCCACCTGGCATCGGCCGACAAGGTCCAGGCACTCCACCATTACCTGGAGGCCAGCCGGATCGCGTTCGCCGACCGCAATCGCTGGGTGGGCGACCCGGCCTTCTCCGACGTGCCCACGAAGGAACTGCTGACCAAGGTATTCGCCAAGGACCGCGCCTGCCTCATCCGCCCCGACACCGTCCTGGACAGCCCGGTCGCACCCGGCGACCCCCGCCACCCCGGCTCCGGCTGCACGCGAGGTACCGGCAGCGACGAGCCCTACGAGGGCACCTCGACCACCCACTTGGTGACCGCCGACCGCTGGGGCAACGTCGCCTCCTACACCCTGACGATCGAGCAGACGGGCGGCTCGGCCATCACCGTGCCCGGGCGAGGGTTCCTGCTCAACAACGAGCTGACGGACTTCGACTTCACCCCGATCACCACAGGGGTAGCGGACCCGAACCTGCCCGGACCCGGCAAGCGCCCGCGCAGCAGCATGTCGCCGACCATCGTCCTGCACAACGGCAAGCCGGTGATCGCCATCGGCTCACCCGGCGGCGCCACCATCATCACCACCGTGCTGCAGACCATCTTCAACCGCCTCGACCTCGGCATGACCCTGCCTCAGGCGGTCGCCGCGCCACGCATCTCCCAGCGCAACCAGGCGACGACCGAAGCCGAACCCGCCTTCCTCGACCTGCCCGAGCGCTCGGCACTGGAACGCTTGGGCCACCGCTTCGTCCTGGCCCCGAGCACCTTCACCCCGTCGCCGGAGATCGGTGCGGTCGCCGCGCTCGAATTCCTGCCAGACGGCAAGATCGAAGCGGTTGCCGAGCCCAAACGACGCGGCGGCGGCTCGGCCATGGTCCTCCACGAAACCCACTGAGCCTGAGCCAATCGGGCCGCGCTGGTAGCAGTCGGTGCGCAGGAGTCGAACAGCGGTTCCCGCTCGGGCGGGTGACGGGTTGGCTGTTCGCGCCCGCTGCGGGCTGGAGCGTCGGCAGCATCGGGGTTGTGGCGACCGCACCCGGGAAGGGAAAGCCGATGCCTGCCAGTCCGATGGTACTGAGGCCGCTGCTGGCGGTGCTGGGGAAGCTGCGCATGTTCACCGTGCCAGCTTCCCCAACGGAGAACCCCGGGCGGGCAGTCGGCGACGAAACAGGAAGTCTCACGGCGCGAGCCGCGAGAATCCCCTCCTTTCTTCAGGCAGGGGAGCGTCAACCACGCTGTGCCCGGGCGCGCGCCAGAGATCTAAGCGCTGTCCCGTAACTGGTGGCGGCAGTGATCCTGTAGCGCCGACCGGCGTCAGCCGAAGAGGAGATCGACGTCCTTCTCGGTGCAGAGCTGCAGGACGACGACCAGCTGACGGATGTC
>NZ_JBICXT010000066.1:0-14011 GCF_043200415.1 Streptomyces sp. NPDC048419 | reverse complement strand
CCTTGGGGCCGGGCAGGCTTCTTATCAGGCCACCGAGGTGGGCCGGGTCGGCGCCGGCCGCCCGCCATAGTCGGACAGTTCATAGGCAAGGCACCTCTGGGGGCCACTTTTGTCACGAGTCACGACTACGACGAGGCGACCGGCGTCAACCCTGCCAGCCGGTCCCGGACCAGCCAGATGAAGACTCACAGATGTTGTCAAGCCGTAGCGGTGACGCGGAGGTTGGCTTGGTAGCACTGACCGTCACGAATGAGAGCCCACAGGACATTCACGCGCCGGCGGGCCAGGGCGAGAACTGCCTGTGTATGCCGCTTGCCTTCAGCGCGCTTGCGTTCGTAGAAGCGGCGCGAGTCGTCGCAGCTGCGGATGCTGATGAGCGCGGAGGTGTAGAAGACACGTTGCAGGCCGCGGTGGTAGCGCCTGGGCCGGTGCAGGTTGCCGCTGATGTTGCCCGAGTCCCGGGGGACCGGAGCGACTCCGGCGAGGCTGGCCAGGCGATCGGCGGTGCCGTAGCGGCTCATGTCGCCGGCGGTGGCCGCGAGGAACTCGGCGGCCAGCAGCGGGCCGATGCCGGGCATGCTGGAGATCATTTCGGCGAGTTCGTGGTCGCGAAACCGGGCAGTAATGAGCTTGTCGATCTCGCTGATCTGCCCGTTGAGGCTCATCACCTCCTGGCCAGGGTGTGGATCACCTGCGCGATGATCTTCTCCCCGGGTACGGCGGTGTGCTGTCGTTCGGCTGCTTCCAGGGCGGCCGCGGTGAGAGCCTCGGGACTGCGCACGCTGCGGTTGCGCAGCCAGGTCACCAGCCGCTTCCCGCCGGTCCGGCGAAGGGCGTCGGGGGTCTGGTAGCCGGTCAGAAGGTTCAGTGGTCCGACGTTGGTCAGGTCAAGGACCTGCTCCAAGGCAGGGAAGTTACTGGTGAGTTGACTGCGCAGGCGGTTGATCCTGTGGGTGCGGTCCGCGTTCAGGTCGGCCCGGCGGCTTGTAAGGACCCGCAGCTCGATGGCTTGTTCGTCGTCCGATTGCAGGACCGTCAGGTCGCGACGCATCCAGGCCTGATCGGCGATGACGGTGGCGTCCTTGGCGTCGGTCTTGCTCATGCCCCGGTAGCCGACCGAGGCCCGGTTGACGGCCAGGCCGGGTATGTAGACGAGGTGCTGGCCGTGGTTGAGCAGCACGCTGATCCACAGGGCAGCCATGCCATCGGCGACGTCGACTGCCCAGACCACATCCTCAGCAAGGGCAAGTACGTCAGCGAGCAGGGCCAGCAGCTCCGGCTCGTCCTTCATGACTCGCCGCGACAGCAGTCGTTCGCCCTCCGCGTTCAGAACCACGCAATGGTGGTGGGTCTTGCCGATGTCCGTACCTGCCCAACGTGACGCCGGGGCGGCGTGAGAACGTTTTCACCGTGACACGTGCACGTGTCACGGCTCCCTTCCATCCTCCTCACGGCGCGGTGTGTGGGTTCCGCTGGACGGCGGTGTGTCCCAGGAGCGTGGTGGTCGGTTTGGTGGTTTGCTGCCAGGCAGTACACGCTCCGGTCCAGGGTGGGGCCGCGACCCGGCCGTGGTGTGTGCTGCTGTCTCCGGCGCCTGCGACCGTCCCTCCGCCGGGCAGGCGCCGGGACTCAGGCCAGCGACTGGTGTCCCAGGGCGGCCCCGGAGGCATGGGACACCAAGAACTGCCAGGAAGGCTGATGAGGTCAGCCGAACAGGTGCCGCACCCGGATCGTGTGGATCCTTCGCCAGGTCAACCGGTGCGGAGGCAGCCGGTCACCCTTAGCCCGTCCGTGAGTAGCGGTGTCCAGTTCGCCCGCGCCCCAGATATCCCGCCAGCCGTGCGTGCAGACCACAGACGGACGCGGGCGAGTTCGGTGTCGTAGCCGCTGCGGCGTTTAGGGGGAAGACCAGGGCGGTCCGGGTTCACGCCCCTCAAGCCGCTGCCGTTCAACCCCCTGGCCGAACGGCGACAGCGTCCCCGGAACCATCACCGAGGCGGTAGGGCAACAACGTTGGTGGTTCTTCACTTCACCCCGAACATCCGTTGAACAAGCCGAGCCCACGGGGATGGTCGGCCGCCGCCTACTCAAAAAATCGCGATCCGCAAAGTTGAGCACTGATTACAGGTCTGACCACTTGGCCACCTGACCACTGAGCCCCTATGGTCGCCTGGTGTCTTTCCAACCAATCAACCGACGGTCCGTTCCTGACGAGGTGTTCGAACAACTCCTGTCCGAGCTTGTGGAGGGCCGTCTCACCCCCGGCGAGACGCTGCCCAGCGAGCGGCGTCTCGCCGAATTGCTCGGTGTCTCCCGCCCTGCCGTCCGTGAGGCGTTGCAGCGGCTAGCCCACGCCGGCTATGTCGAGGTCCGCCAGGGTGACGCCACCACTGTGCGGGACTTCCGCAGGACCGCCGGGCTTAACGTCTTGCCGCGCCTGCTCTTCTCCGACGGCGCGATCGATCTGAGTGTGGCTCGCAGCATCCTCGAGGCGCGACTCCATGTGGCCCCGAAAGTCGCCGAGTTGGCGGCCCGGCGGAAGGGGCCCGAGGCGGCGGTGGAGCTGCGTGCCACCGCGACGTCGCTCGACGACGAGAGCGACCCGGTCGCCCGGCAGCGGCGTTCGATGGCGCTGTGGGGTCAGATCACCGACGCGGCCGACTCGGTGACATTCCGACTCATGTTCAACAGTCTCCGGGCGGCGTACGAGCCGCTCCTTGGCGCCCTCGCCCATGTGATGGCCGCCGAGGTGGAGCGGACCGAGGCACTCGACGCCCTGATCGACGCCATTGCCGACGGCGACCCCGAACGGGCCCGGAGCTGCGCCGAAAATCTACTGCGGCCTGTAACAGAGTCCCTGATCGACATCATCCAACAGCTTGAGGAGGAGACGTCATGACTGCAGGCAAGACGAGGGCCCGGAGCGGGAGCTGGGCCCGGAAGAAGACCGAGAACGCTACCGTCGAGGCCGAGGCACGAGCCCGAGTGCGGTCGGACGAGGCCGCGATCACTGGTACGCGCCGGAGCGTGACAACGCTGGGGGCGACCTTCCGCGCGTTCTGGAGGCATCCGTCGCCCTGGATGATCAGTGCGGTCCTCCTCACGCTGGTCCCCGCACGCCTTGCGGTGGGCGACTGGCGGACCGATGACGCCTACACACCCCTGCTTTGGCTCGCCTTCTTCCCCGTGGTTGAGTGGCTCATCCATGTGTTCGTGTTGCATTGGCGGCCTAAGACGATAGGAAACCTGACCCTCGACACCAAGCTGGCTGGGTCGCACCGAGCACACCATGCTGACCCACGCAATGTCCCATTGGTCTTCATCCCGTGGAGGTCGCTCGCCTACGTGATCATCGTCTACAACGGCCTCTCGCTCCTCGCCTTCCCCCGTCTCGGGCAAGCACTGTCCTTCATGCTGTCGGTAGCCGCGGTCGGGTTGCTCTACGAGTGGACGCACTATCTGATCCACAGCGACTACCGGCCCAAGAGCCGGATGTACAAGGCCATTTGGCGCAACCACCGCCTGCACCACTACAAAAACGAGCACTACTGGTTCACGGTCACCACCACCGCGACCGCCGACATCCTCCTGCGCACCTATCCCGATCCGGAGACCGTGCAGACCTCCCCAACGGCCAAGAACCTGCACGGGATTTAGTAGGACTCCCCAGGACTCATTTGATCCTGAAGCCCTGCTGTGCAGGGGCTGATGAGCCTGGACCCGACCGGCAAGGGCCGCAAGCGGTGGACCATGCGCTGGAAGGCACCCCTGAACGCCTTCCAGATCGCCTTCGAAGGCCGGCTCACCCCACGCAGACCGGGCCAGCTCCATCCACTCCGCCGCTGAGGACGGCCAGCTGTACGGTTCAGCCCGCGCCGGCGCCCTTTCGGAGTCGGACGAGCGGCCACCGAGCCCTGGAACAGCACGGCCAGGCGAGACCGCTCCCGGGCCGCGTCCAGGCGCCGCGTGGGCGGTTCCAAGTACGTTCCAGCAGATCGCTTGGCGAAGCTGCCAGCACGGCAACCGTCGAGGAGGGCCGTCAGCCCGTGCACAGCCACTGGCTGAAAGCCCTGCGCCATCGCGGTTGGTGTGCGAATAGCCCGTCGCACGGGCCATGGCCCGTGCGACGGGCTGCAGATGCGCAGCGACATCTTGGTCGAGCCGAAGGCAGCCAACACAGGCCAGAACATCACCTTCTCCCGGATTTGCTGCCCGAGGGCGGGTGGATCTGCGTGAGCAGGCGGCGGAGCCGGTTGGAAATCCTGGTGGCTTCGCCGGCCAGGTCGTCGTCGAAGCCGACGATCATCTCCAGCTCGGCGATGGTCTCGTCCTCCAGCTCGATCGAGCGGAGGGTGTGCGGCATCGACCGGGCGGCGTCCGCGATGACGAACGCGTCGCGGGCATCGGTCTTGGCCTCGCCGGGATAGAGATCGGCGATCCGCCGCATCGTCAGGCCTGGCAGATAGGCCACCGCGCAGCCCATGTCCCTCGCGACCGCGATGGGCAGGGCGCCGATCGAGGCGGGCTGGTCGACGACCACGAGGACGGTGCCGTGCTTGGCCTTCAACTTGCCGAAGACTTCGGAGTTCGTCGTTTTCAGCGAGCGCCTGGATACAGGCGTGGTCGAGTGATGCCGATCACGCGGTGTGGTACCCCGTTCCGAAGCGCTGCAGGAATTGCCCGGGCCTGGGGAGCGTGGGTGACCGCTGGACAGGGGACGTCTGCCGGGGTTTCGATGGATATCTGCCGTATTCCTGAGCGGTCATGCGGCAGGAAGGGCCGGGCCCCGCTTCCGCGTCGGCTGCGGGCGGGACCCGGCACGTATTTCAGGCTGCTGTATGCGTGCGGGTGAACAGGCCCAGTGCCTGCTGCCAGGTGCCGGTGTGCATCCGGGCGGCGAGGTCCTCGGCGTGCCGGCAGGCCTCTTCGGCGCTCGGGTGCGAGAGGGGGTGCGGGAGCAGCGTGGGCCAGGCTCCGCCCGGCATGGGGGCGAAGAACGCCAGGTAGACCCGCCAGGCGGGTTGCTGGGGGGGGGGGGGGGCTGGCATGCGGTGAACAGCAGTCCGCGTCCGCTGAAGAGGACTCGGCCGTACGGTTCGTGCAGCAGAGCGGTGGCGAAGAACGGGTTCTTGGCGCGCCGGGCGGCCAGCCGTACGTGCTGGAGATCGTCCAGGGGGAACGGCTGCTGCACCGCAAGCTCCACGGCGGCCTGTGCCGCCCGTGCCGGGGCAGGGGCCGGACGGTGCGTCATCGTGCGGGAGCGGCGGGATTTCGGGGACTCATATGCCGGCCAACGTGGCAGCAACCAGCCAAGTGCCCGCCAGCCACGGGCGGACGGCGCGTCCCGCCCACACCCCCTCGGTCGGCTCCACGCGGTCTGTGCCCCTCGACGACTGCGCCGGGCATTTCAGAAAGGCGGCGCATCGAATACGGTCCGGGCCGTTCTGGTGACGCCGGCCCGGGTGACGAGGTAGCGGCCCGGTGCGAGCCGGGACTGGCGGGAGACGATGAGCACCGCGGTGAATGGGGACGGCCACCGCTCGAAAATCCGGCGCGCCCCGGAGCCGCCGGCATCGAGGCTGCAGCCGTTGACCGTGGCCCGCACGGTCCCGTGACCCAGCTGGAAGTCCATGCGTACCTCGCCCGAGGCGGAACGGATCTCGTACCAGCCGCCCGGCACATGCTCGGCCACCTCGACGGTTTCGGAGCCCTCGATCAGATGCTCAGGCCTTCCGGCGCTGAAAGCTAGTCTACCGCGTTTCGCCTTTTTGCTCTTTTTTCGCCGTCTTCGCTGCTTGTTTTCTCAGTGGCCGCCGGAGCGGAGGGTCAGGATTTTCGCACCCGGAGACGAGCCGGGTCCGCTGCCCCGCCGCGGATGGAGCCCGGCGCCGCACGGGCCCGCACAACACGACCCCTATTCCGGCTCCCGGCCGGCAGACCAAACAGGGGAGGGAAGAACACGCACCAGCCCTGATCATGCTGGATGGTGGGGTCTATGCGATGTTCGTACGGAACAGGCGCTGGACTGCGGTGGATGCTCCAGCCAGGTCGAGGGGGATGCCCAGGTTCTTGCACGTGCGGTGTGCGCGGAGGATTGCACTGAGTGTCGCGGGGGCCGGTTGCCCGGCGGGGACCTTGACGGTGACGCGGCGGGGCCTGCAGGCGTGCACGAGGGCCTCGATCTCCTGGGCGGCCGCGGCCCGGCTGGTGATGTCGAGATTGCGGTGCAGGGTCACCTGCAGCACGTCGCCCTCGACCCTGTAACTGATCAGCACGGTGGCCTCCGCTCGGCGGTGTCCTCACGCCGCGCCCCGCCGGGACGGGCACGGGGCTGTCCGCCTCTCAGGATGACAGGCAGGACGTGGCAGCGCAGCTTATGCCGTACTCGGTCAGTTATTACGTGCCCGCAGCAATGCCGGCAACAGCATCTGACAGGAAAGGGGGGCGGGAATGGGCTGGCCGCTGCAGTTCATCTATGCCTTCCAGACCATGAAGGCCCTACGCACTGCCCTTCGACCGGCACCCCGCCTGGCAGGACACCTGGTATCCCTGAGCCCGGACACCGGTCCATACCCCCGGGGGCGGAGGATGCCCGCTGCCGGCCGTATCCGACGCTGGCGGGCGATGCGGGGCCAGGGGGTGCAGGCGCTGAGGCCAATCAGAGGGTGCGGATGTTCTCCGCCTGGGGGCCCTTTTGTCCCTGGGCGATGTCGAACTCCACGTGCTGTCCCTCGCGCAGTTCGCGGTAACCCTGGCCGGCAATGCCGGAGTAGTGGGTGAAAACGTCCGGCCCCCGTCATCCTGCTCGATGAAGCCGAAGCCCTTCTCCGCGCTGAACTACTTCACGTGCCCTTGGCCATGTCTGTCTCCTTCAAAGGGGTCGGGGTCCCTGCGGTGCGGGCCCCGGGAGCAGGGCAGTCGCCCTGGCCCCACCCCGCCGAGAGGCTGCACAGCACAGCGCCCGCGGGGCAAGGTGACCGCGGGCGAACGACTTCGGAACCACGACTGCTCTGCACCACGCTAATCCCTTCGCTCGCCGCGCGACCGCCCGGCCGAAGACCCTCGCGGCAAAGCCGCGCCCCCGAGGGCGGCGCAGGCGTGCCGCTGCAGGGGAGGCATCCCGGCATCAGCCGACCGGCCGCCTGCCGTGCTCATCCCGGACGGCCCTCCCGTGCTCCTCGGGAGCAGTCCCCGGCAGGACAGTGTCCGAAGCCATCGCGCTGCGTCCTCGAGCCCGGCCGTGGTGGTGGCCCGTTGTGCTGATCGGTGGCTGTCTGCCCGCGGGTGACGCTCGGGTGCGGATAGTGTGCCGGCGTGATTGCACAGGGTGACGGGGATGAGCTGCTGGCCGGAGTGCGCCGGGCGCTGGAGCGTGCCGGGTTCGATTCGGCCCCGGATGCGGGCGGGCTGCGGCTACGCCGGCGGACGGATGCTGTGGTGGTGGCATGGGAGCCCGGAGCCGGGCTCGGTGCCGCTGGACAGCCCGGGCACGAGGCCATGCGCACGGCGCTGCTGCATGCGCTGCTGGCCGTCCTCGGGCAGGCCGGTTATGCGGTGCAGGCCGGCGGTGAGACCGGCGAGGTACAGGTCAGGTGTGCCGCACCGTGACCCTTGCGGGCGGCGAACGACAACGGGTGCCGACCCTCCTGGCCGCCCCTTTGCGCGGCCTACTCCCGCCTCCTGCCCGGGACAACCGCACATTCCATTCCTCTCCTTGCCCTGCCCCTGGTGTGACCGTGGAGCCCCCGCATGACGACCGCTCTGATCGCCCGGGTCTCGGTGCGCGGCCGGAGCCAGCCGGTACCGGGCATGACGACTCCGGAGTCGGTTACACAGCTAGCCGGCCAAGGCCCCCCGGTCCCGGGCACGAAACCGGGAGGCCGTCACGCACGAGCCGGTCACAGGAGACACGTGTGCGTGTCCACTCAACGTCCTCGCCGGCGGGCGGTCACGCGGCACAGGGGTGATAGAGGCCGGGGGCGGGCGACGCGAGCAAATTGTCCTATCGGGGGCGGGGTTTTGGCGGTCCGGGCGCCGGGAGCATGAGGCTTGCCCGCGGGGTACCGGAAGCCGTTCGGGGTATCCGGTTTCCGCGGGCGGCGCGTCGGAAAGCCGGTTGGGGCCGGGCCGCCGTAGCTTGATGCCGTCTCCCAGACGTGAATGCCCTGGCCAATGCCGGAGCGGACCAGTGCAGGTCCGCAGCCTCTCACTTTCCGGCCCCCAGTCCACCGCACCCCCGGCGGCCGCACTGGTGGCCAGGGCATTCGCTCCATCAGCAGGTGCCGCGGGAAGGCCTGTCAGACACCGGAAGCCTGTGCCCTGTCTGAATTGATCCAGGCTGTACCCGCGCTGCCGGCCACCAGGCTCGGCGTCCCGGGGCCAGATGCTGAGCCGAACACGGTTTCCGGGCGTGTCGGTGAGCTTCGAAAGCTGGTTCTGGATCACTTTCAGTGCCGGAGCCACAGAGGGTCACCACAACCGCGATCATGAACGGCCTCGCGCCGTGAGGAGCACTCGCTTGCGGAGCAGGTCGAAGTTGGCCCGTCCGAACATCTGCCGTTTGAGCATCTTGATCTTGTTGTTGTGGCCTTCGACGGCACCGGAGCTGTAGGGCAGGCTGAGCCCGGAGACGACGGCGTCGAAGTCCTGTCCGAGCCCCGTGACGAAGCCGTGTAGGGCGGGCAGGTCATCGGCTTCCACTCGCTCGATCCACTGGTCGAGGTGCTGGCCCTGGCGGTTGTTCATCAACTCGGCGAAGGCGCGGACGTGGTGGGCCGTGCGCTCAAGGGCGGGGCAGCGGGCGAGGATTTCCTTCAACTTCTGGGTCTGGTCGTCGGAGAGGCGGTCGGGGCGGCGCGTCAGCCAGCCCGTCACGTCCCGCACGGACGGGGCTTTGCGGGGCAGGCCGTTGCGCGGGAAGGCCTCGCGGAGCCGCTTCACGTACCGTCTCACGACGCTCTCACCGCCGGAGTATCCGCGCTCGCGGAGTTCCTCGAACAGGCGGCGGGCGACAGTGCAGCCTTCGGCCCACCTCTGGTGCAGGTATGGCTTGTAGGGATCGAGGACGCTGGGGAGGCTGGTCCATTGGCCGACGAGGAGTTCGTCCGCGGTGGCCGCGTGAGCCAGGCGGCGGACGGTGTTGCGGGACACGCCGAGCCGGCGGGCGATCGGCCGCAGCCCCACACCCTCATCGAGCAGGGCGTGAACGGCCGCATGCTGTTCCCGCACTCGGTCCGACAGCCGGCCGGACTGTCGTGGCTCGGCCCGCGAGCTCGGCGCCAAGGCGGTGGTTTCCAGCGGCATGCCGGAGTGAACCGGCCCGATCTCCTCCGGCTCGTGCAGCAGGGCCCGGTGCTGGACGACCGTATTCTCGACGGCCTCGACGAGGTTCTTCCAGATGTGCCACCGGTCCGCGACGTGCACTGCGTCCGGGGCGCCGAGCCGTCCGGCCTCGGCGTAGGCGGGATACAGCTCGGACGGGTCGCGGATCCCGCCGGGCCGGCGCATCGCATGCAGCACCAGCATGTCGTCCCCGACCCGGACCGGGCCCAGACGCTCCCTCAATCCCCACGGCTGCGGCCAGAGCGGTGGTGGCATGTTCCAGTGCCGCCTTGAGTGAGAGACGGTTTGCCGATCCTCGAATGGCTTTGAGCTGGACATTCGCCTGGCGCCTGCCAGCGCTGGATGGGACGATCCGGTGCACATTCCGATGGGCCGGGCACTGCGCCTCTCACAGGCTGGTGACTCACATCACATGGAACCGTGGGTTGCCCGGGTGGCGGAGATAGGCATGGATCCAGGATTTCGGGCCCGTATCCGGGCAGGCGACGAGGGCGCCTTCGCCGTGCTGTTCCGCGAGCATGGCCGAGCCGTGTACAACCACTGCTTCCGCATGACCGGGGACTGGTCGATTGCCGAGGACTGCACGTCGCTGGTGTTTCTTGAGGCGTGGCGGTTGCAGGCGAAGGTTGAATCGGATGGCGGCAGCCTGCTGCCTTGGCTCCTGGGGATTGCCACCTATGTCATCCACCGGCGTCGACGGGTGGCCCGGCGTCACCGGGCGCTCATGGAGCGGATGCCGGCTCCTGGCTTGCTGCCGGACTTCGCCGAGGAGGTGGTGGGGCGGCTGGAGGACCAGGACAAGATCGCAGCAGTGCGGGCGGCACTGGAGCGGCTGTCGCGCACCGACCGTGACGTTCTCGCGCTGTGTGTCTGGGCTGGGCTGGACTACGCCGCTGCTGCTGAGGCACTGGGCGTGCCGGTGGGTACCGTCCGCTCCCGGCTGTCCCGTGCCCGGCGTCGGCTGGAGAAGCTGGCGAACACAAATCTCGGCCCGAACAGGGAACCGGCGGCCGTGAAGTGGCAGCAGACAGGTGACCGCGCCAAGGCGGTCCGGCCGAGCGGAGGAGATGCACGGTGACCCGGGAACGAGACGACGATGTGCAGGTGCTGCGTCGGAAGCTGACTGTGCCCACCGAGCGGGACTTTCCGCCCGGCCGTAGGGCCCAGCGTGAGGAACACCTGATGAACAGTTGGCTGCAGACGGCCCGTGAACAGGGCAGGGCCAGGCGGCAGCGCCTGGCGGTGCGGGTGCTGGCCCCGGCAGCGGTGGCCACCGCCATAGCGGGGGGCGCGGTGACCGTCGGCCAGACCGGCACCCCCACGGACCACGGAACAACCGCCGGGCATACCGCACCGGCCGGGACCGGACACTTCCCCGAAAGGATCACCACCGTGGCCTACACCCTCGACCGTGAACCGCACGGTGTCGTGAAGGTGACCATTCGCGACATCGGGGAGACCAAGCCCGATCCGGAGCGCTTGCAGCGTGATCTCGCCCGCATGGGAGTGCGGGCCCGGGTCTATCAGGGTGACCCCTACTGCCCGGTCAGCGATGGGGACGCTTCTGGTGATGAGGGGGATGACCTTGCCCTAAAGGTGGTGCAGTTCGAGAGCAGGGACGGCAGGTTCACGGCGTCCATCCACCCGGACAAGATTCCCGCAGGTCACACGCTCGCCATCATCTTCCCCGTCTTCACTACCGCCCCCGGCGCTGATGAGCTGGCCTTTGGCGTGGTCGAAGGTGACGGTCCGGACTGCTGGCACATGCCAGCTCCCGGAGCGCGCGACGAGGACTACGTCCTCGGCAAGGATGGCCGTATGCGGTGGGTCCCTCCGACGGACCAGCCCAAGCACTGACAGCGGGAAGGGACGGCGGTTCGCCGGCGCCTGCATGCGGCATGGGAGCCCGGCGAGGCGGGCTGCCGTGTGAGACGGCGGGTGGCCGGCTGACCGACGGGTCATCAGGGACTCGCTGTGCTGGGGAGCTGTTCGAAGGCGCGGACCATGCGCCGAGCACGCCGAACCCGGCTCCACCCCGGACATCACCTCCGCCCGCATCCACGCCGGCTCGGGGGCGTTGGTGGGGAAAGGTCAGGGGGCCCAGTGCCGGTAGGCGGGCTGATGCCCAGTGCTTTCGCGGCCTCGGTGACGGTCAGTCCGTCCACCGCCACCAGCTCCAGCACTTCCCGCAAACCAGGTGGCAGCACAGCGACGCGCTCCAGCAGCTGCCGCAAGGCCCGCTCGGCGTCGATGCGTTCCTCCAGCCGCGCGATGTCATCACCATCGAGCAGCCGGTGGCCGGCGGCGAGCTATGCCGGCGCCGGGCCCGCTCCGACATCGGGCTGGACGTGCTTACCGAGCAGGTCGAGGAGGCGGCGCGCACCTTGCGCACGAGCGCCGCCGGCCTGGCGAACGCGGCGCAGGGCGTAATGGAGGCCGTGGCGACCGACCACCAGGCGGCCGTCCTCAAAGAGGCCCGTAAAGCACTGGACGCCGCCGCGGTGTTCGCGGCCGCTTCGACGCTGGACGCGAAGCGGGAGGCGTCCGGATACCTTGCGAAGGTGGCCGGGTGAGCGCGCACGAGCAGATCGACGAAGCAGCACGCGCCGAGCTCGCCGAGCGGCAGCCGCAACAGGCGCAGGCGCCGTAACCCCATGCTCACGTCCCTCGTTGACACCACGAGATTCCGTACGCACGAGACCGACGGCCCCGCGCCTCAGGATCTCCGGCTGCTGATCCAGGACGCCTCCTTGGGACCCGGCCGTTGTAACCAAGGACCCGCACTCTTGTCTCCGCTCGGTGCGGGTCCTTGTGTTGTGCGTGGCTGGCCGTCTGCGGAATCTAGCGGCTCGGGCGTAACGCCAAGCCCTTCAAGATCATCATATGGGGCCGTTTTACGGTTTCCAGCGTATGAGAAGAGGAGTTGGGGGCTCTGGTGGGTGTTTCGGCTGCCCGGCCGCCCGTCCGGCGGCGCGCGCCGCCGGACGGGCGGCCGCGTGAGACTCCCCGGTCCTGCACGCCCGCCTGCTGGCGGACGTCCTGGCCATCGGTTCCCCCTACCCCTTGGTGATCACCGGCGGTTATGCCGTCCAGGCCCACGAACTCCTTTCACGGCCGAGTCAGGACCTCGATGTCGCCACCGAGAACCCGGCGCCGAGGAGGAGATTGTCCGTACCCTCACCGACGGGCTTACCGCACGCGGCTGGGACATCGAGGTGATCGAGATCGCCCCGCTCTCCGCACGGCTCAACGCCACGGATGCCCGCTCCGGGGAGACGTGTGAGGTGGACATTCTCAAGGAAGTCTTCTCCAGACCGGTCGCCGCGAGCGCCTCTGGGCCGGTGCTTGGGGAGGAAGACGTCGTCGGTACGAAGGTCCGCGCACTCGCTGAGCGAGGCCTCGCCCGCGACGCCCTGGACGTTTTCGCCGCCTCGCGCCGCTGGACCACCACCGACCTCGAAGACTTCGGCCGCCGCCACGCCCGTGACCGCTTCGACCTCGAGTCCCTGCAGTCACGTCTGACAGGCCTCGCCTGGATCGACGACGCCGAATTTGGGGCGTACGGCGCGAGCCCCCAACTGATCGATGACTTGCCGGCCTGGGCCCAGGAATGGGCGGACGACCTCGGCCGCCGTCTGCTGCGGGACGAGAACCCGGGCGAGTAGGACCCTGGCGCCACCATCCAATGAGTGCCCCGACGGTATCCGGGGGTGGATCATGGGCCTCTGGACCCTACGACGGCCCGTCCAACCCACCAACAACGTAGGACCCACTGAGTCCGTGCAGGCCTTCACCGCCGCCAACGCCGCGCTCCGGGCTGAGATCACTCGCGCAGACGACGCACCGCGGAAGACGGCCACGGCCAGCCACGCCGCCGCTCTGGACGCAAACCTTCGCGCTGCATAGAGAGGCTCAACACAACGCGGTCGTTGGCATTCCGGTGGTCAACGAGTCGGGTGGCGAAGGCCAGGGATCTTGGTCGTCTTGGACGAAACCCCGGCCGAAGCCGAGCGGGTACCGCACGGGTCCGCCAGTTCTCCCGCGGCGCAGGCCGCAAGAGCGACCGCATCGATGCCGCCGCGGCGGCATGCGTCGCCGCTCCTCGTGCCCCGGGACGGCCCGGTCGGCTGCCTCGGCTGGTCGCTGGCTGATCATGACCATGTTCTTGACGGCGCGAGTGCGCCCGCGGTTGGCCAGCCGGCGAGGGCGGCGCCTGGCACGTCCTGTGCGGAGAGCGTGGGTCAGTTCGCGGCGCAGCTCTGTGCGGCCTTGGGTGTATAGGGCCTGGTAGAGGGACTCGTGGCTCACGTGCATTTCCGGCCTATGCGCGAAGCGTTTGCGTAGAACGTGGCAGATCTGCTCAGGGCTCCAGCGCAGGGCCAGGTGAGATTGGATGAAGTCGTGCAGTTCCGGATTCCGGCCTATCTTCCCGACCTTGGGGCGAGGCCGGCGGGCGTCAGCGCGGCGATGGGCGGCATAGGGCCGGTAGTGCCAGCGGCCTCAGCCAGGGCGGTGCCGTTGCGGCGGACTTCTCGGCTACTGACTTCCTCGGGTTGTTGTCGGCTGCTGGGTGAGGGTCAGTCTGGTGCCAGCCAGGCAGCCATCGATGAGGTCAGGCCGGAGCTGGATATGACGTAATCCCCGGCGGAGGGTGCGCTCGAGATGCTCG
>NZ_JBICXT010000065.1:0-14519 GCF_043200415.1 Streptomyces sp. NPDC048419 | reverse complement strand
GCAGGAGATTGAGGACGTCGTCGAACGACGCAGCGAACTCGGCTGGAGGCAACTTTGCATCCGAGATGAGCCATTCGTACACCTCGGCAAGCACGCCATAACCTGTCACAACCACTACCTCCGTCACGCGGCAGACTCACGTCAGTCCATCAGCGGAGCAAGCCGGGCACCAATGGTTTTCGCAAGGGTGGCTCTGACGGTGGTTGTGGGTTGTCAATTGTCCGTCTGAGTGGATGTCACCGGCTGGTTGGCTGGGAAGTTGTTCGTGAGAAGTAGTGTCACTCGCGGGGTTACGGCGGCAAGGTGAATGTGCTCAGTGAAGGAGCACCGCCGATGCCGCCTGGTCAGTCGAAGGTCGAGTTGTATGCCGCGCTGCGGCGTGACGCTCGCGAGGGCATGTCGAACCGGGCGCTGGAGCGCAAATACCGGGTGGGCTGGCGCACTGTTCAGAAGGCGCTGAGTTCGGCGTGGCCACAACCTCGGGAACCGTACGCGCCTCGCCGTTCCAAGCTGGATCCGTTCAAGCCGGTGATCGACCAGATGCTGCTGGCTGATCTGGATGCGCCGAGGAAGCAGCGTCACACGGTGGTCCGGATCTATCGCCGGTTGATCAACGAGCACGCGATGGACGACGTGTCTTATCAGGTCGTGCGCGCCTACGTCGCCAAGCGGAAGCCGGAGGTTCGGGTCGAGGCCGGCCGTGGCCCGGCGCAGGTGTTCATCGAGCGGTCGCACCTGGCCGGCGCCGAAACCGAGGTCGCCTTCGGCGAGGTCGCGGTCCGTTTGCGGGGCGAGCTGGTGAAGTGCCATTTGTTGTGGGGCGGTCCCGGCGCTTGTCGGTGCGTGATCGAAATGATGCCTCGTCACGCGAGGTGTGCGCCGCTCAGGAGCAGGAGGGCGACGTCGGAGGCGGCCAGGCCCAGACAAAGGAGGAAGGGGGTCCGGCTCTGCCCGGCCGGCCAGAGGGCGACGGTGAGCGAGAGTGCGAAGGTCGCGGCGAGCCCGGCTCGTTCGGGGATGCCGACGGGTCCCGCCGGGCCCAGGACCAGCACGGCAGAGCCGGCAGCGAGCGCCGATGCTGCCAGCGTCCGCGCGCCGCGGAGGCCGGTGCGTTGGGGTAGGCCGCGGATGTTCAGCGCGAGGTCGTCGTCGATGTCGGGCAGGACGTTCGCGGCGTGGGCGCCCACCCCCAGCAGCGCGGCACCGGCCGGCGCCCACCAGTGCGGCCATGGGCCGCCCGGCAGGGAGAGGGTGACGAACGCGGGCAGCAGCCCGAAGGCGACCGCATACGGCAGCCACGACCAGACGGTGCTCTTGACGCCGAGGTTGTAGCTCCAGGCTGCGGCCACACCGATCAGATGGGCGCCGCCTGACTGCCACCCGTTCGCGAAAGAGAGCGGCACACAGGCCACGAGGGCGCAGCCCGCCGCGATCGTCACCGCCCGCGCCGAGACCGCTCCGGTCGCCAGGGGCTTGTCGTGGCGCGTGGCGGCCACGTCCCGGTCGACGTCGATCAGGTCGTTGCTCCAGCCCACCGACAGCTGCCCGGTCAGTACCGCCGCCGCGATCAGCACCGTACCGGCGCCGCCCCGCCCGGATGCGGCGGCCAGCGCGGTGACCACCGCGGTCACGGCTGCCGAGGGCGCGGGGTGCGCAGCCTGCAGGAGGCCGATCGCGCGCCCGGTTCTCCAGTGGCGAGGCATCGCGGTGGCCGGGGTTGCCGAGGTTTCGACGCTGTGCACGCCCCGAATGCTAGGCGCGGTCGGACCGCTCCCTCTGCTCCCACGCTCACGAAATGCCGGTGATGTGTACCTTGTGAGGATTATTTGATGATTATCCGTATTCTTGCCGGATGACGCGTATCGCCGCCGTCCACGGAGTGCTGCCGGCTCACCGCTACCACCAGCGCGAGATCACCGATGCGCTCGCAGTGATGCGCCTTTCCGGAGCTACTGTCCCGGAGCGGGACCGTGGTGTGCTGGACCGGCTGCACGCCACAGCCTGTGTCCGCACCCGCCACCTCACCCTGCCGCTGGAGCGGTACGCCCTGCTGGACGGCTTCGGCCAGGCCAACGACCTGTTCATCGAAGAGGGCCTGCGGCTCGGCGAGGAGGCACTGCGAGCCGCCCTGGACCACGCCGGGCTCGCCCCGCACGAAGTGGACCTCGTCTTCGCGACGTCGGTCACCGGGATCGCGGCCCCGTCCCTGGAGGCCCGGCTGGCCGGGCGCATGGGGCTTCGCCCGGACGTGAAGCGCGTGCCGGTCTTCGGCCTGGGCTGCGTGGCCGGCGCCGCCGGGCTGGCCAGGGTCCACGACTATCTGCAGGGCCACCCGGACCAGGTCGCGGTGCTGCTCTCCATCGAGCTGTGTTCCCTCACCCTGCAGCGCGGTGACACCTCCGCGCAGAACATGGTGGCCGGTGCCCTCTTCGGCGACGGTGCCGCCGCGCTGGTCGCCGTCGGCCGGGACCATCCCCGCCTCCAGGAGTACGCCGGACCTCAGGTGGTGGCCACCCGCAGCCGCCTGTACCCGGGCACCGAGGACGCCCTCGGCTGGGACATCGGCGACAGAGGCTTCACGATCGTTCTCGGCACCGAACTGCCGGAACTGGTCCGGCTCCACCTGGGCGAAGAGGTGCGCTCGTTCCTGGCCACACATGACCTCAAGCCGGACGACATCACCGGCTGGGTCTGTCACCCCGGCGGCCCCAAGGTACTGGAGGCGCTCCAGGACACACTCGGCCTCGGGCCCAACTCGCTGGAATTGACCTGGCGCTCCCTCGCCGAGGTCGGCAACCTCTCTTCCGCCTCCGTGCTGCACATCCTGCGCGACACCCTTGCCCTGCGCCCGCCCCCGGCCGGCAGCCCCGGCCTGCTGCTGGCGCTGGGGCCGGGCTTCAGTTCCGAACTCGTACTCCTGCGCTGGTAGGTGACAGATGACCAGCTACACCGTGCTGATCCTGCTCGTGGCCGCCGAGCGGGTCGCCGAGCTCGTCGTCGCGCGACGCAACGCCTCCTGGAGCCGCGCGCACGGCGGCGTGGCCTACGGGGACGGTCACTACCCGGTGATGGTCGCCCTGCACACCGGACTGCTGGTCGGCTGCCTCGCCGAGACCCAGCTCGCCCCGCGGCCCTTCCAGCCGCTGCTCGGCTGGCCGATGCTGGCCCTCACGCTCGGGGCGCAGGCGCTGCGCTGGTGGTGCATCAACACCCTCGGACCGCGCTGGAACACCCGCGTCATCGTCGTACCCGGCCTGCCGCTAATCAGCGCCGGTCCCTACCGGCTGCTGCGCCACCCCAACTACCTCGCCGTGGTCGTGGAGGGACTCGCCCTGCCGCTGGTCCACGGAGCATGGCTGACCGCGACCGGCTTCACTCTGCTCAACCTGCCCCTCCTGGCCGTCCGGCTCCGCTGCGAGAACGCGGCACTGGCTCGGTCCGCCCCAGCTCCGGCCCCCACGACCCCGCCATGCTCGACCTGCTGATCGTCGGCGGCGGGCCGGCCGGACTCGCGACCGCGATCCACGCCGCCCGCGCCGGACTCGACGTGGCCGTGGCCGAACCCCGGCCGACCCCGGTCGACAAGGCCTGCGGCGAAGGTCTGATGCCGGGCGCGGTGCGAGCCCTCGCCGAACTGGGCATCGCGCCGCCCGGGCACCCTTTGCGCGGCATCCGCTACCTCGACGCCGCCGACGCCCGGCGACGCGCCGAGGCGGGCTTCCGCCACGGAGTTGGCCTGGGCGTGCGGCGTACGGACCTGCACGCGGCGCTGGCCCGGCGGGTGGCGGAGCTGGGCGTTCCCGTGCACCCGGTCAAAGTCGATGCAGTAACGGTCCGGCAGGACGCCGGCAGCGTCAGCGCAGCCGGGCTGACGGCCCGATACCTCGCAGCCGCCGACGGCCTGCATTCGCCCGTCCGCCGTCACCTCGGCCTGGACCTGCCCGATCCGCGCCCGCCCCGTTACGGGCTGCGCAGACACTTCACGATCGCGCCCTGGACCGACCACGTCGAGGTCCACTGGTCCCCGCGAGCCGAGGCCTACGTCACCCCGCTGGGGCCCGAGCTGCTCGGCGTGGCCATCCTCACCAGCGAGCGGGCACCCTTCGACGTACAACTCGCCGGCTTTCCTACCCTGGCCGCCCGCCTGGCCACGCACACCACCTCAGCCGTCCGCGGCGCAGGACCGCTGCGGCAACGGGTCCGCGGCCGGGTGGCCGGCCGAGTCCTCCTGGTGGGCGATGCCGCCGGATACATCGACGCACTCACCGGCGAAGGCATCTCCGTCGCCCTGGCCGGTGCCGCCCAGCTCGTACGCTGCATCCAAGGAGACCAACCCCATAACTACGAACACGCCTGGCGCCGGGCCTCACGCCGCCACCGTCTGCTCACCGACACCCTGGTACGCCTCCGCGCCCACCCGCGACTCACCCGCCTGATCGTCCCCACCGCCGCTCGCCTGCCCTCCCTGTTCGCCGGGCTGGTCAACGGCCTGGCATGAAGCCCGCTCCAGCGGCTGTCCACGCCCGCCTCCCAGCCGGGGGCGGGCGAGGACAGGAAGTCATGTCTGACCGCACCCGCATCCAGAACGCCGCCGCAGCCCATCCCGGCCAGCGGCCGCAGGCGCCGTCCTGGAGACCACCGACGCACCCACCCACGGCCGCGGCTACCGGCGCCTTCTCGACTCCGCCTGCTGGCACGTACCTGGCCGCCGCGGCCGGGCACTCGAAGCACCGGCCGCTACGGCGCCGGCCTCGCCGCCCTCCTCGAAGACGCAGGCGAACGCGTCATCGAGTTCTGGCGCCCCAAACGCCCACCGGTCCGCGGCGGCCGCAACATGGACATGCTCGACGCCATCCGTGCAGCTCGCGAGGCCCTGGCTCTCGAGCACGCCCTCCAGCCCCGCGCCCGCGGAGAGCGCGAAGCCATGCGCGTGTTGCCGGTCACCCAACAGGGCGACGTGCACGCCTTCACCGCGGCCATCAACCAGCTCAAAGCCCTGATCATCTCCGCACCCGACGACCTCCGCAGCGAACTGCGTTGCCTGAGCCGACCACAGCAGGTCACACGTTGCGCGGGTCTTCGCGACCGCCCCGCTCCGTCCACCGAGCACCGCATAACCATCCGCGCCGTGCGGTCCACAACCCAGCGCGTCCGGCACCGACAGGCCGGAGCTCGAAAGCTGGAGAACGAGCTCCTCCAACTCGCTCTCCAACAGGCTCCAGAACTACCGCAATTACTCGGCGTAGCGTGCACCTGGCCCAGATCCCTACGTGTTCCCCGGCTTCGCTCTTGCCCGAGCCATGCCACGCCGGGGTACCGCGGGACTGGCTGGATGCGGTGACTGCGCTGCGCGGCATGTGGGCAGCGGCTGCCGGCCCGCGCCGGGTTGGGCGCCATGCCGCCGTCACTCAGCCCGTCGTCCTTGGACACCGCGCTTTGCGTGGAGTTCAACACGGGCCCTAAGTAGGCACGGTAGCCGGTGCGGGCACCCGCCCGCCGGCCTCCTCCGCCCCCAGACGGCCCCAGCAGGTGGCATCAACAGGATCCGAAGTGGCGAGGCCCCTGACGAGGGGGCTGAGACGAGGTCTGTTGAACGCCGAACGCAGCCTGCCCCCGGCATCACGGTGTTCCTCGACCGGTCGTCGCCGGCAACCAGACCTACAGTCTCCTCAGAAGGGTGGAGGCGCCTATGCCGAAAAGCCGGCCCGCCGTGGATCGCCGAAGGCCGCCGCAATAACCGGCACTGATATGTCTTATCCGACGATCAACACGTCTGGTGGCAGCGTCGCCCCGGCAGCATAGCGGCAGGCCACAACCCGGGACGACACCCGAACCATACCAGTAAGTTGAACCCAGTGAGCGCTGACGCTGTCGTGTAAATCGAAGGCGAATAGGGCCACACCTATAAACCGCGCGCAGCCTCACCACCGACCTTTAGGGGGGAGGTGCATGGGTCTCAACCTACGGGCAAGGGCCGCCTCCAACCGATCGAGTCACAAACCCATGCGACCGCGTTGCATTTGGATCTCACCGCACTGGCCTCAAATTAGGAAATCATCGAGTGGCCTTCGATAGCACTTCTGAGACGTGACCCAAATGCGGAACCGTTCACGTCGCTCCGATCTGTTTGGCCAACGCGGCATACGGATCGGAGACGACGTTGGTGAACCGGTCGTTGCTGTCGAGCCAGCACGTATGCAACTTGACCGCATGGCTGGAGATCTGGGTCTCTGTGACGTTCAAAGAGGGTGATATGGCGGCCAATTGCTTCACGATACGGGACAACGCGGCAGGCACCTGCAGTTGGGCGGTGATGCACATGTTGGATGCGCCTGATGTAAGGGTGAATGAGCCGAGCCAAGGCTTGGCGGGTAGTTGCCGGATCAGTGCGTCCCATTCTGTGGGGTCGGCTGTGCACCACAGAAGCGCGATCACCGGATATGAGGACGCGCTGTCTACCGTGATGGCCACGAAGTCCAGGTAGCCGTCCGCGTATAGGCGTCTTAACCGTTGGGACACCGTACTGGGCTCGCGATCCAGCCGCCGAGCCAGTTCGCCGGTTTCCATCCGGCCATCAATCCCAAGTACCTGCATGATCTCGAAATCGCCCGCCGTGAGCCGGACGGGAGTTCGGTCATGGCTGGCGGGGCGGATGGCCCGCAGCACGTTCACTTGCTCTCGAGACAGCGAGTCGAGTCGGCCAGCACGGCCGACGTCGATGGTGCATAGCGCGGTGTTGAGTTCGGCAGCCTCGACGGCCGGGAGCACAGCTACTGTGTTATGAACCGCCCGCAGTAGCGCGCGGTGGTCGGCACCGATGACCAACGCGTGAACGTCGAATGATCCATCGCTGACTCGCACTGTGGTCGCTTGAGGCCACTGGGCGAGGTGTGCGGCGAGCAGCGGCGCCTGGCCTGGCGCTGCTCGCAGACGAAGCTGGGCGAACTGTAGGGAGTTGAGCAACCGAGGCCCGGGGGTGGCCATCAAGCGGAGCGTGCCACTCTCCACCAACCGCGTGAAGGTTCGGGCGATCGTGCGCGGATCGACCTTAAGAGTCGAGCTGAGCGCGGCCCACGAGGCGCGCGGTGCCTCCTGCAGCGCGTGTACGACTTGGAGCTGCCCTTCGCTCAGCATGCAGCGATGCTACAAACTTGCCTTGCAATCTGCAGCAATACGACAAGACTTCCGCCCGACTGCCAAGTACCCGACACGCTCGGACGTTCAGAGGCATCTGTGAACCTACTATGACGCCATCTCGTCGGCGCGTGACCATAGGAACGCGGAGCTGTGAAGGTGATGACTATGACAGCCGGCGCTGTGCCTCTTGGGGTCGCTACCGGGGGCATGGCTCGACTCAACTTCCTACACGAGGGCGTCGGCGCGGTGCGGAGGCAGGTACTGCTCAAGCGCGGTTGGGTGGTGGCTTGTGAGGCTTGACGCTCTGTTCGTTAACGGCCGGTTCCATACCGTTGACCCTGCGCGCCCGGCTGCGTGCTCTCTCGGTGTGATTGGCGAGCTCATCGTAGGGTTGGACGAGGAGCTGGAGGGCTGTTCGACTGATGTCATCCACGACCTGCAGGGTGCGCCGGTTGTGCCTGGTCTGCATGATGCGCATTGTCATATCTCGATGTACGGGCAAGAACTGACCCGGTTGGACGTCTCACCTAACGCCGCCGCCACGCTCGATGAGCTTTACGCGCTCGTTGCGCAGCGGGCGGCGGAGCGACCCGTGGAGGGCTGGGTGCTGGGGTGGGGATATGACGCGCTCCAATTGGGCCGCCATCCTGACCCGGACGCGCTCGACCGTGCCTCTGGCGGTCGAGCGGTGTGGCTGGTGCAGGCCTCGCGCCACGGTGGGGTCGCTAGCCGCAGCGCGCTGCGGCGGATGGGCCTCGACCGGGTCGACCGTATCCCTGTCATTGACGGCGGCTACATCGGTCTCGGATCCGACGGCCGTCCGGACGGCTTGATCGCAGAACAGGCGATGGCACTGGTGAACGATCAC
Organism: Streptomyces sp. NPDC048419; assembly: GCF_043200415.1. Classification (NCBI taxonomy): domain Bacteria; kingdom Bacillati; phylum Actinomycetota; class Actinomycetes; order Kitasatosporales; family Streptomycetaceae; genus Streptomyces; species Streptomyces sp. NPDC048419. The sequence continues at coordinate 6,514 of NZ_JBICXT010000065.1, read as the reverse complement.
ATCAGGCCGATCCCCTTCGAGGAATACGTTGAGGCCATAGGGCTTGCCGCAGGCATGGCCGCAGCCGCGGGGCTGACGAGCGTTACCGAACCAGGTATAGCCGGTCGGCTCACCGGCAACGCGGCAAGCGACCTGGCCGCATTCCAGGCCGCTCGTGACCGCGGTCTGCTCGACCTGCGCGTAACCGTGATGCCAGAGATCTCCGCACTCCATGAGCTGATCGGAGACGCTCCCGGCGGTGCTGGCTACGGGCTCAGCCTCGGGCTGCGTACAGGACTGGGCGACGACTGGCTGCGCATCGGTGGGGTCAAGGCATTCAGCGACGGCGCGATCACCATGCGTACCGCCGCTCTGTGCTGCGACTACACCGACGCCCCAGGCCAGCGTGGTTGCCTTGTGCCCGACTCCAAGACGCTGCGGCGGCAGATCCTGAAAGCGGCCGCAGCGGGGTGGCAGGTAGCCACCCACGCCATTGGCGACCTCGCGGTCGAGACCGTGCTTTCCGCATACGAGGAGACCCGCATCGCCTCGCCGCAGAACCGGATGCGCCACCGCATCGAACACATCGGTTTGGCCACCGACGCACAGATCAAGCGCCTACGAATCGCCAATGTCGTCCCAGTTCCGCAAGGCAGATTCCTCGATGACTTCGGACACAACTACCTGACCGCGCTCGGCGAGGAGCGCGCCCAGTTCCTCTTTCGTCAGCGCGGGTTTCTGGACGGTGGGCTCGAGCTACCTGGCAGCTCCGATTGCCCGATAGTCAGCGGCTCACCGCTCCTGGGCCTGCATTCCCTCGTAAATCGCGAGATTCCTGGCTTCGGCGTGCTGAACCCCGCCGAGCGACTCACCCCTGCGCAGGCGCTACGCGCCTTTACATACGGATCCGCTTACGCCGACCATCAAGAACACCGGAAGGGCAACCTTGCCCGAGGGAAACTGGCCGACTTCGTCGTGCTTACCGACGATCCGCTGGAGATCGCACCCGACCGGCTCGGTTCGATCGGGGTGGTCGCGACAGTCGTGGGTGGCCACCTGCGCCATGGTGAGTTGGCAAGCCGGTGAGTTCACGCCAGCAGGGCGCCCTGCTGGCGAGTTCATTATAGTAACGGCGCCTGACAGCCTGCCGTCTCGCGCTCATCTACGCCATTCACACGCGCCGCTCACCGGAGAGGGGCGAATTCTTGAGGAGGAGTCCATGACGAAGGCAGCAGTCATCCACCAGTACGGCCAGGTTGAGGACGTGGTGAATGCACCGACGTCCCCACCCCTGCATTCGGCGCCGCGGACGTCCTGATCGAGGTACGCGCGGCAGGTGTGAACCCGATCGACCATCTGACCGTCAACGGCTTCCTGACTTCGGGAGTGCTCACTGCCCCCCTGCGCCTGGGCAACGAGGCGTCAGGTGTGGTCGCCGCGACCGGGTCTGCCGTCACGCGGTTCACCGTTGGCGACGAGGTATTCACCTGGGTGGACCCGCGGCTAGGCGGCGCCTTCGCGGAGTTCGTCGCTGTTCACGAGGGCCTGCTGGCGGCCAAGCCCGCCTCGCTCTCTTTCGAGGAGGCGCCTCCCTGCCGCTGGTGGGCTTGACTGCCTGGCAGGCGTTCACCGAGCAGTCCGCGGTTGGCGAGGGCAGCCGGGTGCTGGTGCATGGCGGTTCCGGTGGTGTTGGGACCGTGGCCGTCCAGATCGCCAAGGCCCTGAGGGCGGAGTCATCGCCACCGCCGGCACCGACGGCGTCGAGCTCGTGCGTGCACTGGGCGCGGACCAGGTGATCGACTACCAGGTGGATCGGTTCGAGGAATTCGTTTCGAACGTCGACGCGGTCCTGGACACGGTCGGCGAGCACACTCAGGAGCGCTCCTACCGTGTGCACAACCAGGGTGGCTCTCTGATCTCTATCGTTCCGGTCGCCGACGCCGACGCCGACGCCGACGCCGCATGGCCGAATGGAAGGCGCAGCTTTTTCATGCATCCGGACGGGGTGCAGCTGACCCGGCTAACCGATTTTGTGCGCGACGGCTGGCTGCGGCCGCGATTGGCAACATGTTTTCTCGTTCAACGACATTGCTCAGGCGCTGAGCACACTCGAGGGGGGCGGCGCCCGCGGCAAGACTGTGAACTCCGTGTCTGCCTGACGGCGACCATGGAACTCGTGTACAGGGCGTGGTAAGCCTCGCGGTCGCAACGGCGATCGAGCTGGTGGCCGGTAATGCGGTCGGCTCGAGCTCGCCGCGACCGGAGCTGTCGGCGTACATGTCAACGTGGCCCTGGCAAGGTTTTCGTGAAGTCGGGGTGTGTCACCGTGCGCCGGTGACGCCCCGTCACGGGTAGCGGCGTCGGAGGCGGGCCAAGAAGATGACGGCTGGCGGAGGAGCGGAACTCCTGCATGGCCGGCCATGGTTCTCTTCTGGAGCTTCAGGTCCGTGATTCTGCCTGCGTTGACGCCGGAGTTGAACCGGGGTGGTAATCCCCTGCACGTCGGCGTGCTGGTCCTCGCGGATGGCGTTGGCCGGGCTGGCCAACGGCGGGAGCTGGGAGTCCGTAAGGTGGTCGAGCCAGTCGGCCAGTGGGGCGGCATTGCGAGCGTCGAGCATTGCGGCGAACTGCCGTACCGGGTCACGGGTTGAGGCCAGTTCCGGGCAGGGCGCGCACAGCCGCCGCAGTGTCTCGGTGGCGTGGGGCCGCGTCGGGACGGTGTGGTGGTGATCCACCGGGAGGCGTGGCGGGACGAGGGTGGCCGCTCGCGCGGTGTGTCGATCGGCAGACCACGACACAGCGGCGCAATGGCCATTTTGACCCGCTGGTAGTGGCCCAGCTACCCCTTGGCGGCGATCTCCTGGTGCAGCACGTCGCGGTGTGCTCGCCTTCCTCCCAGCGTTGCAGGTAGTCCGGATACGGGTCGGGGTTCGTGGACCGGCGGGCCGATATGCGGCGTACGCACTCCTGCCAGGAGGCAGCGCGTGCGTTCTTGCCACGGTGCATCGGTTCAAGGCTAGTCGCGGGCGATCGCGCTGCTGCTGGGGGCCGTGCCGGTGTACTGGTGGACGGCCTCGAACAGCCGCTTCGCGTGACGGCGGGCGGGAGTATCAGCCGCCCCACACGATTCCGCCGACAGTGGTGGTTCGGCCGGTTCGGAGTCAGGTACTGCGGAGGGCAGGCAACTACGGTGGGCGGCGGCGATGTCCCAGACCCGTCTCGACAGCCCCTGCCAGAGATGGAAGCGGTCACTGACCTGCACCGCACCCTGGGGCTCCGTCGGCAATGCGCTGCCGATAAGCGAGCGAGCCGTCCCGGCACGCCACCCCCGGCGTGCGTGCGCAGCCAGGCGGCGAGTTGTTCGGCGTCGCACCCGGACGACAACGCGATCGGCATCCGCTTAGGTATCCACCAGCAGTGTGCCGTAGACGTCGTTACACTGCGAAGTCGTCCACGCCCAGCACCCTTGGTGTCGAGGACGACGGCAGCCGGATGCGCATCAGGTGGACCGCACGCTCGTCCGTGACTGTGGCGACTTCAAGCGATAGAGGAGCCGGTCGCCGCTGCCTTCGGCGAGCAGCACCCCGGCCGTCTCCACGAGATGCTGCAGCAACGGGCTGCGGCCCTGATAGCGCACCGTCAACCCTTCGACCTGCTCGGCGAACGTCCGTCGGCCGCAGACGGCGCTGTCAACTGCCGCCGCACCACCAGGCTGATCAACACCGGACGGCCCCCGACAGCGACATCAGCCAGCGTCTGGCCGTAGCGACTGTGCGCGCCGACTCGTGACTGCAGTCCGGACACGCCACCCTCAACTCGCGGGAGCCGCGCCGCCTGCGACTGCGGCTCTTCTCCGCGGCCCCTCAACTCCTCACCCCACCGGACGCCGCCACATCCTCCGCTTCGCCAGGCACGGCCCCTGGACCTGCGTGATCACCGACGCCCTGCAACGACTCACGGCTCTGCCGAACCCCGGCTGACCAGCAACTTCCCGCCCCTACGAACAGCAGCACCCCCGACCGGAGCCGTGGAACCCGGCGCCCACCCGACGCGACAGACAGGGGGCCACCAACCTGCCCACCGGCAGGATTCTCCGCCCCGAAACAAGCCGAGAGGGTCCGCCAGCAAGCTGACGGACCCTCATGCAAGATCGAGGCCAGGCTTCTGTCCCCTTCAAACCTCTAACCCGGCGTGGGCAGGGCGGATGACATGGGGGTGCGCTGATGCTTCTGCGGAGTGACACTGGACAAGTAGGGCAGCGGACCGGGGCGCCCTCCACAAAGCCTGCGGGCAGGATCGCCTTGGGAAGCGTGGTAAAGGTCCATAAATCCGCAGCAGTGGCGACACCGGAGGCAATCATGACCGACGGCCAGGGCCAAGAGAGGCAGGTTGTCCCGCCAGGGGCAGAGAGCGATGGTGGGCTTGAGCCGCGGACGCTCGCCCAAGCCGTAAGCATTGCGATGCAGGGTATCCAGACGCCCGTACGCATGGTTGCGCCGCGCCTAGATGCGCCTCCGGGGCCTCCTCTGGTGGATCCATTGGGGGACCGTCCTCCGCCTCCACCCATAGAAGATGAAGATGAGCTTACAGGCGTGAAAGAAGAGAAAAAGAAGAACCCGCGTCCAGACGAGGTCAAAAGCCCGTCCGACGCCATGTTGAGCCCGTTCTCGGAAGACAAGAGTCAGCCGTTCGAGGTCACGAGTCCGGTAGAGGTGAAGGATCAGGCCTGGCGCGAGCGATCACTACGTGCCGTTACTTTCACTCGACGCGAACTACAGGAGATCACACGCTCCGACCACACCAGATTGGGCCGCCTCAGGGAGGATGAAGAAATCGAATTCATGGTGGAAAGGGTGACACTGGAAGGCACGGATCACAGTCGACTATACCTCTTCCTTCTTCCCCTGCAGGAACCCGCAACGAGCCGCCTCGGGACGACTTCCCGGCCCAGCGGGCAGATAAAAATGGCCAGGCACGGGAAAAAGACGGGAGGGGATCCCGGAAATATCCAAGTATTTCCCGGTGGTATCGGTTTGACCGTCCAAGAAATTGGCAAGGTGATACAAAATCAAAAGCTGACAAAAAAGACAGTATCTCCGCCCGCTGCAGCGAGCCTCGTAGAGGGAGATATTCAGCAGGCAAAGTTCGCGATACTGTACGCGCAATACCCCGACGTAGTAAGCGAGGTCGCTTTCCGAAGGCTTGCTTGGGAACCCATAGATCTGATGGACAGGCTCCTGCAGTTCGGCAGGAGCCCCACCCCGGAGCTAGCCCACGAAATATTTTACGCGCATGTAAGGGAGAATGCAAACTCGGCCATCAACGTATCTGACGTGCTCGCTACGAATATTCGCGATGCCTACGGCCGCCGCGATTATCAGGCGCTAGCAGGAATGTTCGCCATAGGGGAATCTCTTTACAATGAAGCAATCGCGCTAAGCGAGGATATCGTGCGAGGCGGGAGAGGCTTCTGGGGGTCGTCTGCCCAGGCGGTGGCTAATGGAACCGACCAGGGGCGGGCCGCCAGAGTGGCGTCTATGAACACGGACCGGATGGCAGCAGCAGCAGCCCGCGACAACTGGCCTGGCCCTCCTGCTCCACCGCTCGGTGGCCCGCCGCCCGGCGGGCCATTGCCGGGGGCGCAGCAAGACGAGCCTGTCGATGAGGCCGGCGATTGGGATGTCAGATAAGCAAGAAGAAGGCGGCCCGGAGAGGAAAAGCCTTGAGGCCGACTGCATCAGCAGCGTGAAGGCACCGAGCACAGCGCAGCAGGAGAACGGATCTTGTTCCTTCTTGAACGCTACGGCTCACCAGCACAGTCACGGAAAGCCGGCAGACGACGGCTGATACCCATGCTGCGGCCCAAAGCATCGCGCATGGCTGAATGGCTGAGCGAGGACATCTTCGGCGCGCTTGACGAACAAACCGTCGTTGTTCCGGGCACGGACGCTGCCGCACTGATAGCCGCGAGCCTGGCCTCCTCGCTCACCGCGGTGCTTGACACGCGCAAAGTACTTGCTGCAAGGATCGAGGAACTCCTGGAGGCGCGCCCTCTTTCGCAGGTCCTGATCTCCATACCAGGCATCGGGGTCAGGACCGCAGCCGCATCCTCATCGACGTCGGTGATGGCAGCGGTTTCGACACTGCAGGGCGCCTGGCTGCATATGCCGGACTTGCGCCAGCCACCCGCTGATCCGGCTCCTCCATACGGAGCGAACACCCAGCCCGGCGCGGCAACAATCAGCTCAAGAGAGGCCTCTACCTCGCTGCCTTCGCCTCGCTCGCTCTCGCAGCCCGACTCATGCGCCTGCTATGACAGCAAACGACGCGAGGGGAAACATCATGTCGCGGGCCCTCGTCTGCCTCGCTCGACGCCGCATCGATGTCCTCTTCGCCATGCTCCGGGACGGCACCTTCTACGAACCGCCCAAGATCGCGACCGCTTGACGAAAGACTGTGAGTCTTCATCTGGCTGGTCCGGGACCGGCTGGCAGGGTTGACGCCGGTCGCCTCGTCGTAGTCGTGACTCGTGACA
>NZ_JBICXT010000064.1:0-14532 GCF_043200415.1 Streptomyces sp. NPDC048419 | reverse complement strand
ACGACCCCAAGCCGTTCATCTGGACCAAGACAGCCGAAGAGATCCTCGACTCCCTCGCCCGCCTCTGCCGACGGATCTCTGGCGCAGGACACTAGTCGGGTTGCAGACAAGCCCGGACCACTCACGCGGGCGGAGTTCTTGTCGCCCTCAACCGAGCGCGCGGCCCGAGAGCGTGCGCGTGGCGCACAATCCCATGCTTCCGATGCGGCAGCGGGCTATCGAAATCCCGACAAGCTGCGCCCCTCGGGCACGCAGGTCAAGCCCGGCGAGTCAGCTTTCCGGGGCCCTGTCGCAGCGGGTCGCGATGCCCCGCTACGCCTTGAGCTTGTTGCCCAGCCGTTCGACGATGTTCCTCTCTATGCAGAGATCGCCAAGCCCGAGGTCGCGGCCCGCGGTATCAGGGGAGCGAGTAACTCCCTGTCCAATCCAAGTCGGTGGTTCCAAGGCGGCGTAGCGGGCCACCATGATCCACCAGGTAACATCTTTGGATACGCGTGCGGCTCTGAGGTCTGGTGACCTCCGTTCTGCACCCGACCATGGCAGTGCGCTGCACTCGGTATGACAAGGTGTGCTTCTCACTCCCGAACCAGGAGGTCATCATGACCGCAGAGTCTGCAACCCCAGAAGGTTCGGAGTCGGCCGACACCGAGACTCCCGCTCTCACACCGGACGAAGACGGCAATTACGACCTCAAGCGCAAGTTCCGGGAAGCTCTGGCCCGCAAGCGCGGCGTCCAGGCGGACGCCGCCGAGTCCGCTGGGAACCCCGAGGCGTCAAAGATCCGCAACGCGCACGGCCCGGCCGCCAGCCAGCGGTCGTTCCGCCGCAAGAGCGGCGGCTGATCGACGACTACGCAGGACTGGGAGAGCTGGACCTGCGTAGTAGCGGTATCCAAGTGGATGCGGGCACGTCGTACCGTCACGCAGCGGGCTACTGGGCTCGAGACGTGGTCGGCCCCAACGGCCCGGTCAGGTGATCGGTGTCGAAGCGGCTGGTCTCCAGCCAGGTCCGGAACTCTTCGGCTTGCGGACCTGCACTTCGACGTCATGCCCGGAAATGCCTCCGACGATCGCTGAACTCCATTGCCAGTTGAACACGCTCAGCTGTGCACCTCTGGGGAGGGCGGCTTAGCAGTCGTCTCGGCAGCCTCACCAATGCCGTGCTGCTGTTTCACCGGCTTACGTGGCTCAATGGGGCGTCGGTGAGGGCGCGCCGAGTGGTGGTGGCTCAGGCCTGCTCGGCCGCGGTCGGACGGATGGCGGGCGCCAGCATCGCGAGGACGATGGCCGTGACCCGGGCCCAGTCGGGTGCGTCCGCGGTGAAGAACACCGGGAGGCCGAGCAGGGCCGAGATCACCCGTGAGCCGACGACCACCCGCAGGGCGCGGGTGCTGCCCCGGGCGGCGGGCCGGTAGGCGGCCAGGGTGACGGCGCCCAGGACCGTGCCGGTGATGACGAGGCCGGCCGGCGGTCCGGGGTGCTGCCACAGGCCGACGATGCCGGCCAGGTCGAGTACGGCGAGAACTGCGCAGAGGGGCCTGCCGATGGTGCGGCGCATCAGATGCTCCGCTTCTCGTGCGCGCGGATGTCTCGGGAGCCGTGCCGGCGGGCCAGCACGGTGTTGATCCGGTCGGGACTGAACCGTGCGCGCGGCGCGACCGCGACCATGTCCCAGGTGGTGATGGTGGGAACCAAGGCGAGGTGTCCCGCAACGTCCCGCACACGCCATCCCCGGCTAAACGACTCCTGCTCCCATTCGTCCGGGACGAGGTCTTCCAACAGGTCGGCGATCCGCAGACGGGCCGCGCGGACAGCACTGGTCTGACGATTCCCAGAGGGGCGGTCGAGTCCGGCGATCTTCTCGTGGCGCTGCTGCTGGATCCGTTTATGTGACAGGCCAAGGTGGGCGCATCCGGAAGGGTCGGCAGGAATAGCCAGGGAGTGTCACCTCCGGAGCACGAGCAGCGCCAGATCAACGAAGGGCAGTTTCACGATAGGACGCTGCGGTGGGCCGCCGGGCGGGGCAGGCTCGATGCGTCAACCGAACCTGATTCTGCGGCTGTTCACGTTGGCGAGGCGTAACGGAACCCCTCAGTCTCAGCGCCGTCGTTGGGCTCGCGTCGGTGTGATGGTCTTCGCGTACCGGAGGCGTCCGAGCCGTCCAGCTACCACCCGGACGGTCCTGCGCGGCACAGTCATGCGGTATTTCGGCCCGGACCGGTCCGGCCTCGTGTGCGACGGGGAGTGGCTGGGCGTAACCGTCAGGTGAGCCAGGCGCGTGCGGCGATGACCAGTGCCTGGACTCCGGTGCTGAGTGTGGGCTCGACGACCGGAGCGAAGTGGGGCGAGTGGTTGCTCGGCAGCGAGTCGACGCTCCCGGACGCGAACGCGGCCAGCGCGGTCTCCGTGTCAAGGCCGCCCCAGAACCAGAAGACGGTGGGGACGCCGGCCACCTCGCCGAAGACACCGACGTCCTCACTCGCGGCGACCAGCGGCATCGGCAGCAGACGCTGCGGTCCGAAGTGCTGCGCGAACGCGGCCACCACGGCGGCCGTGGCTTCCGGATCGCTGACCAGCAGTGGGGCGCTGTGCGTCCAGACGATGTCGGGTGGCTGTGGAGCCGCGGAGGCCGCGGACTCTGCATGGATGATGCGTTCGATCGCCTCTTTGACGCGGGTACGGACCTCGGGGGAGTAGCTGCGAACGTTGATGCCGAGTTCGGCCGTGTTCGGGATGATGTTGTCCTTGGTTCCGGCCTGCAGCCGGCCGACGGTGACCACGGCCGCTTCGGCGGGAGGGACCTCGCGGGCCACGATGCCCTGAAGCCGGGTGACCAGGTGGGCGGCCATGAGAACGGGGTCCACGGTGGCCTCGGGCCGGGAGCCGTGGCCGCCCCGCCCGTGAAGGACGACGGCCGCGCTGTCTGCGGCGGCCATGACCGGCCCGGAAGCATGGCCGATGAACCCGGCGGGAAGCGGTGCCACGTGCTGGCCCAGCACGATGTCCGGTTTCGGGAAGCGCTCGAAGAGCCCGTCCTCCACCATGTCCCGGGCGCCGCGCGCCAGTTCCTCGGCGGGCTGGAAGACGACGAGCAGGGTGCCGGACCACGTATCGGCGGCACGGGCCAGCAGCGTGGCGGCGCCCACCAGGCAGACGGCGTGCATGTCATGTCCGCAGGCGTGCATGACAGGCACCTCGTGTCCCTCGGCGTCGGTGGCTCGCGCCGTGCTCGCGTAGGGCAGGCCGGTCTTCTCTTCGACGGGCAGGGCGTCGAAGTCGGCGCGCAGCATGACCACCGGTCCGTCCCCGTTCCGTAGGACACCGACCACACCGGTACCGCCGACCTGTTCGGTCACCTCGAATCCAGCGGAGTCCAACGCCCCGGCAAGCAGACCGGCCGAGCGGACTTCCTGCAGCGACAGTTCCGGGTGTTGGTGGAGATCGCGATATAGGTCGGCAAGGTCCGAGCTCAGACCGTCCAGCTGAAGCCACTCGCTCTTCACGGTGGAAACTCCCTTCGTGTCGTCGCAGGCGACCCCTGCACCCGGGCCGATCCTCGCATCGCTGGTCCGTCTCGGCGCTCTGCCGCTGCCCGTGCTGGCGCGTCACTGTCGCGCGGACGCTGTCGCGGTCAAGGACTCTGCAACTGCTGGACGGGACGACGGTCGGACAGGTCGGTGAGCCGTCGGAGTACGAGAGGCGCCCTGGTCGCGCGCTAGCTCGACCGCCAACGGCACCGTCGACGCCTCCACCGTCCAACTCCGGGCCCTAACCGGCGGGTTCAGAAGAGAGCGACACAAGTAAATGTGTGTTGCACCACAACCATCCGGTGGTCCCGGTGGTCAGACTCGATGACTGAAACGCGCGGACAGTGTTCTTCAGGGTGCTCTTTGCCTATACAGGCACTTTGTCCTGAGTTGATCCCTGCCTGCGCCAGCTTTTCCATCCTGCGAGTCACACACCAAGAAGTGGGGGAACTTCCACATGCGTGCTCGATCCGTCCTGGTCGTGGCGGCGGCTTCCGCCTGCGTCCTGCTGCCGACGACGTCCGCGGTTGCCGGCACTGGTCCGGCTCCGTCGCCCAGCAAGCACAGTTTGACCACCCGCTCGACCACCCCGTCCGAGGCCGGCAACCCCTTCAGCATCAAAGCGCAGACGGCCGGCGTCTGTTCGGACGCCTATCAGATCGGAGCCACCGCCTACATCAACCGGGGCGGCGCGCACGTCGCCTCGGTCAAGCAGTTCTACTCGCCCAAGTGCCAGGCGAACTACGGCTACGTCTGGGTGTGGCAGAGCTTCCGCAGCAAGATCAAGGACTACGACGTCAGCACCGGCGTCTACAGCTACGCCCGTGACGAGGTCGTGGGCCAGGACTGGTGGAATGCCACGAACAGCCAGGAGTTCTGGTCCCTGCCCGCCGGAACGGTGAAGGAGTGCACCGCGGCGATCGGCACGCTGCGCGCCCCCGGCGACCCGGTGGCGGGCCAGGCCACCACGGCCAAGCGCTGCTGACCTCTCTCCCGCCTCCGGGCCTCGGCCGACGCGCGACGGCCGAGGCCCGGCCTCTGAGCCGGCCGCGGACGCCGGGTGTCTGAGCTACGCGCACGACGGCAACTCGAGGTCGGCGGTTCACCACCTGGACCTCGGCCAGTAGCCAACCAGGCAGCCGTGTAGGACGGTTGGCGCGATCTGCGGGGCGTCAGCCCCTGGTGTGCGGGCGGGTGCGCGAGGATCCTCGGCCCCGGTCAGTGACGCTGCGGGGAGGGGCAAGGCCCCCATCGATGGGACCGTCCGGCAACGCAGGCGATGACCGTAGGCCCGCGGTAGTACCGATGGCCATGTGCCGGGCCGGCAGCCCGATCGGCTGAGCTCTCCCCTTGACGCGGCCGGTTCGGCTAATCGTGCAGGGGCTTTGTGCCCCCGCATCATCGGCTGACTGCCGACGGATGACCTGTCGATGCGGCGATGCGGCGATGCGGCGATGCGGCAATTGACCCCCTCCCGCACCCGGTTGGGGCAGGGGCGACCCGGGCGTGGTGTGCGACATTGCGCAAGGCCTCCCGGTGTCGCGGGATCCCCCCCCCGGCGGAGTCGTTCTTTCGGCACCTGGGAGGCGAGGGCTGCTGCGCTGGTGCCGGCGGGAGGGGCGGTTGCGAGCCGCGCCACGGTGCCGCGCGGACCTTCCTGCATGCCGATAGGGTCCGGTACGGCAGGTCGCGGACGGCGAAACGTCCCTGCAGCCTTGCTTCCCCCATCGGCAGGCGCAGGGACGCTTCCGGAAGCCGGCGGATCCGTGATCCGTGTCGGCGTACGACTCCCGGCCGCACCGGCCTCTTGGCCGGCCAGTGAAGACGGGAACTCGCTGGCGTCAAGGCGTTGTGCGTTGGCTCACCATGCCCCGGCAAAGGGACCTGTCTCAAGGGGCCGGTCGACCCTGTTGGTGGTGCCGATCGGTCCTTGACTCACCTGCGAGCGGGAAGCAAACAAACCGGGGACCCGTCGGCGGTAGGCGTTCCCCCGGACGTGGAATTGTGCGAGCGGGACAGCGCGGACAGCGCGGGCCGACGTGCCGCGCATGGCGTAATGAGCCGCTCCGCGGCGGCACTCGGTCACGTTGCGCCCTGGCAGTGACCGCCGGGCGGCAGGGAAGCGGTGGCGTACCGGGCCATGGGTGAGGGAATCGTGGACCGGTCGGAGGGCTTCGGTGAGCGTCTGCTCGGCGTGCTGTTGGATCGGGGGCGCCTGTTGCCTCCGCAGTTGATCGCCCCGCTGATCGCGGAGGAGGTGGCCAGGTTCGGCGGCCGTGACCTGTCCATCCTGCTCCAGGACTACGCTCAGGAGCCGCTGGTGCCGCTTCCGGGGAGGAAGCTGCACGTGGGCCAGCCCGAGCTGATGGCCGCCTCCCCGGCGGGCCGCGCCTTCCAGCGTGCGGACGTCGTCGAGGTGGCACAGGCCGCCGGGCGGGGTGCGGCTGAATCTGCCCCTGCTGGACGGCAGCGACCAGGTGGGTGTCATAGCGCTGACGCTGGACAGCGTCGTCGTCGACGACGACCGGCGCCTGCTGCGCCGACTCGCCGGCCTGGTCGCCGACATGCTGGTCACCAAGAACGCCTACACCGACCAGTTCTTCCTGGCCCGGCGCCGGGAGCCGATGAGTGTGTCCGCGGAGATCCAGTGGGGCCTGCTGCCGCCGCTGACGATGACCGTGCCCCAGGCTCAGGTGGCAGGCGTCCTGGAGCCCGCTTACCGCGTGGCCGGAGACAGCTTCGACTACGCCCTCAACGACAACATCCTGCACCTGGCCGTGATCGACGCGATGGGCCACGACCTGGACGCCGCCGCGATGGCGACCATCGCCATCGGCGCCTACCGCCATGCCCGACGCGTGTTCGTCAGCCTGGCCGAGAAGTACGCGTTCATGGACCGGGCCATCTCCCGGCAGTCCGGCGACGACCACTTCGTCACAGCGCAGCTGATGCACCTGAACGTGGCCACCGGTGAACTGGAGCTGGTCAACGCGGGCCACCCCGCGCCACTGCTGCAGGCCTTGACTGAGTCAGAGCGCGCGGGACATGGCCGAGCTGGTGGCCATCGCGCCGGGACCATTACCCGGAAACCGTCTCCGCGCCGTCCCTCCGTTCTGGCTCTCGAACGTCCGCCGCACTGACAGCCGTGTCTGCGCGCGATGGGTACCGCCGAGGGCGGCGAGTGAAGCTGTGCGCTCGTATCGGGTGGGCTTCGGAGAGTCAGGTCTTCGGCTTGAGAGTGCTTTCGGGGTGGAGTTTGCCGTCCTGGTCCAGATCGTTCAGCACGGCGGACAGGCCGACGCGCAGCATCTTCCGCCGGACGTGACCCAGGATCTGGGTCATCAGGATCCCGCCTGCACCCCTGAAGCCCGTGTGGTCGTAGGTGAAGCGCGTTCCTGTGCCGTGAGGTTCGATGCGGTAGGCGACCTCGGTGGTGTCGCTGCCGCCATGGTCGGTCCACGAGTAGCGCAGCAGTCGGGGCATTTCCACCTGCAGTACGACGCAGTCGACGATGCCGCTCCAGCCGGGCTTGGGCTTGGCGATGAACTGGAACTGGGAGCCGACGGTGGTGGTGAATCCTTGTGGGCGCGCTCCGGCCCCGGTCGCTGTCCACAGCGGTATGAGCTGGGGGTCGGTGACGGCGTGCCAGACCTTGGTGGGGGAGTGCGGGTAGTCGTGGACGATGTGGATGGCGCTCATGGGGCTCCCAGACGCGTTCGAGCAGAGGACAGAATATACAGTCACTGAAAATTTACAGTAGCAGTAAATTTTGGGCCGCTGTACTAATCTGTGGTCATGAGCACGGTGGACTGGACGGCGTGGCGTCCGCGGATCGCGGCGCCCGAGGCCGAAGGGCTGCGGGAGCAGAAGAAGCGCTTGTTGCGGCAACGCCTGTCCGATGCCGCGACCGAGATGTTCCTGGAGCGCGGGTTCGACGCCGTCCGCGTATCGGAGATCGCCCAGGCATGCGGAGTCTCGGAGAAGACGGTCTTCAATTACTTCCCCACCAAGGAATCACTGATCCTGGACCAAGGTGAGACGACAATGGCCGCCCTGGGCGCCGACCTGGCCGACACGGACTGCTCCGCGGTCGAAGCGACGCTGCGGATCCTCTCCGATGAGCTGCGAGCCATGACCTCATGGATCGCCGTGCAAGACGACTCTCGTCAGGCCGCCGCCATGATCAGGCGCTTCGGCGCACTGGCCAGGTCCACGCCCTCACTAAGGGCCTACCACCGTGACATGACCGACCGGCTCGTCACCGCCGCAGCCGAAGCGCTGGCCCGACGCACCCACGGCAGCCCCGACGACCCGGAATCGCAGATCGCAGCAACAGCCCTGGTCGGACTGTGGTCCATCCAGTTCCAAAGCCTTGGGAAACATCTGGACGGCGCCCGCACCGCGACACAGATTCACGAGGCAGTGACCGCCGACGTCCGCCGCGCAGCGAAGCTCATCGACACCGGTCTGACCTCGTTGAGTGACCAGGCGTCAGCAAACGGCGCAGTGGCGTCACCGACACCGTGACACCGTCCAGCCATCCCCGCATCAACTCGACCCGCTTGAGCCTGGACGCCGGCCACTTCGACTCGAAGACTGACGTTTCGCCGTGTTCCCGTGCTTGATGCCATCGCTGGACCGACCGGGCCCTGACACGTAACTGCTTGGCGACCGCGGCGCTGGCGTGCCCAAGGGCGGACAACTCGGCCGCCTGCGTCCGGAGGTGCTCGCGAATACCCGTCGCTCCGCAGTCGGCCCGCCTCCTTGCGGATACTTCATTCGAGCGGTCTACCGCGCCAACTGCCGCTTGTCAGCCGCGACATCACGCCGACAACGTCAGCAAGGCCCGGAGTTGGACGGTGAAGGCGGCGACGGCGCCGTCGCCGGTCGAGCGCTGGCGCCACCAGCGGGGGAGACGTTGCTGGCCTCTCCGGACCGGTCATCGCGCGGCGTCTGGCCCGCCGAGAGTTCGTCGATCCCTGAAACCAGAGGCCGCGGTCTTACCCGTGACCCCGATTGCCTCTCGGCCTACCTGATCGTCAGTCTCAACAGCGTTGCAAACGTACGGAGGTAACGTGACGCAGGAGGGGATGGCCAGGCCGTTCCGTCAGGGTGAGGTATACCGCTACCCGATCGGCCTGCGGGTGGGAGCTGACCGTGACCAGGGCAGCCCCCGCCGATCTGCACCTGTTCACGCAGGCCGCTGCCACGGGGCCGCCGTTCACCCGCTGGACGGATGGGCCGTTTCGCCGGTGCTGCTTGCGGCTCGCAGGCTCCGGCAGCGAGGCCGAGTCGATCAGGGTTGTGTCTCCGCGGCCTTCTCCTGCGTGATCTGGGTTTGGGCGGACGTGAGGGTCATGCTGCCGTCGCACACGGCACGATGCAGGGAGTTCTCCAACCGGTCGTCCGTCTGCGCTTGGGGGAGCGGCACGGGGCGCAGATTCGCCGGGTCGGAGGGTGCTCCGCCCAACTCCAGCGGGATGATGTGGTCTTCCTCGTAGTGCGAGGGGTCCTTGTCCGCCGCACTGGACGCCGCGAGCTGCTGCCTCTTCAGCTGCTCGGTGACGTTGACGGGCGGCCGAATCGTCGCCGTCCAGCCCGGCACACAGATGGTCGAGTGGATCGTGGACTGAGTTACCGCCGGATTGAGGGCTCCAAGCGGGCCACCGCCTGGTGTGCTGGGCACCGGAGTGTGAGGCTGTGCACTCGTGGCTACAACGTGCAGCGAGCCGTTTGTGATGGTCCCGTTCTCGACGAGATACGAACCTGCGTAGTCGGCGGTAGTTCCATCGGTGTGCACGGCGTGGAGATGGACGGCGACCGTGTTTCCGTCCACGTTGTCGATGCTGAGCACATCGGTGGCAGTGTCAGCGAAGCCTGCTGCGAAGTCGGCGTAGGGCCGGCCAAGGTGGCTTCCCCCCAGGTCCCATGCGGCCTGATAGTCGTGGCTGTTGATCGCGGCGTAGAAGCTGCGGACGACAGAGGCAGGATCCGCCGGACTGCTGCTGGGAGCTGCGGTCGGCGCCGACGGCGTCGAAGGCGCTGCCGCGGTGCTGGGCGGTGGAGGCGGCGGCGTGCTGGGTGGTGGGGGCGGCAATCCAATTGTGGCCGGGGGCGAGGCCGGGGGCGGGCCAGCGTGCTGGGCACAGGCCGCGAGGCCGAGGCTGACGGTGATCCCGAATGCGGCAGCAGCTTTCGACGCCTTCATAGATCACCACCGGCGCTTCACGCCACGGTCTTTCTGACTATTCATATAACTATAGTGCGAATCGGACACTTTTTAGGTTCACTCCGTCCATGGGCTCCGGTGCGACGCGCTTGCTGTCCTGCGCGGATCCGCTGTCTGATCAAGTTTTTGAGCGGGGCCTGCACCCATGAGGGCTTGGGGCTCGACGACCGGGGTCGAATCCGCTTCCGTCACGTGATGGACGGCACCGGTGATGGTGACGCGGACGATCACGTCCGCGTCGGGCAGGCCTAGGCCGGGCCTAGGCTAGGAACGCACCGCGCCAAGCGGGTCGTGACCTGGGCTGATGTATGTTCGTATCGTTACCGACCGGTGGCTGGCCCTGTCCGGGAACAGCATGGAGGGACGCGGTGGACCTGGACACTGTCGCGGACGAGCTGTACGGACTGCGGCCGGAGGACTTCACCTCCGCCCGTGACGCGCGGGCGGCCGAGGCCCGCAGGGCCGGCGACCGCGCGCTCGCCGGTCAGATCGGCAAGCTGCGCCGGCCCGGTCTGGCGGCCTGGGCGAGCAACCTGCTGGTCCGTGAGCAGCCCGAGGAGACCGAGGCGCTGCTGCGGCTCGGCGAAGGGCTGCGCCAGGCGCACCGCGACCTGGACGGGGCGCAGCTGCGCGACCTCAGCCGGCAGCAGCACGTCGTGATCGACGCGCTGTCCCGGCAGGCGCGGCAGCTGGCGGAACGGGCCGGACACCCGATCGGCGAGAGCGCCCAGCGCGAGGTCGAGACCATCCTGCACGCCGTGCTCGCCGACCCCGACGCCGCCGAGGAATGGGCCACCGGGCGCCTGGTCAAGGCCTTCGGCCAGGTCACGGGGTTCCCGACGGCGGCGGAGGGTACCCGCCAGCGGCCCGCGAAGACGGCGGGAAAGCGGCAGGAAAGCCGGACCGCGCGACGCGACGACGAAAACGACAACGACAAGGCCGACGAGGAACGCCGCCGACGGCTCGAACAGGCCCGACGCAAAGCCGAGGACACCGAGCGGGAGCTCAAGGCACGCCAGAAGGAGGCCGGGGAAGCGGACGAGCAGGCGGACGAGGCGCGAGAACGGGCCGAGACGCTTGAACAGCGCGTCGGCGAGCTGGCCGAGGAACTGAGCCGCGTCGAGAAGGAGCAGCACCAGGCCGAGGCGACCGCACGCAAGGCGCGCGAGCAGGCCCGCGACGCAGACCGGCGCGTACGGGAGGCCCGCCGCCGCGCCGAGACCGCCGCCGACCAGGTCACCCGCCTGAACGGACAGGGACGCACACGCACAGGGAAGCAGAGAGCGAGGCGATAGGTGATGGCACGACCCGTCTGGAGCGGAGTCGTGACGCTGGGACTGGTCACGGTGCCGGTGGCCCTGTTCACGGCGACCGAGGACCACACGATCCACTTCCACCAGCTGCAGCGTGGCACCTCCGACCGGATCCGCAACAAGCGGGTCAACGAGCGCACCGGACGGGAGGTCGAGACCCGCGACATCGTCAAGGGCTACGACCTCGGAGGCGGCGACTACGTCGTCGTGGAACCGGCGGAGCTCGACGAGGTGGCGCCGGGGAAGTCAAAGGTGATCGAGATGGCCGGCTTCGTCGACCTCGCCGAGATCGAGCCGGTGTACTTCGACCGCACCTACTACGTCGCCCCTCGCGGCAAGGACAATCGCAAGGTGTACGAGCTGCTGCGGGCCGCCCTGGAGCGTGCGGACAAGGTGGGCATCGCCACCTTCACCATGCACAGCAAGCAGTATCTGACCGCGCTGCGTGCCCAGTCCGACGTGCTGGTCCTGCACACCATGCACTGGGCCGACGAGGTCCGTGACCCCTCCGACGTGGCGGACCAGCTGCCCACTCGGCGCACGAGGGCGACCGGCAAGGAGGTCAAAACCGCGCAGGAACTCGTCGAGGCCCTGACCATCGACTGGAATCCCGAGGATTACCAGGACACCTTCGAAGAGCGCGTCAAGGAACTGGTCGACGCCAAGCGGCGCGGCGAGGACGTCGTCAGCGAGTCCGGCCCGCCGGACGCCACCAACGTCCTCGACCTCATGTCCGCCCTCGAAAAGAGCGTGGAAGGCGCCCGCTCCAGGAAGTCCAGCTCTCGTCCCCGTCAAGGCGGCAAGCAGGGCGGCGAAGTCCACCAGCTGGACTCCCGCCGATCGCGGAAGCCGGACGCAAAGAGCCGCAAGCAGCAGACAGACCGCGACCTGTCGTCCCTGTCCAAGAACGACCTCTACCGACGAGCCTCAGAGGCCGGGATCGCCGGCCGGTCGAAGATGACCCGCGAGCAGCTTTTCAAGGCGCTCAAGAAGCACTTCACAGCTGCCTGAACAATACCGGCCCGGCAGCACTCCACCGAGGCCCGATCCCCGGACCTTTTTGGAAGGGGGCGCGGATAAGTTCACGGCGTCGTGGAGGCAGAGTCCACCGGCGTGCCCATCAGCGCGCGGCAGAGCCTCCCGGGCCGGGATGCCTTGCTGTCTTCGGCTTCGGCGGCTTCCAGCACCAGCTTCGCAACAGCGTAAGGATCGTTCATTGGGGCCCGTTCCTTCCCCTACTGCCCGGTGGGGGCCCGAGTTTCCGGATGGGCACGGTGGAAAACTGCGGTTTGCCGGCCGTAGGAGCAGCGCGCCTGCCTCACATGTCACGGGACTCCTGCGGAGCAGGGCAGAGGTGGGCCGATCGCCTCCAGGGCGCCGGGCCGTCCGCCGCAGGACGGAGTAGGCGAGCCCACCAAGATCGATAGCGTTCAACTGCCGGTACTCGCAGGTAGGTTCGGGTTCGTGACGACATCAGCGCAGACCGTGGAGGTACCTGCAACAGCCGTTTTGACGCCTCCACCCCGTGAACTGGGTGGATTCCTAGCTCACGTTGCCTGCGGCCCGGCGGGTGCACAGGTCTTGCACGATCAGCACTAGCCGGGGTGCAGACCAGCCCGGACCAGCATCACGCGGGCGGAGTTCTTGTCCCGGGAGGCTGACGGCCTACTACCTGCATGGCACGGTCTTGGGCACTGCAGCCCTGGCCGACATTCACCGGCCTCGATGAACTGACCCGCCTCGTGACCCGCCGCCCCTCTCCCCGCTGCGGTGAGAGATGGGCGGCGACGACCACCCTTCTGGTCCCGCGTGTGCCAAGTCCGCGTTCCCTCGTTTGCGCGCTTCGGTGGCGGTCGGGAGATGGGGCGCCGCAGCCTTAGGGAGTCAGGCGTGACGGACGCTGGCCTCGAATACCTGACGCTGCCGTACACGCAGGGCTGAAGTTCATGGGCCGGCGTATGGGCGCGGTCGGTATGGCCTGGGTCGTGAGGGGAAGTCGACATGCAGGGTGGGCGATTGGCCCACCGCCGTCGTGAGGAAAGGAGAGGTGTCATGCCAGCAGGTTCCAGTGCCAAGCGGGAGCGCCAGTACGAGCACGTCAAGGAGGGCGCCGAGAAGCGTGGCGCGTCCAGTGGGCGAGCGAAGGAGATCGCCTCGCGAACGGTCAACAAGGAGCGGGCCAGGTCGGGTGAGGCGAAGACGTCCAGCAAGACCTCCACGCGTGACAAGAAGTCCGCCTCCCAGCGGGGCGGCGAGCGCTCGCACAGCGGCGCGCAGGGGCCCACGAAGGATCAGCTTTACGAAGAGGCGAAGAAGAAGGGCGTCGAGGGCCGCTCCGCAATGAACAAGGAGCAGCTGCGCAAGGCTCTGGGCCGCTGAAACCTGAGCCTGCCGTCCACCGGGGGATGCGCCGCTCACCCGACCGCCGGCATGCCCCACCCGGCAGGAAGCGCCGTATCCGTCGATCCGCAAATGACCCCACCGCAACCCTCGGCCGTGCCCCGGCTTGGGATCGGACCTGAAGGAGCATGCCGTCCATGCGCGCGCTGTCGCTCGTCTGCTCACTGAATGCCTCACCCACGCCTTCGAGCAGCCAGTTGCTCGCCGAACAGGTGATGGCGGAGTTCAGCAAGCTCGGTGCGGAGGGCGAAGTGGTGCGGGTAGCGGATTTCGATATTCAGCCCGGTGTGGACGTGGACATGGGCAACGGTGATCAGTGGCCCGGGTTGCGCGAGAAGGTGTTGCAGGCGGACATCCTCCTGATCGCCACACCGATCTGGCTGGGCCACCCCTCCAGCATCTGCCAGCGGGTCCTCGAACGTCTGGACGCTGAGCTGTCCGAGTCGGACGACGAGGGACGCCTGCTCACCTACCACAAGGTCGCCGCGGTGGCCGTCGTAGGCAACGAGGACGGTGCGCACCACGTGAGCGCCGAGGTCTTTCAGGCGCTCAACGACA
The DNA here is from genome assembly GCF_043200415.1 of Streptomyces sp. NPDC048419. Taxonomy (NCBI): domain Bacteria; kingdom Bacillati; phylum Actinomycetota; class Actinomycetes; order Kitasatosporales; family Streptomycetaceae; genus Streptomyces; species Streptomyces sp. NPDC048419. Next base: position 506 of record NZ_JBICXT010000064.1, on the reverse strand, counting down.
TCGGCTTCTCCCTTGCGCCGGGTGCCGTCACGTACTGGGTCGGCGAGGCCCAGCACGGCACTGACTACCAGGACCTGGATGAAACCCCGGACGCCGTGCGAGAGACGACCCACACGCTTGCCGCCAACGCCGTGCACCTGGCCCGCCAGCTCGCCGGTCAGCCTTATCCGCCCAGCTGACGGCGCGTCAAAGGCGTCGGGGGGCGGCCTCTCAGGAGGTGAGGTGGAGTGGCGGACAGCAGGTCGCCGACCGCATTGCCCCATACGACCTGCTCATTCAAGGCCGCCTCCACGCGCTCGGCGTGCAACCGCTACGCGGCCGCCTGCGCGCCCGGGCCACGCGTCGTCGTAGTCAGCGCCGGCCCGCCGGAATCGGGGGCGCGGCGCAGAAGCTCAGGCCTGTTCGGCGCGAATGACCACCAGTTCCTCTCGCCCATCGGCACCGTCCACCAGGCCTTCCCGGACCAGAAAGGGCTGCCGGGAGCGCAGTACCGGGCCATAGGGCAC
>NZ_JBICXT010000063.1:0-15092 GCF_043200415.1 Streptomyces sp. NPDC048419 | reverse complement strand
ACCGCCCGCTCCACCCCTTCCGGCGGCCGGGCCGCCCTCTCCTTACCCGGCACCGGACCGTGCCCCCTCTACAGGCGACCGGACCGCCCTCCCCCCACCCCGGCCCCCCCCCCCCCCCCCCCCCCCCCCCCCCCCCCCCCCCCCGCCCCCGCCCCCCCCCCCCCCCCCCCCCCCCGCGGGGGGCGGGGGGGGGGGCCCCCCCCCCCCCCCCCGCCCCCCCCCCCCCACGTCTCCGAGGCTTTCACCACGTCAAAGACCACCGGATAATCGGTGATCTGTTGGTTCGGGCCCGGCTGAGAGTTGCAGATCTTCCACGCAGTCGGGTTGTCCACCCGACGTCCCAATCGTGCTGGTCATGGCTTGGGCTTCGCGTACCACGGCGACTTCGACTGGCCGGGGATCGCTCTGGCCAACCGGGTCATCCGCCGCTACGAAGCCTTGCCGTGGCGCATGGGCACCGCGGACTACGAGCACCTGGCCGCTCGCAGCCAGGCCCGAGGGCACCCCTCAACTGGCCCTCGACGGCCAGCCGGTCAGCGCGGACTGGGACCCGGATCTCGTCCCTGCCATGACTGCCCTCGGCGTCGCGCTCCACGAGGAGGCCACCCTCGATCTCTTGGTGGCCGACCTGTCACGCCACGCGTAGAGACATCGGCCCTATACCGGACTCTCGGAGCCAACCCGCTCCCTCAAGCTTGTTCCACACCGCCCGAGACCGCCCCACACCAATAATCCTGACCAGGCGAAACAGCAGACCACTCGGTATCGATCTTGACCGGCGTTGGACGTGGAGTACGCCAGCCTGCTCGTTCCCTGGGGTGCCGCTCGCGGTTCAGCGGATGAGACGGGGCAGGTCGATGTCGATGTCAAAAGGGACCGCGATCTTGATGCGCTCGCGGTAAATACCAGTGGCGACGTAGGCGCGGGTGGTGTCATCCAACTCGTATGCGTGGATGACGGGGAGGCCGTTTTCCTCCTCGATACGCCAGTAGTGTGGGATACCCGCCTGCGCGTACTTGAACGGCTTCAGCGACCGGTCCCGGTCGGCGGACTCAACCGAGACGACTTCGATGGTGAGGGCGACCTGATCGGGAAAGTAACGCGTACGGTCCGGATCGTAGGGGACCGTGACAGCAAGGACGTCAGGCTCGGGGCGGTTCTTCTCGTTCAGCTTGACTGTCATTTCCCGGTCGATGACGAATCCCTCAGCGGCCTGATGGTCCAGTGCGGTCGTCAGCCGGGTGACAACTCGAGCGTGCCAGGACCGCTGCGGGGACATCATAAAGATGAGCGCTCCATCGATCAGCTCGGTGTGTCGGGGAAGGTCGGGTGCATTGTCGAGATCATCGGCCTCCCATCCACTCGGCCGAGGCGGCAGCATCCAGGGCGGCAGCGCGTCCCATGCGGTCGTCATCGTGTCCTCCTTCGGCGCCCTGCCAGCTTATCTGTCAGTTCCGCGTGGCGGCGGCGGTGTGGGCCACGACCGCAGCAGTGGGACAGGCTGCACGCGGTGCTGCTGGAGAAGCTGCGGTCGAAGAACCAGCTGGACTGGTCGCGAGCGGTGATCGATTCCTCGCACGTGCGGGCTGCCCGTAGGGACCCAAAAGCGGGCGCAGCCCGGTCGACCGCGCACGCCCGGGCAGCAAACACCATTGTCCGCGCTGGTGCCGACCGCTCCGCGCGAGCGGATCCGCCGAGCCGGCTGCACACCTTGGCGAATTCCTTCGACGCGTATTGCGCCCGTTGTCGCTGTGGAAGATCGCCCCGTCGAGGCTGCCGCCCCGGGTATGAGCGGCGGCTTCGAGCGCGTCGGTGACCAGCTCGGTGCGCATGTGGTCGGCAATGGACCAGCCCGCGAGCCGCCTGGAACGCAGGTCCAACACCGTTGCCCGATAGAAGAATTGGCCGTCTCCGACGGGCAGATAATTGAATCCTCCCCCAGCTGAAGCAGGGGGATTCCTAGCTCACGCCGCCTGCGGGTCAGCGACCCGACAGGTCTTCCACGATCAACACCAGCCGGGTTGAAACCAGCCCGGGTTCGTACCGCAAAGCTTGGAGGTGCATGTGCCGTCTTGGCTCTCGATCAGCACGGCGTACGCGCTTGGTTCTCGCAACGCACGGCAGTCAGCTTACCCGACCGTGTGGGCGGTCTTTCGCCCTGAGGGCGAAACCCCGTTCCCTGCCCTGCTCCGCAGGAGTCCGATTCATCCCCGGCCCGAAGGCCGGGGCATCCTCGGAGGTCTCAGGTGATGTCGCCCACGTACTTGGTGTTCGGCTCGCTCGTGGTGAAGTCCCGCCGCAGCAGGTCCGGCACCACCGCCGCTTCCGGCTCGGGGATCGTGGTGCGGACCTTCTTGCGCAGATGCACGCCCTGGACGCCGATGCGGCGCATTACACGCTCGACGCGCTTGTGGTTGACCTCGATCCCGGCGGCCTTCAGTGGCCGTGATGCGCGCGATGCCGTAGGTGCCGTCGGACTCCTTGTGCATCTCCCGGATCCGCCTCGCGAGGCGGGCGTCCTCCCGAGCTCGCGCCCGGCGGGCCGGGGCGGCCTTCAGCCACCGGTAGAACCCGGACCGGGAGACCTCCAGGACCCGGCACAGCCGCTTGACGCCGAACGCGCCGCGATGATCATCAACGAACTGGAAACGGCTCACCAGTTGGTCTCGCCGGCGAAATACTTCGCGGCCCTCCGCAGGATCTCCCGTTCGGTTCCAGCTCCCTGAGTCGAGCCCTGAGCTGCTTGCTCTCTTCTTTCAACACACCGTCGGAGGCTACCTCGGCAGTCTGTACCGCCCGTGGTGTGCCGCTGGTGCCCGCCGAGTGGCCAGTCGTGAGTGTCGATGAAACTCCCTCAGCCGTCTGTCCCTGTGCACGTTCAAGTTGTCCCCTACGAGCACGATCGGCGCGTCGGGCTGTTGGTTGGCGGTGGTCAGCAGGTCGCGATGGTCGGTCCGGGTGAAACTGCGTCTGCCAAGGGCTCGTTCAGCTTCGGCCTGGACGCCGGCCCCTTCGACTCCCAGACCGGCCTTCCGCCGTATTCCCACGCCTGGTGCCAACGCTGAACAGCCCCGACACTGACACGTAACTGCTTGGCGACCGCGGCACTGCCGTGTTCAAGGGTGAGTAACTCGGTCGCCTGCATCCGGATGTGCTCGCGAAACGCCCCTCGCCCCGCAGGCGGCCCGCCTCCTTGTTGATACCTCTTGCGACCGGCCTGCCGCGCCAACTACCGCTTGTCAGCCACGACATCACGCCGACAAGGTCAAGAGACGCCCCGGTCGGGCGTCGGGGGTTCGTTGAAGTCGTGGAGGGTTTCGTCGGGTTCGGGGGTGGCGCCTTGGGCGTCTGTATCGAGGAGGTTGCGTAGGACGGCGGGGGGCGGGGTGGTCTTGGCCGGTTCGTGCAGTCCTGCGGCGGCGGTGAGGTCGGTGAGGGGTTCGGCGGGCTGGTGGCATTGCGGGCATTCCAGCAGGTAGTTGTGGGTTGTTGGCTGCCAGGTGTGGGGAAAGCGGGCCAGGCAGCCGGGGTGGTAGAAGTGCTGGCCGCAGGCGGCCAGGAGGAGCCGGTCGCCCGGTGCGGGTGGAAGGAAGTCGTTCAGGCACACGTTGCACGCCAGGTTCGACAGTTGCCGGTCGTTGCGGCTCAGGGCCTGGATGAGGAGTCTCTCGGCGGCTTGGGGGGCGGGGGTGGTGGGTTCGTGGGAGGGCCCGACGAGGCGTTCCGGGGCCTGGGCGGCGAGCCCGGATGGCTGCCAGGGGGTGGTTTGTGCGCGCGTGTGGTAGTAGGCGTGTCCCGTTCCCCAGGGTTGGACCAGCACCGCCGTGGGTGCGCGCATCTCGATGTCGCCGTCCAGGGCGTCGACCGAGACGGTGGCGTCGTTCACGGCGACCTCGACGCCGGGCGACGGGAAGGGCACCATCACGCCGGCCCGGTCGTAGAGGTTGACGATCCCGCGGGATCCCGCCGGCACCTCGGCGCGCTCGACGGGGACGTCGTCGAAGGCGTAGACCTCCCCACCGGTCAGGGCTGCCACCGTGGCCTGGCCGTGCACGTGGACGCATCCGCCGGTCACGGTCACGCGCGTGCTGTCCAGCGCGTGCACCGGACCGTCCCGGTCCGGCAGCGGGGTCGCGCTCACGGTGAACACGCCGTTCCCGCGCAGGTTGATCGTCGAGCCGGTGGCATTGATGCTGGGATCGGCCAGGGCCGCCGCCAGCTGCTCCTGGGTGCGCACCACTCTGGCGTAGGACTGCAGCGTGCGTCCGCGGAACCCGATGCCTCTCTCGCAGACGGTGGCCAGGGCCTCCGGGTCGGCGAGGTTGCTCCTGGCTACGATCAGGATGTCGGGCCATGACATGCCCGCCAGTACCTGGGCGGTTAGTGCCCCGCGCAACCCCGCCCTCGCCTGGACCCGCGTCTGGGTGCTCACCTGGAACATCACCGCCCACTCCCGCAGGGTGGTGTACCGGCTGATCATCCCCCACAGGTCCTCGCCCAGTCCTTCGCTTAGTTCTTCTCCCGGCGCGGGCATGCTCTTGCGTTCGCCCTCCGGTATCACGCCGTCCGGTGCCTCGGTGCTGTCGAGGCTGTCGAGCAGGGCCCGCAGGGTCCGGCGTACGCGATCGGATATCGGGTTGTCCTCGACGAACCGCGTCAGGATGCCGGCCAGCCTTCCCGGGAATGTCGGGTCCGTGGCCCTCCCGTCGCCGGAGGGATTTGACATGGTTTGCCGCCCCTTCTCAAGGCATTTCTCTCCAGGCATTCCGCCGGAGCCGCGGCCGCCCCGCGCACCGACGCCCCTGCCGTTCCGGCGCACCCGGCGGACGCGCCGGCCGTGCTCCGGACGGCAGACACCCGGGGCCGGCCTGCATTCCACCGGCGCCCCCCATGGCCGTTACCCCAGCTTCGGCCTCTCAGGGCCGTCGTGCATCTCAGCGGCGGTGCGCGGTACGGCCACCGCCCGGCACAGCGGTACAGCGGCGGACCGGCAAGGTCATCCGTCCCCAACGGGAGCCTCGGTGCGGTGACACACCCACCGACCACGCCACACGGCCGTGACCAGCACATTGATCAATCCGGCTGGAGCGCGTCTGCGAACAGTCCGTCCTGAGGCTGTGCGACAGGCCCTGCGCGTACGGACCCGCTGCAGTCGGGGTCAGCAGAGCCCGTTCCGGTGTCCAACTCGCCCTACCGGGAATGCTTCGCAGGCTGCTGTCTCCGCAGAAGCCCCCATGCGCCGCGAACCGGAACGCGCAACGCTTGATCCCCTACAGCACGTCGCGTCGCGGGACACAACCTCACGGCGGGCCGCCCCTGCCTGGTCCTTCGCCGGATCGGTATGAAATCTGGGCTGCAGCGGTCAGGAAAGGCTCCCGGACAGGACGGCAGAAGGAGTGCACGGGTCCGTGGGGTTGTGGCAGTCGACAGCAAGAACAATCTGGTCGCCGCCCGCAAGCTGCAACGACGGGTCCAGGTGCTGGGTCTGCGGCAAGCTGTCCAGGGACTGCGAGTCCAGGGTGTCGCTCCCATGACGCACCTCGGCCGTTCCGCTGCTTCCCGAAGGGCCGGTCAGGGTGATGTCAGTCAGAGTGAACTGCTGTCCATTGGGGACCGTGTAGGTGAATTGCTGGAACGTCCCGCTTTGTCCGGCAGCGGCGTTCGCCTGAATAACCTGCGGGGGCGTGGAAGGGCTGCCGGAGGCGGAGGCGGAGGCGGAGGGACTCTCGCCTGGCGGTGGGGCGGTGTTCTGAGTGGGAGTGGGCTGGACACTCGGCGCAGTACCTTCGTCCGACTGGAGCGTTTGCTTGAAGACAGTGGCAGAAAGTATCAAAAGAGCCGCGAGGAGGGCGAGCAGGCTCATGAGCCCCGCAAAGAGCCATTTTGGTATCAGGGGCCTCTGCACCATTGCGGCGTCAGCTGTCACCGGCTTCATGCCGGCGGCAGCGAGCTTCGCCTGGAATGGGCGTGTTCTTTCCCGGCCCTTCAGGAATCGCTTCTTGGGTATGACGCGCACGGGGAGGAGAACGGTGGTCCCCGACGACAAATGCACCGCATATTGGCGGAGCTTGAAGATCAGTGCATCATTTTTATCCGTTATTTTCACACTCACGGACAGATCAGCATTGCCAAGGTTGTCGACCGCCAGCCGGTGGCGTGTCCTGAAGGATCCACTCGTCACGTGCGGGACGAATTCTGCTTCAATTTTCTTGTATTCTGCGACCGTGACCGAGCCTTCTTCGATCACGGATCCCTCGGGGTCCTCCCTGGATCGAATCCGAACCGCAAAAGGAACCTTACCCGCTTTGACGTCAGAGGAACTGAGAGGGCTGAATTTGAGCGTGATGGATGTCTCGCCGTCGGGGAAAAGATTGACGATGTTCGGTTCGGCCTCTCCCCACTTGGCCGTATCACCGATAATTTCCACTGCGAACTGATCGACTACTGCACCTGTGTTGTGCAGGACGAGAGTGCACTCGACGGACTCGCCGGGTTCGACCTCGAGATCTTTCGGCTTCAAGGACACTTCCACACCCATAGTCACATGATTGCCGATGTGCCGCGGGATCGCAGACCGGACCGTGCGGATGCACGAGCCCGTGCGGGAAGCCGGGCATGCCGCGCCGGACCTGCATAGACCTCTTGCACTCGCCGTGCATGCTTTGCTTGCTGACACGGCCCCAGACGGGCAGGGGTGTACTACAGTCAGTGAGCGTGTCACCCATTTGTCGAGGTTGCCGTGACCGATGAAGCAGCAGGCCAGGATGGACGCGTAGAACGCGGCCGGCTGACACGAGTGAAGATCGCCGATGCGGTGCTGTCCCTGCTCGACGAGGGTGAGTCACATCTGCCGGCAGAGAAGGTCGCCAAACGGGCCGGGGTGTCCCGGCGCCTGGTCTTCCATCACTTCGACCACATGCCCCAGCTGGTGGACGCGGCCGTCGCCCGGCGGATGGAACAGCTGAGACGACAGATCAGACCTCTGCCGCAGAGCGGCTCCCGCGAGGAGCGGGTTGCGGCCCTCGGAGAGCAGCGCTCCCGGATCCTGGAATGGATCACTCCTGCCCGACTCGCGGTCATGCGCATCAATCCCGAGTCGGAACAGATCCAGGCGGCCACGCATGACGTGCTGGCCCTGGCACGCCGCAACCTCACCGAGATCTTCGCCGCCGAGCTCGATCCCGTGCCTGAACCACGCAAGACCCAGCTCGTCGACACCCTGCACGCCGCCACCACGTGGGGGGCGTGGTACCACTGGCGTCACATGACAGGTCTCGACCCTGGTGCCGCACGCGACGCAATGGAGGCGGCCATTCACCTCCTGCTCGAAACAACTGACACATAGCCGTACTGGCGGGGCAGCGCTGACACCCGCCCTTCGAGAGATCACTGTCAAACCCCTGGTTGCGCAGAGACGTTGGTTATGCAGCCTGGCCCACTCGATCGGCCCGCACCCGCGCTTCCAGGGGGATCCGTTCGAACTCGGCGGGCGGCTTCCCGCCGAGTTCGCTGTGACGTCCGCTCGTGTTGCAGAGGCCCGCGGTCCACGTGGCGGTCTTCAGCCGGCCCCCAGTGCGGGCGGCGACGGTGTGCCGGTGGATGCACTCGACCTTGAGGACCGAGTGGAACGACTCCGCGGCGGCGTTGTCCAACGCCGACCGGACGCGTCCCGTCGGCTGCGCCACGCCCCAGCAGCCACCCACACCGGCAGCCGAGCAGTCCGCATCCACCCCCCACCCGTAAACCCATAAAGTAACGGCATAGGCATTGCGCCCAGGTGACGATCGGCTTCCATATGAGTAAAATCAAATGCTAGCCGCATAGTGCTTCCTTGTGTCGGCTTTGCGCCCGGCGTTGCATTCTTCACTCCAACAGGGCGCCTCATGGGTAACCCATGAAAGAAGGTCTTCCCATGTCCACTCCGACATCGCCTCAAGAACCAGACGCCACCTCCGCTCCCGCCCCCGGAACCGCCCCTGCTCCCGGGCCCTCGAACACCAGCCCACGCGGTCCTACGGAGCACCAGCCAACTATTCGCAGTATTGTCGAGGCCTATGTGGCGGAGCATGCCCCACCGCCAGTAGAAATTCTTCGGACGATCACGTCGGAAACGTCACTACCAGTCGCGGCAGAAGTCAAAGCAATTCCTCCAGAGGAGCCCGCTCTCGAGGCGAGGAAAGTCGGCGACGCGTGGTTTCTCGTACAGGAGGACGACAGGCACTACACGTACGTCACGTACACCTACCAAGGCAGCAAGTACCGTGTTCGTGTAGAAGAGAACTATCACACACTCTATATCGTGGGAGTCGATGGTTTCTGGCCTGGAGGGGAGCACCGCGTGGCCGCCCTACGACATGGCCAAAATGTTGCGACGGTTGAAGACGTCACCATGGTCGATGGGGAGCTCACAATAAAAGGAGGTAGTCGGCCTCATCTGGGGACGAATTCACCTCCTGGCGAGGAAACGCCACCACCAGACAGTAGTGAGCCTGTGGGGACCGAGACCGAAGTCCTCGACGCAACAGGACCCCTGGCACAGGCTGCTGTCACGCTGACGAATGCACCTGTTGAGGATAAGACCGCGGAGCCATACACCGGGCCCGTCGAGACCGTGGACGCCGACACAGAGGGGACCGATGGCTCCCTCGTACAGGCCGATGGCAGTCATACGCCCGTCTGGTTCACCCACCAAGGCGCCAATTATCCCGTTCGCGTTGACGGAAGGTGGAGTACTCTTTATATTTCCGGGATCACCGGTTTCTCCAGCGCTACGCTTACCTCTGGACACGCTGGCCTATACCGACGTGATGAGGGTTATGCCACAGCAGATAACGTGCGAGTCATTGAAGGCCAGCTAGTGCTCGACAATGGCGACCGACCAACATTGCTTCCGCTGGAGGACAAAGAGCAGCGTGCCGTCGGTGAAACGCCCACGGCACCGCACCTCGACACCATTGAAGCACCGACCGTCCAACAAGTCGATGACCAAACTCTCCCTGAAGGAAAGCGAACGAACCTCAGCGTAGACCTCGACGACACAGAGGGTGACGGAATCACTGAGGCTTCTTCCGACTGCATTGCTTGTGGACTCGCGTTCACGCGAGAAGATTTTGAGGGCGGAAACGTCAAGCGCTGCCCCGAAGGGCGTTTGTTTCACAACGACACGGTCACAAATGGGTGCCTACCAGGATCGAAATGCCCGACGTGTGGGGTGGATCTCTCGGGGGATCAGTACACGATCCACGACGAGGAAGGATTGACGGAGTCCAAAGATGTAGAGCACTGGAACCCGGAGGTGCCAAGCCCGGGGTGGAATGCCGATGCCGCCGTACGCCAGATGGGCGAGCTATGTTATGCGGCAGCAGCAGCGATTGCAGCAAACTCACTGGGGAGCCGGACAACCCAGTTTGAGCGTGCACACGCCTACGCGATGTCTCCCCAGGCAGATCCGGAGGACTGGGTGAACGGCCCCCACGGATATCGCGCAGCCTACAACTCGGTCAATCGTAGGTTCGGGTCCCATGCTCCGACTACTGTGGTGCACTCGTGGATGCAGGCTTCTGACCAAGCCTGGATTCGGGATGCGTACACCGCTCTAATGGTAAATTCGGGATCCCCCGAGTTCTCAGGCACCACAGTGAGGGTGACGCATGCTTATGGGAAGCCCGCATTCGAAGTGGTACGTGAGGCAATCGACGCCGGCCATCTGATCATGGCTGCCGATAGCAACCATTGGAGGGTCATCATAGGATACCAGACCTCAAATCTTCGACAGAGAGTTCTGGTTTCAGATCCCCAGTATGACGGGAAACGGACTTTTTTCTACGACGCATTTACAATCCACACCTACTATATCGTCCGGGCTTGATTAAGTTCCGTAGGTATCCGGATCGTTGGGGATGCCCATGACGGGGAGTGCTCGTTGGGGCTCGTTGCGGAAGCCACGCATCAGCCGCAGAAACCGCTGGTCATGGATCCTCTCGCCGAGGATGGACAGTCGTCGCGGACGCAATCCATGCGCGCGGTCGGAGAACGTCGGCTCGTAATACGTCTCCAATAACAGGCGGCCCACCTCGCCGACGAGCTTGTCCGACCAGGTCGGCAGTCCCAGTGGACGTGTCGTCCCGTTCTTCTTCGGGATGTGGACGTGTCGGACCGGCTTGAAGCGGTAACGCTCGTGGCGCATGGCCTCGATGATCCAGTCGATCTTCCGTTGGGACATGCCGTCCGCCGTTGGGACATGCCGTCCGCGGTTTCCGGCGTGCCCCCGGGCGTCATCGCACCGTGGTTGGCAGGATGCGTCGGGGATCTGTGCGGTGAGGATCGTTGCGGCGTCGAAGGGGAGGCGACGAGTTCGACGCGTTCGTCGCCCGTCAGCTGGCGTCCGAGTCCTGCGAGGGCCAGGGTGCACGCCGCTCGTCACTGTGGTCGTTGTCCTCTCTGTCGCCGAAGGTCGTGGTGCCTGTGCGGGTGCCGGTGTGTGTGGGTCAGGCGGGCTGGGGGTGGCCGAAGAGGAGGTCGTAGCCGGCGGGGAGCTGGAGCAGGATCTGGCCCAGCAGGTCGTCGCCGGCCGCGTCGGCGACCGTGCTGAGGACGGCGCTGACGTCCCAGGCGGCGGTCTGCTCGGTGGCCCCTTCGATCCAGGCGGCGGTCGCGCGCAGGAACCGCTCCGGTGGCAGGGGCTCTCTGCTTTGCAGCGGGTTGAGGAGGACCAGAGCGAACTCGTCCGGCAGGCCCGCCGCCAGCTCGGCGCGTACCTCGCCGACCAGGTGAGCGCCCAGCAGGGCGAGCACCACGCGGGCCGCGCGTTCTGCTTCTGGCAGGCTGTCGTACTTGCCGCGTTCCCTCACATGGTCCAGGAACGCTTCCTGTCGCAGGGTCACGTCCATCGCCACCCTTCTTCGTCCGTCCGGTCGGGTGCGGAGGACGGGGTGAGGGGGAGATCAGGAGCCCGTCCCCCGCCGCCGTTCGGTCCGTATCGTCCGGCTCAGCCGGAGATCTCCTTGCGGTCAAATTCCGAGCCGATGGAGATCTTGCGGGGCTTGGCGCGCTCGGCGATCGGGATGCGCAGGGTGAGCACCCCGGCGTCGTAGTCGGCCTGGATGCGCTCGGTGTCCAGCGTGTCCGCGAGCACGATCTGGCGGGAGAAGACACCCAGCGGCCGCTCGGAGAGTTCCATCTGCACGTCGTGGCCCTTGGCCACGGGCCGGCGTTCGGCCCTGACGGTCAGCATGTTGCGTTCGACGTCGATGTCGATCGCGTCCGCGCTGACGCCGGGAAGGTCGAAGACCACCACGAACTCGTCGCCCTCGCGATAGGCGTCCATCGCCATCGCGGACGGCCGCGACCAGGTGCCCGGGCCCATCAGCTGCTGGGCCATCCGGTCAAGCTCACGGAAGGGGTCGGTGCGCATCAACATGGCGAAACACCTCCAGCAGGTTCGGGCAGTTGCTGCCAATGCGCTGCACTGAAACCGTTGTAACATGTCATCCAATGGATGACAAACAAGAGCATCATCGGAACGATGACAGCTCGAGGAGGTGCCCGTGACAGCAGCCGACCAGCCGACCCCTTCCCGCGCTGGCGCTCAGAGCCCGGCATCGTTTCTCGCCGCCGCGGCGGCCCTGCACGTCATAGACGACGCCCTGCGCGCCGCCCGGCACGAAGCCCCCGGCTCTCCCGATGTCCCCGACGCCGGCCCTGCGCAGGCGCTGGCCTCCCTGCTGCTGCTGCGGCAGGTGCGCGAACAGCTCGCCGGCTGGGAAACCGGCCTGATCGAAACGGCCCGCCACGCGGGCGCCAGCTGGGCCGACCTCGCCGACCCCCTCGGTGTCGCCAGCCGCCAAGCCGCCGAACGCCGCTACCTGCGGGGCCGGCCCGGCCCCGCAGGAACCACCGGCGAACAACGCGTCCAGGCCACCCGCGAACGCCGCGCCGCCGACCGCACCACCGCCGCCTGGGCCCGCCGCAACGCCGCCGACCTGCGCCGCATCGCCGGCCAGATCACCGCCCTCACCGACCTCCCCGCCGCCGCGCGTTCCCCGCTCAGGCAGCTCCACGCGGCCCTCGCCGACGACGACCCCGCCGTCCTCATCCGCCCCCTGGGTGCCACCCGCCCCCACCTGACCACCACCCACCCCGGCCTCGCCGCCCGACTCGACGCCCTTACGGACTCCGCCAGAGCCACAGATGCCGCCCCCGACTGACCGATGTAGAGCTCCATGTCCGACGTTGGAACTCCCGCGGCAGGCTCCGTCCGACCGGCCGGAGCCTGCCGCTCTCCATGAGATCAACTTCACTCGGCCAGGGGTGCGCCTTGGCGGCGCTGTCACCGGCGGGCATGGATGGTTTTGCCTCGCCCGGGACCGGGAGGAGTGATGGTCGCCTCGCACTGCACGCAGACGGCTACGGAACCCTGCCGGTGGATGCCGACACTCGGTTGCCGATCGAGTTGTGGGCCGGGCGCGATGCGGAGCCACTGAGCTTCTTCGAGTTGGCCACCGATCGGGTGATATGGCGGCCAGGTTGGTGCAGGTCAGATGGTTTTGCCCCTCCGCTTGGGGCGCCGGGTTGAAGAAGCTCACTGTCTGCCTGGCTGCGAGCGCACCCTGGTGTCGAGGCGGTCTGCCGGGACGGTTCGCTGGTCTACCGCCAAGGCATACCGATGGCGCCCCGGACGCGATGCAGGTCAGTGACCCTTACACTTGTGGCAGGGGCTGTCGAAGAGGGTTGGGGCTCCGCCGCCCATCGTGGGTGCCTGATTTGCCGCAGTTCCCGAGCCCGAAACGGCACCGCCGCCAGCGAGCCCGGCGGGACCGTCCGGCCAGGCCGACATTCCCGCCCGTCGCCACGCGAAGAGGCCCGAGCAGCCGCCTGGGGCGAGTCCTACGACTCGCAGAAGCACACGAGGCACGGGAACGTTCAGGTCATCACATGCCCGGACGGCATGACCATGATCGGTGCTTCTTCAGGCGCCTTCGGAGACATGGCCCCGGTGCCCCGCGACTCCGGAGGGGGCACCGGCCACCTTGTTCTCCATCCGGCACTGCGATGAGTCGCCTCAGTGCTACGACCGCAAACGCGCCGAGGGTAAGCGTGACACCGGCCGCCCTCGCCCTTGCCCGCCGCCGACTGAACGTCCTCTGCCCATTCCCACGCGATGGGCCGTGCTATGCGCTCACCACGCCCAAACTTCTCGCGACGTGACGCACCACATTGCAGTCAGAATCCGTGACGGGAGGCGGATGCCCAGCTCCTGGCATCCGCCGTGGCATGCTTCGCCGTTTCCAGTGATACGGGTACGGACCGAGTGACGATCCTCCCGGCTCCCGTCCGGGCGGCGTTCACCCGCATGCATCAAGAAGATTGGCATCTTCACATAATCCGTGCTGCGACATTCGATGAAGATAATTTGAAAAGCCTCGTTCGGGTATTAGCGTGGGGCCCGGTTGCAACAACGATCGCAAAGGAGTATCTGCCGTTCCGTGCACCCGTGTGCCCCTCGTCAGCCGGTCCGCCTTCCAGAGCGACGGGTAAGCAGTCGTGTTCGGCGGATGGCAACCGGGCACTGCACCTGTGCTCTGCGGGGCCCGGCTGAATCCGGTCCACACGGACTCCAGGCGTACGCCCTGGTCCTGCCCGGGGGTTTCCCATGCCGTCAAGCCATATCCAATTCTCACCGGAGCGCTAGCCGGACGTGATCAGCTTCAGAGGATCGGTACACGAGATGTCCGAGCTGCTGGCTCGGACATGGGTGAGGTGGACGGCCCTTGGGCTGGCCATCGCCGCGGGTGTGGTCGCCGCCTTGCTGACGAGCATCGGGCACCATTCCCGGCTGCTCTTCACAGTGAGACCCACAGATGTGTCTGTGACACAGGCCTTGCCGGCCTCACTGACCCCCAGCGGCCAGTACTACCTATTCTTCGGCAGAACACTGTCCATGGGCGAAGACGGGCCTGCGCTGGGCAACCCCTGCGAGTGGTTCCCCGGGCAGGCCGATCCCGCCACGTCAATCGGGCCGGTCTCTACCCTGTCCGCCACTCCCGGTCAGCATGTAATGAAGGACGCTGTGCTGGCGGAGGCGAATTCGGACCAGGCGAAGCGGGCCCTGGAGGAAGCAGACAAGGCGCTGACCGATGCCCGATCAGCGCTAGCCGCCGACCAGAAAGCTGCCGAGGAAATCGCGGGTACGCCCACAGCGCTGGGCACATCCGACCAACCTGCTCCCGGCAGCGGCCTCAGCCGATTCGACGTAAACACAGAACTGATCGGGTCCATGAAGCGAGTCACAGACGCGGAAAAGCAGCGGGACGCAGCACAAAGGACGCTCGACAGCGGGACCATTAAGGCGCCTGTTCACGGCATCATCGACTCCGTGAACACGGCCGTCGGCTCGACCCCGTCATGCCGCATCCCCGTGCTGACCATGCATTCCGACACCCTGTCGGTGACGGCTCATGTCCCCAACTCGCTGCTCAGCAGGATTACGCCCGGCCAGCCGGCCGAGGTCAAGGTCTCCGACACCGGCGACAGCACCAAGGCCGCGGTCGAGACCACCCCCTCCCGTGTGCTCACCACGGCCGAGGCCGAGGGTGATGCGAAGAACGCCGATACGCAGCAGCGCTCCGAGTCCCGTCCCCCCTCGCCTGCGGCCGGCGGCCAAAACAAGACGGAGTATCCGCTGATCATCCCGCTGGCGAGCCCACCCGCGAGTTTCCGGCCGGGCATGGCGGCGACCCTGATCCTCACACTCGACAAACACTCCGGCGTACTGGCCGTCCCCTCGAAGGCGATCAAGCAGACCCCCGAAGGGCCGACGGTAACGGTGGTGCAATGCGAGAAGAAGCAGGGGAAGTGCCGCGATGCGAAGAAGACGACCCTGCGGGTCCGGACGGGGCTCACCGGGAACGGGATGACCGAGATTGTGTCCGGGCTGCGGCCGGGCGCCGAGGTCATGGTTCCCAAGCAAGACAATTGACATCCTCTCCGCCCTAAAGGACGGAGATTCCCGCCTGCTGGCCGGTGACCACCGGCTGGGGCTTCGGGTGGGTTCCCCGTTCAACGGGCCGTGCCTGGCGCGGGATTTCCGCTCC
>NZ_JBICXT010000062.1:0-16654 GCF_043200415.1 Streptomyces sp. NPDC048419 | reverse complement strand
GGGCGGCAAGGAGCACTGCGGGCCCATGCCGACCAGCACCCTGGACGCTACGACCGCGAACCGTGCGCCTGGGCTCGATTGAACAAGTCAGGAGCCTGGCCAGAGGCCCCATCACTGTCTTGTCCGTCTGCCCGACCGGCGCGTGCCCTCCCGCACGCGAGAGTTGGAAGGGCAGCACACAACAGCACGGCAGCAGAAGAGATAGGCGTCATCGGCGGGATCGACACGCACACCGATCTCCACCAGGCCGCGGTCATCGACGCTGTCGGGAGCGAGGGCAGCGGCGCCTACGGCGCCGAGATTGCACGGTTCCTCACCGCGAACGGCATTACGGTGGTCGAGGTCAACCGGCCGGACCGCAAGGCCAGGCGGGACAACGGCAAGTCCGACCCCATCGACGCCTACGCGGCGGCGACCGCCGTCCTGTCCGGCCGGCCGGAGGAACACCCAAGTCCCGGGACGGGGCCGTGGAGGCGCTCCGGGCTCTTCGCGCGGTCCGCAAGAGCGCGGTCAAGGCCTGCACCCAGACCATCAACCAGATCCGCACGCTGATCATCACCGCACCGTCCGTGGTGCGAGAGAAGCTGCGTGGCTTGTCCACGCGTGAACTGCTCGACATGCTGGCCCGATCCCGCCCCGCGGGCGAACTGCACGATCCTGTCCACTCGGTCCGCATCGCACTTCGCCGCCTCGCCCACCGCTACCTGGCTCTCCATGAGGAGATCAAGGACGCAGACAGGCAGATCGCACCGCTGGTCACCCAGGTCGCCCCCAGGATGGTCGCCCTGCCCGGCGTCGGCCCGGAGACCGCCGGCCAGCTGCTGACCAGCGTGGGCGACAATCCCGACCATCTGCGCTCGAAAGCGTCCTTCGCCCACCTGTGCGGGGTCGCCCCGGTCCCGGCCTCTTCGGGCCGCACCAACCGCCACCGCCTCAACAGAGGCGGCGACCGCGCGGCCAACAATGCTCTCCGCATCATCGTGCTGGTCCGCATGAAGTACGACCAGCGCACCCAGGACTACGTCGCTCGACGCACCGCCGAAGGAATGGTCAAGAAGGACATCGTCCGCTGCCTGAAACGGTTCGTCGCCCGCGAGATCTACCGGCAGCTACCCCAGGTGACCCATCCCACCAAACCGCTCCCACAGACCGCTTGACGATCTATAGGAGTCGACCGTTCACCTGCGGTGACGCCCCGCAGGCGTGAAAATCGGTGCAGGGGCTGTCCGCCGACGCCGCTTGATGTTTGGGCTGTGAGCCCGCATAGGAGTCTGGTGAGGGAGCCGTCCGAGGGGGCCGCACACTGTCGCCTTGAGCACGCCGATCAGCTTCTCCGTTACCCCTTTGGCTTCCCGGGCAGCCCCTGCCTGCGCCAGCACAACAAGGGGGGTACGTCATGGAGGAGTCGAGAGAAGACCACGACGACGGCACCGTCGCCGGGGTCGCGGCGATCGACATCGCGAAGGCGTCCGGGATGGTCTGCCTGCGCATCCCGCACGACACCATCGAGGGCCGTCGCGTTCAGAAGGCCGGTTCCCCACGCCCGAACACCTCGTCTCATGGGCGAAGTTGTGCCCCCGCACCATCCAGTCCGGCGCGAAGAACAGCACGGGTCCGGCCGGGCAGGGCAACCCCTGGCTCAAGGGCGCCCTCGGCGAGGCCGCCAACGCCGCCGCCCGCACCGACACCTTCCTCGGCGCCCGCTACCGCCGCATCGTCAAACGCCGCGGCCACGCCAAAGCAGTGGTTGCCGTCGCCCGCTCGATACTCGTCATCGCCTGGCACCTGATCGACGACCCAGACGCCTCCTACCAGGAGCTCGGCGCCGACTGGCACCGCCGCCACCTGGACCCCGCCCGCAAGACCCGCGATCTCGTCCGCCAGCTCCAGGCCCTCGGCCACCAAGTCGCCCTCACCCCGGCATCAGCCTGACCGGCCCGTCTCACCGTCATCCGGTCCGCACGCGGCCCGGATGCTGCCGCCTGCTCTCCCGAACATTGATTTTCCGATCAGCTTCGAAACGGCCTGGACCGCGAGGGCGGGAGTCGTGCTGCAGCGTCGTGTCGGATCCGGCCGGTGGCGCCGAGCGGCAGGTGTTTGCCGCAGTGCCGGTGCTACTGGGCGGTGCCATAGATCGTAATGTCAAATGCATCCAGACTGCCGGCACCCTGGGGGGAGCGGACGAGGTGCGCGGGCCGGTCGTCGCCCTAAGTTGCATCCTTTGCCTCACGCCCGTATGCCGTCCCCACCCGGCCCACGGCTTGTCCGTCAAGCCCCAGGGTCCGATGCCTCGGAGGGCGCGGCGGGGGGCGGGTCGGCCGCCCTCACCGGGCCCGCGATGTCACCTGAGGTGTCTTTCAGCCCCACTCCGACCAGACCCGCCGCCCGCCGGGCTCCTGCGGTGGTGCGGCTCAGCTCGGTGCTCACGTCGGTGCCCTCCACCCGGGCGGCTGACTCCGCGGCAGCCCAGGAAAAGATGCCGCGGGCCATGGTGGAGCCCTCGGCCTCCGCGCGGTGCGCGTACACCTGGGCGCGGACCCGGCACACCTCGACGTCGTCCGGCGCGGCGAGAGCCGCGGCCTCGGCCAGATGGCACGCGAGCCTGAGACGGCCCTGTTCCAGGAGTTGGACAGCCCGGACGGCGAGGGCTCGCGCGCCGCCGGCGGCCTTGGCGAACTCCGCGGCGAGCTCGGTCTCGGGCGCGGGTTTGAGATGGGCCGGGTTCAGGTCGTACCAGCCGCCCCAAAGCCGCCACAGGTTGCGCACGACGAACTCGGGCTCGTCGTAACCGGGATGAAGGTAGGGCCTGGCCAGCAGGTCCTCGGGCACCCGGACCCGCCGCACGACCGTGTCGAGACGGTGGCCCTCGTTCATCAGGGCCCGGGTCTGCTCGCAGAGGCTCTCCAGCAGCCGGGCCGTGTCGGTGAGAGCCTGCCGGATCCGTTCCTCGCCGAGGATCGGCACACCGTGTCCGGGAAGAAGCATCTGGGCGTCCAGACCGGCCATGTCGCGCAGGGCCCGTGCCCATTCCTCTGGATAGCGCTGAACCTTCTGCGGGTTGCCCGCGTTCGGCGAGTGCCAGATGAACAGGTCGCCGGTGCACAGGACTTTGAGCTCCGGCACCCACACATAAGTGTGGTCGTCGGTCTCGCCGCGGGCGTGCACCAGCTCGAAGGAGAGTCGGCCGGACTTCAGGATGTGCCGGTCGCGGTAGGTGGTGTCGGGGTAGCGGTAGTCGGTGGGCCAGTCGAGCCACGGGACGCCGAACTGACGCCTGTTGATCCATGAGTTGTAGCCCGCGGTGTGCCGGTAACGGTCGAACCGGGCCACAACCGCTTCGTGAGCTACCACCTGCGGTGGATTCTCCTCGGCGTCGAACGGGTCGACCCCGCCGACATGGTCGATGTGCCCATGGGTGAGGACCACCGCGCGGACCGGGGCCGGGGAGAAGGCTCGTACGGCGCTGTACCGTGCCTGGGCGGAGAGCGCGTCCCCGGAATCGACCAGGACGAGGCCGGAACCGGAGTCGAACGCGACGGAGTTGGCGAAGCCGGGGTAGAAGCCGACCGCTTCGCCCAGGCGGATCAGCCAGTCCCCGGCGAATGCGCCGGTGAGGTGTGCCGTCAGATCGTCCTTGCCCCGCCAGACCCGGTCGGTATAGGCGAGGTACTTCCTCGCCGCGGTCTCGCCCGCCTCGGCGGCGCGGCGCGGGCCGGGATCCATCGATCCGCTCATCAGCGTTGTCCTTCGTGGTTGCCTCCGGCTTCAGCCGGGGGAGGAAG
This sequence comes from Streptomyces sp. NPDC048419, assembly GCF_043200415.1. Lineage (NCBI taxonomy): Bacteria > Bacillati > Actinomycetota > Actinomycetes > Kitasatosporales > Streptomycetaceae > Streptomyces > Streptomyces sp. NPDC048419. Next base: position 12,872 of record NZ_JBICXT010000062.1, on the reverse strand, counting down.
CGAAGCTCCTGCGGAGCAGGGCAGGGGGCGGCATTTCGCCTTCAGGGCGAAATGCCGTCTCTACGGCGGCGTGAGCAGGCCCGCCGTGAGGGGGGAAGAGGAGTCAAGTTGTCGTGCCTTTCCCGTGCGGTCGGAAGGGAGTTCGACGCGCGTCCTCGCCGCGGTCCGAAACACGAGTGTCGACGGGGCGAGCCTTCGAAGACACTGACTGGTGTCACATCCCGACGCGTCGATGGGGTGACGTGTCACATTTCATGCCGGGAGGGTGCGTGGTCTCCGATTCCGCTCGCGCGCTGGCCGCGCGATGCGCACCACGGGCGAACGCGCTGGCCCGGCGGCTGAGCCGAGAGTTCTTCGAGAGTGTGCCGGGCTACGCGGAGCTGCCCGGCGAGGTGAAGGACCTGGAGGTCGCGGCGACCGTGCGCCACGGCGTACGTCACTTTCTGCGCAGCGTGATGTGTCCGGCGCAGCCCTCGGACGCCCTCCAGGTCTTCCGCGACAGGGCGGCGCAGCGCGCCGCGGAGGGCGTCCCACTCGACCTGCTGCTGCGCACATACGCGCTCGGGGTCTACGGGCTGTGGCAGGTGATGCGTGAAGAGGCGGGGCCCGAGGACGCTGCCGCCCTGGCCGAACTCGTCGATCTGCTGCTGCAGTCGCAGGGCGAGGTCGTAGCCGCGGTGACGCAGAGATATCTCGATGAGGTCGGGGCGCTTGCCGCCGACAGCCGGACCGAGCAGAGCCAGCTGATTCGTGATCTGCTCGACGGCCGGTGTGATCCGGGGCAGGCCCGGCGGCGCGGGCTCGTCCTGGACGGGCCGCTTCTGGTCCTGGCCTTCGGCGCGGACCGTCCGGATGACGGTGGCGGGCTGGTGCGCTGGCGGCGCCGCTTGCGCGGCCTGCGCGCGGGGCTCCACGGGACGTTCGGGGCCGAGGTCCTGGCCGCCCTGTCTGGCCCTGCCGACGAGACGTGCCCGCGGTGCGGTCTGATCGGTCATGCCGTGGTGCCGGGGCGTGCCGATGCACCCGCGGCTGTGGTGGGCCGGGTCGCGGAGGGGTTCGGGGCGGCGGTGCACGTGGCGGCGGTCGCAGTGGTCGGTCCTGGCGGGCTGGCCGAGGCCGCCCGCACCGCCACCGACGTGGTGCGGATCGCCCGGGCACGCGGACTGCCCGCCGACGCAGTGCACCGGCTGGACGACGTCCTGCTCGAGTTCCATCTCTCGCGGCCGGGACCCGGCGCCGATCGGATAGCCACGCTGCTCGACCCGGCGACGGGGCGGCCGGAACTGCTGGCCACCTTGCGCGCGCATCTGGAACTACGGCTGGATCGCCGGGCCACCGCAGCCAGACTCGGCGTCCATCCCAACACCGTGGACAAACGTCTTGCCCGCCTGACCGCCCTCACGGGCCTCGCACTGGACACACCTCATGGCACGGCCCTCGCGCTGGCCGCCCAGTTGCTTCGGGAGACGCCCCCTGCCCGGGTTCGTACGGTCAGACGGCTGTCGAAGGGCAGTGCCGCATGGGCTAGTGACCGAGCGGATGCCGTGGCCCTCGCCTGCCGCAACTCCTGCTGCGGCAGGCGCCGTGACCGGTTCCACAGGGCGGGCTGCCATTGGTGAGGACGGATGAGGGGTGTGACGCATTCCCTGCACAGCACGATCTTGTAGGTCAACAGTCCACTCATGACAAAAAATCCACTAATGGCAGCTTTGTCCGCAGGGGGTCACGGCTGCCGTGAGCCTGCCGAGGCCGCTCGTGGCTGTTCGCCCAAGTCAGCGGCCCAACTCGTGAGCTTCTTTCACCCCGTGCCGCAAGGGCGGAAGAGGCTCAATAAGCACGTGCGAGACGCCCTTCACATTCCTGCTGGTGGGACGCCGCTCCCTATAGCGAAATATGCTCCAGTCTTCGGTTGGTCGTGGCCGGGCCCATGACCGCGAGAAGACCAGCCAGCAGACCAGTCGTTCCGATAATGGCGAAACCGGCAAAAAAGAAAGTGTCGAAACCATGACTGGAAGCAGTAGGGCGCCTACGGCACCGCCGAGATGACCGATCCCATCGCTCAAAGCAAACCCGGAAGAGCGGGCACGAGTGGGGAAACTTTCTGCTGTAAATGTGAATGCAACCTGCAGGTACATTCCTAGCGCCAAGGCTGCCAAGAAACTGCCTGCAGTGATGGACGCATCGCTGACTGCCCATCGAGGTGATCGGTGATTTCACCTTCGAGGGTAAATGGGTCAGCTGCTGCTGCAGCCCGCCCTGCTCGGTCAGCCGCAACCGTTCCGACCGGGCCCGCTCCACCAGCGTCGCGACCAACTGCTCATCGGGCACGAGCGCAGGCTGCCTCAACTGGGCACTCTCACATGACCGACGACGCGGCTGAATACAAGATCCTTCTGGACGTGCTTGCCGAGTACGGCGATACCGAAGAGAACCCGAATGCCTTCCCTGCCCAATTCGCCACCGCAGCTTGACGACGACCTCTTCAACGACACTGGAGGAGAAAAACTCCTAGTGTCGGAGCCTGAGGGTGAAGAGACAGTCGCATCCACACGGCCGTCGCAGCCGTCCACACCCTCCTGACCTGCCCATACTGAAGATGACGAGGCTCATTCAGCGTCCTGTGTCACAGAACCTCCAGAGCCTTCTTGATGCGGTGCTCAAGGCCGGTTCCGAGAGCGTGTGTTGCTGGGATCGCTACATTCATGGCCAAAGTAACCCCACCTACCGCACACAGGAAGGGGATCGAAGGAGGGCCGGTGTGGAACACGTAGTCTACAACAGCAGCTCCACCTGGCGTGTTCGCCGCCAAGAACGCACCAAGGTTCTCAAAACGTTTCGGCCCGCTCCCAAAGATCGGGATCTCGAACTGATCTGAGATGGCTAGGTACGCCCTCTCGGCGTACTGGTAGCGGCCTGTGGCGTACTCGGACAGGTCGAAGAGGTCAACCAGTGCTGTTTCCAACGCCTTGCCCACATTGGGGCTAGGCGCCTCACCACCGATCAGCTCATAGAAGATCCTTTCAGACGGCATCGTTACAGCTCGCACGTGGATGGGTGGCAACCCGCGACGGTTCTGCTCCGCCGATTGCAGAGTCACCTCGGTACTGGCAAGCCAGGTGTCATCAAGTGTCATCGAGCGCAATGGGGCCTCCCTGTGTGTCCGCGATGATCTACCGGTGCGGCTACGAACATCACTGGACACGGCAGCGCGATCACGTGATCACTCATTCGCTTCACGGCAACTGCGTCGTCGGGCCCTCTGCCAGTTGCCTTAGACCCAATGCCGTTGCGATAGCTGACGGGCGTACGCTGCTGTGCAGTGCTCCCGGGGGTGGTGCGGGTGTCTGCAGACGTCGGCGAGTTATCGGGCTTAGGGCTGCTGACCTGGGTGTATCCACCCGGGTTGGTGGATCGTGTGGTGGCTGCGTGCGGTCGTGCGGAGCAACGCAGACGCCTGCTGCCGGCCCGGCTGGTGGTGTACTTCGTACTCGGGCTGGCCCTGTTCTCGCCAGCACCGTATCTGGACGTGATGCGGCACCTGGTCGAGGGGCTGCGAGGCTTGGGGCTGCTCGGCGACTGGCACATCCCGGCGAAGTCGTCGCTGTTTCGGGCCCGGCAGCGGCTGGGTCCGGAGCCGTTGCGGGTGCTGTTCGCCACGACTGCGAAACCGATGGGCACCGAGGCCACCCCGGGGGCGTTCTGGCGGGGGCTGCGGCTGCTGGCGGTGGACGGGACCTGCTGGGACGTTGCCGACAGTGTGGCCAACGAGGCTGCTTTCGGCCGCCCCGGCAACCCCCGCGGCCACGACAAGTCCTGCTTTCCCCAGGTGCGGATGGCCTGCCTGGTCGAGGTGGGCACGCATCTCGTGCTGGACGCGGAGCTGGCCGGCTGCCGCACCGGGGAAGTCACCCTGGTAGGCCGCCTGCCCTGCTCCTGCGGGCCCGGCCAACTCGTCCTGGCCGATCGGGAGTTCCTAGGCGTGCCGTTGTGGCGGGCCTTCACCGCTACCGGTGCCGAACTGCTGTGGCGGGTGCCCGCCAACCGCATCCTGCCCGTGGACCGGCAGTTGCGGGACGGATCCTGGATCTCTCACATTCATGCTGGCACCGATGCCGCGCACGCCGATCCGGTCACGGTGCGGGTGGTGGCCTACCAGCTCAACGGCACCGGCAGCGCGGATGAGGACTACTGGCTGGTGACCAGCCTGCTCGACGCCCGCCGCCGTCCCGCCCGCCAACTGGCCGCGCTCTACCAGGAGCGCTGGGAGGCGGAAGCCGTCTTCGCCGAGCTCAAGACACATCAACGTGGCGCCCGCGTCGTCCTCAGCAGCAAGACCCCCGACGGGGTTCTGCAGCAGATCTGGGCGCACCTGCTGGTCCACCACGCGCTGCGTGAGCTGATGGTGAGAACCGCCGCCACCCGCGGCCTGGATCCCGACCGGATCTCTTTCACCGAAACCCTGCGCTCCGCCCGGCGCAGCGTGACCCTCACGCCGGGCAGCTTTTCCCCCTGATCTGCTGGTCAGAGCACTCGTCCTGCTCCAACACGACCTGCTCGAACGTCTCCTGCCGCACAGACGCCTGCGCAGCCAGCCCCGCGTCGTCAAACGCAAGATGTCCGACTACCGGCTCAAACGGGCCGAACACCACACCTGGCCCCAGCCCACCCGCACCGGCACCCGAGCAGTCCGCATCCAACGACCCCAACCCGCAGACACGTAAGCAACAGCATTGGCCTTAGACCGTGTCCTATGTGGTGAGGCGGTCGTTGGTCTGTTCATGGGGCGGGGTACGTGGAGTTGGATTGTTCCGGACGGGCTGTGGGAGATCGCGGAGCCGCTAATCCCTCCGTCGATGGTGCGGCCGCAGGGCGGTGGGACGCAGGATACGCCTGATGAGACGCTGTTCGCGGCGATCATCTACGTGCTGGTCAGCGGCTGCGCCTGGCGGGCACTGCCTCCCTGCTTCGGCATTTCGAAGTCCACCGCCCACCGCCGGTTCCTGATCTGGTCCAGGGCCGGCGTCTGGGGTCGCCTGCACGAGGCCGTCCTGCACCGGTTGGACGACGCCGGCCTCATCGACGTCACCCGCGTGGTCCTCGACACGGCCCATGTCAGGGCCAAAAAGGGGGCGAACACACAGGTCCGAGCCCCGTGGACCAGTGCAAGCCGGGTTCCAAGATGCACATCCTGTCGGACGCGAACGGCCTGCCCCTCCTCGTCGGCGTCTTTGCCGGTAACACCCACGACAGCGAAGGCCTGAAGCCCATGGTGGCGGGTCACCAAACGAGACACGACCCGGATCGTGGCTGCTACTTCAAGCCCCAGCGCCTCCACGCGGACAAAGCCTACGGCCGACAGCCGCTTCGACCAGGGCGTCCCAGTACGGCTCGGAGATTGCCACCAGGCGTTCGAAGTCGGACCGCGGCATGCCGGTCAGGGCCGGATTGCTGAGCATCGTGGTCAGGCCGGGGTCGGTCCGCCGGGCGGTCGCCGGCGTCTGTGGCGTTCGGGGCGGGACTGGCGCCAGGGTGTAGTTCCAGTCGCCGTGGAACGCGTCCGGTGTGATCGGCAGGGCCTGGAACTCGGCGGCGGTCACCGTAGTGCCCAGGCGGTAGCTGCCGGTGTCCAGCTCAGCGTCGATGGTCAGCCCGGTACGTGTGGTCGTCGCGGCGATGGTTTCGATGACGACCTGGTGGCTGGTCAGTGGTCGGCCGCGCCAGTTCGCGGTGATGTGGCAGAACATTCGGTGCTCGATTTTGTTCCATTTCGACGTGCCCGGCGGAAAGCGGCATACCGTGATCTCCAAGCCGCTCTCCAGGCCAAAGTCGGCCAGGTGTTTCTTCCAGGTCCAGCGGCGGGGATCGTAGGTGACAGTTACGTCCGCCATGCTCAGTGCGCTGCCTTGATGGGTTGAGATCGGCCTTACCCGTGTTGTGCCCTTCCGAGCCTCATGCTGAGGTAACGAGTTGCAAGACCAGGACGGCCCTGACGATGTCGGTGATGCGGTTGGTGCTGCAACGGAGTTTGCGCAGGAGCCGCCAGGACTTAAGGGTGGCCATGGCCTGTTCGTCGAGGGCTCGGATCTTGGCATGGGAGCGGTTGACCGCCTGCTGGCCGACGGACAGTTTGTCCCGGCGGCCGCGGTAGGGCACCCGCACGGTGCCGTCGGGTCCTTGGTAGGCCTTGTCCGCCCAGCACGGAACGTCGGCCGCGGTCAGGGCGTCGATGACGCCGTGGGAGCGGGCGGCCTTGATGTCGTGGACCGCGCCGGGGAGTGCCGGCGACGCCCAGATCACCTTGCCGAACGGATCGGTGATGACCTGCACGTTCATCCCGTGCATCTTGTGCTTGCCCGAGTAGAAGGGCCGGTCTGCGGCGATCCGGTCGATCGGCAGCAGCGTGCCGTCCAGGATCACGAACGCCTTGGTAGCCGCGACGGTCATCGCATCGTGGAGGCTCGGCGCAAGTACGGCCAGGACCTCGACGACCTCGCTGACATAGCGGTGCGCTGTGGCCAGGCCAACGCCAAACCCTGCCGCGAGCTGCGTGAAGGTGTGACCGCATCGCAGGTGGGCCAGGGCGAGGAGCGCCTGGCGGGCGCAGGTCAACCGCCTCCAGCGCGTTCCAATCCGGCGGCGGTGAGCAGCCAGTTCCCGCCTCACCAGACGCAGGGCGGAGGTGGACAGGTCCAACCCGGACGGGTAGACAAGCACGTGAAGCTCCTGGCGGAGAAGGTTGATCTTGGTCGACAACCCATCTACCAGGAGCTTCATCGTTCTGTCACCCCAAGCCGCCTACCTCGCACGGGGGTTGGAAAAGCCTCGCTGTTTGATCTCATGCACCAGATGACGTGTCGGCGGCCGTGAATTGAGACCGGGGCGTGTTCACCCCGGCTGGATGCATCGCGTGCAGGCGGTCAGCCGCAGGTGCGGCGCCATCGGCTTCTCGCCACTTCTCCGGAATGCCTTGACCTGAACGTGGCGCTGCCTACTCTTGGGGCCTTGATCACCATCGCCCCGGAGCATAAGGAGAGCGTGTGACGTCACTTCGGAACGGGCCCGCGCAGCGCGCCCCCTTATTGCGGCGCGGGGCCATGACCGCGATCGTCCCGGTTGCCGTTGTGGCGCTGCTGGGGGCCGGGGACCCTGCGACGGCCGGCTCGCCCGGCGCGACCGGTGCCGGGGACGCCTACTTCCCGCTCGCCGGAAATGGTGGTTACCACGTCACGCACTACGACTTGACCCTGAGCTACGACCCCAAGAGCCGGCACTTGGATGCCACCGCCGTACTCACCGCGCGCGCCACCCAGCGGCTGACCCGGTTCGACCTGGACCTCAAGGGACTGAAGGTTACCGGCGTTGCTCTCGGCCACGTCCAGGTCGCCCACCGGCGCGACGGCCAGGAACTAGTCGTCACCCCGCGCACCGCCCTGCGCAAGGGCCATAAGTTCCGCGTCAAAGTCGATTACAGCGGAACCCCCGGACCGGTCACCGACCCCGACGGCTCGCCGGACGGCTGGATCCCCACAGACGACGGGGCATTCGTGGCCGCAGAGCCACAGGGTGCGATGACGTGGTTCCCGGCGAACAATCACCCGGCGGACAAGTCGTCGTACGACTTCACCATCACAGTGCCCAAGGGGCGCACCGCGATCGCCAACGGCCTGTTCCGCGGAGCGCACACGGCCCATGGCCGCACCACCTACTGCTGGCACCAGCCCGAGCCGATGGCCGCCTACCTGGCCACCGCCACCGTGGGCAGGTTTCAGGTCGAGCAGTACACCACCCGCGACGGCGTCAAAATCTACAACGCGGTCGACCCGCGCGAAGCGGCCAAGGCGGCGCCCGTGCTGAAGAAGCTGCCATCGGTGCTGGAGTGGGAGAGCCAGCTGTTCGGACCATACCCGTACCGCGCTGCCGGATCCGTCGTCGACCACGCACCGGACGTCGGGTACGCACTGGAGACCCAGAGCCGGCCGGTGTACGACTCGGCGCCGGACATCGCCACCCTCGTCCATGAGAGCGCGCACCAGTGGTTCGGCGACTCCGTCTCGCTCACCCGCTGGAAGAACGTCTGGCTCAACGAGGGTTTCGCCACCTACGCCGAGTGGCTCTACGCCGAACAGCACGGCGGACTCAGCGCCCAGAAGGCATTCGACGCACTGTACGCCCGCCCGGCGAGCGATGACCTGTGGAAGTTCCCGCCCGGCGATCCCGGCAGCGGCAAGCACATCTTCGACGCCCCCGTCTACAACCGCGGCGCCATGGTCTTGCACGAGCTGCGAAAGGCTGTCGGCGACCGGGCGTTCTTCCGGATCCTGCGCGCCTGGGCGTCCGCGCACCGCTACGGGCACGGCACCACCGCGCAGTTCACCGTGCTCGCTGAGCGGAAGTCGGGCAAGAACCTGCAAGGGCTGTTCCGCACCTGGCTGTTCACCAAGGGCAAGCCGAACAAGGCGTACAGGCCATTTCGTTCGGCGTGATCTTGCGGGACGTTGGCAGTATGGCGAGTGAGCTTGTCGAGCGGTTGGTGCCGGACGTTCTGTGGGAGTTGTTCCGGCGGGTGTGCCGCCGGCGCTGACCACCCGCAGGGTGGTGGTCGGCATCGAAGCCATGGAGATCGCGAAGTCTTGGCCGCCATCGTGTTCGTGGCCACGTCAGGCTGCACGTGGAACCAGCTCCCTTCCGGATTCGGCCCGTCTGGGGTGACCGCGTTCAGACGATTCACCGAGTGGTCCGAGGCTCGGGTGTGGGCCAAGCTCCATCGCTTGCACTACATCTACACGTGCCCGCACTGTCCTCCCCGAGGTCCCTCCGTCGGTCAGTGCCGCCGCAAACATTATCGACTGGTCGATCAGGCCTCCGTATCGGCGACCGGGACGAGCCTCTCGCCAACAACGTCACCGTCGGCGTCGCCTTCGGCGCCCCGTCGGTGCATGAGTACCGGCGCTACGCCTAAGAGGGCACGCATCTGGAAGCCGAACTCGTCGCCCTCCAGATAGCAGCGTGGACGTCCGTGATGCCGGGGGCCTCAACCTACCCCCAGCAGCGGCTGCGAGGCTTGCGAGGAGTACGGCGAATGCATCGACCGCGACGTGGAACGGTTAGCAGGCAGTCGCCGTGAGGTCTCGGGTACTGCATTGGCTCCGAGCTCGAGCTTCACGGCGTCCGCGGCTGTCGGTGCTGCTCGGACACTATGGACGCTTTCGACGTCGAAGGCGTCGAGGACCTGGCTGACAGACGAACACTGCCCCTATCACGGCACAAGAAAAGCCCCCAAGGCATCGGCGGGCCCGGGGGCACCCATAGCGGGTAACTCCGACCTTACAGGCAATACGTCTCCGAGGTCGCTGCGTCAGCTTCGGGGACCCCGACATTAACGCATGCAACCGACCCCGTGACGCTGATCCGATGGAGTGCCCGGGCAGGTTGACGTCGATGCATGAGGCGGCAGGCGGGAGCGGCCCCCGAGGATACTCCGCCGTCCTCGGAGGCCGTCCCCGACCTTACCGGGCCCTTGGCTTGCACGTGAGCGAAGCTTAGAAGGGGCGCGGGCCTGCTGACGCGTCGCCGGCCGTGGTCGTGCCCCTTGTCGTGGTGTTGTAAATCAACTGGCGGTCGTGTCCGTGGTGTTGGGTAGTGCGGGGGCGCTTTTTGGGGGGCGCGGTAGAACTCGTCCATGCTGCCTTCGGGCAGGCAACGGCGGGGGAAGGCGATCCATTCGTCGGCTCCCTCAAGGGTGTCTCCGCCCGGCGCCTGCGGCAGGAGTTCCCCGGCCACATCCGCAAGTACCTCTGGGGTGAGCACTTCTGGTCGCCGTCCTACTTCGCCGCCTCGTGCGGGGGCGCCCCGCTCGCCGTCATCAAGGAGTACATCGAGAACCAGAAACGTCCCAACTGAGGTCAATAGGGCAGACCCGTGCACACACGCGGGTCAGAGCAGCCCAGAGAAGCGCCTCCTCCCGGGCGTGAACGCCCGGGGTTCCGCGCTAGACCACTGCCGAACTATCGACAGCCGCCGCGTTGATCGCCTGAGCCTGCCACCGTCCGTGAGAACAATAATCAGGGCGAAGTGTGTGGGATCTCCTTGCTCCCAGCTACAGGCGCGGGCATGTCGAGCAGCAACTTGGCGTCGTGGTCGGGGGTACCGGGTTCGGCGGTGTAGACGCCGATGCGCTGGCCGGGGGTCGGTCTGGGTGCGATGGGCATGTCCCACGGCTACACCGGCTCAGGCACCGACGACGCCGAGTCGATCAGGGCCGTACACTGGCGCTCGAGCTGGCGTCACTCATCGACACCACCGAGATCTACGGCCCCTACACCAAGAGGAACTGCTCGGCCGGGCGCTGAAGGTAGCGCCGTGACAAGGTAGTGCTGGCCACGAAGTTCGGCGGTACGGCTGGGCTTTTAGGCAAGGCGGCACTGGGCCTTGTAGAGGTCGGTGAGCCGGCTGTGCACCGTGTCGAGCGCGGTGTTGTCTCGTCTCGGCGGCGGATCTTCTGTATCCGGGAAGAAGACCCGCTTGTTGCGCAGGAGGGTGTGGGTGGCGAGGGCACCCATGATCAGGGCGGAATGGCGGCCGGCGAGGCACTGGTGCCGGACGCCAGCGTGGTGGTGCTGGTCATGATGCTGTGGGTGCGCCCAAGGGGTGCAGCCACCCCTCGCCGGGGGCGCGGCGTGAGCCTGATGGGCCGGTCGGCGGGGCTATGTCAGGTCCCGGCGGCGAAGTGGCGCAGCGCGTCGACGTCGCGGACGATGAACTGCCGATAACGGGCTTCGATGGCGCCGTGGTAGCGCAGGGTACGCACGGCGGTCTCCGTGGTGGAGACGGCCATCTGCAAGGCGGCGGCGATGTCCTTCTGAGTCGGGCCGGAGATGACGGTGGAGGCGGCCGTCCGGGGATCGGGGAGACCGGCGGTGTCGGCGAGGTGGGCCAGGAGTCTGCTGACGCGCTCGAGCGGTGGCCGGGTGGCCAGGGTGTAGACGAGTTCGTCGCTGCGGTTGCGGTCCTCCAGGCTGCACAGCAGGGCGAGTTGGACCTCGGGCAGCCGGTGCATAAGGACGTTGAAGTACCGCGCGTGGCAGGAAACGGTGACGGTCTTCGTCAGGCACCGGGTGCGAACGGCCGAGTCGGGGGTGATGAGCTTGGCCTCCCCCACCAGCTGGCCGCCGCCACGGAACCGGGTGATCGTAGGCATGCCCGCGCCGGTGCCGAGCGGGGCGCGGTCCTGGCGTACGACACCATCCCAGATGATGTAGACGTCGCTGTCCTCCGCCTCCAGCGGCAGGAGTTCGTCCCGCGCGAAGGTGCGGCCGCGCAGGCCAGACTGCAGCAGCGCGTCCCAGGTTTCGACCGGCAGCCGCTGCAAGAAGCTCCCCGCAGCCTTGTCCTCATGGCCCGACAGGTCGGTCGGCCGGGAGGTGTCGAGCGCGGGGGGCATCATACCCCCCGCCCGGCGGTGGCGGCGGAGCACACTCCGGCGTACGCGCCCTCTAGAGCACGGGGGTGACGGCCCGTCATGCACGAAGTGCCGCGGCGTCCGCGGCCCGACGGCCGGATGGCGCCGTCGTCGTTGGCGGTGCACATAGTCAGATCCCTCTTCGGTTGTTGCGCTGGGACCCCGCTGTACGGGCGGGGTCCCAGGTTGGTGGGTCCGGCGTCCTTTGCAGGAGGTTCGGCTGCCCAGGTGGTGAGGCCGGGCAGGGCGGTTAGTACGTTGGGCGGGTAAACGCTACCCCTCTGTGCGAGCCAAGGGCCAGTCGCGTTTTCGAAGGTCCTGCGACGAAGCAAGATCGCACGCGAAACCCCCTCGATCAGGGGTTTGTTACAAAGGGCGCTCAAATGACCGTTAAACACGGCGAATGGTAATGCCCCAGGAATCCCCAGATCACCTTTCGAGCTATACATACGGGCGGCCGAAAGGTTTTTTCTCAGGTGAGCGGCAGGTGGCGTGCTTGCAAACAGGCAGCAAAAAACGGGAGGTCTTGAGGCACCACCCTCAAGACCTCCCGGAAAGGTCCGGACCCACCAAGGATCAGACCAGTGTCCAGTAAACACCACCAGCGGCGTTAAGGTCACTCTCGATCAAGCGCCAGAAGGGGTCTACCATCGGATGACCACCGGGAAACCCTTCCCTCCGGGGTTTTGTTACAGAGGGCCAGCCGCCCCGGACGCGCCAGCGGACACCTTCGAACGCTTTACGATTCGCCCCTTTTGTTCACGCAGCGGCGAGACGAACCAGGCCGTACAGACCATGACAGCGTTATCAAATGGTAAACGCCGTTCGCGAGTCGTCAGATTCGGTCACCCTAGGCTTACCTAACCTACTCAGTAGGCGGCGGCAAGCCCAGTCACCCACTCAGGTCGGTCGGAATGATCCAAGCATTACCTCCACTCCCATCTCGGCGACTCGAGCAGTGAATTCACGGATCGGCCACATGGTCCTCTAGATATTCACCGGGCTTACATAGAGTCCAGAAACCAGAACCCAACTCCGGGGCTCGCTACTCAGCGGCAACATGTTGACCGACCAACCGGTCTCCGCTGTCGACAATTTCATCAGCCGCCGAACTATTGTCCTGTCAGCTCTGTTACGAAATAGCCGAGTTGATATCGGAATTGCGCATAGTCGAAGCGTCCCGTACAGACTGAACCTCTTTCATCCTAAATAGTCGCAGGTCAAGAGGGTGTGGATGGCTTGGACGGCGGTGCCGATACGTCGGGTTGAACATCGGGCTCGCCGTAACAGTCGCCAGGACTTCAGCTGTGCGAAGGCGCGCTCGCCGGGAGTCCGCAGCCGGGCATGGTCGCGGTTGAACTGCTGGTAGTGCTCGGGCTGTTCGTGATGGTGGTAGTAGGGGGTGCGGACGGTG
>NZ_JBICXT010000061.1:0-16670 GCF_043200415.1 Streptomyces sp. NPDC048419 | reverse complement strand
AACGGTTCCAGCTTCGGGCCCCGACGGGGAACTGACGCACCAGCAGCAGAAGTCACACACCTACTAACGATCAACTACTGGCGCAGGACACTAGTAGTGCTTCGTTATGTTCTGGTTCTGGTGAGGGGGCGGCCGCAGTTGGTGCAGGTGCCGCTCCAGCAGCGCAGCAGGTCTTGCAGAGTGTCGAGGACTTGGTAGAGGGTCAGGCTGCTGTCCGGGCTTTTGGGTCGTAGCGCCGCAGGGTGAGGAAGGCCTGGGCGGCGGTGACGAGGGTGACGTGGTGGTGCTAGCCGCGCCAGGTGCGGCCCTCGAAGTGGTCCAGGCCCAGGCCGTGTTTGGGTTCGCGGTAGTCGTGCTCGATGCGCCAGCGCAGCTTGGCCCAGCGCACCAGGTCGGCGATCGGGGTGGTGGCGGGCAGGTTGGTCATCAGTAGCCGGTCGGCTGGGACGCTTCCTCGGGCTGTTCGACCAGCAGGGTCCGCAGTGGCAGCACCCCGTCCCATCGGCCGCGTCCGCCCGCCCGTTCCTGCGCGGTGCGGGTGGCTTGCTTGCCCGAGGGCCGCACCTCGAGCACCGCAAAGCGTGAGGTCATCGCCCCCTTGCTGCCCTGGCGCCAGGTGACGTCCGCGAAACGGGTCTCCTGGTCGATCAGTTGATGCAGGGGGCGGGGCGGTTCGCGGTAGCGGGGCAGCGTGGGCGGCCCCAGCCCCTGGTAGGGCGGCAGATGCGGCTCGGCACCGGCGGGGCGGGCGACTTCCTTGGGCTCGACAGCCATGACGTAGTCCCGACCGCGATCTTGGCGAAGATGCTGGGCCTCCACATCAAGTCCGCGATCCAGTGGCAGAAGGCATCGGCTGGAGACTGGGCTGCCTACGCGGCCGACGTCAGCCGCAGAGACAGGACATGAGCCAGGCATTCAGAGAGTTCGAATGCCCGACTGCACCATTGAAGGCAGTCAAGCAAGCCGCCCCTCACGCCCTCGAAGTGGCCGACCGCTGGCATTTGTTGCAGAACCTGTCCGCGGTGGAGAAGACCTGCCACCAGCACCGCGACTGCCTGCGCAAACGTGCCGAGGAGGAGACGGTGACCGCGGTGCCGGAGCCGCCCCCCGGTGCTGTCCCCGGTCGGTGCCCAGTTCACCGAAGTGCTCACCCCACCCAGCAGCAGGCCGTGGACGCGATGGCAGAGCACCCGGCGGACACCCTGGTCGCGCCGCCCAGTTCCGGCAAGACAGTCGGGGCGGGCCCAAGCCCCTCCACATCCGCGCATGAACGTGCCAGAACTGCGTCACCGAACACGACCAGGACCACAACGCAGCGATGAACATCCCGTTCGAAGGAGGTCGGATCGTCGCCACCGGACAGGCAGAGACGCAAAATGCCTCGCCGAGCGCAGGTAAAACCAGGGATCCGGTCCCGGCACAGCGCGTTGGAGCAGAAAGCCCCCGAGGGGCAGCCTGTGTGAGAACTGGTTCAGGTCTGCTCGTGTTTGAGTAGCGCCTCCACCACCATGATCATGATGCTCTGGGCCCTGTGTGGCTCGAGGGTGAAACGCAGATGATGCCACGCCTCCCAGGACGTCGCGGTATCCAACGCTTCAAGCAGCGCGCTTCGCCGTCCCGGGGGCAGCGTTGACAGCTCTGCCTCGAAACAGGCCTCCAACTGCTTCCGGGCGATGGCAAGAGCGTCAGTGCGGCTCTGACGCAGCTTGACCGAATGCTCCTCAAGCCGGAGGATCGTCAGTCGCAGCGGCGTGATCCACTCAAGTGTTTCTGCCCGGGCGGCGACGAGTGCGGCAACACGAACCGGCTGTGGGCCCCCTGTGGGTAGGTCCCTTTGCCGTTCGACGATGTCTCGCAGACGCTGCTCGATGGCCCGGTCGACAATCTCGTCGATTCCCTCGAAGTGATGGTGCACCAGCCGAGGCGAGATGCCGGCATGAGCGGCGATCTTCGCGATCGTCGGCACAGTCTCCCCTTCCTCGGCAAGTTCCAGCACAGCGCTGATGATGCGGACCCGGGTCTGACGACCGCGCGCCAATCGGCCATCCGCGGGCAGCGCCTCGGCGCTGCTGAGATTCGACATGTGTCTTCCACTCGCAGGGGGATTGACCCTACAAACAAGTTGCATAGAGTGTGTAATTATATTCCCGCTTCGGCCTGGAGGCCCGGATGCGCATCCTCCGAACGCCCGATCACTGCTTCGCCGGTCTGCCCGACTGGCCATACCGACCCCGCTACGTCGATGTTCCAGCGTTGGACGGCAGCTCCATCCCTCTGCGGGTCCACTATGTGGACGAGGGCCCGCCTCGCGGAGCCCCCGTTCTGCTCCTTCACGGTGAGCCGACGTGGTCGTATCTCTATCGGCACATCATCGGTGGGCTGATACAACGCGGCCACCGGGTCCTTGCGCCGGACCTCGTCGGGTTCGGTCGCTCGGATAAGCCCGCCTTACCCTCCGACCACACCTTCGCGCGTCACGTGGCGTGGATGGCACACGCCCTCTTCGACGGGCTGAACCTGCATGATGTCGTACTGTTCGGCCAGGACTGGGGCGGAATGATCGGTCTGCGGCTGGTCGCCGCCTCTCCCGAACGCTTTCGGCGGGTCGTACTCGCCAACACCGGTCTGCCCACAGGAGAGACTGCGCTTTCGAGGGACTTTCTGAAGTGGCAGACATTCGCCGCGACGGCCCCGGTCTTCGACGCCGGAGCGGTCGTCGCCCTCGGTACACAGCGGCCGATCGACCCGGCGGTGCAGGCTGCGTACAACGCTCCGTTCCCCGACGAGACCTACCAGGCGGGCCCCCGGACACTGCCGTCTTTGGTTCCCACGACCCCAGATGATCCCGCAACCGCCGAACAGCGCCAGGCCTGGCAGGCCCTTTCCCGCTTCCGGCGTCCGGTTCTCACCGCCTTCAGCGACCGCGACCCGATCACCCGCGGCGGCGACGAGCCCTTCCTCGCAGCCTTTCCCATGACGCAACGCACGACCATCGAAGGGGCCGGTCACTTCCTCCAGGAAGACGCTGCCGAACGCATCGTCGAGGTGATAGGGGCCTTCATCGAGGTGACCTCATGACTCGAGCATCAGGCCTCGCCCCCACCGCCGAGCACGAGAGGCGGAACCCGCGCCGGATGGAGTGCAGGCCGGGCAGCACCTTGCGCTGCTTGTTGTAGCCGGCACTGGCAGACCGCCTTCGGCTGCGCGACCGACTCATTCCAAACTCACCGGCACCAGTCCCTTTCGGCCTCAAGAGCCCTACCGGCCGCGGACGACAGGCACACACGGAAGATGCAGCGGCATGCCCGGACCCCTCCACGGTCCGCGCGGTCATTCATGAACCCGAACCGACCTAAAAGGACTGACAGTTGAATAATATCGATCCTGATGGGCCTGCGTACCCGTCCCGCGGCGGACGGCCCATCGCCCCAGCGGCAATCAGCCTGCCTCTGCCCTGCCTCGCAGGTGTCCGATTCCCCTTCGGCCCGAAGGCCACAACACCTTCGGAGGAAACCGGTGACCTCCCAGCCGTACCAAACGGCGCCCGAGCACCGTGCCCAGGGACTGGCCGTGACTGTCATGTTGTCTGCAGCGGAAGGGAGTGACGATGCGGAACATCCTCTTCATCACCACAGACCAGCAGCGCTACGACGCGCTCGGTTGCAACGGCAACACCGTTGCCCGCACCCCGGTCCTGGACAGGCTGGCCGCAGCCGGCTACCGGTACGAACGCGCCTACAATCAGAACACCGTGTGCATGCCAGCCCGGTCCACGATGCTTACCGGCCAGTACGTGCGCACCCACGGAGTCGTCGCCAACGGTGTCCCGCTACCCGAGGACGCCCCCTCCGTGGCGGCGTACTTGCGGGACAAGGCCGGCTATCGCACAGCGCTGATCGGCAAGGCCCACTTCGAACCAGCCTTCGACCCCTACTACCGCTACACGGAGACCCGGCGGGCAGCGTCCGGCGCAACCGGCTCGTGGCGAGGCTTCGACTACGCCATCCAGGCAGCGCACGCCGCCGCATTAAACGACTTCCGGATTGGTCACTATGGCGAGTGGCTGGCCCGGACACATCCCGAACACCTTGGTTCCTACGCCGACATCCTCGGTGCACAGCCCGGCGCCGACACTGGCGCACCGGAGGCCAAGCACAACATCATCCCCCGTGACCTGTACCACACAGACTGGATCGCGGACCGGGCTGTTGAATGGCTGCAAACACAGACGGCCTCCCATCCGTTCTTCTGCTGGGTCAGCTTCCCGGATCCGCACCACCCGTGGGACCCGCCCCAGTCGGAGATGTCCCGTATCGACTGGCATGACCTCGACCTGCCAACAGCGCACCCAGGCAGTGACGAGAAGATCCGCAAGATCCTGGCGAACAAGCCCGCTCACTGGCTCGCGTACTACGACGGCAGCTGGTCCAACGCCGAGGGCGGACCGATGGCCTTCGTTCCAAGGCGGCTGACGCATGACCAGATCAAAGACATCAACGCACGCGTCCACGTTATGAACGAACTGATCGACGAAGCTTGCGGCCGGATCCTGGATCACCTGGCCGCACGCGAGCTCCTCGACGAAACCGATGTCATCTTCACCACAGATCATGGTGAGATGCAAGGGGACTATGGGTTCCTCTATAAGGGCCCCTTCCATGTGGATGCACTAATGCGGCTTCCCCTCATATGGCGTCCAGCCCCCACGGCAAGCCCTGTCATTCCGACCGTCGTCACCGACCCCGTAGGACAGCTCGACCTCGCCCCGACGTTCTGCGCCATCGCTGACATCGCGGCAGCAGACTGGATGCAAGGCAGTCCCCTGCCCGTTGCCGACGGACTGGGGCGTCATGAGCGGGTCCTGTGCGAATGGGACAGTCAATTCCCCGGGTACGGCATGCACATGCGCACCATCTTCCGCGATGGCTGGCTTTGCACCGTATACGGGAAGTCCACCGCAGGCCGGCCCAATGGCCTTGAGAAGACGTGGGGCGATGCCGTCCTGACCCCAACCTCGATCCAATACGACGGCACCGAGGGGGAGCTTTACCAGGTCCACGACGACCCTCACCAGTGGCACAATCGGTGGAACGACCCCAGCTTGGCAGGACTGCGAAGCGACCTCATCGCAGACCTGCAC
Organism: Streptomyces sp. NPDC048419; assembly: GCF_043200415.1. NCBI lineage: Bacteria > Bacillati > Actinomycetota > Actinomycetes > Kitasatosporales > Streptomycetaceae > Streptomyces > Streptomyces sp. NPDC048419. Next base: position 11,530 of record NZ_JBICXT010000061.1, on the reverse strand, counting down.
GACCACCTCCCCCGGGAGACGCGCAGGCTCGAGGTCGAAGCTCCAGCCTGATATGCCGTCAAAGGGCGTTCTACCCAGCGAGGTTGTGTGGTTGCATGATCTCTTCGCGCCGCTCGAGCATGGCGTCATCGAAGATGCCTTTGCGGTACTTCGTGACGAACACCAAGTGAGCGTGCAGGGTGTAGGCGACGTGACGGCCCGTGCGGATATCAGGGTTTGGCTCCCAGCGGTGACATACACCAAAGGTAAGTATGCTCGTGTGAGCTGACCAGGGAGGGGGTGGGCTGGATGATCCGTGGGGGCCTCCCCCTGAGTGGTGGGCGCGCTGATACTGGATCTGCTTGATCCGGAGGAAGCGAGAAGACCGCCGATGGCGATGAAGGATTACTCGGACGAGTTCAAGGCCGATGCCGTGGCCCTGTACGAGTCCACGCCCGGGGCGACATACAAGAGCATCGCCGCAGACCTGGGCATCAACCGGGCCACCCTGCGCGAGTGGGTGCTGCTGGACCGTGAACGCCGCGGTGTCACCGCCGCTACCCCCTCTGCGGGCCCGACGCCGGCGGCCCGCCCCGGGCAGACACCGTCGTCCGCCGGTCCGGACGAGCGGATCCGGCAACTGGAGGCCCGGGTGGCCGAACTCGAGGCTAATGAGCGGAAGTTGGCGACCGAGCGGGACATCCTGCGCAAGGCGGCCAACTCTTTCGCCGGGGAGACCAACTGGTGAGTCGCTTCCAGTTCGTATCCGACCACCGGGACGCCTACGGCGTGAAGCGGCTGTGCGAGGTCTTGGACCTGAATCGGTCCAGCTACTACAAGTGGCTTGCCGGCCAGAAGGCGAGGGCGGCCCGGCAGCGCGAGGACCGGCTCCTGGCCGAGCAGATCCGCGAGGTCCACGGCGAGTCCGGCGGCGCCTGCGGATCCCCACGCGTGACCGCCGAGCTCCACGCGAAGGGTCTGCGGATCAACGAGAAGCGAGTCGCCCGCATCATGCGGACGTTCTCCATCACTGGCATCCGTCTGCGCAGACGCGTCCGCACCACCGTCCCGGACCCGGCAGCCGCACAGGTTCCCGACCTGTTGCAGCGGGACTTCACCGCCACTGCACCCGGTGTGAAATACATGGGCGACATCACCTATCTCCCGCTCGCAGACGGGGAGTTCCTCTATCTCGCGACCGTGCTGGACTGCTGAAGCCGCAAGGTTGTCGGCTGGTCCATGGCCGGCCACATGCGCACCAGCCTGGTCGCCGACGCGCTGCAGATGGCGGCTGCGACCCGCGGCGGACTGGACGGCGCCGTGTTCCATTCCGACCATGGCGCGCAGGGTGGATTCAACTGGTCGTCGCAACACCCTGATCTCGGAGGTGTGCGACGTGGCTACGGCGGACTGGAGTTTGAAGACCAGCGATGTCCCGGAGGGGCGGCGTCGGCAGTGGCGCGCTGACCGTGCGTTGCGGCCGGCGATGCGTTCGCCGGGGCGGCCTGATCCGTCTCGGGCCGTGCAGCGCCAGTTCTGGCGGCTGATCGCCACGGGGGTCACGACGGTGGAGGCGTCGTTGGCGGTCGGCGTGTCGTGGCCGGTGGGTGCGAGGTGGGTTCGTCACGCTGGCGGCATGCCTCCGATCTCGTTGGCCGAGGCCTCATGGCGATGAGCAAGGGCGTGCGCGAGATCGCCCGCCCCCTGGGGCGAGACCCCGGGACAATCTCTCGCTAACTGCGCCGCAACGCCGCCACGCGCGGCGGCAAGCAGGAATACCGCGCGACGGTCGCCCAGTGGAAGGCTCAGCAGGCGGCCAGGCGCCCGAAGACCGTGAGACTCCTGGGTAACGACCGGTTGCGTGAGTACGTAGAGGACCGGCTCGCCGGCAGCATCCGTCGCCCCGACAACATGACCGTCACCGGGCCCAAGACGCCCGCATGGAAAGGGCTGAACAAGCCGCACCGAAAGGACAGACGTTGGGCGACGGCATGGAGTCCGGAGCAGATTTCGCACCGACTCCGTGTCGACTTCCCCGATGATGAGTCCATGCGCATCAGTCACGAAGCGATCTACCAGGCGCTGTTCATCGAAGGCCGTGGCGCGCTCAAGCGGGAACTGGTGACGTGCCTGCGCACCGGCCGGGCGCTGCGGGCTCCCCGTGCACGGTCGCAGAACAAGCCGCAGGGGCATGTCACCGCGGACGTCGTCCTCAGCGAACGCCCCGCCGAGGCCACGGACCGCGCGGTCCCCGGACACTGGGAAGGCGATTTGATCATCGGGACGGGCCGCTCCGCGATCGGCACGCTTGTCGAGCGCAGCAGCCGCTCCACGCTCCTGGCGCACCTGCCCCGTCTGGAGGGCTGGGGCGAGAAGCCGCCCGTGCAGAACGGCCCCTCGCTCGGGGGCTATGGCGCGATCGCGATGAACGCGGCGCTCACCACGTCGATGATGCAATTTGCCTGAGCAGCTACGTAAGACCCTCACCTGGGACCGTGGGAAGGAACTCTCCGGTCATGCTCAGTTCGCTCTCGATACCGGGACGAAGGTGTTCTTCGCCGATCCGCACTCGCCCTGGCAACGACCGACGAACGAGAACACGAACGGGCTGCTGCGCCAGTACTTCCCGAAGGGCACCGATCTCTCCCGCTGGTCGTTCACGGACCTCGAAGCCGTCGCCATGGCGATCAACAACCGGCCCCGCAAAGTCCTGGGTTGGCGGACGCCGGCCGAGGTCTTCGAAGAACAGCTACGCTCGCTGCAACAGCCCGGTGTTGCAACGACTGATTGAACTCGCCCAGTTCGGGTCCTGGGCGTTCACCCAGCGCGCGGGGGCCTCCCTGCCGCCCTCGATGGGCTCGATCGGGGACTGCGTGGACAATGCGATGATGGAATCCTTTTGGGCCCGAGTCCAGATCGAACTGCTCGATCGGAAACACTGGCGCACCTGGTTGGAGCTGTCCACCGCGCTCTTCGAGTACCTGGAAATCTTCCATAACGTCAGCGCAGACACTCCGCCCTGGGCATGCTCAGCCCAGTGGAGACGAACTCCGCACCCCGCCAGTAGCCTGAAACCAAGCAACTCGACCCCAGCCAACTCGGGACAGGCCGGAGCCTCGATCAAACCCGGAACGGTTCACACCAGCCCTGGTGAGCACTGTTTGCTCATGGCGTCGTCGCGTCCGGCGGTTTGAGTGGAGCAGGGGCTTGGCTCCCTAGATGCCCTGCCAAGTCCCCGATGCACAACACATCGCAACCTTATGGAAATTCATATGGGCGAGCACGGATTCGACCCTACCGCCTTTGAAGCAGCATCCAGCATCGAGCTGGATGGTGTTGCTCTTGAGGCGAAGGACCGCGGCATGTATCCCAATCACAACGAGATTGTGATTGCCGAGTAATCGCGGCGTGATTACTTGCGGTGGCTCGCCCCTCAAAAGCCGCCCCTTGGGGCGGCCACCCCAACTCTTTCCTGGAGGACTGGCCAGCTGGCAGCTGGTACCACCGACAGTGGTAGTGGATGCCGGCTACAGCCAGAACGCCGACTTCGGCGCGGGCCTCGCTGGGCGGAGCGCGAAATCACCGTCCGGCCATATGACGCTCACGCCATCGCCCCGGCCGGCTCCGGCAACGGCTGCAAGTCCGCTGCCCCGTTACCGGCAGCCACCAGTGGCGGTAACGGACCTGGCAGCGGCATGTGGATCAGGCATTCAAGGAGGTGACACGGAGGGAGGGATCCCGAGGGCCCCGAAACCACCCCCACTTGGTGGGATCGCACACCTTCAAGAGCTACCGTGCGCCGCGCACCGCATCGCACGCTCGGGTCCTGGCCGGCCCACTCCTTTCCTATGCAGCTCCCGGTCGATCAGCGCCCGCCCGTGCACGGGCCCGTACGCCAGGAACACCGAGACCTGGGCATGGCATCTCCACCCGCCCGGTGACCCCGACGCACTGCAGGGTCGCCCAACCAACATCCGGCCCTTCTGGATGTCGCCGATCTCGTCCACGATCAGCGCCCCGAAGGGTCGTCAGACCTGCCAGCACATAGCCACGGATCCGGTGCCGCATCGCGTACTCACGCAGGGGAGCGGGCCAGCAATCATTGCAGCCAGTCCGGACGCCTCATCCCGGCCTGCTCAGCCGCTGCCAGCCCTTCCGTGGTACCTCGGCCGAGAGGCAACATCCGATCACCGCTTCCTAGAGGTGCTCAATTCTAAGTATATGTTACCCGTGACAGCTTACCAAAGATGATGCTCCAGTGGAAGGAAGAAAAAGCGACACTTCTAGTTCTTGCGAGGTAACGGTGGCGAACTTCAGCTTTATGTTCCACTATCCCGATGAAAATTACTGCGTGCCGACGGTCGGCCTATTTATGTCCCGTCATGCGAAGTCAGGAGTCAATAATCCGGTAGCAGTGTGCGGTTCCGGCAATCACAACGCAATGGAGTCGGGCGATTGCAGCACGAGGCCAGGGCGGGAAGCCCGCGGGCATCGCCCGCCACTTGATGCCGTTGTCGACGAGGTAGCGCACCGCGTCGATCGGGTGTGTCAACTTAACGGCTGATCTTGGTTGTTGAGTTATCGCTGGTCGGTAGGGGTCAGGCGGCCATCGAAGGCGATCTGGAAGGCGTTCAAGGGCGCCTTCCAGCGCATCGTCCAGCGGCGCCGGCCCTTGCCCGTCGGGTCCAGGCTCATCAGCGCCATGTAGACACACTTCAACGCGGCGGCCTCCGAGGGGAAGTGGCCGCGGGCCCGCACCGCCTTGCGGATCCGGGCGTTCACACTCTCAATCGCGTTCGTGCTGCAGATGACCTTGCGGATCTCGACGTCGAAGGACAAGAAGGGCACCATCTCGGCCCAGGCGTCGGACCACAGCTTGATCACGGCCGGATACTTGGTGCCCCACTTCTCGGAGAACTCCAAGAACCGTTCGGTCGCGGCGGCCTCGCTGGGAGCGGTGTATACAGGCTTGAGGTCCTTGGCGACCTTGTCCCAGTCCTGGCGGGCGCAGTAGCGGATGCTGTTGCGAATCAAGTGAACGATGCACGTTTGGACGACCGTGCGGGGCCAGACCGTCTCGACCGCGTCCGGCAGACCCTTCAGCCCGTCGCAGACGAGCATCAGAACATCTTCAACTCCGCGATTCTTCAGCTCGGTGAAGACCTGCAGCCAGTGCTTGGCGCCCTCACCACCGTCACCGGCCCAGATCCCGAGAATGTCCCGGGTGCCCTCGACCGTGACGGCCATCGCAACGTAGAAAGGGCGGTTGGCGACCTTGCCATCGCGAATCTTGACGTTGATGGCATCCACGAAGACAACCGGGTAAACGCGATCCAGCGGGCGGGCCTGCCATTCCGCCATGCCCTCCAACACCTTGTCCGTGATCGTGGTGATGGTCTGCTTGGACACCTCCGCCCCGTACACCTCGGCCAGATGAGCCGATATCTCCCCGTGCGTGAGGCCCTTCGCGGACAGGGAAAGCACCATCTCGTCCACGCCGGTCAGCCGGCGCTGCCGCTTACGGACGATCTGCGGTTCGAAGGTGCCGGCGGTGTCGCGGGGCACCTTCACCTCGACCGGGCCGACGTCGGTCAGCACCGTCTTGGCCCGGGTGCCGTTACGGCTGTTGCCGCTGTTCCTGCCGGCCACGTCGTGCTTGTCGTAGCCGACGTGATCGGCGATCTCGCCCTCGAGTGCGGACTCCAGCACCCGCTTGGTCAGCTGCTGCAGCAGCCCGCCCTGGCCGGTCAACTGCAGCCCCTCCGACCGGGCACGCTCCACCAGCATCGCGACGAGCTGCTCGTCGGACACGGGCACAGGTTGCCCCAACTGGGCGCTCTCGACAGGCTCCACGGTCTCCAACTCCACGGCGGTATCAGTCACTTGGCGTCTCTCCCATGATCGTCGGATCCGCCGTTAGATTTACACTCCCGCAGCGGCAGCCCCGCGAGGCCAGGGGTCACCGCAGGCTCAGCTACCGCAGGGGGAGATGGCATGGATGCGCCCGGTGGCTTCGTTCACGTTCAGCGAGACAGCGTTTGGCGGTGAGTTCAGCGGCAGTTGGTGCTGTTCAGTGCGGCTTCGGCCAGGGTGGGCCACTGGGCGGCGTGCGCGAGGGGAACGGCGACCCGGTCCTTGAAGGGACGATGATTCCCGACGGATCGAAGAGTTCAGCCCCAGCCAGGGCGAGGGCCTCGGCGTGGGCGGAGGTGCCGTCCCCGAGTTTGAAGGCGAGGTAGTCGTCCTTGAGGCAGGCGAAGACCCTGCCGTGGATCTTGAGGGCGCGCTTGCCGAACATCGCACCGGCGGTGGCACCCTGGCGGGCGAGGTCGGCGGCGATGCCGTCGAAGAGTTCATCGGGGGTCATGGGTGGGTTCCTTGTTCGGGTGGGGTGAGCTGGGTGCGTCGGCGGAGGAGGTAGTCCCGTTCGGCCTGGTTGCGCCAGAGCGAGCGCGGTGTCGTAGGCGGCGACCGCTTCGGTGGTGCGGCCGAGGCGGCGCAGGAGTTCGGCGCGGGCGGCGGGCAGCAGCTGGGAGCCGGTCAGCTGTCTGTCTTCCTGGAGCTGGTCGAGGATGCGCAGGCCGACGGCCGGCCCATCGGCCATGGCGAGGGCGATGGCCTGGTTGCGTTCGACCATCGGTGAGGGGGGCTGTCTGGTCGAGCATGCCGTAGAGGGGGCGATCTGCTGCCGGTCGGTGGTGGAGGCGCAGGCCACCTCACCGCGCGAAAGCATCCGCCAACGCTCGGGCGGCGCCGTCCGCTTCGGCTTCCCCGACGCTGGCAACGTCCCCCGCGGCCACTCCACCGCGCCGCGCACGACACTGGCGCCACTGCCTTCGGCGCTGGCAGCAACGGGCCGCTCCTCTCGCCGAACTCGCCCCGGACACTCGCACCGACTCAGCCGCCGATCTGCCCGTCGCCTTGGCCGCCCCCTCAGTGTGCGCGGTCGCCCCACCCTGGCTCAGCCCCAGCGGGCAGGCGCTGCCGGCGATTTCGGTTGACCTGCGGCTTTATGGACCGCGCCCGATCCCTCTGACCTGCGCAGACGTCCCGCGTTTCGGTGGCCGCACCACATCAGTCTCACGAAACTCCCAAGTGAGTAATCGGGGTTGCCCCGCTATACCTGGTCGCGCCGCGCGATGTTCTCTTTGGGCCGGAGGACTGCCATGTAGAGCAACCCGGCGGCGGCAACCACTGCGACCGAGACGGGTACCAGCCAGCGTTCCAGGAAGGATGTCCCGTTCGGAGGGGTCTTGATCGAGAGCACGACGATGGCAGTGATCCCGTAGATGAGGGCTGCGAGATTAACGCTCGTTCCCCAGCGGCCCAGGGTGAACGAGCCCGCCGGACGCCAGCCGCGGGCCCGGCCGATCAGCGAGGCCAGCACGACGGACTGGAAGCCGACGTAGATGCCGACCACCGCAAAGGTGATGATGCGCGTCACCGTTGCCGAAGGCAGGAAGACTACGGCCGCAGGGATGACGGCAGTGACAGCGGTGGCAGCCGGTGGCATGTGAGAAGTCGGGTGGAGCTTCGACAGTTTCCCGGCGCCAATGATCACACCGTCGCGGGCGAACGAGTACACCAGCCTGGTTGCAGCAGCCTGGATGGCCAGCGTGCAGGACACAAAACCAATGACGATCAGCCCCAGTGCGACCTTGCTGCCCGAGCTGCCCAAAGAGGCAGCCAGTACATCACCGAGGGGGTCGGTGCTGGTACCGCCGATGACCGCACCGAAGTCGGGCACGGCCAGGACCAGGCCCATGGTGAGGACCACGGTGGCGAGCGCCCCGACCCCCAAGGTCATCGCCATCGCCCTGGGGACCTTACGGGACGGGTCTTTGACCTCCTCGGCGATGTCGCCGCACGCCTCGAAGCCGTAGAAGATCCATACCGCGAACAGGCATGAGGCCAGGAAGGCTCCGAGGTAACCACCGGCCCGCCCCGCTCCCGCCGTGTGCAGGAGGGCGGAGGCCCCGTGCCGATGATGGAAGAACAGCAGGTAAAGGCCAAGGCCGACGGTACCCAGGACCTCGGCTACGACCCCGATGTTGGCGGCGAAGGCCAGTCTGCGCACGCCGAGCAGGTTGACGATGGCGCAGAGCGCGATGACGGCCACAGCGGTGGCGACGGTGGTGCCGTGTGTGACCCGGTACCCGAGGAGCGGTCCAGCATAGTTCGCAATCGGGTAGGCCACGGATGCGACTGTCACCAGGAGCGCGCAGGTGTACATCCAGCCAGCCATCCAAGCGTATCGAGGGCCGACCAGCCGCTTGGCCCATTGGTAAATGCCGCCTGCCAACGGGTACTGCGACGAGACCTCGGCGAACGTCAGCATGACCAGCCCCTGGCCCAGCAGGACGACGGGAATGGTCCAGAAGAAGGCAGGACCGCCCGTGGCCAGGCCATAGTTGAACACCGAGTAGACGCCCACCAAGGGGGACAGGTAGGTGAATCCGACAGCGAAGTTTGACCACAGGCCCAGGGCCCGGGTCAGATGCTGGCGATAGCCGAGGGCCGCAAGCTGGGCCGCGTCAGCGGACGCCTGGTCCGCCTGGACCGGGGACGCTGTTTGCTTGGACTGGGGGGATGGAGCCACGATGAAGCCTTTCAGAGGAACGCGCCCGGCACTCCTGCACGCGCCACGCGGGCCCTTCAGTGTCCGCAGGCGGCTAGCCCAAAATCAGAGTGATCACTACTCATCGGGAGCCCATCCCGAACTCCGAAGCGCTCGCGGGCGCATCAACCCGTTACTGAGGCTTCAGGGCAGGGTGGTGTGGCCAGGCCTCGGTGCAAGGTGTGGGTGAGGTGGCCGGGAGAGTGGTGTTCGCCGTTGAGCTACGGCGTAGGAGCGACCAGAGGCCTTCGACCGGTTGAGGTCCGGTGGGCAGGGGGCAGTTGGAAGATGGTGATCCACTCGTGGGCGGCGTCACCGCGCGACGGCCACGGCCACGAAGACCGTGACGCCTTCGCCTGGGCCGACGGCGACGGCGACGGTCAAGGTGGCCGTCACCGCGAAAGCGCCGCGTGAACGAGGGGATTCCCACGCTCGCGCCGTTAGATTTCCTGCTCGGGGCCGCGGCCGCGGTGGGTGCCCATCCTCGGCGGCCTCGACCTGGTACTGCGCTGGTTCGTCAAGGATGCGCGGCCCAAGTTCCCTGCCACGCCTGTGCCGTTCGCCGAGGGGAAGGAAGCCAACGCGCCAGAGACGTCCGCATGCTTCTTCTGCAGTAGGGCCTTGCCAACTGGCCTGGGCGAAGAAGCTAAGTGACGAGAGCGGCGCGGGCTGACCGTGCTCTTCGCGGCACCGCTGGTGCCCGCCCCCGCCGGAGTCTCGGCGACGTCACCTTCGGCCTGGCGTACAGATCGATGGGACGATGGGCAACTGCTCTGCATCTGAGTAGCGATTACGCAAGGCAGCTTGATTCTCCTGCCGTAGGGTCAAGTAGTGACTGGGTCCCTGTCCTCTTCTGAATGCGTGTCTGTCGAAGAGTTGGTTCTTGAGGGCTGCGGCGGCCTGAGCACACTTTGTGTGCGTGACCAAGCGTGCGGCGTCCTAAGGGCGGTGCACGCCGGGGCGGTGATCGCCCCTGGTGACGTTGGCGAACTGGTTGACCTGCTCGGCGATCCGCAGGCATTTGTCAACGCGCCGACCGGGTCCGCCTCTCTGCGTAAGGAAATCCGCTGCTATATCGCCGGGTCCCTGCTGATCCACGCCTGCCGCACGGACGATCCGGGCCTTGTTCGACGGCTCCGGCACGTGGCATCGCCCGAGGTTTACCGTTTCGACCTTCGTTTCCCGTTATCGCTGCCGTGCCTATGCGCACTCTTCGACGGCCTTGGGCAGGAAGAACTGGCCTTTCGTGACGCAGCCATGCACATGGCCCGCACCATCCACCGGCAGACCGACATCACCCCCATCCTCGACACCGTCATCGGCGAGCTGGCCTCCCCCGAGCGCGGCTTTGGCTACCGCCGGATCGCCCCGGCCGACGGTGCCCGCTGGGCGCTGGTCGACTACAGCCTTAACACCCACGATGTCAGCGACCTGTGCGAGCAGGTTGCGGCGGTACTTATCCCGCCCGCACCAACCCAGAACGCGCTGCGCACGCTGGCCGCCCTGTATGCGGTTGCCGAACAGTTCGACCGGGTGATCAATCTTGCCGGAGGCCCGAGCACCCGGACCGCGGTCATCGGCGGGCTCCATGACGCCGTGTGCAGGATCGTGTGGAACCTGGAGCTTGCGAGACCTGTGCCCAACGCCCGCTACCCCTTCGGCGAGGCCATTGCCGTCGCCGAGGAACTGGCCACCAACGCCAGCCACCGCAAACAGGTCGAGGACATCGGCCAGCGCTGCCACGTCTTCACCTCAGGACGGCCGCGTTTGTGAGGCATGCACCAGAGGGGGAGGGGGCCCGATGGCGCCCGCTATGAGGCAGGAGGACCTGTTCGCGCCCTACCGATCAGGCGACTTCGCCACCGCGCGGCGCCGTGTCCGGCAGGCCGCCTTCGCGTATTGTGCCGCACCCGCTTAGGCGATGTATTAGCGGCTGCTCGGTAGCATGATCGATCTCTCGAATGTGCCCCATGTTCTCTCGGTCCCGTCCGAGGGCAGTGCGGTCGCCGAAGCCCTCATCGACGGCGTCGCGCTGCGCAAACTGCTGGCCAGTGCGGAAGGGGCCGGCACGATCTCCGGCACAGGCGCACACCAATCCCCTGGAGCCGCTGTTCACGGCCCGGGGAACGGACACCGCCGAGAAGGGGTGACGCAACGGCGAACAGGTGCTCGACATCACGGGCGACGATCTTCTGCGCAACGCCGCCTACGGCACCTGGCACAAGCATGTCGAGACCTGCGCCATCTGTACTGGCGCAGCCACTGGTGTGTGCGCCACGGAACCCGTGCTCTGGTGCGCGGTCAGAGGAGACGCCACGTGAACATGCCGGTATGCCGCGCGTGCGACGCGCCCATCACCGACTCGGCGGACGCCGTGGCCGTCGCGGTCGTGGAGGCCGTCAGCGCGGTCCAGGGTGGACCGGGTGGGCCCACGTAGGCGACGTGGGCCTGACCGGCGACGACGTACCGTGCACCTGGAGGCGGCTGTGGGCCGCCGGATCATAGATCCCGGCTTCCCGAGACGACCACCCCGTTACGTATCCCCGTTGCCCGGGCCTGGCCTCGGCCGCGCGTACTGTTCGCCACGTCTGTGGGTGGGCCCCAGACCATCACCGACCTGACCGTCGTCGGCTCCCGGGCGCGACTCATACAGCGCGACCGCGTCCGCCGCGAACCCCGGCGGGTAGTGCTTCATGACCGCGAGATACCCGCTCGCCCTCAGGCCAAAATCTCGTGTTGCACGTGCCACATCAGGGGCCGTGCCCCCAAGGGGTGTGGGGTGTTACCCACCCCACACCCCTTCCGCTCAGCGGATCAGCGGCGACGGTATGACTGCAGATAGCCGTTCGCGGGCGTGCCCACGCCGGTGACGTCGTCGTAGCCCTTCACGGCGGACAGCGAGCTGTCCTTGCCGAGGGAGCGGACCGAGGTCGA
>NZ_JBICXT010000060.1:0-16788 GCF_043200415.1 Streptomyces sp. NPDC048419 | reverse complement strand
GCCCGCAGCTCAGCCTCCTGCGCCTCCAACGAGGACTCCTGCCCGGACGAGCCGGACACGCGCACATACAGCAACTCCAGACGCGGGCGCGAAGTTGAAGAGTCACTCCCGCGCTTCATGTTCTCCACATCAACCGAGGAGAACCGGCGCTCACGACCGACCCACGTGAAGGGGATCTTGCCGTCCAACGCCCACTGCCGAAGCGTCATCGGGTGTATCCCGAGACGCTTCGCAGCCTTGGACATACGCAGCAACTCCATGCCCCGCAACCATACATGCACAACACTAGGGATAACTAATGAAGTTGGTGAGCCTCCTCCACACAGAGTGGAACCCGCACAACGTGCTCGTGTCCGCGGACAGAGCCCTCCTCGTGGACTGGGGATGGGCCTCCACCGGCGCCGCCTGGATTGACCCCGCGCTCTGGCTGCTCTGGCTGGTCGCGCACGGCCACACCTGCGATCAGGCGGAGCGTGCGGCCGCCGCCCACCCAGCTTGGGAGCTCGCCCCAACCGAGGGCCTCAATGCCCTGGCCCGCGTCCAACGCCGCCTCTGGGACTCCATCGCGGCTGAGAGCACCGACGACTGGGCGACCCCCGTGCAGGAAGCGGCACGTTCCTGGGAGGAGCACCGAAGGTAGGCCGCCTGGCCTTGATGTCGCCATGTGCCGGGAACTGCCGACGCCGCCCTGATCGTCAAGGCGGGCGTCCCCGCCGGTGACCGTGCGGACGCTGGTGCGCTCGGGCCCGTACGGGCCTCCCGCGCTCGCTCCAGCCGCCCGCAGAGCGGTCCGAGGAGCCGGACCTGACGTATCTCGTGGCCCTGGACCCGGCCGAGGTGCGCATCGTCGCGGGACGGGCGCCCCGGGACGATGCGCATCCTGCTTCGAGGACGCCTCGCATCACTTCCTGGCGCGGGAGGTGCGCGTCGGCTGAACCTGTGGTGCCGTACCGCGGTGAGCACCCGCGCCTCGCCCGGTGACCGATCCGCGCCTCTGGACCTTACGTCCCGTGGAGCTCCAGGTTCCGCTATGTAGGGTCCGACTGGGACCGCTAGGCTTGCTTCTGCGTGGTGTGGTCACACTGTCATCGGTCTCATCTCACGCCTTCGGCAGAAGGGAGGGCGAGGACATGAGTGAACAGGTATCGGGTGCCGCTGAGGTGTCCCGCTGGGCGCCAGCGTCAGACCAGCTGCCTGGCAGTCTGGCTGAACTCCGCGGCCCCGCCCAGGGCACTGTCGTCTTGCCTCTCCATCTGGCGTGGTCGGGTTTGCGCGCGTTTGATCTTGGTGATGAGAAGCTGCTGCTTGGGATGTACCGGATTGTCCTTCTAAACGGCAAATACCAGGATTTCATTCGCTATCTCGACGCTGCGCAGTTGGTCGCTTACTGGCCGACCTTGCGCAAAATGTTGGGCCGTGGTGTGCGTACCGCGTGGGAGGCTCGCTTCGCGCAGCTGAGGCCGGCGGCCGCAGCGTGACACTGCCCGACCTGCCCGGCCATCATCGCCGCCTGCTGGCGGACGCGCTCACCGCCGGTCGACCCTTCGGACTTGCCTTGATGGGAGGCTATGCCGTTCAGGCTCATGGCATTGTCCACCGGCCGAGCCAGGACCTCGACTTTGCCACGGAGCATCCGGCAGCCATGAGCCAGATCGTCGAGCATCTGAAATCACAGCCTGAGCGAGCGGGGCTGGCACGTCACGGTCATCGATGTCGCTCCGCTCAAGGCCCGATTCCTCGCCACCGATCCCGCAACCGGATCCGCGTGCGAGGTGGACCTTCTCAAGGAGGTGCTCTGGCGCCCGCCGGTCCTGCTGGACGTCGGCCCAGTACTCGATCTTGACGATCTGATCGGCACGAAAGTGCGCGCGTTGGGAGACCGTGGCCTGGCTCGTGACGCGATCGACGTCCACGCGGCCCGTCACCACTACAGCAGGGCAGAGCTGGAAGGCCTGGCAGAACGGCGCCCGGAGGAGTTCGACCTGCACGAGCTCCATGACCGGCTGGAAAGCCTGGAATGGATCAGCGACGCGGAGTTCGACGCTTACGGATTGGACGCCGCCGCCATCAGCGAGCTGCGCAACTGGGCGCAAGAATGGATGGGCGACCTGGCCCAGCGGCTCGCTGAACCCTACGCGGACCCAGACGAATAGCAGCTGCATGCGGCATCGGTCCAGTCGCGCATGTATCGCAAGGAACGTCGGTCCCCTCGCCTCGTGTCTTCCCGACCAGAGGTGGCTGCATGAGCTTGCCCGGGCCTGGGTCCGGCACGGGGCGTGCGGTCATGGCTTCGACGGGCGTTCACAGTTCAGTCCACGGCTGGGGCTGGCCGCCGGTGAGCGGTGCCCATACCGGCGCGGTGGGGCGGTGGGTTTCGAGGTCTTCCAGCACGGCGGCGCCGAGGGGGACTTGCTGGGCCATGGTGGCGACGAGGGGGTGCTGGGCGGTCATGGCCTTGAGGTCGCTGATGCGGCCGTTCAGGACGTGGCGGGTGGCGGCGGTGAGGACGAACAGGATGCGCGGGAAGACCGGGTACCAGCGCAGCCAGGTCGGGCCGGTTGCGGGTGTGGGGCGGCGGGGGCGTGGCCGGCCCACGGGCTGGGGCTGGTAGGACCACAGGCGGGCGTAGTCGATGAGTTTCACGGCGAGGCGTTCGCCGCTCATGGTGGCGCGGTCGACTTCGACGAACGCCCGTAGTTTGCGGCGTTCGTCGCCGGTGATGGCGGTGTAGTGCAGGACGGCGTCGGCGGCCACGCGTTCGCCCTCGCCGATGGCGTGGGAGACCTCGGGTGTCCAGTCCCAGGGGCCGTGTTCGTCGCCGCGGTGGCGGGCGTCGGCGGCGAAGGCCAGGTGGGTGCGCAGCACGGTGAGGGTGTGCGGGGTGCGCAGGGAGGCGGCTGTGGCGGAGGTGATCGGGTAGGGGGGCCGTCCGCGCAGGGCGGGCCAGTCCCGGGTCAGGCGGGCGCCGTCGGGGGTGAGGAACCAGGCGCGGGTGCGGTGCGACTGGGGCAGGACGACATAGTCGGCCAGGCCTTGCTCGCGCAGTCTCTTCAGCGGGCCGGAGAGAACGAACCGTGTGGCCCCCGGGCGCAGCAGGAGCAGGAGTTGGCCGGTGGTGGCCATGCGGTGCTGGCTGAGCGCCGCCAGGAGTTGATGGTGGAGCGGCTCGGTCGGGCTGGGGGCCAGCCCTGAGCGCGTGGGTGGGAGGGTGTCCGCGGTCATCAGTCGAATTCCTTCTTGTCCAGGTCGACGGCGGCCGCCTGGCCGTGAGCGGCCGGCGCGGCGTGGGGGGCGAGGTGCGTGAGGAGGGCGGTGACTCGGAGGTGCTGGCCGGCGGCCCGGGCGGTGAGCGTCTCCAGTGGTGCGGTGTGTGCGGTGGTGCGGGCGGCTTGGTCGAGGGCCGCGGTCTGGCGGGGCCGGGCGAGGTCGGCGAAGACGTCGTCGAGGTGCGGGCCGGTGATCTGGGCGGGCCCGATCCGGCGGCCGCCTACGGTCAGCGACATGTAGTGCTCGAAGCGGTTCAGGGCGGCGACGACCTCCGGCCCGGGCGCATCGCCCCATTCGGCGGTGATCGGCGCGATCGCGGAGCGGGAGCCCGCGGTGCAGGCCAGGGTGGAGGCGTTTTGCAGCAGGGAGTGCCGCACCGGGCCGGGCAGTCGGGACAGCAGTTGGGTCATGCCGTGGACGTGGCACTTGTATTTGCGGAAGTCCTCGAACATGGCGGCGATGGTTTCGGGTGCGGCGCCGGTGAGTGTGATCAGTTCGTCGAAGTACGGGCGGAACGGCACCCGCTGGGATTCGGGGATGGTGCGGCGGGAGCGCGCGGCCCGCAGCAGGTCCCGGGCGAGCAGGGCGGTCAGCAGCCGGTCGGTGGGGCCGTTGCCGCCCGGGCACACCCACACGATCATTCGTGTGTCCATGGCGGCGCGGATGTTGTAGGCGCCGTCGGGCTGTCCGAGAAAGGCGCGGGTGACCGGGTTGGCGGCCAGCCGGGTGATCGGGTTGAGGACCACGGCGAGCGCGTCCGGGGACAGGGTCGGGAACACGGTGTCCCACCAGGCGCCAGCCTCCTCGTCCAGCCGGTCCTGCACCGCCGCGAGCGCTACTGTCCTAAAGGCGTCGTCGGCGAGCAGGGCCCGCACCTGAAAGAGCGTGGCCTGGTCTGCGGGCCGCCCGGCCCGGCAGGCGGCCTCGTTGACGGCGACCAGCACCGTCAGGGCCGCGGTGAATATGGTGATCGCGCGCGGGGCGGTCGCGTCGTCCCAGGCGAGGACGGCCGCGCAGGCGTCGACGGTGGTCTCGACGACCTCGTGCGCGATCTGGCCCTGGTGCATGCCGATCGGGTTCCACGAGCTGAGCTGCGCGGTGGGGCCGTGGGCGTTGAGGTCGATCAGGGCGATGCGCTGCATCAAATGGTCGTGGGCGAGGAAGGGCCGGGCGCGCGGCCAGGAGTCGCCGTGCGGGTCGACGAACATCAATCCGCCGCCGGCGTGCGCCCAGCCAATCGCCTGGGCCAGGGCGCGTTCGGTCTTGCCGCCGCCCGCCTTGCCCACCCCGACCTCGAACAGCGTCTCCGCGGCATGGGTGGCCACCAGGCGGCGCCGGCCGTCGGGGGTGCGGTAGATGCCCTGCAGCAAAAGCTCCGGATTGCCGAACGTGAAGGTGGGCAGGTCGTCGGCGAGCAGCGGCACCCGGCAGTGCACGGTGGGCGGCTTGAGCAGACCGGTCAGTTCCTCCAGCCGCACCCAGTTCGCCCTGGGGGGCTGGCAGTGCCCGAGCTTCCAGCGGCGCTCGAATGCACTCCGTGTGGGCCAGTGGTCGGCGCCGATCCGCCACGGCCCCAGCCGCCAGCCGCGCATCGCCCACCGGGAGCGGCCGCCGAAGACGTCGAAGGCGGCCTGGAGTTGGGCGAGCCGGGCCTGGGCGCGGCCCTCGATGTTGGAGGCGCACATCACCAGCAGCTGTACGCGCACGAGGTGGTCGTCCTCGGCGAGCTTGCCCAGCGCCTCCACCGGGTCCACCCGGCGCGGAGTGGGCGGCATGACCAGCCGCCGCCCCCCTCCCGCGCTGCGGCGGTCGCCGAGCAGCTGCTGCAGCTGCCACGTCACCGAGTCCTCCACGCCGGCGGCGTCCTGGCGCAGCCAGCGGGCGGCCCGCTGGCTCTCGCGCCGCTCGGTACGGCGGGCGTGGGCCATCAGCTGCAGGCGCCGTGCCCGCAGCGTCCACTTGGGGGCCCGCTGGAGGTCGAGGCGGATCTCGGCGAGGTCGCCGAGCTCGGCCCGCAAGTCGGCCACGGCGTCGACGAGCGGCTGCAAAGGGTCGGGTTCCAGCGGCACCTCGCGCAGCGGTGCGGTGAGGCGGCCGCGCAGGATGAACTCCGCCCGCGCCACGTGCTCCCGGGCCTTGTCGGCGATCGGCCGGCCGCGGCTGACCGTGACGCCCGGGCCGAACGGGGTGATGGCCAGCAGCCGTTGGGCGCCGGCCGGTCCCTCGATGCGGTAGCGCAGCGGCGTGCTGCCGTCCGCGCGTAGGCGGATCTGCACCGCCTTGGTTCGGCGGGGTGCCCACCAGGGCATGGCCGTGGAGGCACGGGCCAGCTGCACACCGCGGCGGAAGATCTCCTCCAGGGACGGCTCGAAGTGCCGGGTGGGTACCAGCTCCAGCGCCATCCGCTCGGCCGAGGCACGCACGGCGAGCCGGCGCACCACCAGCGTGCCGATGCCCCAGCATGCGGCGATGACCAGGGCGAACAGGTACCAGTGGTCGTACAGCCAGAGCATGAGATGGGCCAACGCCATCAACAGGCTGGCTACCTGGCCGGTCGGCGACCCGTTCGCCCCGTAGTTGAGGTGCGCGGCAGCGCAGTCCACGTGGATACCCCCTCCTTCGACATGCTGCGGGCGAAGTACCAATCGGTGATGCGGTTGTCGGTGAAGGTGCCGCCGCGGTCGGTGCCGGCCCACACCAGGTGCACCACCGCCTTCGTGGCCTCGCCGTCGCGGCGGGCGATCGCCGCCTGGATCCGCAAGCGCGCCGTCGTGAACGCCGGGGCCAGCGCCCGGTGTGGGCCGGGAAAGACCGTCGGCCAGGTCGCGCGGCCGACGCCGGTGGCGTCCGCACGCAGCAGCGCCCGGCCGGCGACGAGCAACTCCCGTTGGTCGGCGGTGGGAAGGTCCGCGGGCCAGGCCGCCTGCAGCAACCGTTGGATGACGTGGTCGCCTGCTACGCCCTCACCGTGCGGGGGCAGCGCGGACGGGCGGGCCGGCGGCGTCGAGGCGGCGGCCTTGGGTGTGCCGGCAGGTGTCGCACGGACCGACGACGGCGTGCCAGCCGTTGGCACCGGCAGGGCAGGGGATGCGTGTGTGCCTGCCGTCGCGGTCGCAGAGGGGGTCGGTGGCGGCGCCGAACCCGGCGGCTGGTGGCCGGGCGAGCCTTGCAGCAGGGTGATGCCGGCGAGGCCGAAGGCGACGGCGCTCAGCACCAGCAGGCGAGGGGAGCGTGGCGGCGAAGAGGTCACCACGGTCGCGCACCTCCCGCGTAGCCGGACATGGCGTCGACGGCGTCCAGGCGTACGACGGTGCCCGGGCGGGCGGCGTTGACCATCTGCCCGCCGCCGACGTAGATCCCGACGTGGTAGATCGTGGCATCGTGGCCCGGCGCGTAGGCGTAGAAGACGAGGTCGCCCGGCTTGAGCGCCCAGGGGCCAAGGACAGCGGGAATCCGCTTCCCGACACGGGCCTGCGCGGCTGCGGTGCGTGGCAGGCGGATCCCGGCCCGGGCGTACGCGTAGGTGGTCAGTCCCGAGCAGTCGTAGCCGCGTGTGCTCGCGCCGCTCTTGCCGCTGGGCGAGCAACAGAAGCCGGCCGAGGGGCCCTGGGCAGTTCCTCCGCCCCACGCGTAGGGCACGCCCCGCTGGGAGAGAGCCGCCTCGATGACCGCACGGGCCTTGCCGGAGACGTTCTTCAGGTCCGGGCCCCTGGCGGCGGCCGTGTACTGGTCGATCCATCCCGTCACGTTGGTCACGTACTCGCTCGAGTGGTTGTACTGCAGGATCGCGGCCTTCAGTTGGGACCGCTTCGTCAGGTCGCGGCCGCCTCCGCACAGGTAGATCGCGGCAGTCAGCGCGGCGTCGTCGGCGTTGTGCGGGTCGGCCCTCTTGTCCCCGTTGCCGTCCGTACCGACCGACTCCCAGGTCGCGGGCATGAACTGGAACGGGCCGACCGCGCGCTCACCCTGAGGAGTGCCGTCCCACTTACCGCCGTCGGTGTCGGGGAAGTCGGTGGTGTTGCCGCCGGCGCCGGAGCCGTTGAGAAGCACTCCGTAGATCTTGGGGCGGATGTCGCCGTTGGCTGCGATGCTGCGGCTGGCGGCGTGATTGGACTCGATCTTGGCGATCCCGGCGAGGATCGGCCAGCGCATGCCCGCGCACTTGGGCACATGCGTGCCGACGTGCTGCGCGGCCTTCTTATAGGCGGTCAGCATGCGTGGCGGGATGTCCGCGGCGCTGCCCCCTTCGGCGATCCCGCCGTCGTCCTGCCCGCCCGTGGCCAGCGCGACGTAGGCGCTGATCGCGTTCCCGACCGGCGCGGCGCAGCACACGGCGGCGAACATCAACAGCGCCAGCACACACCCCCATCGGGCCAGGCGTCGGCCCCGCCTCACTCGCCGTCACCGTCTTGGTGCTCGCGACTCCACCGGGCCCGCATCGCGCGCAGCGCCTCGGCCTTGCGCATCGCCTCCCGCACCGCGCCCGCATTGTCCGTGCTGGCCGAGCCGTGCGTGTCTGCCGATTCGTCCGTCTCCCGGACCGGTGGCGGGCTGATGAACGACGAAGGCGGTGGCGCCGTTGGCCGTGGCCCAGGCGGACTGGACGGAGCTGGCCGGGGCCCACGCCGGGATGCATCAGGGTTCGCGCCGCGCGTGCCAGGGGAGGTGGAAGTGCGGCGGGGGGCCAGGCGGCGGCTGCTGAAGGGGCTGGTGCCGCCGCGGTCGTTGGTGTCCTCGCGCATGAGGCGGGCGACGTGGCGGCCGGTGTCGGTCCAGGCCCGGCTGTCCTCGCGGACGGTGTTGCCCCACACTCGCACTTGCTGGCGGGCGTCTTGGGCGTAGCGTGAACCACCCGCCCTGGCACGCCGGACGTTGGCGTTGAGGCCGAGTGTCGCCCCGTAGGCGGTGCGTCCGCCGCGGTGGAGGATGCGGTAGCCGCGGAAGCGGACCAGCCGGTTGTGGGCACGCGTCGACAGCAGGGTGCGGTCTGTGTTCTGGTCGTGCAGTACTTGCCCTGTGCGCGGGTCGACGACCTGGCCGTCCTCGTTGCGATACCGGTCGGCCGGACCGCCGCCGGGACGCCGCGGCCCCGAACCTCCTGGACCAGGGCCGCCGTCCAACGGGCCACCCTCGGGAGGGTCGCCGTCGGCGGTGGGCTTGCGCCATTTCGCCAGCTGCTCGCGGTCCGGGCGGCGGCCGACCAGCAGCCCATACGCGCCCTTCCCGCCGAGCCGGACCCCCAGTGCGCCGACCGCGGCGGCCGCGGTGAGCGGGGCCAGACCCCGGCCGGCTTCGGCCGTAGCGTCGGCGAGCACCCTGCCGGTGTCGACGGGCATCCCCGCACCGTCGGTGAGGGAGGCGAGGGCGCCCATGAGGCGCTGGCGGGTGCCCAGCAGCCCGAACCGGCCGCCCCCGCCGGCGGTGAACGCGCGCCGCCCGGCGCCGTAGCCGCCGAGTGCGGTGGGGGAGTTCATGGCGAGGGCGGCGCCGAGTTCGGAGGTGTCGCCGGGCAGGTGGGTGCCGCCGACCTTGGCGTAGCGCATTCGCATGGCCATGCGCCGGCCGAAGGAGGTGATCCCGGTCAGCAGGCGGCGGTGCCCGGCGGCGCCGGCGATGGCGAGGACGTCGATGAGCAGGATCCGCTCGACCATCAGGTCGGGGCCGTGGGTGAGGGTGGCGTCGACGGCGATGCCGAAGAACGGCACGAACGCGCTGATCGCGACGACGGCCAGGATCGCGATCCCCCACAGGGACAGCCACTTCCACACCGACTGGCGGGCCGGTCCGGGCAGCATGCCCGCGACGAACGTGATGCCGCCCGCGGCGGCCGCGGCCACGCACACGCCCTGGGTGCCGAGCAGGACGATGGCGCTGGACAGGAGCATGCCGCAGACGAACAGGGCGGCGATCAGTAGGAGTCCGGCGCCCCCGACGCGCCACCAGGTGGGTTTCTGGGCGTAGTCGGCGCAGGCCTTGCCGACATCGCCTGCCTT
Source organism: Streptomyces sp. NPDC048419 (assembly GCF_043200415.1). Lineage (NCBI taxonomy): Bacteria > Bacillati > Actinomycetota > Actinomycetes > Kitasatosporales > Streptomycetaceae > Streptomyces > Streptomyces sp. NPDC048419. The sequence goes on along the minus strand of NZ_JBICXT010000060.1, from coordinate 7,528 downwards.
CTTCATGTCGGCGAGGAAGGCCGCGAACTCCTGATCCTCCTCGCTGACGACCGGGTGGGCGGCATCCAGCAGCTCACCCCCCGGGGTCAGCGCTGGCAGCCCGTCGCTCTCGCAGACATCCTTGGCTTGGCCGTCGAGCAGCGAGCAGTTGTCCCCCGTGTTTTTGGCGGCGCGATCGCGCTGGCAGAACTTCTTCGCCGGGCCCTTGATGAGTCGGCAGGGGTCGTTCTTGTCGTCCTTCTTGGTGGAGCCGGCCTTGTATCCGCCGGCCACCCACTTCAGGTGAACGGCGTAGGCCTTGCGATCGGAAGCCTTGGCGGGGTCGAGGATGCGCCCGTACTCGAGCAGCATGTACGGCTTGACGATCAGCGCGTTGGTGATGGAGTCCTGCAGGGGGCGGGCCACGTCTGCGCCGGAGACCGGTGCTTGTGCGTCTTCCTTGAGGCACTTGGTCTCGGCGTGGCCGGCCATGCCGTCACAGGGGCTCTTGGAGGCGAGTTTGCCGCCCCAGTCGTAGGAGTTGACGCTCTGCTGGGCGACCTCGGCGGCCACCTGCTGGGACTGGCCCAGTGGGCCGTCGGGGCCCAGGAGGGTGTCGGGGCGGATGAGGGCCGAGGCGGCGATGGCGCCGATGAGCAGGGTGAGGAAGATTTCGCCCAGTCCGCGGCCCACCCGGCCGCGCACGATCATGAAGGCGGCGAAGACGAACGCCCAGGCCAGCAGCAGCCCCTTCAGGCCGAGGCTGTCGACGACGATGTGGTCGTAGGTGTCGGCGACCTTCTGCGCGGGCCGGGTGAGGATCTTCAGCAGCGGGAAGCGGAAGGCGACCTCGATGGCCCACCCGGCCAGGCCGACCAGCAGCCGGATCAGGGTGAACAGGCCGGACAGGGCGAAGGAGAGGGCCTGTGACTTGAAGTCGACGATGGACCCGCTGGACGCGTTCAGCTCGTACCCGTTGATCAACACCCCCTCGGAGGAGGTGATGTTGAGCGGGGCGAGGAAGTCTCCGGCCTCGCTGGTGCTGCTCGCCGCGTAGACGACCTGGGTGTTGACCATCAGGAACGCGCCGGTGACCACCACGACGAAGCCAGCTGAGCGCAGGGTGGCGCGGTCGGGACGCACCATGTCAGCGCCGTCCTTGCTCGCTGGCGCCGTGGCGCCGCCACACCAGCAGGGCCGCGACTCCGGCACCGGCGGGCACCAGCCGGAGGGCGGCACCGACGGTGTCCGGCTCCCTGTCGGTGTGCTGGGCGTTGGTGGAGGCGCTGCGCTCGCAGTACGCCTTGCCGGGACCGGTGATCAGATCGCACGGATCCTGGTCTGCGGCACGTGCGTCGGAGGCGAAGGCCCGGCCGGTGTGCGGCCACCACGCCTTGGGCAGCCCCGACTTGGCGGCCAGGACCAGGAGGGCGACCGCGAGTGCGATCACGGCCAGCACGCTCGCGGCCGCGACGAGGCGACGGGCGCGGCCCGAGGAGGAAGGAGTCATCGGGCGCCTTCCCTCGGTCGGGTCCCATCCCCCTGGCCGGCCGGCGACTCAAGCGACTCAGGCGCAGTCGGGGTGGGAGCGCTGGTGCGGCGTCCTGGCGTGGTGGTGATGGAGGTGGCGATCCGGGGGATGCGGGGGATGGCGACCTTGATGCGGCCGGTGTTCTGCCGCGGGCAGGCCAGCAGGAACTCGCCCTCCCGGCCCCTCTGGCCGATGGGGGACAGGCCGGTGGTGACCAGCCGCAGCAACTCCGGGTCGGCTGGGTCGAGGCCGACGAACTCCAGTCCGCGGCGGGCGCGTTCGCGATCCGCGGTGCGCGCGAGCGCACGGTAGGCCATCAGGCCGCGGTCGGGGCCGAGTTCGTCGGCGTCGTGGGATCCGGCGATGAGGCCGGCGCCGTGCTTGCGGCCGTCGTGGAGGATCTCGTGGACCAGGGCGGTACCTTCGGCCGACGAGGTGAGCCAGTACAGCTCGTCCAGCACGACCGCGGTGAAGCGTTCGGGGTCCTCGAACGCGGTCTGGCGGGCGAGTGCGGCGATCAGGTAGAGCACGGCACGACCGATCAGCGCCTCCAGCGGCTGCTGGTGCAGTACTTCGGGCTGGTCGAAGGCCTGCTTGGGTGGCAGCTTGAGACCGGTGGTGGTGATCACGATCATGTCGGAGGCGCTGGAGGCGTCCAGCCGAACCGGCGGCAGCATCGGGTCGAACACCATCGCCGCCAAAGGGCTGGTGGCCACGACCCGGATGAGCCCGGCCAGGGTGGCGGCCGCGTCCTGGCGCCTGCCCGCCTCACGGGTGGCCATCTCCTCGAGGACCTGAAGCACGCGGTGCATGGACGGGGCGTCGCTGAGCGCGGCCTGTTCGACGGCGTGATGGAGGACCTCGCCGCCTGTGCTCATCGGGCCGATGCCGAGTTGCAGGGTGAGGTAGGACAGGGCGTAGTGCCGTCCCTCGGGCCCGTCGAACATGCGCAGCGGGTCGATGGACACCTCGGCCTGGGCGGCGTCGACGATCTGCACGCGGCCGGTGGCGGCGGTGCGGGCGAAGGTGGCCCACTCGCGCACAGGGGTGCGGTCGATGCAGATCGCACAGCCGCCCCGTGCCCACACGGCTTCCGCGATCAGTTTCTGCAGGACGCTCTTGCCCGCGCCGAGGTCTCCGATGATGCCCATGGAGGCGGAGGCGTCGACCTTGGGCGCATCCGCCAGGTTGATCATGACGGGGCGGGTGGTGCCGCAGTCCAGGTCGATGCCGAGGAACATGCCGTTCGGGTCGCCGACCTCCGTGGTGGTGAAGGCACCTGCGAGCGCCCAGTCCTCGCTGATCTGGTGCTGGGTGAACTCCCGCACCACACCCGGGCGTACGGTGCCGGGCAGGCCCAGGGTGAACAGGGCCTCCTGCAGTCCGGCCGGGCGCACGGCCCGGTAGTCGGCGCCGCCGAGCAGGGCGGCCAGCGCCCTTGCGCGGGCGTCGCAGAGGGCGGCGGTCGACCCCCACACGGTCAGCACGGTGACGGACTGCACCTCCACCTCGACGGAGGTGCGGGACAGCCGGGCATCCAGCTCGCCCAGATCGCGGGCGGCTTCGGTGAGGGAGGCGGGCATGCCGGTGGGGCGGGCGTCGTACTGGTCGGCCTGGTCGATGAGTTCGTTCTTCTTGCGCCGCACCTGATCGCGCGCCTTCTCCGCCGGGACCAGGGTGAGGTCGACCGTGTAGTCGACGGGGAAGTCCAGCGTCTCCAGCTGCGCGAACAAGTCGGCAGCGTCCTGACTGACCGCCGGCGGGCACTCGGCGAGCGCCAGCTGTGCCTGGTAGCCGATACCTTGGTCGGTTTCGATCTGCAGCCAGCGCCGCCCGAGCGGCGATGTGGTGTGCAGCCGCCACCAGGCGGTGCGGCCCGAGCGCGTGAGTTGGCCCGTGCTCTTGAGGTCGTCGATGTCGTCGAGTTCGGCGTCGATGCCGCCTTCCTGCAGGCGGACTTGGCCGAGGTCGGCGTAGCTGGGGGAGCGCAGGACGCCGTCGCGGACCTGTCCGTCATACAGGCCGCTGGTTTCGGCCTCGGCGAGCAGGGGCTCGGCGAGGCCGCGGTGCAGGGCGTGCTGGATCATCCAGACGATCTCCGCCGGGCGGGCCGGGCGGAAGGCGATGCCACCGGCCAGCGCGGCTTCCACCCGTAAGACCTGCTCGCGGTAGGCGGTCACCTCCCGCAGGGACACCGGCGCCGGACGCACGCCCAGCAGCGGCGACAGCTGCGCCCATGCCGCGCCGAGCGAGGCCGACAACTGCAGCCGGCCAGGCTCGGTGTGCAGCGGTACGGCCAGCCACAGGGTGCGGCGGTGCATCTCCTGGCCGTCCAGCAGATCGAGGGTGGCCTCGACGTTCTCCACCCATGGATGTGGCCCCGAACCCGCTGCCTGGTGGGCCGGTTCGATGCCCTCGATCATGTTGAGGGCGATCTCTCCCGGGTCGACCTGCGCGCACAGCCCGAACAGCCGTGGCGCCCCGGACAGCGAGCGCACCAGGTGGGTGATCTTCGCCAGCTGTTCGTCGCGGACCGCAGCGGGGACATAGGTGCCCTGGATGGTCTCCTCGCGCTGCCCTCGCTCGTTGGGGCCGGGGTGGAGGCGGTACAGGGCCCACACGCTGCCCTGCGTCGACCACACCAGATGGCCGGCGATGTGACGGATCGGCACTCTCACCGCGCACCTCCGCTGTGCTGGGCGCGGGCGAGCAGCTGCTGCACACCCGACACCGGAACGGCCGGGAGGGCGGTCAGCTGTGCTGGGCGGTGCCCGCGAACGCGGCCGGCAGCCGGGCGTCGGCCCGGGTGCGCAGCCCGGCCCGGCGCGCGCCTGCTGGGCCGAGCCGGCATCGCTGGTGCGGTGGCGGCCAGCCGGGGTGCGCCCTCGATGGTGAAGCCGCCGAGCAGCGGCCGGGGGGCGCGGTCGCGGGCGGCCCGCCCACCGATGCGCCCGCCACGGGGCTGCCAGCCCAACAGCACCCAGCCCAGTGCGGCCTGCATCGGGGCGCGGCCGCGGATCTTCGGCCGGCGCACCGCCCAGATCGCCAGCACCCACGCCACGATCGGCATCGGGCCCAGCCAGGACCACCAGCTGATCGTCTTGATGAGGAGGAAGCCACCGCCGACGGCGAGGGCGATCTGCGCGGGCGTGTAGGGGCCCAGGGGGATCTTCCAGTCGGCGACCTTGCCCAGCACCCAGGGGTGGCGGCGGGCGGTGGTGTAGAAGCGGCCCACCCGTGCCGCGGCCGCGGTCACAGCAGGCCCCTTGACCCGGACGAGCGGTCATGGCCGGACGGGAGTTCGGACCGGACGACGACGCGGTGGGCGGGTGCGCCCTTGGACGGGTGCTTCACCTCGTCGGTGAACATGTTGGCCAGGTCGTTGCGCGCGTTGTACAGGCCAAGCGCGATCACCATCAGCAGCAGGGCGCCGATGCCCGCCTTCAGCGAGAACTTCTGGATCATGATGACGACCACGAGGACGACCAGTCCGGTCTGCAGGCCCTTGGTCGCCCAGTTCCTGAACATGTCGATCCAGCTGTTGCCGAGATCGTCCAGCTGCCCGGCAAGCATCAGGCTGTGCAGCGTGGTCACCGCAGCCTCCCGTCCTGGACGGTGCCGCCGGACTCCAGCGCGGCGACCTCCCACCGGCCGGAGCGGGCCCTGAGCGTGAGCTCGTAGGCCAGCGGCCAGCGCCCGGAACCGTCCCGGGCCTCAACTGCCACCTGCACATGGACTTTTCTGCCGTCGGGCGGGACCTGGTCGGCGGCCGCAGCCTGTTCGACGGCGGACACCTGCTGGACGGACAGCGAGGTGTAGGGGGCCGGGGAGACGGCGCTGAGGTGCACGCCGGGCGCGAGGTAGCGGTCGACCTCGCCGGCCCCGGTCAGGTAGGCGGCCAGGAACTCCCCGACCGCGGCGGAGAGATCACCGTCCGGGACGATCACCGTGTAGGGCGACGTCGTCTCGCCGGCGCGGGCCGGGCCGGCCACCACACCGGGCGCCCCGGTCACCGTGAACGAGCTCCCCGTCCGGTCGGCGGCCACCGGCACCGTGTAGTAGCGGACCCAGCCGTCGGCGTACTGCGCAGCCACCGTCACCGACCACGAGCCGCCGCCGGTCTGCGCACTGCGCAGCGTCATCACCGCCTCCAGCGCCGACTGCGCGCCCGCCGCCGGTTCGGGCAGGTCCACGTGCGGCGCCATCGACTGCGCAAGCCGTGCCTGCGCACTCGTGGCGTCGTCCGCGCTGCTGCGCAGCCACGCACCGACGAACAACTGCGCATAGCCGCCCGGGTCGGCGGCGCCCGCCGTCGCGGTGCGCACGGCGGCGGGCCTCGCCGCGGTGGCCTCGACCGTGGCAGGGTGGGAGGCGAGGGCGACGCACAGGGCGAGGGGGCCGGCCGCGATGACGGTCCAGGCCGCCACGCGGGACAGGCGGACCCGGCGCCGCATCGCCTCCAGCTGGGCGGCGGCCGCCATCGGAGCAGCGGCCTCGCCGGGTGAGGCCTGCGTGCCAGGGGACATGGTCAATCTCCCAGGTCAGAACGGACGTTGCTGACCTCGAGACAACCCGCCGCCCCCGACCAGACCATCGACCACCACAGGCCGACCACGGTCACGATGGGGACACGACGTCCGTGGTCGGGGTCATGGTCGCCCCGACCACAGACCCGACCACGGGCCGGCTGCGGGCCCGTGACAGAAACAGCACCTTCGGCACACTGCTGCCGGCCGACGACCGTTGCGCGACCGTGCACCGGGGAAGCCGCGCACTCATCCCTGAGTACCGCCCAGGGCGTGGCAGGCGCTTGCGCAGTGCGCCGCCCGCACCTGTGCAAGAGAAGATCAGGAACTCTCCGGCGACTGCGCAGCCGGATCGCGCAGCACGACTGCGCAGGATCCTCGCCCCGATGCGCAACCGACCGTTTCGGCTGCGCGATCGGGCCGTGCGGTGCAACGGCATGTGGCCGCCCGGAACCGTGGAAACCACCGCTCCTCGGCGCCCTCACGTTGTGTACCGGCGTCTTCACCCACATGGTGTAGTAACATGTACTACATGGAGACTACGGCCCGAGAATTCAACCAGAAGTCCTCGCAGATCCTCGCTGCAGCAGCACGCGGGGAGACCGTGACCGTCACCAAGAACGGCGTCGCGGTGGCCCGGGTGGTGCCGATCAACGAAGAGGACGTACCCCCGCACCCCACGGACCCCATGGGAGCGATCGACCTTCCCGACCTCGGTCTTCCCGACCTCACCGACGACGAAATCGAGGAGACTCTCAAGGGAATGGGCGCCTGACCGTGATCGCAATTGCCGACACCAACGCCCTGTACCGCCTCCTCGATCCGAAACTCAACGGCCATGAGGCGCACAAGGAAGCCCTTGTGGCAGTCAGTCACCTCGTCATTTCCCCCATGGTCCTGGCCGAACTGGACTACCTGATTTCGGCACGGGCCGGAGCCCGCAAAGCCCTCACCGCAGCTCGGTTCATTGAACGCAACACGGTCATGCGCCGCTTCGAGATCCCGCCCCTGGCCGCGCACCTGAGCGCGGCGATCGCAGTCGCCGAAGGCTACGCCGATGCCGACCAGGGCAAAGGCATCGGACTGACCGACGCCATGAACGTCGCCCTGGCCGCCGCCTACCGGACCGAGACCCTGTTCACCACCGACCGGCACTTCCGCATGATCCGGCCCTTGACCGGACACAAGGCATTCCGCCTTCTGCCCGACGACCTGTAAACCGGGCCGACACCACACAAGACCGGCTCCCCGTCGGCGTGTACAGCCGCACTGCGCGGTCGGCGCGCCAGATCCTCGACCGGTCGCGCAGCACAAGTGCCCAACGTCGGCCCGGTTTTGTGCAGCCAGGCTGCGCAGCCCTCGCCGCGCCGGGTTGAGGATTGCATGCTCGGCCCGGTCATCACCTGAGACCTCCGAGGATGCCCCGGCCTTCGGGCCGGGGATGAATCGGACTCCTGCGGAGCAGGGCAGGGAACGGGGTTTCGCCCTCAGG
>NZ_JBICXT010000059.1:0-17383 GCF_043200415.1 Streptomyces sp. NPDC048419 | reverse complement strand
ACAGGCCCGACGGATCCGCATCTTTCCACCGAATCGGCCGAACACGCAGGCCAGCGGACCGCCCGGTCGCCCGCGCGGCCCATCCCCGGCGTCAGATCCACAAGCCGGCCGGCACGGCGGCGTGAAACCCGAGGTCTTCGGCGCGCCGCCAGGCCAGCTGCCCCTCCCTCCACCGGTGGATGGCAAGGAGCACGGTGCTCATGGGCCTGTCGGTTGGCCTGGGGATCACGAACACGCAGAGCCTGAGCTCAAGCCCCCCAGGCCGTCCCCGCGGCGGCGTCACCGAGCGGAGGCCGGCCCAACTCCGGTTCGGTCGGCCAGAAGCGAGTCAGCCCATCGGCATGTCCCGCACACCCACCGGACGTAGCCTCACGGCAACGGCGCCTGCGCGCGGTCCGACTCGACAACCAGTGTGCTTGCGCGCATGGCCGAGCGGCTGATCGACGACATCTTCACCGCCCTCGACGATCAGACCGTCGTCGTTCCCAGCAATGATGCCGCCGCGCTGATCGTTCCCAGCCCCGCAAACTCGCTTCAGGCCGTGCTCGATCAGCGCAAACTCCTCGCGGTCAGGATCGAGGAACTGCTGGAGAAACACCCTCTTTCCAGGTCTTGACGTCTATGCCGGGGATCGGCGTCAGGACCGAGGATCGATCCCCATCGACGTCGGCGACGGCACCGCTTTCCACCGAACCTCTCGGCGCACGTTCGTATTTGGGCGGCCGGTACGAATTCAGTGCGGCCCGCACCGCGTTCCGAGCCACCCCCAACCGTCGCGCTATCTCCTTGATGGGCCCGCCTTCCGCTCGATGCAGACGATGTATCTCGGCCCAGTCCTCCACGTTCAGCGCCCTCCATGATCAACAAGGGGGGTCAACTTTCGGAAGAGGCGGATTCGCGACATCGTCGCAACGTTGCAGGTTCATGGTGTCAGAGCGGCGACGAATGCCTGGGCTGGGGTCTGTCAAACCCAGGGGCTGCCGGGGCGGGCGAAGTAGACGCCGTCGGTGAAGTGAGGCGCGAGCTCATGGTGACGGGCCATTTCCGAGCCCTGGTCCCAGGTGAGGGTCCTGCGGGCGTGTTCGGGCAGGGCGGAGAAGGCCGCGACGAGAGCGTCGCGGAGCTGGTCGGCGGAGTGTCCGTAGGGCAGGGCGACCAGGCGGAGATAACGGGTGCGGCCGTCGACCGGCGTGGCCACCGCGGAACGGTTGCGCGGCCCGACGATCAAGTCGCCTTCCCAGTCGCCCGGTCGGGTCCGCAGCTCGAGCGGGCGGTCGGCGGTCGATCAGGACGGCCGGGGCCACGAACCTGGCGGCCCGCTGGTTAGATCGGCGGCGCTTCTTGCGCAGGGGCCGACCGGTGCGGAGTTTCCTGGTCAACGTCCTGCTCAGGCCGCCTCTGATGCCCATGTAGAGATCCCGGTAGATCGTCTCGTGCCACAGATGCCGTTCAGGGCGGTCGGGCCAGAGCGCGCGCAGATGGGCTGAGATCTGCTCGGGGCTCCACTCCAGGGCGAGTTTGTCCTGCGCCTCCGCTCTCAACTCCGGATCCACAGCGAGCTTGACGCGGGGGGGCCGTCCGTTGCGTTCGAGAAAGCGATGGTGAGCCAGGTCGGCGTCGTAGACGCCGTTGTCGTGCGGCACGCTATTGCGGCGCAGTTCGCGGCTGACCGTGGACGGCGACCGTCCGAGCCGTTCGGCTATCTCCCGGACTCCCAGGCCACGTTCGCGCAGGGTGGCGATCCGTTTGCGTTCCAGCAGCGACAGGTAGCGGCCCGAGCGGGAAGCTTCCGGCTGCGATCGCGGCGGCAGCCCACCGCTCTCGGCCCGCCACCGGTATCCGGTCTTCCGCCCGATGCCCAGTTGTTTGCACGCCTGGACCGTTCCTACACCGGACTCCAGCAGACGCCAGTACTCGGCTTCGAGCTCCAGCCTGCGCTTCTTTCCCCGCCTCGCCATCAACACACCCCTAATGATCAAGGAATGTTGCGACAAGTGTTAGAGCCCAAGAGACTCCTGGGGGTCAGTCTTCAGGAACCCGCGACACCAAGACCCCGACTCCTTGCACGGCTTGTACGGCACCGTGCAAGGTACGCCGGCGCCGGTACATGGCCATGACGCGCACAGGGGCACCGGAGGCAGGCCTGTGCCCTGTCAAGCGGTCTGCCGGTGGGTGAGATCCGCCTCGGCAGGCAGCTGGTCGCTGCGGCGAAGGTGCGCCGGGCAGGCTGGGTGAAGGGCCTTGAGCCGGACGGCCTCGCCCCTGGCTGGTGCCCGATGTGCTGCCCGGAAGGGCCCATCTGCACAGGCGGCCGCCTGGTTCCATCGAAGAGGAGGCGAGGAACCGCAGGCGGCTGCATCCCAGGGGAAACCACATGCCGTAGCACAACTTAGTGACCGCTTACATCTTAGGGCCGGCCTGCTCGCGCACTCTGCCGCCGGAGTCCCCGCAAACGCAGAGAAGCACCCGGTCACGGTCAGCCCAGAGAGCCAGATCATGAGGAGTGTTTGATGAGTAACCCCCCTGAACCGCACGGCACGCAGGACAGCGGCAAGAAGACCGACGGCGAGCCCCACCCCCCTGACGGCGTGCCCACACATCCCGTTCGCCGCACCCCAAGTGAGCGCCCTCCCCGTAGGCCACGACCGCAACCCTCCGACGCCGCCCGCACGCAACGGCGGACCCACCGCGAGGCTGTACGGCGCGCCGGCCGGGCAGCACGCACCACGCTACGCCTGCTCAGGGACAACGCCCCCTACACGTATCCCGCTCCCGGCACCGACCACGAAATCCCCTGCGCGTGGGCCCAACTTCCTTCGGACACCCCCGAGACTGAGGTACCCGAACCCTTCATCTGCGTCGGGCAGGAAACGATCAACGCCCTAGCCGGACTCATCCCACAGCCACAGATCATGTGGCAAGGAGTGGTACGCATCGCCCGGCGGACAACACCCCGTAACACCCTCCTTTACTACACCACCACCGGAACCCTCACTCCCGGCCAGCACGAAACGCTCGCCCGCTACCTTCGCAGGCACTCCCCCGCCGTCGAACCCCTCGTCCGCAACGCAGGACACCTCGCCCCCCACACACCATCCACCGGAACCGCACACCCACTCACCCAGTCAGAACCCACCGAACACCCGCCGCACGACATATCCACCACCCCGCCCTCCACCCCACAACCCACCCACAGCAAAGACCTGTAATCCACGGCGCCTGACAACACTGCGGGTACTGTCAAACGAGTGGTTCTGGCCCGTAGTCGGTGGTGACGCCGAGTAGCAGCCCTTGATCATGATCTTGTGGTGGATATCAACTTCCTTATGGGGACGGTGTTTTCGGGGCTTTCGGCGCTGGTCGTCGAGGACGTGGCGGACGGCGGCGACGCGGTGGTGGTCTCGGCCCGCACCCGGGACGTGGCGGTGTCGTGTCCGGTGTGCGAGACCCCGACGGCGAAGGTGCACGGTTATCACCTCCGAACGGTGAGGGACGTGCCGGTCGACGGCCGCCAGGTCGTCGTCCACCTGCGCGTAAGGCGGCTGGCCTGTCCGGCCCTGGGCTGTCGGCGGCAGATCTTCCGTGAGCAAATTCCCGGACTGCTGGAGCGCCATCAGCGCCGCACGGTGCGTCTTGTCGGGCAGATATCCCAGGTGGCGCGGGAGTTATGCGGCCGGGCGGCCGCCCGCCTGGCCGGCCTGCTGGCCGTGCCCGTTTCCCGGAGTGCCGCGCTGCGCCATCTGCGGCGCCTGCCGCTGCCGCGGCAGGCGGTCCCGCGGGTGATCGGCGTGGACGATTTCGCTCTGCGCCGCCGCCACCGCTACGCCACGATCATCACCGATGCCGAGACCGGCCGGCGCGTCGCGGTCCTGCCCGACCGCGAGGCGGCCACTCTGGAGTCCTGGCTGCGCGAACATCCTGGTGCCGAGATCGTGTACCGGGACGGCTCGGCCACCTATGCCGAGGCCGTTCGCCGAGCCCTGCCCGACGCGGTGCAGGTCAGCGACCGATGGCACCTCTGGCGAAATCTCTGCGACAAAGTCCAGCTCGAGGGCTGGGCCACCATCAACCCGCCCCGTCCCGGCGGAGTACGCGAGCAGACCACACTCGAACGCTGGAACAAGATCCACGATCTCCTCGGCCAGGGCATCGGCCTGCTCGACTGCTCCCGCCGCCTCAACCTGGCCCTGAACACCGTCAAACGCTACGCCCGCATGCCCGAACCCCAGGCCCTGCGCATCACCCCCGCCTACCGCCCCACCCTCGTCGACCCCTACCGCGAACACCTTCGCCGGCTCCGTGCCGAAGAACCAGCCGTCCCGGTCACCCACCTCCTCGAAGAGATCCGGGAGTTGGGCTACACCGGCAGCGCCAACCTGCTGGTCCGCTACCTCAACCAGGGCCGCACCGAAGGCGACCGCCCCGTCACCACCCCACGTCACGCCAGCCGCCTCCTGCTCACCGACCCCGAAAACCTGCGCCCGAAGGAAACGACCCTCCTGGAGAAGATCGTTGCAGCCTGCCCGGAGATGACCGCACTCGCCGACCTCATACGCAACTTCGCCACCCTGCTGAAACCAGCCGAGGGCAACGACGTGAAACTCACCGGGTGGATCACGGCCGCCCGAGCCATCGGCATGCCTCACCTGCGCAGCTTTACCAACGGTCTCGAAATCGACCGGTCCGCCGTGAACGCCGGCCTCACGTTGCCCTACCACAACGGCCGCACCGAAGGCGTCAACACCCGCACCAAGAGGATCATGAGGCAGATGCACGGACGCGCCGGATTCGACCTCCTCCGCCACCGCATCCTTCTCCCCTGACTGCTACTCGGCGTCACCACCGACTACGGGCCAGAGCCAAACGAGTGGTGTAACTGGGGTAGTTGAGGGTTACTGTCTGGCTGTCGAGAGGCGGCCGTCGAAGGTGATGTCGAAGGCGTTCAGTGCGGTCTTCCAGCGCATGGTGCAGCGGGCCTGGCCTTTGCCGGTGGGATCGAGGGACATGATCGAGATGTAGACGCACTTCAACGCGGCCTGCTCGTTGGGGAAGTGTCCCCGGGCTTTGACCTGCCGCCGGATGCGAGTGTTGACCGACTCGATCGCGTTGGTGGTGCAGACGATGCGCCGGATCCCGGTGTCGAACCGCAGGAAGAGGGTGAACTCCTCCCAGGCGTTCTCCCACAGTTTCACGATCGCCGGATACTTCCTGCCCCAGGCATCGGCGAACTCGGCGAACCGGTCCAGGGCGGCCTCCTCGGTCGCAGCGGTGTAGACGGGCTTAGAGGTCCTAACAGAAGTTGTTGATCATGTGACCGTTGGCTTGTCTGCTCGTTGGTCTGGCCATGGGGAAGCGTCAGTCTCGGCCGTGGGTCGTGTCGGATGAACTGTGGTCGCTGATCGAGCCGTTGCTGCCCAAGCCTGGGCCGAAGCTGGTCGAGGGACGGCCCCGGGTGCCGGACCGGCAGGCCTTGTGCGGGATCCTGTTCGTGCTGCACACCGGCATCCAGTGGGAGTACCTGCCCCAGGAACTGGGCTTCGGCTCGGGCATGACCTGCTGGCGGCGCCTGGCCGCGTGGAACGAGGCGGGCGTGTGGGACCAGTTGCATGTGGTGCTGTTGGAGAAGCTGCGGTCGGCCAAGCAGCTGGACTGGTCGAGGGCGGTGATCGACTCCTCCCACGTCCGGGCCGCCCGCAGGGGCCCAAAAGCGGTCCCAGCCCGGTCGACCGCGCACGGCCGGGCAGCAAGCACCACGTCATCACCGACGCCCAGGGCCTCCCGCTCGCGGTGTCGCTGACCGGCGGCAACCGCAACGACGTCACCCAACTCCTGCCCCTGCTCGACAAGATCCCTCCCGTCGCCGGGACCGTTGGCCGGCCACGGCACCGCCCCGATGCCCTGCTCGCGGACCGCGGCTACGACCACGACAAGTACCGGCGCCTGCTGTGGCAGCGCGGCATCCGCCCGGTCATCGCCGAACGCGGCCAGCCTCACGGCTCCGGCCTGGGCATCTTCCGGTACGTCGTCGAACGCACCATCGCCTGGCTGCACGGCTTCCGCCGCCTGCGCATCCGCTGGGAGCGACGCGACGACATCCACGAAGCCTTCCTCGGCCTCGCCACCTGCCTCATCACCTACAGACACGTGCAGCGCCTTTGTTAGGACCTCTTAGGCAGACGCGCGATCTTGTCCCAGTCCTGGCGGGCGGCATAACGGAAAGAGTTCCGCAGTAGATGGACGACGCAGACTCCCCCTGTCAACCTTCCGATTTGTGGATCACGAGGCGGGTGTTGTTTCGGAAGGGGGTGCGGGCATGCCAAGGAACCGAGGGTCGGTGACGTGATCGTCCCACGGCTTCGGTCAGACGGCCCAGGAGGCTTTCAGGCCGTCAGATCGGCCTCCGCGCGGCTGCCGAGAAGGAGGTCGGGGTCGTAGAGGGTGTGGTCCTGCCAGCAACGCCAGAGGACGCGGACCCAGCGGGCGCCGAGGCCGCGGATAGCGCGGTTGTGGGGCTGACGGCGGGACCTGGCCTGCTCGTATGCCTCGCGCACCGAGGGCACCTCGCGAGCCATATTGAAGACCCGCCAGTCCACCGCGTGGCGCCTGCGCTTGTTGGCTGCATAGCGGGAGCGGACCTGCCGGGTGCGGCCGGAAGACCGGGTGACTGGGGCGACTCCGGTCTCGGCCATGAGGGCGGCCGGAGCGGGAAACGAGCCCGGTCTTCGCCCATCTCGGCCAGCAGAGTTGCCGCGCACGAGCGGCCCATGCAGGGGAAACTGAGGAAGATTGGCGCATCGGGGTGGGCAACCAGGAGCTCGTCGATCCGTTTGTTGAGAATGCGGATGTGGTCGTTGAGCAGGGCGAGTTGCTCGGCGAAGAGCACGGCGGTCAGCTGCTTGCCGGCGACCGTGCCTGGGGCTGTGGTCAGCAGGTGCGTACGCAGTCGTTCGACCAGCACCTCGGGGCGAGTGCGCCCGGAGTAGCCGTGGCGGCCGGTGAACGCCTTCATCCGCTCAGGGCCGACGCGGCTCGCCTGCTCAGGGGTGGGGTAGCCCTGCAGGAAGGCGAGGCTGATGTCGCGGTCAAGAGAGGAGAACAGGTGCAGCACGGCCGGGTGGTAGGACTCGAGGATGGCCCGCAACTGATTCTCGAGATCGCGCTGGTTCCAGACGACGCGTTCGCGGTCGCGGATGACGGCCCGCAGCTCGGCCAGCTTCGGTGAGGCGACCGGCAGTGGCTGCCAGTGCCGGTATTCGTGGCGGAGGCTGTCAGCCAGGACGAACGCGTCGAAGGCGTCGTCCTTCTTCGGTGCCATCCGGTAGCGTTCCCGCGCCCTGGCGGAGATCTTCGGAGAGACGCAGTAGAGGGTGTGACCTGCGGCTTGAAGGCGCTCGACCAGCAGGCCCTCGCCTCGTTCAATGGCTATTCCGGCCAGTGGTGCGTGGTGGCGCAGGTGCCGGTCCAGACACTCGAGGCCGGCACTGGTGTGCGCGTAGCGCCTTTGGTGCACGACCTGGCCGGCCTCGTCCACGAGGCAGAGCTGCTGATAGGCATTGCCCCAGTCGATACCGGCGAACACTTCGACTGGATCTGTGGTGTTGGTGGGTAACGAGTTGTCCATGGGTTCCGTCCTGTCGGTCCAGGTCACCGACCGGGCGGCCCGCTGGTACCTCATCTCGGCGTTCGAAGCGCAACTCCCGCTGGCCAGTTCGCGGCCCGCCTCCAGCGGGAGGGCAGGTCTGCATGGGGGCCTCGAAGGCAACGCGTCTGCATAGGTCCTCTCCCGCTGGCGCGGTGACCGGCGGGCGTCTCCCGCCACCAAGGAGTGTGCATGGATGAGGTCTGGACGATCGTCCGCGGCCAGACCGCCTCCACCGCCTCGGGCAGGCCCTTGAGCCCGTCGCAGACCAGCATCAGCACGTCGCCGACGCCGCGGTTCTTGATCTCGGTGAGGATGTGCATCCAGTGTTTGGCGCCCTCGCCGCCGTCACCGGCCCACAGCCCGAGGATCTCCCGCCGGCCATCCACCGTGACGGCCAGTGCCAAGCAACGCCGACTGCATAGGGGCTAGTAGACGAGGACGGCGCCTTCGGGAATCCCGTCCAGGGTCTGGATGGCCATATCGGTGCCCTCAGTGGTCAGCCGGATGATCTGTGCCATTTGGCGCGGGGCGTCGCACTGGAGGTAGTGGTCGGCGGTGGGAAGCAGCCAATACCGGTTACGCCCGGGCTTACCGCTGAGGTATTGCGCCCATACGTGGTTGGCGACGCGGACCGGGGAGATGTTGTCGTGGATGCCCCAAACTAGGGTGGTTTGCACCGTGCTGGCGGCCAGTGCCTCGAGCCACCGGGTTTCACCTTCGGCCCGTTCATTGAGGTATTGGATCGTGTCGGGGATGACTCGGATTTGGTCGTTGTGAGCGAACGTCTGCGCGAGGGCGACGATCTCGGGATCATCGGGTCGTCGGCGCGGCATGAACGTGGCCATCCCCATTCCCGCGGCCAGCACTTCCGGAGTGACCGCCTCAGCGGTCGCCCGTCCAGTCGCCGGGTCGAGCGCGGCCTTCTGGAAGTCGGTCAGATTGGCTAGCGGTAGATAGAGGTTGCCGTTGGTGATGAGCAGATCACTGGGCAGGGCAGCGCCAGCCTCGCTGAGCATACCCAGGGCGATGAGTCCGACGCTGTCGCCGCGATCGTGGGTGAGCATAGTGAAGTCGTTGAGCTGCCACACGTCGGTGATCGCGTGGACGAGCAGGCGGCCATCGTCGAACAGTGAATAGACGTAGGGCGCGGGTGGTTTGTCGGACAGCCCGTAGCCGGGAAAGTCGAGCAGGAAGATGTCGAAGTCGGCGCTCAGTTCCTCGGACAGCGCATAGAAGTCGATGCTCGAGGTGGGGAAGCCGTGGACGAGAACCAGCGCGGGTGCTCCCCGTGTGCCGCGACGGTGCACGGCGATGCGAACTTCCTGCCCCTCGTTGGCGTCAGTGGTCGATCGCCACGTGAGTTCGGTCGCGGTGGAACGCCATTCGTCGAAGAGGGTCATCGGTCGTTGCCCTTCTTTGGTGCCATGGTCGGCTGCCTCGGACAGGCCGGGCTCGTTCAGGTGAGGCGTTGCAGGCTGTCGGGGGTGAGGTCGGCGAGGGTGGGGTAGCCGACGACGGCCATGATCAGGTCGGTTTCGGCCAGTGATCGCAGGACGTGGACAAGGCCGTTGACGCCGCGAGGGCCGAGCCGTAGGCGTAGGGGCGGCCGATGCCGACTGCGATCGAGCTCAAGGCGAGCGCATTGATGACCTCGGCGCCGGTGCGGATGCCAGAGTCGAACAGCAGCGGCAGTCCGTTGGCGGCGGCAACCGCGGGCAGGGCATCGCGAGCGGGCAGTCCGCCGTTGGCTTGGTGTCCGCCGTAAGGTGAAACATTAGTACCGTCCACACCGCAGTCCCGGGCGCAGCACACATCGTCGGGGTGGCCGATTCAGAATCACCAGATGCAGTATCGAGCGATTCTGCGCCGAAACCGAGGTCGTCGAGGGTCCGCGAGGCGACCTCCCGGCGATGCGGTGAGCCGCCCCGCTCATGCAGTACGGCGCCGATCGCGGCGTACCAGCGATCCAGTTCCGCCACATCCCGGCGGCGCAGCAGCGCCCCGATCCGCATCAGCGACCAGTCGTGGGACGGCTCCCAACGGTACTTCTTGCCCCCCAAATGGTTGAGCCACTCCAAGATGAAGAATCCCCAGTTCACCGTCACGCCGAGCTCGTCGCCCACCCACCGGATCCACACCGAGGCTTGATATGAGAACGCGCGCATCGGATCGAAGCGGAAATCCACACGCGTCGCGCTCATGCGGTCACCTCCGCGACCAGATACAGTCGCAGCAGCTCATCGACCTCGTTGGCGATCTGGGCCGCTGTCCGGTTCTCCGCCTTGGCCAGCAGAATCGCTCCTTCGATCTGAGCCAGCAGGGCTCGTGCCATCCGCTCCGGATCGACCCCGACGCGCAGCTCGCCCGCCTCGCTGGCGCGTCGGCATGCCACCGCCAACCTTTGCTCCCAGCTCGCGAAGATTCCGGCCAGGTGGACGCGCAGCTCGTCCTCAGTGGTCGCCAGTTCCGCAGCCAGGTTGCCCATCGGGCAGCCCATGATCCGACCGAAACGGTCCTCGATACCGCTCTGCACACGCGTCACCGCGCCTACGAGCGCCGCGATCTGCCCACTGTCGCGTTCAGCCAGCTCGAACTGGCGGTCGAACGCCGCCGCGTGCCAGTCCAGCACCGCCTTGCCCACCTGGGCTTTCGAGGAGAAGAAGTGATACAGCGTGCCTTTGCGAACATCGGCAGCCGCGCAGATCTCCGCAATTCCGACAACGGCGTAACTGCGCTTGAGAAACAACGCCGCCGCCGCCTTCACGATCCGATCCCGAGGACCGGCCTGGTCGTTCATACCCGACACCGTAAGCATCACCTGACTGACCGGTCAACCGGCATTGAGCCCGGCTTTCGGACAGCGTCGGAAGGCCCACACTGCCAACGTATCGGCGCCAGCGCGAGCACGTTCTCCGACACTCCCGTACACACCCCGATCTGCACGCAATGGATGCTGTCTGTCGCCGGCGCAGTGGCCGACAGCACTAAGTACCGATCACCCTCACGGCCTTCGGCGTGATCAATGCACCTTGGTCGGAGCACATGATCAGACGATGGCCGCCCTGCGTCCGACAAATCCCCAGGCGAGCTGCTCAGTTCGAGGCCAGAAGAAGAAGTTTAGTGACTGCGAAAGCAAGACAGCCGGCCACAAGCACAGTTACAGCCCCTATGTGGGTCCTTGACGACGGATCGCGTCCTCCAGCTTGGCCGTGGTGCCAATGTTTCAGCTGTTTCCCCACGATGAGTACATAGCACCGCACGAACGCCCTCAAGGCCCGCATAAGGAAGAACGCCGTGGACCGGCGTGCTACGGATGGTGGAGGAGGCATCTTATTACCAACTGGAAGTTGGATGCCCGCCGGGCGCCCGACTGGCATCGGAAGCCGCGGAGTGACGACGGCCCAGGTAAACGCTCGTGCCGTTTCACTCCTGATGGCCAAGTCCACAACCTGCAGACCACGCCCATAACCTTACTCCTCCGTGGGTGCCGATCCGCCAAAGTGGAAATGGGTGCCCGAAAGTCTGCGCCATGGGTCACACGTTCACACACAAGGGGAGGCAGGACCTGGTGGAGATCCCGGGCGGAGGCTGGTGGCGTGGTTCTGGCTCCCTTTGTATTGCTGCCGTGCGCTTCCAGGAGTGGGCAGACCGCGTGTTTTGCGCGGCTGATAGTCATGGCGGTGATGCCGAGGCCCGCGGCCCGCACGACCGGGTAGCGCGGTGCGCAAAAGCGCGCACGGGGAATTCTTTGCCTGGCCTTATCGAGCAGTAGTGGCGTCACTAGTCGACTCCGAAAGCCGTCGCCAAACGCCGTCCTTATAGATCAACGAAGCCACTTCGTTCGCAACCCTACGATAAAATCGATGTCGCCGATAGTAATTACAGGATTCCAAGTTCGCGTTTTGGAGGAATTCGCCGCTGATTTCCTCCGTGCTTCTATGTTCGGAGGCCGGGAGGTATGTGCGGAATTGAGCGCACTGAGTTCCGTCCGGCTGCTCGGAGAAGGCGTCGATACCGCCGAATGTGATGCGGCCCTTTTCCCTGATGCGAACGGTTCGATGGTGGACATCGTGCAGATGGTCGGACGTGCTCTGCGGTTGAAGCCGAACCGGGGAAAATTCGCGACTTTGGTCTTCCGGTCTTCATCGGGCCGAGCGAGGACGCGAATGAACGGCGGCCCTCCACGGTGACGGCCAGGGCCACATAGATCGGACGGTTGGCGACCGCACCGTCGCGGCTCTTCACGTGGATGGCATCGATGAAGACGACCGGATAGACCGCTTGAGTTCTATCGGTGGTTGCGAACCCCCGGAAGGAGAGCGTTCGGATGCCGAGGTACGCCCCCAACAAGCTGACGATCGCGGTGAAGAAGCGGTATTTCGAGCTGCTGAGAGAGGGGTATAGGGGTGCGGCCGCCGCAAGCATGGAGTGAATCTGCAGATCGTTACCGCACCCGACGGCACCCGCGTATGGATCTCGGTCGCCCTGCCGGGCCGGATACACGACCTGACCGCAGCCCGCAGGCATCGGATCATCGCCGCCTGTATCCGCCTCGGCATCCTGATCCTGGCCGACAAGGCGTACCAGGGCGCCGGCGACATCGTCGCCGTGCCCCATCGCCGACGGCCGGGCAAACCTCACGGCCACGCAGAAGTCCCTCAACCGGGCCCACTCCCGCCTGCGATGGCCCGTCGAGAGAGCCATCGCCTAGATCAAGACCTGGCACATCCTCCGAAAACACGCTGCAGCCCCAACAGACTCACGTCAATCGGCAGAGCCATCCTCACCCTGGTCGGCTTCGGCCTGAGAGGCCGCTGCCCTCGACAGAGCTCAGCCGTTTTGGTCACACTCCCGCTGGCTTGCAAAGCCGCAGGGCCATCAGGCTTTGCGGCCGCCTTTCAGCAGGCCCGGCCGAGCCATTTGCGGACTCAGAAGGCAAGGGCCAGGGCTACAGTGCCGTGCGGCCGGCTCAGGTCGGGTCAGGTCGCCGTGGCCCGGCGGGACGCTGGCCCCACAGGATGTTCAGGCTCACGACCAGCGCCCAGGCCGGGAAAACCAGTTCGGACCAGGGCAGGTCCGCCCCCGCCACGAGCAGCGTCAGGCCCGTGAGGTAGCCGAAGATGACGAGCGGGCGCGGGAAGGCACCGAGACGGCGGCCGATGGTCGAGGTCGTGACGACGCACACCGCCGCCATCCGCATTGCGTACGTGGTCAGCAGGGTGTAGGCAAACTGGTGGCCGAAAGAAGAGGGCTGCTGACTCTCCTCGAGCACAGTCCCGGCCGCCGCGGCACTGCCGAACAGAGTGGCAACGAAGATCAGACCGCTGCCCAGGAACACAGTGGAGACGAACCGGTCCTCTCCCTCACCGGCCTGCTCGCGCAGGGCGCCTATGAACCACAGGAAGGCGATCCCGGCGAACGGGAGCAGCGCCAGCGCGGTCTGCACGGCGCTCCGCTGTCCACTGTCGACGGTGACACCGGCCCCGCCGGCCCCGCCGGGCAGGGCGATGCGCACCAGGACGATCGCCACGGCCATCAGAATCGCGAACACGATACCGGCCGTCGCAGCGGCGCGGGGTGTGCTGAGGCGCGCGTTCTTCTGCTCCATGGTTCTCGCTTTCTGTTGTACTTCCGTTGTACAGACACAAGCGATCCGGGGGCTCGCGCCACCGCGGCAGCTGGGGAGGCGGCGAGATGATCTTATGGTTGGTGGTCGTCGGCAGGTGGCTGTTCGTGGGCGTGTCGCTACCACCGCTTCCATCTCAGCTTCCGCGAGGTCGAGGGACTGCTGCTGGCGCGGGATCGTCGTCTCCCACGAGACCGTCCGCGAACGGGAACCAAATCACCGGCGTCGGCCAGGCCCACGGCAGCCTGACCGACGGCCCGCGCCCACCCTGCACCCGGCCCACCACACGCCGACACCACCAACCAGCCACCCCGTCAACAATCTCAACGTCCTCGACACCGTTGCCCACGACATCGCACCTGACGCCCTGCCCGACGAGGGGCCTGCCCGGGTGATCAGCCATGCCCGTCTGCTCCACAGCTGCGCCCTCGTGGCATCCGACCCGGTCGATGGGGCTGCCTAGTCCCGTGTGCCGATTGGAGCCGGGCCACGTGGAACTCGATCCGCACGTCGTCGGCCAGTCGCAGTGCGCCCAGGAACGCTGTGTAGGGCTTGATTCTCCAGGTCGACTGCGTGACGGTCGCCCAGCTGCGGACGAGTGCGTCGCCGTTGCCCTTTGCGTGCGCCGTCACCGGGTGGGTGCGGTCCTTGGTGGAGAGTTCTCCGGTGATCTCGAAAGACTCGGGGTTCCTTGTGGCGGAACGGAAAGTGATCGTCCGGCGTACGCGGTATGTAGCAGAGCCTTGCCGGCCAGGGTCTAATTGATGTCGGCCCGGCCGGCGCCGGTGAGTGTCTTCGGCCCGCCGTCCCACTCCGGACCTCCAGCGAGTCCGTCTCGGCGCTCACATTCACCCACGACTTGTCGGGATTGCCGACGGCCACCATCGAGTCTGCAGCACGCGGTCCACCGTCGGGCCCGAGCGCGTGTCGAGCACGCCCTGTCCCGTCTGAAGAACTGGAAGGTCCTGCGGTACTAACGGCTCAAGGGGAACGGCGTTCACCTGGCCATGCTCGGCATTGCACGCCTGCACACCATGGCCCCCAGCGGATAACTCAACCCCCATACGGGACAACCCCTAGCGGGACACTCCTGTCGAGCCCGGGTGGGGCGCGCGGCCAGCCCTTCCCCGTCAAGCGGAGGAGTCGTTCAACATAGCCCTTGCTCTTCGCTCGACCAGCACAGGAATGAACTCGCGAACCGGCCGCTCGCTGAACGTGGCGTGTGCCTTGGCCACGACCGTCTCGATCTCGCCGGCACTGTGGAAGGAGCTGAAGGCGATCTTCAAGCGTTCCACGACGCCACGTATGGCATCCTCTTCCCGGTTTTTCTCAGCCATTGCGCTACCTGCCCTAACGGTGCTCCCAGCTTCCGCTGAAATTCTCGCGCGGGAGGGAAGCTGGTTGGTCCTCATTGCACTCTGCGCGCGGGGCGTCGCCAGGATCCGGCCAGGCCTGATGAACCTGTAGAGCGAGGCTGACCAGGGTCATGAGCAGGTGGACGTCCTAATTGCCCTCAAGGTGGAGCGTGATCCACTGGGAGCCGGGCTCGACGCGTACGGCCGCTGACCCGGCGAGATGGCCTTGGAACCGCCGGATGGCACGGGCCGTAAGGTGCAGGTCAACGTCCCGGTCGGAGTGACAGTGGACGATCTCGCCGTGGGGCGAGCAGAGTGCCCGACCGATGCCGCAGCTCGGTTCCGCCTCGGTGAGGTCGGGCCAGGTCGCCAGTTGTGTGAGAGCACGCCCGGCCAACGTCATGCGCCCATCATGGCCAGCTCACCGCATCGCCACCAGAAAATGACCATCCCGTAACCCGGCCGCAGCGACGGAACGGCCGAAGTTGCTTGGTAGGCCCTGTCGGCAACACTCGCCATGTGCACGCCTTCACCATGCCGGGCGGGAGCGTAACTGACACGGAAGATGGATGTAGTTGACGCCGCATCCGCCTGCGCCTTCGAGGGCCGGTCGGGGCCGCCGCCGTAGAGGACGGTTGGGGGTGGGATACGCCGCGGACGGCGGTGGTTTCCGTGCGGTGACGGCTCGCGGAGTGGCGCATCGCCGCCCCGGGGAGTTGGTGGAAGGCTTGGGGCATGGCCCTACGACCGCGGCTGGATTTCAGGCGTTCCTGGCTGGCGGGTCACGCGCCCGCGCTGGTCGTGGTTCCGCTCGGGCTGATCGTCACGGTCTGTGTGGTGGACGTGCTGGCGCCGCCAGACATTCACCTCGGTCCGCTGCTGGTGGCGGCGCCCGCGATCACGGTGGCTTTCACCGGCGCGCGGGTGACCGCTCTGATGGGGGCTTTGGCGGTCGGGGCGCAGGTGCTGATCGGTGCGCTCAGAGGGGTCCTGACGACCGCGAACGTGCAGACGCAGATCGCTGCCCTGGTCGTGGTCTCCGTGGTGTGTGTCGCCGTGTGTGTGGTGCGGGACCGGCATGAGCGGCAGTTGCATCGGGTGCGCTCGGTGGCCGAGGCGGCGCAGAGTGTGCTGCTGCGGCCGCTGCCCGCACATGCGGGCGCGCTGCAGATCGCCGGCCTGTACCTGCCCGCGGAAGAGGAGACGGATCTGGGGGGAGACCTGTACGCGGTCGCGCGGACCGCCGATCACAGCACCCGATTGCTGATCGGTGATGTGCGCGGCAACGGCCTGGCCGCCATCAACAACGCCGCACTGCTGCTCGGAGCATTCCGTGCAGCCGCCCATCGGCAGGCCACCCTGCCTCGGCTCGCCGTCCACCTGGATGCCGCGTTCCGCTGGGACACCAGTCAGTGGCGGTCCCCGGAAGAGCAGGACATCAGCGAGGACTTCGCAACGGCCATTCTGCTCGACATCCCCGACCACGAACCGGTCGTCCACCTGATCACCTGCGGCCACCCGCCGCCGCTTCTGCTGCGCAACGATCACCTCACCCCGCTCGTGCCCGAGGTGAGCCACCTGCCGATCGGCTTCGGTGGCGCCTTCGGTGTTGGCGCCTACGACGTGCAGACGTTCCCGTTCGAGGTCGGCGATCTGCTCCTGCTGTACACGGATGGTGTCATCGAGGCACGCAACGCCGATGGGGTCTTCTACCCCTTTACCAATCGGTCGCCGCAGTGGGCCAAAACCGACCCCGACGAACTACTGCGCCTCCTCCAGGACGACCTGCTGGCACACGTCCACGGCCACCTCAACGACGATGCGGCCGTAGTCGCGATCCGCCGTCTGGCAGCTTGATCCCGGCGTCCTGGCTCGACCGCACGGCGGCGACAGCTGGCGTACGCGGCCCGAGCGGCCACCGCCGGGGGCCGCAGGTTTGTGGGTGGGGTGGGCTGCGTCTACAAGGCCTTGCGCCTCAGTGCTGGGGATGCGGCTGAGAGCGGAAGAGAGGACGTCGCTCGGTAGGTGTACCGGGAGCGAGGCGGCCAACTTCGATGCGCATCCTGATTGCGTGGAACACCTCGATCGCCCCGAGCACGATGGCCATGATGGCCACGGTCAAGGTGAGGACGGCGATTGAGGTGAACGGCGAGACGATGAGCGCGATGCCTGCGAGCAAGCCGATGATTCCTGAGAACAGCATCCAGCCTCGCCCTGGCATGGCTGCATCGGAGGCCGCCGTGGCCGTCGTCACGATGCCCCGGAGGAGCCAGCCGAAGCCGATCCACAGAGCGAGTAGCAGAATCGACTCGAGGGTGCCCTTGAAGCAGATCAGTCCGAGCACGACGGAGAGCGCACCCGTGATGAAATGCAGGGCTCGAAGGTGCCCCGGAACGTGCGCGCCGAAGGCGGCGGCCAACTGGAAGACACCCGTGACCAGTAGATAGATGCCGAAAAGCACGCCGACGACCCGGAGCGTCTCTCCCGGCCACGCGAGGAAGGTGACACCCAGGACGATAGCAGCGAGGCCCGTCGTGAGCATGATCTGCCAGCCCATGTTCGCCAGCACGCCCAGGAGTTCGGTCCCGGGGCCGCCCTGTGAGTCGGTGCCGCGCTGGGCACCGGTGGCCGATGCATCGGAGGGGGATGTCGTGACTCCTCCCCCTCGTGAACGAGGGGGCTTCTCGCTATGCCGGTGCGGCTTCGCGACGGACCAGCCCGGCCCGTAGAACGTTCAGTGCGCCCACCGTGTCGGCATGC
>NZ_JBICXT010000058.1:0-18419 GCF_043200415.1 Streptomyces sp. NPDC048419 | reverse complement strand
GACGCCGCCCAGCATGATCTGCTGGCCTTCACCGCGTTCCCGCGCGAGATCTGGCGGCAGATCTGGTCGAACAACCCGCAAGAGCGGCTGAACAAGGGATCCGCCGCCGCACCGACGTCGTCGGGATCTTCCCCGACCGCACCGCCGTGATCCGCCTGCTCGGCCCGGTGCTGGCCGAGCAGAACGACGAGTGGACCGAGGCCCGCCGCTACATGGGCCGCGACCTCCTCGCCAAGGCCCGTCTCCACCCGATCGAGTCAGAAACCGACGACACCGACCTGCCCACCGAACTCACCGCATAGCCTCGAAACGAGATCACCGAGTGGCCGTCGATACACCACTCCCGCGGACGTGACCGAGCCCTTCGTATGGTTCACCCACCAGGGGCGCCGGGTGTGGTTGACAAAGCTCTGCCGCTTGTGGCTTGCACTGATTGGCCGCCCGGTGCCACACGACGACTCGGCTGCCAATTAGGAATTGCGAATGATCGCTCCGTAGGGAATCGACAGCGAGGTCGTCCGTGCGCCATGCAAGCCGACGTGGCCCGCGGCGACTTCATCGACCCGAACGCGTCCCGTACGACGTTACAGGAGCTCGCGAAGAAGTGGCTCGCGAGCCAGAGGGCGACCCCAACGCGCGTGCGTCGATGGAGTCTCAGCTCAAGCTGCACGCCTTCCCCCGCATCGGGTCGCGTCAGCTCTGGTCGTTCCAGCCGAGCCACATCCGCGAGTTCGTGACACAGCTCGAAGAGACTGGCATGTCCGGCTCTTACGCCCGCGTCATCTTCTCCAACGTCCGCGCCGTGCTCTCCGCCGCCGTAGAGGACGGATGCCTACGCCGGAACCCCTGCCACTCGCGCACGGTGACCCCGCCGGCCATGGGTGCGCGCCGTGTCGTGCCTTGGGAGCATGAGCGCGTCTTCGCCGTGCGCGCCGCCATGGTCGAGCGCTTCCGACCGATGGTCGACGTCGGCGCCGGATGCGGTCTGCGGCGAGGGGAGATCCTCGGACTGTCCGTCGACGACATCGACTTCGACAGCGGCACGCTGCACGTGGTGCAGCAACTCAAGCTGAGCCTGAGCACGGCCGTGTTCGCGCCCCCGAAGGGCGGCAAGCTCCGTGACGTGCCTCTCCCCGACCCCGTGGCGGAGGCGCTACAGGAGCACATCAAGAAGTTCCCGCCTGTGGAGATCAAGCTGCCGTGGATGCGAGCGAACGGCCAACCCGTGACCCGTCGGCTCATCTTCTCGGGGCCCAACGGCGGACACATCTGGCGCACCTCGCTGAACGAGGATCACTGGAAGCCAGCGCTCGCGAAGGCAGGCGTCATCCCGAAGGCCAAGAGCCGCGAGCATGTCGGTGCCCGCGAGCACGGCATGCACGCGCTCCGACACTTCTACGCGTCCGTGCTCTTGGACGCAGGGGAGAGCATCAAGGCCCTCGCGGAGTACCTCGGGCACTCCGACCCGGGTCTGACGCTGAAGGTGTACGCGCACCTCATGCCAAGCAGTCGTGACAGGGCCAGGAAGGCTCTCGGCAGGGCTCTTCGGCCTCAGGGCCTCCAAGACTGAGGTTCCAGAGAGGTTCCAGCGCATGAAAATGCCTCCCATCCGCGCCGTACGCGCAGGTGGGAGGCATGATCACAAAAAACTACTTCTTCTTGCCCTGGTTCTTGACCGCCTCGATCGCTGCCGCCGCCGCCTCGGGGTCGAGGTACTTGCCGCCCGGGGTGAGGGGCTTGAAGTCGGCGTCGAGTTCGTAGACGAGGGGGATGCCGGTCGGGATGTTGAGGCCCGCGATGTCCGCGTCAGAGATGTTGTCCAGGTGCTTGACCAGGGCGCGGAGGCTGTTGCCGTGGGCCGCGACCAGGACCGTGCGGCCGGTCAGGAGGTCCGGGACGATGCCGTCGTACCAGTACGGGAGCATGCGGCCGACGACGTCCTTCAGGCACTCCGTGCGGGGGCGCAGCTCCGGGGGGATCGTCGCGTAGCGCGGGTCGTCCGACTGGGAGAACTCCGTGCCGTCCTCGAGCGGCGGGGGCGGCGTGTCGTACGAGCGGCGCCACAGCATGAACTGCTCCTCGCCGAACTCGGCGAGGGTCTGCGCCTTGTCCTTGCCCTGGAGGGCGCCGTAGTGGCGCTCGTTCAGGCGCCAGCTGCGGTGGACCGGGATCCAGTGGCGGTCGGCGGCCTCCAGCGCGAGCTGCGCGGTGCGGATGGCGCGCTTCTGGAGCGACGTGTGGAGCACGTCGGGGAGCAGGCCGGCGTCCTTCAGCAGCTCACCGCCGCGGACCGCCTCCTTCTCGCCCTTCTCGTTGAGATTGACGTCCACCCAGCCGGTGAACAGGTTCTTCGCGTTCCACTCGCTCTCGCCGTGGCGGAGGAGGATCAGCTTGTACGGTGCGTCGGCCATGCGTCAGAGCGTAATCCACGCATTCGGGCCACAGCAGGCCCGCCCATCAGCCGGACAGTTGACGGGATCCGTTAATTGAGTGGCCGGTGAGGATGGCGGCTTTGTAAGTTGTGCCTGCCCGTTGGGGCACTTACACACTTTCTTGCCGTGCCGTGGGGGATCCTGATGTCCGTCGCCAGTCTGAGACGTGCCGCGCGGGAGAGCGTCTCCGGACTCCCCCGCGAGTTCTGGTGGCTGTGGACCAGCACCCTCGTCAACCGGCTCGGGGCGTTCGTCGCCACCTTCATGGCGCTGTACCTGACGATCGACCGCGGCTACTCCGCCTCGTACGCCGGTCTCGTCGCCTCCCTGCACGGGCTCGGCGGGGTCGTCTCCTCGCTCGGTGCCGGCGTGATGACCGACCGGCTCGGCCGCCGGCCCACCCTGCTGATCGCCCAGTCCGCCACCGCCGCCTCCGTCGCCCTGCTCGGCTTCATGCAGGACCCGGTCGCCATCGCTGCGGTCGCGTTCCTGGTGGGCATGGCCGGCAACGCCTCGCGGCCCGCCGTGCAGGCGATGATGGCCGACATCGTCCGGCCCGAGGACCGGGTGCGCGCGTTCTCCCTCAACTACTGGGCCATCAACCTCGGCTTCGCCGTCTCCTCCATGTCCGCGGGCTTCATCGCCGAGTTCAGCTACCTCGCCGGGTTCCTGATCGAGGCCGCGATGACGGCCGTCTGCGCGGTCCTGGTCTTCCTTAAGCTGCCCGAGTCCCGGCCGCAGCGGGCGGCTGCGGAGAAGGCCGAGGTCGGGCTCGGGACCGTCCTGCGCGACGGGCGCTACATGAGCGTCGTCGGCCTGTCCTTCCTCGTCGCCGTCGTCTTCCAGCAGGGCTCGATCGGTCTGCCGGTCGCGATGGGCAAGGCCGGGTTCACGCCCGCCGACTACGGCATGGCGATCGCGCTCAACGGCGTCATCATCGTCGCGCTCCAGAT
This sequence comes from Streptomyces sp. NPDC048419, assembly GCF_043200415.1. Classification (NCBI taxonomy): domain Bacteria; kingdom Bacillati; phylum Actinomycetota; class Actinomycetes; order Kitasatosporales; family Streptomycetaceae; genus Streptomyces; species Streptomyces sp. NPDC048419. The sequence continues at coordinate 15,034 of NZ_JBICXT010000058.1, read as the reverse complement.
CCCCGTCACACGGTTCATCGAACGCCGGGACCCGCGCCGGCTGCTGGTGATCTCGTCGCTGCTCGCCGGATACGGCTTCGGGCTCACCGCCTTCGCCGGGTCGGTCGGTGTCTTCGCGCTCACCGTCTGCGTGTGGACCCTCGCCGAGATCGTCAACGCGCCGACGCAGACCAGCCTGGTCGTCCGGCTCTCGCCGGTGCACGGCCGCGGCCGCTACCAGGGCATGTACACCCTGTCCTGGTCCCTCGCCGCGCTCGTCGCACCGCTGATGTCCGGCCTGGTCATCGACCGGTTCGGGGCCGAATGGCTGTGGGGGCTGTGCGCGGTCGTGGGCATGGCGGCGGCCGTCGGGTACGGCGCGCTGATGCGGCGGCTTCCCACGGTGGAGACGGCTACGGCGGTGGCGGCCGCCCCCACCGGTGCGGCGGAGGTCTCCGCAAGCTGAGACCTGGGATGCCCGCTCCCGTCTCACGGATGCATCCGCGCACCCTTGATCACCTTGTCCACCGCGTTCTTCGGTCCGTAGACCGCCAGTCCCACCAGGTCCAGCCCGTCCGTCCCCACGGTGCGCACCGCCGCCCGGTTGTCGCGGTCGTTGCCCGTGGTGAACAGGTCTGAGGTGAAGACCGAGCGCGGGAGGGCGCGGGAGAGGGCCTTCGCGTGGGCCGACTTCAGGGTCTCCTTCGTGCCCTCGAAGACCAGGACCGGCTGGCGGAACATGGGGAGGTACTGGACGCCGTCCGCGTCCTCGTAGGGCTCGCCGATCACCTCGGGGATCTGGCTGCCCAGGCCGCTGACCAGGAACGCCGTGACGTTCAGACGCTGCCAGGGCTCCAGGTCCTCGCGCAGCAGGACGGTGATCTTGGTGTCGAAACGGATGGGTGCGTCGTCGCTCATACTCCGAGACTGCCGACCGGCCCACGGCCTCGTCTTGTACGTTCTTTGCATGGCCTCGCAGCCGGAAGTGTCCGCCTGGCGGCCCCGTGTACCCGGCGTCGTCGAGGTCTTCCACGCCCATTTCACCGAGTACGCCTACCCCATGCACGTCCACGAGGCGTGGACGCTGCTCATCGTGGACGACGGGGCCGTACGGTACGACCTCGAGCGGCACGAGCACGGCACTCCGCACGACACGGTCACCCTGCTGCCGCCGCACGTCCCGCACAACGGCTCCCCCGCCACGCCGCACGGCTTCCGCAAGCGGGTCCTGTATCTCGACGCCACGCGCATCTCCGACGAGCTCATCGGGGCCGCCGTCGACCAGCCCGACCTGCGCGATCCCGTGCTGCGCACGCGGGTCGGCCAGCTGCACGCCGCCCTCGCGCACGCCGGGGACGAGCTGGAGGCCGAGAGCAGGCTGACGCTCATCGGCGAGCGGCTGCGCGGCCATCTGCGGCCGCGCGACGTCCGCGGCGCGTCCCGGTCCGACCCCGCGCTCGCGCGCCGGCTGCGTGAGCTCCTCGACGAGCACGTCGTCGACGGGCTCGCGCTCGACGAGGCCGCGGCGCTCGTCCACGCCCATCCGGCGCATCTGGTACGGGCGTTCAGCACGGCCTACGGGATCGCGCCGCACCAGTATCTGAACTCGCGGCGGGTGGACCGGGCGCGCCGGCTGCTGCTCGACGGGCGCCCGGCGGGGGAGGTCGCCTCCGCCACGGGGTTCTTCGACCAGTCCCATCTCACCCGGCATTTCCGGAAGTTGGTGGGGGTCACGCCGGGGCGGTACGCGCGGACGGCGCGCGGCTGACCTACAACTCCCGTTGCGCCTCGTACAGGTTGCGCGGGCGCACCGTGTCCGTCGTGGGATAGAGCTCCAGTCGGGAGTGCAGATCACCCGTGAAGTCCGGGGTGTCGATCTGGTCGAACTCCGTCACCTCGTTGACACCGACGGTCGCGGAGTACGGCGCCAGTCCGTCGATCTTGACCAGGCCCGCCCTGCCGTTGGTGACGCGGACGTTCCAGTGTGTGAAGCGGGCGCCGAAGAGCGGGCCGGCGCTGGCGTCGCCGCCGTGGCGGCCGTTGTTGTCGACCGTGATGTCGGTGCGGACGTTGGCGAAGGGCAGGCCGCGATGGCTGTCGAAGGTGCCCATCCGCATGTCGCCGCGGGACCAGACGTTGTAGGAGGACAGACCCTCGACGTTGATGCCGTGCAGCTGGGTGTTGGCCGGGGCGGGCACCGTGCGCTCCTCGAGGGTGAAGTCCTCGACCAGGTTGTCGTGCGAGCCCTCGCGGCAGAAGTAGGGGTGGTGCTCGCCGCGGCCGCCGACCCGGGTGCGGCGCAGGGTGCAGGAGGACGCGGCGACCAGGCCGAAGCCGTTGTCCACGTCGCGTACCGCGACGTCGTCCACCCAGCAGTCGTACGTGCACTGGAGCACGACCCCGTTGTAGCCCTTGTCCAGGAGGTGCTCTGACTGCGGCGTCGGAATCATCCGGAGGGTCAGGCCCTCGACGCCGGCGCCCGTCAACTCCCGCACATGGGTGGTGAATCGGGGCGTCCATTCGGGACGCAGGTCCAGCGGGAGCGGGCGCTCGAGGGTGACGGTGCGGCCGCGGACGTGGGCGATGCGGACGGGCCATTCGTAGGGGACGTAGCTGAGGAGCTTGGTCTTGTCCTCCCAGTAGTACGCCGCCGGGCCGGGGCCGCCGCCCGCCATGTGCTGGAGGAGGGTGTGGGCCGGGTCGTCGGCGAGTTGGAGCAGGACCAGGGTGCCGGGTCGCAGGCGGGAGGGGTCCGCGACCTTCACGGTCCAGGAGCCCTGCCGCGCGGGCTCGATCGGCGTCAGGATCTCCCACTCGTCCCGCTTGTTGCCGGTCCAGCCCTCGAAGGGCCACGCCTGCTCCCTGATGGCGGCGACCAGGGAGTCCCAACGGGCCTTCGGGGACAGCCAGATGAGACCGCCGGCCCAGGACCAGGACGACTTGGTGCCGCCGTAGCGGGAGCCGTAGACGCCGATCAGTTCGGTGAGGTTCTTGGTGGCGTAGAGCGTCGTTCGGGCGCTTCCGGCGCCGCGCAGCACCACGTTGTCGTGCCCGATCTGGATCAGGTCGTCGATCCGGAAGGTGCCGGGCGGGATGGTGACCGTGCCACCGCCGGCCCTTCCGGCGGCGGCGATGGCACGGTTGATGGCGGGGGCGGAGTCGGTGGTGCCGTCCGCCACGGCTCCGTAGTCGCGTACGTCGGCCACGACGGGGCGGCGGGGGAAGCGCGCCGCCCCGCGGCCGTAGCCGGCCCGGCCGACGTACGGGATCTGCGGGTGGGTGAAGGGGGCTCGGGTGAACTCCCGCCAGAGCGTGGGTACTTGACCGGCGCCCGCCGTGGTGGCGAGGGCGGGTGTCGTGGTGACCGCCGCGGCGGCCACCGCCGTGGCGCCGACGAGGAGACTGCGTCTGGTCATGCCGTTGGCCGTGCCGTGGTGCGCCGTGCCCATTCCGTACGTCCTTCCCATGCAGCTTTCGCGACTTTCATGGATGTGAACGACGTTCAGATCTGCGTCGGGCGTGAGCATGGCACGTGGCCCCTGGGCCGGGAAAGGGTCCTGCAGGGGGCAATCAGGTACGGGTCTTCATTCAGTCAGCGGGGCGCTGGGTCAGGTTGGTGAACGCGTCCAGGTTATGGGTCGACTCGCCCCGCGCCACCCGCCACGCGTACTCCTTGCGGATCGCGGTGGCGAAGCCCAGTTCCAGCAGGGTGTTGAAGCTGTCGTCCGCCGCTTCCAGGACCTGGCCGAGGAGGCGGTCGATCTCGTCCGGGGTGACGGAGGAGAGGGGGAGGCGGGCGGTGACGTAGACGTCACCGAGGCGGTCGACCGCGTAACTCACGCCGTACAGCTTGAGGTTGCGCTCCAGGAGCCAGCGGTGGACACCCGGCTCGTTCTCGTCGGGGTGGCGGATGACGAAGGCGTTCAGGGAGAGGGAGTGGCGGCCCACGAGGAGGGAGACGGTCGTCTTCAGCTTGCGGGTGCCGGGGAGCTGCACGACGTAGTTGCCGGCCGCGGGGCTCTCCCATTCGAGCTCGGCGTCCTTCAGGACGCTCTCGATCACCTGGGCCGCGTTCTGTGCATCAGCCATGGTGGGAGCGTACGCGACGGCGGTGTGCCTGCATCGCGGCCGTGTAGACGTCGGCCGTCGCGGCGGCCGCGGTGTCCCAGCCGAAGGACTGCGCGTGCCGCGCGGCCTCCGCGCCCATGCGGGTGGGCAGGGCCGGGTCGTCGGCGAAGTCGCTCAGCACCCGGGCGTAGTCGGCGGGGTTGTGGCCTCGTACGAGGAAACCGGTCTGCCCGTCGCGGACGGCGACCGGGAGGCCGCCGACGGACGCCGCGAGCACGGGGGTGCCGGCCGCCTGTGCCTCTATGGCGACCAGGCCGAAGGACTCGCTGTACGACGGCATGACGAGGACGGAGGCCGCCCGGAACCAGTCCGCGAGCTGCTCCTGGCCGACGGGCGGGCGGAAGCGTACGACGTCGGCGATGCCGAGGCGGGCTGCGAGTTTCTGCAGGCCCTCGGGCTTGGCGAGGCCGCTGCCGCTGGGGCCGCCGACGACGGGGACCAGGATGCGGGAGCGCAGCTCCGGGCGGCGGTCGAGGAGGGCGGCGACCGCGCGCAGCAGGATGTCCGGGGCCTTCAGGGGCTGGATGCGGCCCGCGAAGAGCGGGATCAGCGCGTCCTGCGGGAGGTCGAGGCGGGCACGGGCCGCCGCGCGGCCGTCGGCGGGGCGGAAGCGGTCGAGGTTCACGCCGGGGTGGACGACGGCGACCTTCGCCGGGTCGGCGCAGTAGTGGCGTACGAGTTCGTCGGCCTCTTCCGCGGTGTTGGCGATGAGGCGGTCGGCCGCCTCCACGATCTGGGTCTCGCCGATGACGCGGGCGGCGGGCTCGGGGGTGTCGCCGTCGGCGAGGTTGGCGTTCTTGACCTTCGCCATGGTGTGCATGGCGTGCACGAGCGGGACGCCCCAGCGCTGGGCCGCGAGCCAGCCGACGTGCCCGGAGAGCCAGTAGTGGGAGTGGACGAGATTGTAGTAGCCGGGGCGCTGGCCGGCCCAGGCCTGCATCACGCCGTGGGTGAAGGCGCAGAGCTGGGCGGGGAGCTCCTCCTTGGCCAGGCCCTCGTAGGGGCCGGCGTCCACGTGGCGGACGAGGACGCCGGGGGCGAGTTCCACGGTCGGAGGGAGGGCGGCGGCGGTGGCGCGCGTGAAGATCTCGACCTCGATGTTGATCGCGGCGAGGCGCTGCGCGAGCTCGACGATGTAGACGTTCATGCCGCCCGCGTCGCCGGTGCCGGGCTGGTGCAGGGGGGAGGTGTGCACGGAGAGCATCGCCACGCGGCGGGGGCGGCGGTGGAGCCGGAGCCGCGGGGGCGTTGCCTGCGAGCGACGCCCGAGCCTGCTGACGTACTGGCTCACGTGGCGTTCCTCCTTGTGCGGGCATGCCGGGGGGAGGGTGTGGGGCTCCCTCCAAGGGAGGCAACAGCGGAGGAGCGGGTTCCCATTCCGGGCGTCGTTAATTTTGCCCAGGCATTACCGCGTGTCGCTCAACTGTTCGGGGCCTGGGTGCGTGGGGATGGCGTGAGGGGCGCCTGGGCGGCCTGTGGCCGTTGCGCGAGTGCGGTGGCCGTCCGCTGGGGCCGCATACCCTCGTACGTATGAGATCCCGCGCCGCCCGCCGTCCCGTGGGCGCGGTGACGCGTGGGACCACCAATCCCAACCGGCTGCGGCGGATGGATCGGTGGATCGCCGCCGTGCACGGGGCCGCCCTGCGGCGGGCTGAGGCTCCGGTCGCTGTCGACCTCGGGTACGGGGCTGCTCCCTGGACCGCCGTGGAGCTTCTGCAGCGACTTCGGACCGTTGCGTCTCGGGTGCGTGTGGTGGGTGTGGAGATCGAGCCTGCGCGGGTCGCCGCCGCCAAGTCCTACGAGCGGGAGGGGCTTGTGTTCGTGCACGGCGGGTTCGAGATTCCCATCGCCGAGCGGCCGATGCTCGTGCGGGCCGCCAATGTGCTTCGGCAGTACGACGAGGGTGAGGTCGCCGGGGTCTGGGAGCGGCTGTGTGCCCGGCTCGCGCCCGGGGGGCTCCTGGTCGAGGGGACCTGTGACGAGATCGGGCGGCGGCATGTGTGGGTCGCGCTCGGGGCGGAGGGGCCCCGGACGGTCACCTTCGCCGCCCGGCTGGGGTCTCTTGAGCGGCCGTCCGATCTCGCGGAGCGGCTGCCCAAAGCGCTCATTCATCGCAATGTGCCCGGGGAAGCGGTGCACGCCTTTCTGCGCGACTTCGATCGGGCTTGGGCTGCGGCCGCCCCCTATGCCTCCTACGGGGCTCGGCAGCGGTGGGTGCGGGCCGTGGGGGATCTTGCGGGTGACTGGCCTCTGGCCGACGGGGCCGTGCGGTGGCGGCAGGGTGAAGTGACGGTGGAGTGGGGCGCGTTGGCTCCGCGTGGCTGACTGCCACTACCTGGCTGACCTGCGGGGAACGATCGCGGTGAGCCGTTCGTCACAAAGGCGGGGAGATCGTCAGCGGGCGGACGGGGAGGGGGAAATCCGCATTACGACGCGCTCTGTCGTTTTGCACGTCGTCATGGCACTATCCCCCAGGCATCCGTAAGTTACTGACGGTAAATCAGTTTGGGGTGACGGTATGGGTACGGGCAGGCGCGGCCTGATCGCAATGGCCGTGACCGTGGCGTGCGCGGTCACCGTGCTGGCCGTGCCGGGCACGGCGTTCGCCGTCCCCGAGCCGGGCTCCAGCCCGTCCGCCTCCTCCACTCCCGCCGCGGACAAGGACCTTGAGGCCGTTCGGGCGAAACTCGACAAGCTTTACCACGACGCCGCGGTCGCCACCGACTCGTACAACGCCGCCGAGGAGAAGGCCGACAAGCAGTCCGCCGCGATCGTCGAGCTGGCGAAGAAGACCGTCGAGGGCCAGAAGAAGCTGGACCGGCTGAAGAAGCGGGCGGGGGCCGCGGCCGCCGCCCAGTACCGCACCGGCGGGCTGCCCGACGAGGCCCAACTGCTGCTCAGCGACGACCCGCAGGAGTTTCTCGACGGTGCGGACCGGACCATGCAGGGCGAGCGCGCCGCCAAGGGCCTGATCGGGGAACTGACCCGGACACAGCAGGACTTGGCGCAGTACGCCAAGGACGCCTCCGCCCGGTGGAAGGACCTGGAGGCCAACCGCAAGGCGAAGGACGCCGCCCGGACGAAGATCAAGAAGCAGATCTCGGCCGCGGAGAAGCTCGAGGACCGGCTGGCGAAGAAGGAGAAGGAGCGCCTCGCCAAGCTGGAGGAGCAGGCCGCTCTCAAGGCCCAGACCGCCTGGCTCGACTCCGGCGTCCTCGACGAGATCAAGGGCAAGGCGTCCGCGCGGGGCAGAGAGGCGGTCGCGTACGCCACCGCCCAGATCGGGAAGCCGTACGAGTGGGGCGCGGAGGGGCCGAGGACCTACGACTGCTCCGGGCTCACCTCACAGGCCTGGGCCGATGCCGGACACGCCATTCCGCGTACCTCGCAGGAGCAGTGGAAGCAGCTGAAGCACGTCGACGTGAAGGACATGCGGCCCGGCGATCTGGTCATTTACTTCCATGACGCCACCCATGTCGGGATGTACATCGGTGACGGCGCGATCGTCCACGCCCCACGGCCAGGACGGACGGTGACGATCACGGGCGCGGGGTCGATGCCGATCCTCGGGGTGGTCAGGCCCGACGCCTGAGAGGCAGGTCACGTGACCCAGGGCACGCCGAACACCCCTATAAACCCATGGTGGACGTGACCTTCGTCATTCCGGCCGGTGGGCTCTCCTGTCCAACTGCGGTACGGATCGCGGCATATGACGCTGGCGCCTCTCCAAGCGGCGTGTCTCACACCATTCCTTTACGGCACCACCACCCGCTATGGTCCCCGTCGGTGGATCGAGATCTCTCGCCCCACCACGCCCTCGGGGGGAGGGAAGGAACTCAAGACGATGCCCGTACCCATACCGCGGCAGAGAGCGATTCCGGCCGCGGAGAGTGGTCAGGCTCAAGCCGCGCAACCAGACGGCACCTCCAAGGACGAGAATCCGCGCAAGGAAGCAACGGTCGACAACCACGCCGCCACCACCAACCTGACGCTGCTGCTGATCGAGGACGATCCCGGCGGCTCAGCGGTCGTGCCCGAACTGCAGGACGCGGCCGGCCGGCCGATCCGTGTCCGCACGGCCCGCAACCTCACCGAGGCCGAGCGGCTGCTGACCGACGACGTCCACTGCATCCTGCTGGACCTCGCACTGCCGGCCCCGGGCCGCGGTGCCGACGACGACGAGCTCGCCGTGCTCCGGCACGTGCTGGAGCTCGCGCCCCGGCACGCCGTCCTCGCGCTCACCGCGTCCGGCGACGCCGAGCGCGGCGCCGAGGCGGTGCGGGTCGGCGCCCAGGACTATCTCTTCCGGGATGAACTGGACACCCAGCTGCTCAGCCGGGCCATCCGCTACGCCGTCGAGAGGAAACGTTCCGACACGGCCGAGCGGCGCCTCGCCGAGGGCCGGATGCGCGCGCAGGAGAATCGCCGCCTGGAGCGCGGTCTGCTGCCGACGCCGCTGCTGGAGGGCTCCTCCCTGCGGTTCGCCGCCCGCTACCGCCCGGGACGCTCACGCGCCCTGCTCGGCGGTGACTTCTACGACGTCGTGCGCACCCCGGACGGGACCGTGCACGCCATGATCGGCGACGTCTGCGGGCACGGCCCGGACGAGGCGGCGCTCGGCGTGGAGCTGCGCATCGCCTGGCGCGCGCTGACGCTGGCGGGCCTGTGCGGCGACCAGCTCCTCGGGACCCTTCAGCAGGTGCTGGAGCACGAGCGCTCCGACGAGGAGATCTTCGCGACGCTGTGCACGGTGGACATCTCGCCGGACGGCCGCCGCGCCGGTCTGTGTCTGGCCGGGCACCCGTCCCCGCTGGTCGCCCGGCCCGGCCGGCCGGCACGGCTGCTGCCGTACGACAACAACGGCCCCGCACTCGGCATGCTGCCGGGCGCGCGGTGGCCGCGGATGCAGGTGGATCTCGGGCGGGAATGGAGCCTGATGCTCTACACCGACGGGCTGATCGAGGGCCGGATCGGTACGGGCAAGGAACGGCTCGGCCAGGACGGCATGGTGGAGATGGTGCGGCGCCAGCTCGCCGACGGTCTGGGCGGCGAGGCGCTGCTGCGGGCGGCCGTGAACGAGGTGCGCGAGCTCAACGGCGGCGAGCTGACGGACGACGTCGCCGTGCTGCTGCTGGACCGGGAAGGCTGAAGCCGAGCGGCGCCCCTCGGGGCACCCGGCTCAGCGGCCGCCGTTGTACGGGCCGTACGGGCCGTCGCTGCTCGAACCCCGGCGGCGGTTGCGTCCGCCGCCCGGCAGGCCGCGCAGGGCCGGACGGACGTCGACCATGTACACGATGGTCGCGACGAGCCCGATCACCGGCAGGAACGACAGGATGTTGAAGATCAGGTTCACCACGAAGGCGATCGCGAGAACGATCAGCCAGAACGGCTTGGTCTGCTTGCTGGCCGCGCGATAGGCGTCCTCGCGGCGCGTGGCGGCGTCGATCAGCGCGAAGCCGCTGAAAAGGATCAAGGCCATGCTCAGCAGCCACATGAAGCCTGCGAACCCCTGCATCAGCACTACGTCCACCACCAGACTCGGCTTGTTCCTACGCGGTCACCGTACCCGTTCCGGTGACGCCGCTGTACGGGGAACGGGCCGGGCCCTCCAGGAGTGCCCGACCCGTTACCGATCACCCGTCCGTGTTACTTCGCGGGCGGCGTGGTCTTCTTCGCGGTGGTGGGCTTGCGGACCGGCGCCTTCTTGACGGCGGCCGGCTTCTTCGCGGCGGCCGGCTCGGCCTTCGCCCCTGCGGGCGTGGCCTCGCCCTTGACCTCGACCGGCTCGGCCTTGGGCTCGACGGCCACGGCGAGCTCCTCGACCTCCTCGGCGACGTTCTCGATGCCCTCGGCGGCCTCGCCGCGCCAGGTCCGCACGGCCTGCTCGCCGTGCTCGGCGACCTTCTCGTAGGTCTCACGGGCCTTGACGGCGTACTCGGCGGCGACGCCGACACCGCGCAGCGCGATGTCCTGGGCGGACTCGCCCCACTTCTTCAGGTCGGCGTCGAGGGTGGTGCCGAGCTTCTTGATGTCGCCGTCGAGGGTCGCGATGAACTCGGTGACCTTCGTCTGGAGGGTCTCCTGCGTCTCCTTGACGCGCGCCTGCGTCTCCTTGACGCGGGCCTGGGCCTTCTCCTGGACGGCCTTGGTGTCGGTGTTGCGAACGGCCTCGAAACGGGCCGGGGCCTCGGTGCGCAGCTGCTCCACCAGGCCGGGCACCTTCTTGGCCTGCTGGAGGGCCAGGTCGGCGGTACCGGCGGCGAAGTAGAGCGGCGTCGGGTCGCTGAGGGTCTTGCGGAGGTCGTCGGTGATGGCCATGGTGATGGTCCTCCCGGTTGCATTCAGCTGAGGGTTTTGGTCCCGCGGACAACCTGGGCCGGTGGTCAGCCGGCCGGTCGCTGCGGGTCGTGCGGTTCGGCGTCGCTGCCGTCGGACGTGCGGGTGCGGCGCGTGGCGGACTTCCGTCCGCCTGCCGCACGGGCCTTGCGGGTGCGGCCTATGGCGGTGTCGTCCTCCACGGCTTCCTGCGCCGCGGCCGGGTCCGGGCCGGGCTCGGCGGTCAGGACCACCTCGCCGTTCTCCGGGGCCTGATCGGTCTCCTCGTCGCCCGCGCCGCTCCCGAATCCGTTCTCCTTGCGGAAGGACTCGTAGATCTGGAGCAGCACCTGCTTCTGCCGCTCGTTCAGCGTGGGATCGGCGAGGATGACGGCGCGCGTCTCGACCTCGTCCCGGTCCCGCTCGGCGTCGAGGATGCCGGCGCGCACGTACAGCGTCTCGGCGGAGATGCGCAGCGCCTTGGCGACCTGCTGCAGCACCTCCGCGCTCGGCTTGCGCAGCCCGCGCTCGATCTGGCTCAGATACGGATTGGACACCCCGGCGGCGTCGGCGAGCTGCCTGAGCGACAGCTGCGCGGAGCGCCGCTGCTCGCGCAGGTACTCGCCGAGATTGCCGACGTTGAGCGATGCCATGACTCCACCTTGCACCACCCTCGCTAACTATTGCAAGCACGTGCTTGCAAAAGTGCGCCACGCCACGCCGTTCCGGCCGGGCGATGCGGGGTCCTACCGCGACAGCTCCGTCGTCTCGTCGAGGCGCGTCAGCTTCAGCGGGTTGGCCACCGCGTGGATGCGGGCGACCTTGCCGTTCTCCACCACGAGGCTCACCGCGGCCACCCGGCCGTCGATCTCGACCCGGCCCGCGGGTGCGCCGTTGAGCCACACGACCGAGACCGAGCGGTCCGGGCGGGCGAGCAGTTTCGCCACGAGTCCGGCGCCGTGGACCGGTTCCGCGGCGGCGGCCGCGAGTCCTCCGCCGTCGGCGATCATGACCACGTCCGGTGCCATCACGTCCAGCAGCTCCTGGAGCCGGCCGGTGCGCAGTGCGGCCAGGAACCGTTCGACCACAGCCTCCTGCTCCGCCCTGCTCACCCGCACCCGCGGACTCCGGGCCGCCACATGCTCGCGAGCCCGCCGCCCGACCTGCCGCACCGCAGCCGGCGTCTTCCCGACGGCCTCCGCGATCTCGCCGTACGGCATCTCGAAGACCTCGCGGAGGACGAACACCGCCCGTTCCGTGGGCCCGAGCGTTTCGAGGACGGTCAGCATCGCGATCGAGACGCTCTCCGCGAGTTCGACGTCCTCGGCGACATCGGGGCTGGTCAGCAGCGGTTCGGGCAGCCACTCGCCGACGTAGTCCTCACGGCTGCGCGACATCGTCCGCAGCCGGTTGAGCGCCTGCCGGGTGACCGTGCGCACGAGGTAGGCCCGCGCGTCGCGCACCTGCGCGCGGTCGACCCCGGCCCACCGCAGCCACGACTCCTGAAGCACGTCCTCCGCGTCGGCGGCGGAGCCCAGCATCTCGTAGGCGACCGTGAAGAGCAGGCTGCGGTGGGCGACGAAGGGGTCCTCGGTCATGCCGCCGTTGCCGTCCCGGCTGCCGACGGGCGCGCGGCCAGCGGGATCTCGCAGGCGTCGGAGTAGCCCTGGGAGGTGATTCCGTGGGCCGTGTTGCACCTGGCCGCCATGTTGGCGTAGCCGATGTAGGCGTTGAGCTCGACCAGCGCGGGCGCGCCGAGCTGCCTCAGCAGGCTCGCGGCCAGTTCGTCCGTGACGGTCGTCGGGGTGTTCGTCATGGCCTCGGCGTATTCGAGCACCTCCCGCTCCAGCGGCGTGAACACGTCCGATTCGCGCCAGCGCGGCACCTGGCTCGCCTTGGCCGGGTCCAGCTTCTGATCGAGCGCGAGGAAGTAGTTGACGTCGAGGCACCAGCTGCAGCCGATCTGGGCGGCCACGGCCATGTGCGCGAAGCTCTTGAGGCTCGCGTCGACCGCGTCCCACCGGGCCACCTGCGCCGAGTGGTACTGGCTGGCCTCGGCGAGCTTCGGGTTGTTCCACAGCACTTCCACGGGCTCGGGCACGGCACCGAGCTGTTCGGCCAGGGCGGTGCGGAGTTCGGCGGGAAGTTCGGCCTTGGGGACTCGTAGCGTCATCGTTCTCTCCCGGTACGTCAGCGGGTTCGTGCCTTGTCGGCATGAAGACACCGCCTGCTGCGCGGATGTGACATCCGGGATGGTCCGGAATGGCGGGTGGCTCACCGCCCGGCCCGACGGGCGGTGAGCCACTCCTCCACCACCGCGAAGTCCCGGTCGGTGAGCCCGTACCGGTGGTCGACCCGGTGCAGCAGCGCGGGCGCCGGATGATGCGCGGCGACCCAGTCGCGGTCGGCGACGGTGATCTCGTCGTCGACCCAGATGAAGGCGCGGCCGCCCGCCCAGGCCACCGGCGGCCGGGTCTTCCAGTGCAGCGGCGCCGGCAGCTCGTCCTCGTCCGGCCAGTCCACCAGCGGCAGCGGGGGCAGACCGAGCCAGGGAGCGAGGCACACGTTCGCGTCGTCCATCCAGGTCGTCGCCCACACCAGTTCGCAGTCCAGCGCGGTCAGCCGCGCGCCGAGCGCCGGGTCGACGCGGTCGAGCAGCGGATGGTCGACGGCCGCCGTCGGCAGCGCGAACTGCGCCTCGTACGAGGGGTACGACCGCGCCGATCCGAAGGGGAGCAGCGTGCCGTCGACGTCCAGGAAGAGAAGCATCACTGACAGGATCGGGGAACGGCGCTCGGCGCGAAACCGGATCAGCCCGTAAAGCCTTGGGATTCCTCGAAGCCCTGCTCCGCCAGGATCTTGTCGATACGCGCCCGATGTGCCGCCTCCCACACGTCCAGCGACTCGCCCGCCTCCTTCGTGAGCCGGGCCCGGGCCGCGGCGAGCACCTCGTCACGCCGATCGGCCGGTACGACGACGACGCCCTCCTCGTCGGCCACGACGACGTCCCCGGTCGCCACCCGTACGCCACCGCAGGTCACCGGCTCGCCCAGCGGGCGTACGACTGACTTGGCGCCCGGGATCGGGATGACCCCCCGGGCGAACACCGGGAACCGCGCCTCCCGCACCTCGGCCAGGTCGCGGATCAGCCCGTCCAGGACGAAGCCCGCGATGCCGCGCCGTTGGGCGACGGCGCAGACGTTGCCGCCCGCGAGCGCCCGGTCCAGGTCCCCGGACTCCACCACGACGACCGATCCGGGCCCGGCGCGATGGATCGCGGCGTGCAGCATCAGGTTGTCCCCGGGCGGGCAGCTGACGGTGAAGGCGGGCCCGGCCAGGCGTTCGGCCGGGCCCCACAGCGGGCGGATGCCGATGTCCATGACCTGCGCACGGCCGAGGAGGTCGGCGAGGGTGGTCGTCGGGACGGCCTGGAAGTCGGTGGCGTCAGTCATGTCCCGGACGCTACCGTCCCCTTCCATGACTGCCGGGTCGGCCATGTGCCGTGAGCGAGTTGGGTGCCCGGCCTCTGAGTGAGGCCAGGGCGGGCCAGGAGTCCGCCCCTTTCTCTGCGTTGCCTTCGGGATCGAGATCGACATCGACGGAAGACACCAGCGACAGAGAAAGAAGAGAATGCCCAACGCCTTCAACCAGAAGATCATCGACGAGTTCCGGGCCAACAAGGGCCGTCTGACCGGCTACTTCGCTCAAGCCCGCCTGCTCCTGCTCACCACCACCGGCGCCCGTACCGGCACCCGGCACACCACCCCCGTCGGCTACCTCCCCGACGGCGGCGACCGCGTCCTGATCATCGCCTCGGCGGGCGGCTCGCCGCGGCACCCGGACTGGTACCGGAATCTCCTCGCCGACCCCCAAGTCACCGTGGAGAGCGGCTCGTTCACGTACGAGGCACGGGCCGTGGTCCTTGCGGGCGAGGAGCGGGAGAGGGCCTGGGCCCGGGCAGTGGAGACAGACCCGGGCTGGGCGGCGTACCAGGAGAAGACCACACGCCTCATCCCGGTGGTCGCCCTGTCCGCGATCGCCCAGAGCGGCCCTCCGACCGTCAACGCCTCGTCCCTCGGTGAGGGGATGAAGGTCGTGCACGACGCCTTCCGCCGGGAACTCGCCCTGATCCGGGAGGAGATGAGAAACGGCAACGGGCGCACCCTCGGCGCCCAACTCCGCGTCAACTGCCTGACCTTCTGCCAGGGACTGCACAACCACCACACCGGTGAGGACACGATGTTGTTCCCGTTCATCGCCACGAACCACCCGTCGGCGGCCCTGACGCTGGAGCGCCTGCGCAAGGAGCACGAGCAGATCGCCGGGCTGGTGAAGGAGCTGCGGCGGGTCGTGAGCCTGGACGGCGTGGGTACGGGCGGCGACGCGGCCGCCGCTCGTGCCGAGGTGGAGCGTCTGACGCTCGACCTGGAAGCTCATCTCACGTACGAAGAAGAGGAGTTGCTGCCCCTCCTCGACTCCTCCGCCGCCTGATCCACGGGCACGGGCTGCCGAAGCCCTCCTAGTGTCCTGCGCCAGAGATCCGTCGGCAGAGGCGGGCGAGGGAGTCGAGGATCTCTTCGGCTGTCTTGGTCCAGATGAACGGCTTGGGGTC
>NZ_JBICXT010000057.1:0-19813 GCF_043200415.1 Streptomyces sp. NPDC048419 | reverse complement strand
GTGCCCTATGGCCCGGTACTGCGCTCCCGGCAGCCCTTTCTGGTCCGGGAAGGCCTGGTGGACGGTGCCGATGGGCGAGAGGAACTGGTGGTCATCCGTGCCGAACAGGTCTGAGCGTCTGCGCGGCGTGAACATCGCGCCAGACGGGTCGCTGCTTGGGCGGGGACCGGTCGGGACGGACCTCGCCGACGGCAGCATCGCCTCCTGTGCGCACCTCATGGCGGTCCTGTGCACCTGCCTGCGCAGCCATACGTACTCGTGGTGCGCCAGCAACCACGGTCGGCGTACGAAGCCCGGCGAGGAGTGGAGGTGAACGGGCCCCAACTGCCCGACGCTCGCGGGGAGTTGTCTGCCACCGTACTGGACGCGCTACTGGGCGGCCCATGGTCGTCCCCTCCTCTGGACGGCCACGACCCCTACGGCGACGACCTGCAGCTCGCCCTCCACCCTCTCTACGAACCGCACTACCGGGGGTTCGAGGGCGTACCGGACGACCGCGAATGGGACCCGGGCCTGCTGGCCCTGCGCCGCCCCATGGAGCAGCGGTTCCTCCAAGCCCTGCGCACCTCCGTTCCGCCGCACCGCGACGCCGAACAGGCGCTCGGCGACCTCCTGGTGGAACCGGCTGGTCATGACGACACAAGCCTCAGCCACCACCTGCACCGTGACGGCGAGGTGTGGCAGTTCCGCGAGTACGCCCTGGTGGCTATCGAGTTCGACAAGTTCGGCGCCGGTCGCGCGGATGAGATGCACGCGCGGCTCTACGCCGACCTAATGCGTGATGTGGGCCTGGAGACGCCTTACGGCCACTACCTGCACACCGCCCCCGCCGAGGCGCTCGCCACCGTGAACCTGATGTCTCTGTTCGGTCTGCACAGGGCCCTGCGCGGCGCACTCGTCGGCCACTTCGCGGCCGTGGAGGTGACCTCGTCGCCGAGCTCTCGCCGATTGGCCATGGGGCTGCGCCGTCTGGACGCGGGAGCAGCCGCACAGCGGTTCTACGACGAGCACGTGGAGGCGGACGCCGTGCACGAGCAGGTCGTACGCCACGAAGTGGTCGGCGGACTCCTGACAGACGAGCCCCACCGGGAACGCGACATCGTCTTCGGCATCCACTCCACCGGCTTCCTCGAAGACCGGCTGGCCGTCTGCCTCCTCAAGGCCTGGCACCAGCAACACAGCGCCCTTCGTGTCCCGTTGAGCAAAGCCGAAGGAGGCAGGAACTCGTGACCGAGGACCCCACCCGGAAACATCCCCGCCCCGATTTCCCCGCCCAGGACCAGCAACACCCGGGCTGGACCGGGCCCATGGACCCTCCACCCGACCACGGCGAGAACTCCTACGAAGGCAGTGGCCTCCTCGCCGACCGCAAGGCCGTGGTGACCGGGGGCGACTCAGGCATCGGCCGAGCGATCGCACTCGCCTACGCCCGCGAGGGGGCCGATGTGCTGTTCAGCCACCTTCCCGACGAGGAAAAGGACGCCGAGGAGACCTCCGCCCTCATCCAGGCCGCGGGCCGCAAGGCGGTCGCCGTGCCTTGCGACATCCGCACCGAGGACGCGTGCCGACAGCTGGTGGAACGTGCCGTCGACGAATTCGGGCGCATCGACGTCCTCGTCAACAACGCCGCCTATCAGATGTCCCAGCCGGACGGCATCGAAGCCATCTCCACAGAGCAGTTCGACCGTGTCGTACGGACGAACCTCTATGGCATGTTCTGGCTGTGCAAGATGGCCCTGCCACACATTCCGGCAGGCGGCTCCATCATCAACTCCACTTCCGTGCAGGCCTACAAGCCCAGCCCGCACCTGCTGGACTACGCGATGACCAAGGGCGCCATCGTGACCTTCACACAGGGTCTCGCGCAGATGGTGGCCAGTGACGGTGTCCGCGTGAACGCCGTGGCGCCCGGGCCGGTGTGGACGCCCTTGATCCCGGCGACACTGCCCGACACCGTGGAGTTCGGCAAACAGGCCCCGCTCGGCCGGCCCGCCCAGCCCGCCGAAATGGCACCCGCCTACGTCTTCCTGGCCTCACCGCAAGCGAGCTTCATCACGGCGGAGATCCTCAACGCCACCGGAGGCACCCCTTTGCCGTGACACACCCTGCGGTCCCGTGAACTGCCGAAATCCGACATGCGGCCACCGCAGGCAATGCCCTGCCCGACACGTGACGCAGGCGGAGCACACCGCAGATTCGCGCTACCGAGCGCGACCATGGTGATCACACGGGGACTGTCTTTGTGATGTGTCTCCCGTGGTGGCGACCCTGTCCGGTCATCGTGCTGACCGTGATCAGCGGGGCGGTAGTCGAATCGATAGCGCTGCATCCAACGCCCTGCGTATAGAACGCGTACAGACGTCACGGAGCTTGAGGTTGGTCTGCTGGGACAGGCGCAACAGGTCAAAGGCTTCCTGCTCGGAGCACCGTTGCTGCTGCATGACGCTGCCGATCGTCTGGTCGATGATGCTGCGGGAGGCGAGTGCACCTGCAGTTCGCGGGTGAAGTCCTGCGTATCGGCCAGTTTCTGGGCCAGCGCGAAAGCCCCGCCGGCCTCGCGGCGTACGGCGCCAACGTCTACCGAAGACCTTCACCGATCCCGGCTCTGCGCGGCGATCATGGACCGCCTGACCTTCAACGGCGCCATCATCCAGGCGGGCACTGAGTCCTACCGCCTGGCCCGCACCAAGGTCCAGGCCGAGCGCGGAGTCAGCTGACCGGCCGCCTTGCCCTCAGCCGTCACGTTACCGGCCATCCGATCAGTGCCGCGATCACCCCTAGGACACCCGCTCCCAGCAGCGCGGTGACCACACCGCGGCGGGCGGCCAGCAGCCAGAGTGCTGCGGCGGCGAGTACGCCGAACTGCCACGCGTGCTGCAAAGCCAGCGCCAGCGGGATCGCGGACCCGGCGATCGCGCCGATCACCGCGGGGCCGGCCCCGGTCAGGAACGCCTGCACCCGCGAGTTCCCCCGCAGTCGGTCGAACCGGGGACCGCCGAAGACCACAAACAGGAACGATGGGGCGAACGCCACCGCGGCGGCCAGCAGCCCGCCTCCCACTCCTGTGGCCGCATAGCCGACCACCGCGACGGTCTGCACCACCGGCCCCGGAGTGATCTGTCCCAACGCGACCGCGTTGAGGAACTGCCCGTCGCTCATCCAGTGGTGGTGGTCGACCGCATCGGTCTGCATCAGCGGGATGATCACGAACCCGCCGCCATAGGACAGCGCGCCGACCTTCAGGGCCACCCAGGCCAGCGCCAGCAAGCCGCTGCTGGCCGCCGGGGCGGCAGCAAGCACCGGCCAGGACCGCATCCGCCTCACCGCCCCCGGCCCGGCACCTGCACGCACCGCGACCTCTACCAGGCCGGCCGCGACGAGCACCAGAACCAGCCACGGGCCGATCAGCGCCGCCGCCACCCCGCCGGCCAGGGCATATCCCATCCATCTGATCCGCGCCGGCCTTGCCCGCCCGGCCCGCTTCCAGCTCGCCGGGACCAGCGACCAGGCCGCCTGCACGGCCACCGCCGCCACCGCCGACCCCGCACCGGCCGCCGCACCCCGCACCCACAACGGCGGATCGCCGGCCAGGAACAGGGCGGCCAGCGCAAGGATCAGCACCAGACCCGGCACGATGAAGAACACCCCGCCCACCAGGGCACCGGCGAGACCCCGCAGCCACCAGGCGGAGAAGATCGCCAACTGTGTCGACGCCGGGCCCGGCAGCAGATTCGTCGCCGCGATCCCGTCCTCGAACTCCTCAGCCGCTATCCATTCCCGGCGCTCGACACACAACTGCCGCAGCAGCGCGATATGCGTCGGCGGACCGCCGAACCCAATACAGCCGATCCGGCCCCACTCCCGGGCGATAGTCCCCAGACCCACCCTGGGTCCGCCCGCCCGGCCCTCACCCGGCACCGTCACGTTTCTCTCTTCCACGTCACCGACCCACCAGCGGCGCGACCCTACCGACCATGAGTGAACGGACAACGACGACCGGACTCGATCAGTGATGACCGCCCCTCCCGCGCGACTGGGTGGCTGCGTGACTGGGTGACATCAAGACTCGCTGATATTGATCAAGCCCGCCAGCCCGGCACGACACCCGAACTCAGCGACAAACGGCTCCCTCAAGAACTGACACAGCCAGCCGTCCGTTCCCGAGGCGCCGACAGCGTGGCGACCAGGTGCTGACCTGTGACTGATTCTGCCGTTCGGATGCCCGCGCAGCCCGAATCGTGCGTGCCCGCCACCGACATGGTGAACAACGCTCCGCCGAGGCCCCCCGCGCCACCCCCGGCAGCTGCTGCTCAACTGGGCCCGCACCGCGCGAGGCCGGCAACGCTGGTTCAGCCCGACACACGATGCCGCGATCAGGTTCCGGCGGTCTCCTCGAGGATGGCTGCGGAGTCCATGTCACGTCTGACCAGGGCCTGGGCGGTGGCGGCCAGGCTGACCCGGTGCTGCTCGGCGTAGTCGGTCAGAAGGCGTCCCGCCTCGCGCAAGGGCAGCTCGTGGTATGCGGCGATCATGCCTTGGGCGATCTCGAGGACGGATTTGGCGGCAAGGGCGCTCTGGACGCGTGTGACGACGTCGTCGACGCGGGGTTCGGCGGACCAGTGCATCAGCCCCAGGGCGGCGGAGTCCGTCAGGGCCTGCGCGAGGTCGAACTCACCGCCCGGGAGATCCCCGGTGCGGGCGCTGAGCAGCGTGAGCGCGCCCAGTGCGCGGTCATGCAGGCGTACTGGCACGGTGTGCAAGGACCGGTATCCGGCATCGGCCATGGCGGCGACGAGGGTGGGCCAGCGTTCTCCCTCGGCAGCGATGTCGGGGACACCGCGGGCCTCGCCGGTGCGATAGCAGTCCATGCAGGGGCCGCGCCCCGTCTGCAGCTGCATCAGCTCGATGAACGCGGCCTCGTCCTCGGTGGCGGCCATCGTCTTCAGGGTGCCCCGGGCATCAGCGATCATCACCGCCGCCGCGTCCACGTCCAGCAGCCTGCGGCAGATGTGCACCAGCCGGTCGAACAGGCGCAACGGATCGAAGTCGGGCGCATAGGTGTCCGCCAGGCCCACGAACGCCTGCGCCAGCTCCCGCTCGCGGTTCATGCTCGCCTCCCCGGCGGTGTCCTTGCGCATGCTCAGGCGCTCACTCATGGCGGATGTCCATGCTGCCGTCGATGATGGCCCGCGCGAGGGCAAGTGACGTGCGGCCCTGCACAAAGGCCCGGGCCCGCAGCCTCAGCAATGCATCCTCGGCACTCACTCCCAGCCGCACCATGATGATCCCGGTCGCCTGATGGATTTCCACCCGGTCCGACTCTGCTCCCTCAAGCCACGTTACGACTCCACCGGAGCCGGAGGAAGCGTTTTCAAGGGCCGTGACGGCCAGGGCGAGGGCATCGGCGACCAGCAGCGCGGTGCACACCTGACCGTCCTCGAGCGGCCCAGCCGTATCCCGGTACAGGTCCAGCGTGCCCAGAGCTCCCGCGGCAGCCGTCAACGGCAGCGAGAAAACGGCCTCCGCGCCGGCCTTGGCCGCCTGCACGGAAAACAGCGGCCAGCGACGAACGTCCGGGGCCCGGGTCAGATCCGCGGCGAACACCGGGGCCCGCAGGCGGACCGCCTCCGTGCACGGGCCCTCGCCCAGCGTGTACTGGATCTCCGCAAGCAGGCCGGCCACCTCATCGCTGGCGAACAGCACGACACCCGTACCCGCAACTTGTCCAAGGACCGACAGCGACAGCCCCGAGACACCCGGCACCAGAGACACACACGCCCGGCACAGCGCCTCGGATACCAAGACAGGCGGAACCCCGCGAACCGCGTCGATCAACTCGCGGGCGATGCGGGTACGCAAGAGATGGGTCTCCCGCCCCGCGTCGTCGCCACCCGGTTCCGACCCAGACATCACCATCACCTCCCCGCGCAGCACCCCATCGACACATCCGACCTTGCCTCATCGACGGGCGGAACCGGTCGGCATCGACGCCACAACCCGCTGGCTCCATCTGCGGCCCCAGGACCCTGCCACTTGCCGCCGCCTGCCATGACCGCTGTGACGTCCCCCTAAACAGCCTCGACCCGTCCTCCCCGCCTTCGGCACCAGCCGCGACCAGCACGTCTGCCGTCCGTCCCACGTGAGACAAGTCCCCCTGCGCCACCGGGAGAAACACCGAAAAACGCCACCACATGACCGGCAACCAACGCTCCCGGACACGGGCGCCACAGACCATCGCCGGCGGAGGCCGACGTCGTACGCGCCCCCCGGCGGGGACCGACCCGCGCCTTGCCCAGCGCAGAGCCGACAGCCGTTTCATCGTCGGCCCAGCGCCCCGCCCGACCTGCTGATCTGGCCGGAGATCGCGCAATGCCATCCCGATCTGCCGGCACCCCCCGCCGCACCACCGATAGCACGGCCAGGGCCGAATGGCCCTGACAGCAAGGCCAGTCGGCTCCTCCGGCGCGCCACGACCTACAGCAAGAATGGGGTCGTAGGGCTGCCGCGCTTCCGAAACGGCAGGCGACCGGCGGCCCCCCTCCACGCGGGCCATGGATGCCCTGTCGGGGTGATCGCGGCGGTGAGGCTGGTGGACGCGAACCGGACCGAGCAAGCTCTCATGCAGCAAAGGGCCGAGCAGATGTGCCAGGACGCGCGAGCGGCGGCGGAACGGGCTTGGACCATGCACGCCCGCGCGGCAAAGTCCCGTCTGATCGCGCAGCAGATGAGAAGCGACATCGAGCTCATGCTCGCGGCCGCCCGCGCCGGGCAGCAGAGGAACGATACGTCCCGGTCCGATGGTCGAAGCGCACCAGCAATCGGCCGCTTGGGCAAGACGGATGCTGTGCGGGCCCGTCCGGATCCGTACGAGTCCGGGCTTGTCGGGCGTTGCAGCCGGCCCGACGCGGTGGGCGGGTGAGGCGGCAGGTTCGGAATCGTCGATCGCCTGGACCGCTGTCACCAGCGCACGAGCAGCCAAACCGGGCGGCTCGCAGTGATCACCGTGTGTGCCAGCGAGTCCCGGGTCTGCGGCAGCCCGTCAGGGCCGACACCAGGAGCGGCAAGCCTGACCGATGCGCCAGCTCCGGCCGTGCCTCAGAGCGCCTTAAGGACGCCAACGATGTCCTTCGCCGCGACCAGCGCGGAGGAGACCACGAGCAACCAGGCGGCCATCTCCTCCCAGCCCGCGCCCAGCACTGCCAACCGAGCCGCCCACACCAAGGCGAGCAAGACCGCTACGTGCAGCAGCGTGCTGATATGCGCCGCCATGAGATACCTCGGGGCGGCAGGCTCGCCCTTAGCGCGCCCCGCCAGCGGCGCCGAACGGTGATGAAGGCTCCCGGGCGTCAGGGGGCATGAGCCCCGGGCCCACCGCCATGCCCACATCCCAGGGGCAGGGCTGCATCCTCAGGCGAGGGCCGTTGACGCGGCCGCCTCGGCGCGGTGTGCTTCTCGGCCGTCAGCAGGCGTGTCCGGCACGGCCGTTGCCGCGCCATGCCTTCGGGTCCGGCTGTCGCGGGGGAAGGCGCGAGCACGGAACGGGAGCTCTGCGCGTCGTTGCCGGCGGTGGGCGCCGGCTTGTCTGTCGGTGAGCTTCGAAATCCCGCCCACGGCAGGCAAGTTCGGCCGTCTCGGACAGACGGAGGCGGGTTCCGCACGAGCTCGTGCTCCTCGATCTCGCGGAAGAGCGGGAGCACGGCGCTCGACACAGGGCTTCGGGCTCAAGGGTGCGTACGTGGCATTTGAGCGTGTTGAGCGCCAGATTTGAGGCGGCGGCAACATTCGAGCAGACCGGCGCGCCCCCAGGACGGGGCGTGTTGACGGTGGCCCAGCAGACCCTGTGGGAGCGGATGGTGGCCGGGGACCTGTCGCAGAGATTCTTCCAAATGTGCACCTGCACGGCATCGTGCAGGGCCCTGCGGACGCCTCGCCGTAAGCATGGCGAATCGAGGCACAAGCACGCGCGTCCGGCGCTCAATGTCCGGACTGCCGCCACTGGTCGACCCGTAAACACGAACCCCATCTGCGTCTTCCTGCCGACCTTCCCATCGGTGAGCAGCCGGTGTTGATCCTGTAGCGAGGACGCCGGCTCGTATGCGCCAAACCGGGCTGGAACGCCGCACGTTCGTCGATCAGGTCGAGGGGCGGACCCCACCCGTCGGACCCCGCCAAGCCGGTCGAGAAGACCGCCGTCCATCACCGGGGGGGTCTGCCAGGTGAACAGCCGCACGAACAACGCCCTCTCACACTCGCTTTGGATCTCAGCAAGCTCTCCACGGGCGCACCACCCGGCCCTCGTCGATGCGGACGGCTCTGGGTCCGGCTGCGCGGGCATCGGCCGGCATCACGCTGATCGCGCCGCGCCTGCGCTCGCAGATCGCAGTCACCGGGATGTACGGCGCGGGTGCGAACTCCGGGACACCAACGAGTTTTGCACCATGCACTTCCGGAAACTCGGGGTCTCACCGGGGTAGAGAGGGCAGGAATCGTCCCGAATGAATGATCCCTACGCTGTTGCGAAGCTCGTACTGGAAGCCGCCGGAGCCAAGGACAGCGGCGCACCCCTCCCCGAGCGGCTCTGCCGCGCGCTGACAGAAGGCATGCCGGTCGACTCCGCCTCCATCACCTTCCTCCCCCACAGCACAGCGCGGCAGCTGCTGTGCGCTTCAAATGACCAAGCACTTCGGGTCGAGGAGCTGCAGTTCGAGGTGGGCGAGGGGCCTTGCATCACCGCTGTGCTGACCGACGACGCCGTGACAATCAGCGACCTTCACGGCGACCTCACCCCATGGCCGCTGTTCGGTACGCGTGCCCGTGAAGAACTTTCTGGCATCGGAGCCATCTACGCGTTTCCCCTGCGGCACGGCCACCACGTGCTCGGCGCCATCGACATGATCCACCATGAAGCGCACGAGCTGACCGCCGAGACGATTGAACAAGGGAAACTGGCTGCCCAAGCGGCCGCGACGGTCCTCACTCCCCTGTACCACTCGATGCTGGAAGCAGGCGACGTCGTCCTGCCGGGGCCGGATGTCGTCATCGAGGCTCATTGGGGAACGACACATCTCGCGGTGGATGTGGTGGTCGAGCAGTTGGGCGTAACCCCCGAGAGCGCGCTTGCGTTGTTGCGCGCCCGCGCGTTCCTGCAAGGCCAGCCCCTGCCGGATCTCGCGGCGCGGGTACTCGCTCATACCAACGGGTGGCCCTACGGGCCATCGTCATGACCATTCTGTCCAGCTGAAGGGCGTCTGCGAGGCATCCGCCCCGGCACCGCCGATGTCGCCGTCGGGGGCCCCTGCACCACACCGGACGCCGAGCCCTGACGCCCGTTTTCGACAGAGCGAAGTCGAGAATCCCCTGCTGCCGCAGCACCACCTCACCCTCAGCCAGCCACGGCGCCCGACTGCAACCCTCGGCGAGTATCCTGTCGAGCTGCCCCGCACCGCCCGCCACCAAAGAGGGCCACTCGTCCCGCGCCCAGGGCCGTGATGCCCCGCGTTCACCGAAGGCTGTTCTCGCCGCGCCGGGCACGGTGCAAGCCCGCGCCAAGAACCCCACGCGCCCGGTCCGCGAAGCATTCGACGGCGATACAGGCACGGGGCCCAGCGACCCCGCCCGCCCGGTATACCGACCGCCTCGGCATGCGATCAGCCCCGATGGGACGATCCCACCGGCGGCTCAGTGTCCCTCGTGCTCGGCGAGATGCGCAGCAGGCTGTCCGGACTCGTGACGAACCAGCACCGACAGCAGTTCGGCGACGGTGGCCGGGGCATCGGCGGGATGGCGCAGGACCCGGTCGGGGGCGATCCGGTAGACGTTCGAGCGGCCTTCCCGGCTGTGGGTGAGGTATCCGCCCTCCTCCAGGTCCGCGATGATCTTCTGTACGGCCCGTTCGGTGAGCCGGCAGCGGGCGGCGATGTCGCGGACCCGGGTGGTGTGGTCCTCGGCGATGGCCGCCAACACCCGCGAGTGGTTTGTGAGGAATGTCCAGCCTGCATGCGATTCCAGCGCTCGATCCATCACCCTAGGATAGCGTTTTCGATTCACGCATTCAAAAGGACGAACGGATTTTCGTGTGTCAGTTGACGTGAAACGCTGGTGGGGTGATGCTGGGTGTCGTCGAACGCCGATCAGCGCCGGGAGCAACGATGTGCCCTCACACCACCCTCCCCCACGGGCAAGGGTCCTGCCCTGACTGTTCCACCGCACCGGTGCGGCCACCGGCGCCGGTGACGTTGCACGTCGACGCGGCCGGCGACCGGCTCGTGGTGACCATCAGCGGCGAACTCGACCTGGAAAGCGATCCGCTCCTGCAGCAGACACTGAGCAAGGCACTCGACCGCGCCGTCGGCGGCCTGGAACTGGATCTCGCCGGCGTCGACTTCTGCGACTGCTCCACCCTCAACGTCCTGCTGGACGTGCGCGACCGTGCCCGCCTGTCAGACAAGCAGGTCACCCTGCGCGCCACCAGCCGCGCCGTTCAACGCCTGCTCACCCTCACCAACACCCTCGCCCTCTTCGCCGGCAACCGGACAGCACCCGACGGACATCCGGCCCCCTCGCAAGCCGTTGCGGGCCGGACGGCACCCCCGGCAGAGCCCACCCGCGAGCGAGCAGCCCCCGACGCGCCTACAGCGCACGCGAGACGCCCTCACTCGACCGAACGCACTGACCGGTCCCACGACGGTCTCGCCATGGAGAACGCACAGCTGCACCGGGCAATGCAGACCCGCGCACCGATCGACCTGGCCAGAGGCATGCTCATGGCCTCCTTCCACCTGACTCCCGAACAGGCCTGGCAGGTCCTCGTGACCACCTCCCAGCACAGCAACACCAAACTGAACCGGATAGCCGACGCCCTGGTACAGACCGCCGACGGCCACACACCCCTCCCGGAGCCCTTCGCCAACCATCTGGCCACCGCCGTACGCGTCCACAACTCGGCAGCGTAGAAACGACCCGGTACCGAGTTCGAGATCCAGCCTCGCCGACGGACCTCGTGGTCTTCCTGAGCGGGCAGCGCCTCCCTGGAGCTGGCCGGCCTGCACCTGACCAGCGCGGCAGCCCTGCGGCTCCTCGACACCCGCCGAACCCGTTC
This sequence comes from Streptomyces sp. NPDC048419, assembly GCF_043200415.1. NCBI lineage: Bacteria > Bacillati > Actinomycetota > Actinomycetes > Kitasatosporales > Streptomycetaceae > Streptomyces > Streptomyces sp. NPDC048419. The sequence goes on along the minus strand of NZ_JBICXT010000057.1, from coordinate 8,715 downwards.
CTCCGAGCAACCCGGCCCCCAGCAGTGGCAGCCATGCAGGCGTCGTCTGCTTGACCGGCTGGGCCGTCGCCTGCAGAGTCGAAATGCGGCACCGCAGCAGTACGGCCACCTCACTCTGCCGACCGATCCGCCCCTGCATAGGTGGCAGACGGCCCTTACACCAGGAGCGGCTGATCCGATGGTCCTCGACCTGGTTGTGATCGCTACGGCCATCACCCTGGGGCCTTTGCACAACAGCGCCTTCATCCTGCTGCTCTCCTCGCGGCGCGGCGTTCGCCAAGGCCTCGCGTTCCTGTTGTCGTGGCTGGCCAACCTGATCGCCGTGATCGCCTGTGTGGTCCTGCTGACCGGCGGTCAGCCCCCGGCCCGTCACAGCGCGCCCTCGACTGCCGTGATCGATGCGAAACTCGCCATCGGCCTGGCCCTGGTGCTGTACAGCGCACACCGTTACCGCCGACCACCCCGCCCGCACGGCCCGCCACGCTGGGCCGCCCGGATCGACAGCGCCTCCCCGGCCGCGGCGGCCGGCCTGGCATGGCTGCTGCAGCCCTGGGCACTGGTCGGTGCCGGCGCCGCGACGGCCATCGACGCGAACCTCTCCACGCTCGCCGACTGGCTCGCACTGACCGGCTACTGTCTGCTGGCCACACTCAGCCTTGTCGTCATGGAGATGTACACAGTGTGGGCGCCCGCCGTCGCGAACGCCCGGTTGAACGCCCTGCGGAGCTGGCTGGAGCAACACCAGGAGCTGCTGATCGTCACGCTCTCCCTGCTCCTCGGTCTGTGGCTGACGGCCCGGAGTATCGCCGAACTGGTCACCTGACAGGGACGCGGTGATGGACTGACAACCCGGAGTATCTCCTGGAAGGGCTCCGGTCGGCTGACGGTCTTGACCGTGAGGGTGACGGCAGCGGCTGCGTGCCGCGAGCCGGCCTTGTCTGTGACCCGGTAGCGGCGAGCCGATCGACGGCTTCGGCGTCGGTCACGAGCAGCACCTGCGTCCAGCCGACGGCGCCGGCCGGACGACGACTTGGGCCCGGTGCTCTACAAGCCGTCGCCCGCGTCGGCAGTCGCCCCTGCGCCACACCATCGTGTTGGAAATCCAGGACCCGGTCGTCACGCCCGGGCGGCTGACGGACGGGGAGCGGCGCAGTGATGAGGTGCGGGATCAGTGGGACCGGAGTCATGCAGGTGCTGCTGCACACCACGGGCCGGCACGGGCTCCCGTCGTGCATCTGCGTCAGTAGCCGGTGCCGCGCTTGACCTGGGTCCGCTCGATCCCGTGGGTCGCCCCCTTCTCATCCAAGGTGCGACACGCGTCTTCAATGTCCTGGCTCAGGCGATCGATCTGCTCGCGGCTCAAAGTCTCCTTCACCAGGGCGCGCAGGATCTTCACCCGCTCCGCGTTGGGCGGGAGCGTGTATGCCGGCACCATCCAGCTCCGCTCGGCCGACAGCTGCCAGGCGATGTCGGACTCGTCGTAGGCGTGCTCACCTGCGAGACGGAAAGCGACCAGCGGCAGCTGCTCGAGGTCGCTTCCGATCACTTCGAAGCGGCCGCTGCTACGCAGGTTGTCCGCCAACGCGCGGGCGTTGTCCTGCATCATCTTCATGACGTAGGTGTAGCCCTGGCGTCCGAGCCTCACGAAGTTGTAGTACTGCGCGAGCACCATCGCCGCACCGGTGGAGAAGTTCAGCGTGAACGTCGCGTCGGTCTTGCCCAAGTAGTTCTCGTAGAACACGAGGTCCTTGGCCAGGTCTGACTCCTCGCGGAAGACCAGCCATCCGATGCCGGGGTAGACCAGGCCGTACTTGTGTCCCGAGACGTTGATCGAACGGACCTGCTCGAGCCGGAAGTCCCACTTCGAGTCCGGGTAGAGGAAGGGCCACACGAACGCGCCGCTCGCGCCGTCGACATGGATCGGGATGTCGAGGTCCCTCTCCTTGCGGACGTCCCGCAGGAGCTTGTCGATCCCGACGACATCGTCCTTGTGGCCGGTGAACGTGGTGCCGAGGACGGCGACGACTCCGATCGTGTTCTCGTCGAGATGGGGCTCCACGTCCTGCGGGCCGATCGTGTACTTGCCCTCGGCAAGCGGCACGATCCGCGGCTCGACATCGAAGTATCGGCAGAACTTCTCCCACACTACGTGGACGTCTCCCCCGAAAATCAGGTTGGGGCGGTCGATCGGCAGGCCGGCGGACTGGCGGCGCTCGCGCCACTTCCACTTCAACGACAGCGCGCCGAGCATGATCGCCTCGGACGAGCCCTGAGTCCGGCATCCAGCCGTCCTGCCCGGCGCGTGGAAGAGGTCGGCGAGCATGCGCACGCAACGCTGCTCGATCTCGGCGGAAATGGGGTACTCCGCATGGTCGATGAAATTGCGGTGGAGGTTCTCGGCAATCAGCCGCTGCGCCTGCGGCTCCATCCAGGTGGTGACAAACGTGGCGAGGTTGCGCTGCGGGTCGCCCTCCATGGCGAGATCCACATCCACGAGCCTCATTGCGTCCGTCGCGGCCATACCTTCCTCGGGGAAGGTCTCCGAGGGAGCGGGCACGGTCAAGAACCGGTTACCGAAAAGATCCGCATCGTCGCGCTTGGTCATACAGCGATTCAAGCAGCGCCGGAACCTTCGGCAGGCGAGGGACACACCAAGACGAAACTGGGGGACGGGCACGGACACTCACCGGCATCCGCCCCGGGCTCAGCAACAGAGCGGCAGGTCACCTCGCGAGAGCCTTCGAGGGGGGTACGGCACCGATCCGTTCCTGCTCATCTGGCGGCAGCGCCTTGGATGAAGTTGGGGTTCGTCCCACAGCGCCTCAATGGCCCACGGGGCGTCAGCGCAGCGCTAGACACGCGCGTCGTGAACGTGTCGCGGTTCGGCCAGCAGCCCGTAGATCACCAACACGGACACGAACATCGTGAACAGGGACCAGAACGGGTAGACCGGAAGGAAGATCATCTGGCCGACCAGGCACAGCCCCGCCAGACAGATTCCCGTCAACCGCGCCGCCCTGGAGCCCACGAGCACGCCGAGACCGGCCAGGATCATCACGATGCCGACAGCGACCCAGATCCAACCCCAGGCCGTGTAGTTCAAGATCAGCAGCCGGTTGCCCTGGGAATACACAGTCGAGTAGTAGCCATGGTTGAAGATCGCCACAAATCCGTTGAGCAAGTTGAACAGAGCGCTGAGCAATAGCAGGATCCCGGCGAAGGCCACCCAGTGCGAACGCTCCATCGGGGGCACGGCACCCTCTGCTGGAGAAGCTTGCTGCTGCATGGGTCCATGAGATGCAGCAGCACGGAACACCGCAATCCGCAGTCGGCCGTCGGTGTCGCGCGGCCTGCCGGTGCTCGCGCGCTTCCGGCTCGCGCACCAGGTGTCGTTCCTCGCTCCATCGATGCGTACCGCTGCTGGACCTGGCCCCGACTGACGCCCGCTCTCACATTCCGCTCGATACCCGCACAAGGCCGCCCGAGCAGACAGTCGTGACCGGTGTCGTACACCGTCGTCGGCTGCCCGCTGGGTCGTGCCGGAGGGGGCGAGCACCTGCAAGTGACAGAGGCGACGTGGAAGCGGGCAGCGCCACCGTCACCGCGCGGGCGCCGTCCTTCCGTGGTTACGCTGGGAATGCACGGAGCGCCGGGCCGTCCGCGCCGCCCGCTCGCAGGTCTGCGGGAACATTGATCTGGAGCCCGCGGGCCCGGACGAGCTTCGGCACCCCCGACGGTGGCTGTCTTGATGAGCGTGACAAATCCGCCAAGGCGCTCTGGTTGCTGAAGGTGTTTCCACCGTCTTCTTGCTGAACCAGATGACTGCCGAACGACAGGGCCAGTGAGATGGGAATTCCAGGCGAGCCACCCGGGGACGACCATAGCCCTGGTCTGCGCAAACGGCTGTTGGAGCTCGAGGAGGACCGGGCCGTCCTGGACGCGCTGTTCAGCCAGTCACCGGTAGGCGTCGCCGTGTTCGACACCCAACTGCGTCTGGTGCGGGCGAACCCCGCGCTGGAACGTATGCACGGTGTTCCCAACGCCCAGGCCCTCGGGCGCCGGCTCAGTGAAGTCCTGACCGGGCTGGACACTGCCGAGATCGAGAGCCGACTCGCAAAGGTCCTGGAGACAGGCCTGCCTGTCGTGGGCGCCGAGCACCACGGCCGCACGCCCGCCGATCCCGGTAGAGACCACGTCTGGGTCACGTCCTCATATGCGCTGACCGGCCCGGACGGTCAAACCGTGGGCGTCACCGACATCATCGTCGACATCACCGACCGCCACCGCGCCCGCGAGCGGTTGGTCCTGCTCGACGAAGCCGCCGCCCGCATCGGAACGACACTCGATGTCCCACGTACCGCCCAGGAGCTTGCCGACGCGCTCGTGCCACGCGTGGCCGACCTCGCGACGATCGACCTCCTGGACGGCGTGGCGGCCGGCGAAGAGCCTGCGCCGCCAGCAGCCGGGGCGGTCACGCTACGTCTCACGGCACGCACGGCCTCCCAGCCGAAGTTCACCGAAGGGCTACGGCAGATCGGAGGAATTCAGGACTTCCCCGCCGACTCGCCCCATGCCCAAGCCCTCGCCGACGGGCGACCCCGCCTGCTGCCGGTCGTCGACCCGGACGCCGACTGGATCCGCAACTCCCCCGACCCCAGGAGCCGGGCCCTGCTGACGCACGGCGTCCACTCCCTCATGTTGGTGCCCTTGCGCGCCAGAGAGACCATCCTGGGCGTGGCCCACCTGTATCGCACAGCGAACTGGCCGGACGCCTTCGAGCCCGGCGACCTGGACTTCGTGCATGAGCTGGTCGCCCGCGCCGCCATCTGCGTGGACAACTCCCGCCGCTACACCGGCGAGCGCGCCGCCGCCGTCACTCTCCAACAGAGCATGCTGCCGCGCAGCGTTCCGGACCAGAGCGCCGTCGAGGTCGCACACCACTACCGTCCGGCCCGAGCGCAGGCGAGGGTGAGCGGCTGCTGGTTCGACGTGATCCCGCTCTCCGGCGCCCGCGTGGCACTCGCCGTCGGCGACATATCCGGCACGGGGATCGAGGGCGTCGCCTGCATGGGGCAGATCTGCTCCGCCGTACGCACCCTCGCACAGCTCGACCTCGCCCCCGACGAGATCCTGGCCCGCCTCGACGACATGGTGCCGCGCCTGCTCGAACGCGAACACATGACAGGATCCGCACCCATCCTGGAGAAGCTCGTCGGTGCCACCTGCCTGTACGCGGTCTACGACCCCGCTTCCCGCCACTGCGTCATGGCGAGCGCCGGACACCCTCCGCCCGCCGTCGCAGATCCGGCCGGCCACATCCACTTCCCGGATCTGCCGTCCAACCAGCCGCTGGGCCATGGCGATCCCGTCTTCGAACCCCGTGAAATGCACTTCGCCGAGGGAAGCACCCTCGTGCTGTACACCCGAAGCCTCCTCGACGCCCGCCCTGCGGACCACGCGCTCAAAGAGCGACTTCGCGCGATCATCACGCAGTCCCGCCGTTCACTCAACGAGATCTGCGAAGCAGTCGCCGACGCGGTCACCCCGCACCTCGAACCACACAACGACCTGGCGCTGCTCCTCGCCCGCACCCGCACGCTCGACACCGCCCAGGCCACCACATGGAACGTGGCGCCCGATCCTGCCGCCGTCGCCGGCACCCGTACGCTCGCCCTGCGTCAGATCCAGCAGTGGCACCTGGAGGACCTGGCCTTCAGCACCGAACTCATCATCAGCGAACTGGTCACCAACGCCATCCGCTACGGCACTCCACCGATCCGCCTCCGACTCATCCGCGACCGGAAACTGATCGTCGAGGTCAGCGACGCCAGCAGCACCTCGCCGCACGTCCGCCGGGCCGCCACCACCGACGAAGGCGGACGCGGCCTCTTCCTCGTCGCCCAGTGCTCCCACCGCTGGGGAACCCGCTACCACGCCGCCGGCAAGACCATCTGGGCAGAACAGTCCGTGGCCGGCGGACGCGCCTGACGCCATCACCACGAAGCCGTGACACACCGACCGGACGGCGCCGGCCTGATCGAATGCCGCGGTCGGCTCCCGGCCCCGTGTGCAGCACGACGCTACGAACCGCTGGGAGAACCCGAGTTGGCAGGTTGGGCAGGTGTGAGTTTGGCGGACACGACGTACGAGACCACGACCGAGACGATGACCAGTGGCATGACGGTGAGCCCCTGTGACCCGAGCAGGAGTGTGGCGAGCAGAACCGAGATCAGTGGAAGTCCGAGCATCGCGGCACTCATCGCTCCGATGCCCATGGCGAATCCCGCAACGAGGGACAGCCCGGGGACGTGGGAGAGGAGGATGCCGCCCGCCGCTCCGACGAACATCGCCGGAAAGACGGGGCCTCCCCGGAAACTACTGAGCGACGCGCAGTAGGCCAGGCCCTTGCACAACACCAGCAGCAGTAGTGCTCCCACCGAATACGCGGTGCTGTGTGTGAGGAATGGATCCAGCGCCGTCTGGCCCGAATACAGCACGTCGGTCGCCGGCTTGCCGGTGCTCTCCGCATAGCCGATCGCCAGCCCTGCCACGACCAGGCCCAGGACCATCGTTGCCGGCACACGTCGGCGTTCGACGTGCGTCTTCAGCCCAACGGCGAGCCATCGAATTCCCGCGCCCACGAGGGCGGCTGACACTCCGACGACCAGCGCCCAGCCGAATTCCGCCACTGTCGGGGTCGCGGCCTGGGGCACATCGTGGAGTGCCAGCGCGTAGGTGCCCAGCCCCGTCCAGGATCCCAGGCCGACGAAGATGAGCGCCCCGATGCCCGCGGCGAGCAGGCCGGGAACGAGCACAAGGGCCAGCATCTGCCCACCGAGCCCCGAGACCTCCATCAGGAGGAACGCTCCGAGCAGGGGCGATCCGAGCAGGGAGCTGATGGCTGCGAAACTGCCTGCCGCGCCCATCATCGCGCTCATCCGGTCCGGGACATCCCGTCTGAGGAGGCGAACGGCGCCTGCGGCCAGTCCTCCACCGAGAGCAATGAGTGGCCCTTCCGGTCCAAGGACCGCACCGAAGGTCAGAGTCGCCAGGGCGGCAATGAAGATGCCGGGAAGCTCGACGGGGACGGGTGGGCCGGCGGCCTTGAAGCCGCCCGTCGGTTCGTGACCGCCGTGTCCCGGCAGGTAATGCACCGTCAGCCCCACGAGTAGCCCGCCGATGGCGAGCAGGGGCAGCGGCCACCAGGGCGGTGTGCCATGGAAACCGAGCGCTTTGGGCAGGTCGGTGTACATCAGAGGCTGGAGTTCGTCGACCAGCGCGAGGAAACCGAAGGCCGCCGCGGACACCGGTACGCCGACCAGAGCGGCCATCACCAGAAGCAGGATGTAGCTGCGGCTCCGAAGGATCGTGAGCGGATCCGGCGGTGGCGTTTCCATGGGTTCCGCCTTGGCGACCGGCATGCGCGTTGCCTCCTCGCGACGCGGACACGACACGTGGTCTCACCGATTGCCCTCAGCGAACCCGGACCGCCCGCCAACCGCGCCGGGCTGCGTTTCCCCACCCTGGCACACCCTTTTCACGTCGGCATTCCGCCCCGCCCATACGTGTGGGGGCGGGGCGGACAGAGGAAACCAGCTGCTGACGGTCATCGTGTGTGCGCCACTCCCCGCTGGGACGCGGATGGTTGGCGAAGGTCCCCTACGCCGGCGGACGCGCGGCACCCCGCCCGCCCGGGACCAGCAGGACGAGCGTGTCGCCCGGCCCGGGCAGTGGTCTGCTGTTTTCAGTGGCCGGATCGAGGCGACCGTCCGGCCGGACCAGGAACAGCAGATCGGAGCCGCGGGGCAGCACACCGCCGGCGGGCTGTGCCAGGACGGCGGCTCCCTCTTCGTATCTGTGGGAGAAGGCTGGCCAGGTCAGATCCGGGCCGAACAGGACCTCGCCACCGATGAACGGCGCCACCATGCCGCGGCTGTCGGGCGGTGCGCCAAGATGGTGGACCACCCCCTCCATGCTGCCGCGCAGCATCGCTGCCGCCAGCGCGTTGAAGTCGTCCTCGGCGGTGAGGAAGAACACCGCGGTGATGCCTTCCAGCTCCGCGCCCTGACCGGTCACGGCTGCCAGCAGTTCACCGGGCGCAAGCTCGATCCCGGCCTGCCGGATGCGTTCACGCTGCCGCTCCTGCCCTGCCCACATCAGCACCTCGAGCCCCGACGACTTCATCGCCACTCCCGGGTCGACCACCCACGGGTCGCCACCGACCAGCAGGGGACGCGAGCGGGCGGGGCGCACGACGCCCAGGCGCCGGGCCACGGGCGAGGCGGTCAGACCGTAGAGCGTCACGGTGGCGACGATGACCACGAACGTGGCGGGGAGGATCTCGGACGAGCCGCCGACCCCCTTGGCCGCGAGGCTTCCCGAGAACGTCGAGGCGGTGGCGGCCGCGACGATGCCACGCGGCGCCATCCAGCCGATGAAGCTCCGCTCGCCGCGCGTCAGGTCGGTGCCGAGGGTGGACACGGCCGCGATCAGCGGCCGGACGGCCAGCACCAAAAAGGCGGCGAGCCCGAGCGCCGGCAGCACCACATGGCGCAGCGAATGCGGGGTGACGGTGGCCGAGATGGAGATGAAGAGCAGGCCGAGGATCAGGCTGACCAGAGTCTCGAAGAACGGGCGGCGCATCCGGATATCGACGCCGGGGAAGTTGGCGACGGCCAGGCCCATCATCACAGCGGCAATGAGTCCCGTGTCGTC
>NZ_JBICXT010000056.1:0-20533 GCF_043200415.1 Streptomyces sp. NPDC048419 | reverse complement strand
CCGGCGGGGCGGGCACCACGGCATCCACCGTCATCGCACATCTCCGTTCGGCGGGGCACCCGCACAAGGGCGCCGGGTCCACACTCCGCCGCTCTCAGCCTGTGACACCGGTCGCCGAACGTCCGCGTGGCGGCCGGTGACGAACAGGACGGATGTGTGCTCGTCTTTGTTGTTCCACGGGGTTCCCAGACGCCGGTGCTCCACACGCGTCCCGGGTCCGAGCGCCGCTGGAGTGCTTCTTGAGCACGGTCAGTGACGCCTCGGCCGCTTTCTGGGTCCTCGTCTGCGAGGCACATGGGGTCCACAACGCTGTCGGCCGATCGGGTGCGGGGAGCCGGCGGCAGGAGTGTTTCGCAGTCGTGGGGTACTCGCTGCGTGCGATCCGGGCAAGGGATGGCGGGAGAGCGTGGTCTGAGAGGGGAGCGGCCGTGACGTGGGTGCGGTGCGAGATGGATGCCAGCCGTGCCATGGACCCGCGGTGACGGCGCCCGGGGCAGGCTCGCCGCGCCGTGGAGAGCGGCTGGCGGATGCGGTGGATGCGCGGCTGCCGGTGCACGACGGGGGTGGCACCCTGTTGCGCAAGGCCTTCCCCGACCATTGGTCGTTCCTGCTGGGCGAGATCGCGCTGTACAGCCTGATCGTGTTGGTGCTGACCGGGGTGTGGCTGACGCTGTTCTTTCATCCCGATATGCGGGAGGTCGTCTACGCCGGAGGTTACGTGCCCCTGCGTGGTGTGCGCATGTCGGAGGCCTTCGACTCGACCCTGCACATCAGCTTCGACATCCGCGGCGGCCTGCTCATCCGGCAGATGCACCACTGGGCAGCCCTCGTCTTCATCGCCGCGATCGGCGTGCACATGCTGCGGGTCTTCTTCACCGGCGCCTTCCGCCGCCCTCGGGAGGCCAACTGGGTCATCGGCCTCACGCTGTTCGTGATCGCGCTGGCCGAGGGCTTCGCGGGCTACTCACTGCCCGACGACCTGCTCTCCGGCACGGGGCTGCGCATCGCGCAGGGCATCATGTTGTCGATCCCGGTGGTGGGCACGTACGTGAGCATGTTCGTCTTCGGCGCCCAGTTCCCGGGCCAGGACATCGTCCCCCGGCTGTACAGCCTGCACATCCTGTTGCTGCCCGGCGCGCTGATCGCTTTGGTCACCGTCCACCTGATCCTCGTGTTCTACCTGAAGCACACCCACTGGCGCGGTCCGGGCAAGTCGAACCGCAACGCCGTCGGAAAGCCGATGTTCCCGCAGTTCGTGGCCTCCTCGAGCGGCCTGTTCTTCACGGTCTTCGGCGTGCTCGCGTTCCTGGCCGGCATCGCCCAGATCAATCCGGTGTGGGTGTACGGCCCCTACCGCCCGGACCAGGCATCCACCGGATCCCAGCCCGACTGGTACGTGGGCTTCCTGGAGGGGGCACTACGGCTGGTACCGCCGTGGGAGACGACCGTCGCCGGCCACACGGTGATGTGGAACGTGCTGCTGCCGGCCGTTGTACTGCCCGCGCTGCTCTTCCTGGTCCTGTACCTGTATCCGTTCGTGGAACAGAGACTGACCGGGGAGGCCGGCCGCGAGCAGCACCTGTGCGACCGGCCGCGGGAGCGCCCCGTGCGCACTGGCCTCGGCGCCGCCGGCATCACCTTCTTCGGCGTCCTGCTGCTGGCCGGCGGCAACGACGTGGTGGCGCAGTCGTTCCGCATCTCGATCAATGTGCTGACCTGGATCCTGCGCATCGCTCTCGTCCTCGCCCCGATCGCGGCATTTCTGATGACGCGTCAAATCTGCCGTGCCCTACTGCAGGCAGAGCGCGAACGGCTCGTCGAGGGCGAGGAGACCGGCGAGGTACGGCAGGGCGTCGAGGGCGGGTACGAGAGCGGACACCGCCCGATCGACACGTTCCGGCCCGGCGCGCCACGGACCCCGGTCGAAGCCGGCGACGCGGTGGTCAGTCCTGACGACGGGCGTACTGGAACACCATCCCCACCACCCCCCGAGCCAGCACCCCGAAGCCGATGAGGAACAGCCACAGACCGTAGACAACCCCCGTGGCCGTGATCGCGAAGCCGAGCGCGGTGATCAGCGGCCAGGGGCTCTTCGGCGGGAAGAACTCCACCGGTCCACTCGCGTCGGCGACCTCCGCGTCGCGGCGGTCCTGCGGGCGCCGTCCTTTGCGCCGGTACTGCACCGCGCAGAAAAAGCTCACCAGGGCGGCCATCAGGAAGGCGATCGCCAGGGCCGCGCTGCCGGCCGGGTCGCGCGACCACCAGCCGTAGAGAGCCGCGGCCCCACCGAAGAACACCGCGACACCTCCGAAGAGCATGGATTCGACCTTCATCGCAGCCCTTCCCCCTGCGCCTGCTGGACGACGGCGGGATGATGCAGATCGAACGCGGGCGACTCGGACCGTACGCGGGGCAGCGCCACGAAGTTGTGGCGCGGCGGCGGACAGGAGGTTGCCCACTCCAGCCCGCGGCCGAACCCCCACGGGTCGTCCTCGGCCACCGGTTTCCCGTGTTTGGCGGTGCGCCACACGTTGTAGAGGAAGGGCAGCGTGGAAATGCCGAGGAGGAACGCGCCCGTGGAGGACAGGGTGTTCAGGAGCGTGAACCCGTCGCTGGGCAGGTAGTCGGCGTAGCGGCGGGGCATGCCCTCCTCGCCGAGCCAGTGCTGCACCAGGAAGGTCAGCTGGAAGGCGGGGAACAGCAGCCAGAAGTGCAGCTTGCCCAGGCGCTCGTCGAGCATCTTCCCGGTGAACTTGGGCCACCAGAAGTAGAACCCGGCGAACATGGCGAACACCACGGTGCCGAAGAGCACGTAGTGCAGGTGCGCCACGATGAAGTACGAGTCGGTGAGGTGGAAGTCCAGCGGCGGGGAGGCGATCAGCACCCCGCTCAGGCCCCCGAGCAGGAAGGACATGAGAAAGCCCAGCGACCACAGCATCGGCGTCTCGAACGACAGCGACCCTTTGTGCAGGGTGCCGATCCACGCGAAGAACTTGATGCCCGTCGGCACCGCGATCAGGAACGACATCACGGAGAAGAACGGCAGCAGCACCGCTCCGGTCGCGAACATGTGGTGCGCCCACACCACTGCGGACAGCATCGTGATAGCGATGGTCGCGCCGATCATCGGCAGATAGCCGAACATGGGCTTGCGGGAGAACACGGGAATGATCTCGGAGATGATCCCGAAGAACGGCAGGGCGACGATGTAGACCTCGGGGTGGCCGAAGAACCAGAACAGGTGCTGCCACAGCAGCGCCCCGCCGTTCGCCGCGTCGAAGACGTGCGCCCCGAATTTGCGGTCCGCTTCCAGGGCGAGCAGTGCGGCGGTCAGCACCGGGAACGCCGGCAGCACCAGGATGGATGTGAACAGGACGTTCCAGGTGAAGATCGGCATCCGGAACATGGTCATGCCAGGCGCGCGCAGACACATGATCGTGGTGATGAAGTTGACCGCGCCGAGGGTAGTGGACACACCCGTCACCACCAGGCCCATCACCCACAGGTCGCCGCCCGCACCGGGGGAGTGGTAGGCGCTGTTCAGCGGCGCATAGGCGAACCAGCCGAACGCCGCGGCGCCGCCCGGTACCAGGAAACCCGAGACGACCATCAGGCCGCCGAAGAGGTACATCCAGTACGACAGGGCGTTGAGGCGGGGGAACGCCACGTCCGGGGCACCGATCTGCAGCGGCATCACCGCGTTCGCGAAGCCCGCGAACATCGGGGTCGCGAAGAGCAGCATCATGATCGTGCCGTGGATAGTGAAGAGCTGGTTGTAGGTGTGCTCGTTCATGAACTGCAGTCCGGGGCGGGCCAGCTCAGCCCGCATGGCCATCGCCAGCAGCCCGGCGAACAGGAAGAAGCAGAAGGCAGTGACCATGTACAGACGACCGATCACCTTGTGATCAGTGGTGGTGGCCCAGTGCAGCACCGTCCGCCCCAACGAGGAGGCCGGGGCAGCCTGCCGCCGAAATTCACCGACGCGCACTGACGATTCGGTCATCATCCTCCTCCACGGGCCCGCCCCCGGTCGGCAGCCATCGAAGAGCCGTGCTGGAGCACAGGAGGCGCCTCGCGAGTGCCCTGACTCTCGGGACGGAAACCGGTGGCCACGAGCTTCACAGCGGCGTGGTGACGCTACTGCCGCCAGCGGAGGATTCCGGCCACGCCACGCCCTGAGTGCTCCGTCAGAGGAGCAACGTGCCAGCCACCCACGCGCCCGTCGGTAGAGCATCCGCCCTCCGGCGGGGTACTCGGTGACGATGACCATGATTCAGAACGAAGCGGCCGCGACGAATGCGGGCGGTGTGATCGCCGTGCTCGTCGTCGGGCTGGTCCTGGTCGGCGCGCTCATCTGGGCCATCAGGTTCGGCGTGAGGGTACGGCGTCGTGAGCCGCGGACTCCCCGGCGCGGTGAACACCCGACGCTGCCGTCGGCTGGACCTGTTCATGAGACCGAGCAGGTGCGGGAGCCGGACGAGGTGCCCCGGGCCGACGACGAGAGTGAGCGGCTCTCCCCGCACGACCTCGGTGCCTCCGGCAGCAGGCGGAGCCAGGACCAACGTCGTCGGCGCTGGTCTCGCGGCTCGAGCGGTTCGTTCGGCAGCGGTGGTCCAGGCAGTCGGTGAGAAGGGGGCGTAGGCGCCGACGGTCTCACCACGGCAGGGCGGCGGGGCACGGAGACGCCGCTGCGCGTCGTGCAGGCGGGGCGAGGAGCGCGTCCCCGGGCGCGTCGCCGATGCCCACGCGCGTGTCGTAGCCGCGAGCGCCGTGTATATGGATGCCGACGGAGCCTACGGCGCCAAACCGGCCGTCCGGTCGCCGATGGGCTGGCCGGCGCGGGCGTGACCTGGCTCGAGAAGTCCGCCTATTGCGACCACCCCGACGACGCCCGCAGCCGTGCCACCGTGGACGGTGCTGACGTGAACTGGCCCCGGATCTCGCCTACCGCGGTACCCGTGGCGGTTCGGGCCTGCACGCGCAGGAGTTCGACATCGCCCAGCGGCAAACCGCGGGGCCATCTGCCGCAGGCGTTCACCCGCTCTTCGGGGCCAGGCCGGCCGCATCGTCGCCGTGGTGGGTGGCGTCCCTCTTGCCCAAGCCCAGGACATCCTCCGCGACATCTCCGCGCGCACCCACATCGAAGAGCGGCACGTCGCTGGTCTCCTCGTCGACTGGGCGACCTCGGGACGCCTGCCCGAGGACGTTCGCTGCGAACTGCGCAGGCAACTCGATCGGCGGCGAGGGCGTACATGACGAGCTCCCCTCGTGGCCGCAGCGCCGACCACGCAGTGAGGAGACCGGCAAAGAAGCAGTGCGCTCGCGCTCCTCGTAGCGTCAGCTCGCGTGCGCGAGAGCAGCAAGTGCTACGAGCTGGAGACTGCGGGCGAGGCAAGCAGCGGCGTCCGCTGCGAGGACTCAACGCGGCCATGGACGATGGCTCCCGGATGACGCGCCGCGAGCGGCTCGGCCTCGACGACATCGAGAAGTCTCTCCAGTGCGACCGCCGCTTCGATTAGGGCATGTGCGCACGACGGAGGCTGATGGCCATCGGAAACCGATGCGTGTGGCCAGCGGTGTTCCTGGAGGTGGGGGTCACTTCAGGGGACCACTTCCTTCTGCCCGCGAGGGTTTTCGGCATGATCGTGTCGAAGCCGGAGGGGTGAATGTTGCTGGTCACAGCGATGGACCGGCGTTCGTAGGCGGCGTCGATGATCCGGTAGAACGCCTCAGTGGCGTCTTCCCCGACGGGCAGCAGGCCGATGTCGTCGATGACGATGAGGTCCGCGCGGCAGATCGTGTGACGGTCCGTGCGGTGGGCCCGTCGACCTTCGACTCCCGATCGCGGCGCTGAGTGTCTCGAGGGTGAACCAGGACACCGGCAGGCCGTTCTCGGTCGAGCCCTGGGTGAGGCCCTCGGTGAAGTGGCTGTTACCCGTCCCCGAGAGGCCGGCTATCACCAAGTTCTCGGCGCGGCCGATCCATTCCAGGGTGGTCAGAGAGTTCCGGGTGGGCTCGGGGATGGTGGAGCCCTCGGCCCGCGAGGAGCCCAGAGTCTTGCCGGTGAGGAGTTCGCCGAGTTGCGGCGAAGGCGCGGGTGGCCGCGTCGCGGCCGGTGACCTCCTCGGCTATCAGCAGCCACAGGACCTCGGCGGGGTCCCAGCGTTGGGCTTGGGCGGTGCCAGCACGTCGGGGGGGTGGCTTTGCGGATATAGCGCAGGCGCATACGGCGCATCAGCCTGTCCAACTCCTGGGACAGGGCCGGGGCCTGGGGAAACGTTACGGTCGTATATTCCTTCGCTGGTCGAGATAGCGCCGCGGGACATGGCGACGACCGCCAACTGCTCAGCCTGGCCGACCGGATGAGGGACCACCGCCCGGCCGACGCGCTGGACGTCTACCTGCGCCTACTGGGGCCGCTGAAGCAGTCGACCGGTGATCAGGCGTACCACGAGGTCGCCCGGCTGCTGCGCAGCATCCGCGAGTGCCACGAACGGCTCGGCACCCCTGAGGAGTTCTCCCGCCACCTTGCGGCACTGCGTACCGCACTCAAACGAAGGCCCAAGCTGATGAAGATCCTCGACACGAACGGCCTGTGACCCCATCCCCATACAGGAGGGGAACAGTGGGTAGTTCTGAAGTGTCGAGGGCGTGTTGGTGGTGCCGGCCCACCGCCAGTACAGATCCGAGTAGCCGATGCCACAGTCCTCTACTCGTAGTTCGGCTCGCCTTCGTCGGCACCGTCGCGCTCGCAGCGTTCGACAACCCAGAGCGCTTCAGCCAAGTCGAGCTCGTCGACGACGAGCTGTCCCTGCGCGACGCGGCGACATCCGCCCTGGTCGTCCTCGAAGATCTCAAGACCCGGAACATGCCCGCTGCGGCGTCCGGCACCGCGCGATCCGACGACCGCGTCAGCTCGATCGCGTCGCACCTGCACTCATCCGAGTACTGCTTCATGAACGCGCTTCCTACAGTCACTAATTCCTCCGGAACCATCCCGGTCTCCAGGTGCCCGAGTTTGAGGGGGGGTTTCAAGACCGTTCCACCATCGTCGGAGGAGAAGCCTGCGAGGGTTCGGTGCCGTAGCCCGGCCGGGTGGCATGTCCGGCCGAAAATTATTCATGGGGCGTGCCGGTCCGTCCGGCCCCTGGCGCAGGGTGTTTTCGTCTGGGGGCCGGGCATGCGGCGGCTTTCGTGCCGGTCCGGGTGGGCCGGCCGATGCTCGGCCGTCCTCGCGTGCGTCGCGCGTTCCTGGCGACATGGCTGTTGGCGTTTCGGGGCGGCGGGCTTGCCGTCCGAAACGCCGAAGGAGAGATCATGGTGGCAGCAAAAGTCGAGAGCCGTGGGACTACGTCCGCGCAGCTTCTCAGGGGCCAGAAGGCGCTGGTGACCGGCGCCAACTCGGGTATCGGCCTGGCGACAGCCGTTGCCCTGGGCCGGGCTGGAGCCGACGTAGTGGTGAATTACGTCGTCGGCGCGCACGAGGCAGAGAACGTCGTGAAGAAGATCGAGGGCTTCGGGGTCCGCGCCTACGCCCACGAAGCCGACGTGTCCGACGAGGACCAGGTGACGGCCATGGTCGCGCGGATGGTCGAGGAGTTCGGCACCATCGACATCATGGTGGCCAACGCGGGCCTCCAGCGGGACGCAGCCGTGACGGAGATGACGCTCGCCCAATGGCAGAAGGTCATCGACGTCAACCTGACCGGCCAGTTCCTGTGCGCGCGGGAGGCCGCCAAGGAGTTCATGCGGCGCGGTGTGGTGGAGGAGGTCTCCCGTTCGGCGGGAAAGATCATTTGTATGAGCTCTGTCCACCAGCTCGTCCCGTGGTCGGGGCACGTGAACTACGCCTCGTCCAAGGGCGGTGTGGGCATGCTGATGCAGACCCTCGCCCAGGAGCTGGCCCCCAAGCGGATCAGGGTCAACGCGGTCGCACCTGGTGCCATCCGCACGCCGATCAACCGCGACGCCTGGTCCACCCCCGAGGCCGAGACCGAACTGCTGCGCCTCATTCCGTACCGCCGTGTGGGCGACCCGGAGGACATCGCCAACGCCGTCGTCGCCCTGGCCTCCGACCTGCTCGACTACGTCGTCGGCACCACCCTCTACGTCGACGGCGGCATGACGCTCTTCCCCGGCTTCGCCACCGGAGGCTGATCTCCGATGCAGGATCATGTCACGCCCCGCCGGGTGGTGATCCTCGGCGGGGGGTTCGCCGGCCTGTTCGCCGCCCGTGCCCTGCGAAAGTCACCGGTGGCCTTGACCGTGGTCGACCGCCGTGCCCACCACCTCTTCCAACCGCTGCTCTATCAGTGCGCCTCCGGGATCCTGTCCGAGGGGCAGATCGCGCAACCGCTCCGCGGGGTCCTTCGGCGGCATCACAACGTGAGGTGCGTGCTCGCTGAGGCCACCGACGTGGATGCCGGCGCCCGGCTGGTTCACGCCCGGCGCCCCGGGGGCGGAATCGTTCAGCTGCCCTACGACGATCTGATCGTCGCTGTGGGCATGCGCCAGTCCTACTTCGGGCACGACGAGTTCGCCGCGCACGCCCCCGGCATGAAGACCCTGGACGACGCGCTGGACATCCGCCGTCGGATCTACCGGGCGTTCGAGATGGCCGAAACGGCGGCGAACGACCGGGAACGGCAGCAGTGGCTCACCTTCGCGCTCGTCGGCGGCGGGCCGACCGGTGTCGAACTCGCCGGACAGATTCGGGAGATCGCCGGACACACGCTCGACCGGGAGTTTCAGAGCATTGACTCCGCCAAGGCCCGGGTGCTGCTCTTCGAGGGGTCCGAGGCGGTGCTGGGTGCGTTCGGCCCTCCGCTGGCCCACCGTGCGGCCCGGACCCTGCAGCACCTCGGTGTCGAGCTCCACCTGGGCACGACGGTCACCGACATCGACGCGCACGGCCTGACGGTACGGGACCACGACGGCGGCACGACCCGGTTCGGCGCACGCACCGTGCTGTGGACGGCGGGCGTCGAGGCACCGCCGATCGCCGCTGCGCTGGCCCGGGCGACCGGCGCCAAGCAGGACCGGGCCGGCCGCATCCTCGTCGAGCCCGACCTCACCATCCCCGGCCACCCGGAGATCCGTGTCACGGGCGATGTGATGAGCCTGGACAGGCTGCCCGGCCTGGCCGAGGTCGCTATGCAGTCCGGCGCATACGCCGGCCGGCGCCTGCGCCACGATGTCGAGGGCAGGACGAAGCAGCCGAAGCCCTTCAAGTACGTGGATCTTGGCAGCGCCGCCTACATCGCCCGAGGCCGGGCCGTCGTCAAGGCCGGCCCGTTGCACCTGTCGGGCTTCACCGGCTGGCTGGCCTGGCTCTTCATCCATTTGGCCTTCCTCACCGGCTTCCGCAGCAGGCTGGGCGCGGTGCTCAGCTGGTCCGTCGCCTTTGCCACCGGCTCGCGCCGCGAACGCGCCTTCACCATGCCCGACGCAGACGCTTCGGCCGCCGGGGCGCCCGGACCGAAGCTCCCCCCGCCGCCTCCCTGAGGACGGGCACCCCGGCCGACCCTCCACGATTCCCCTCCGCATCCTGTCCCTCCTCCACCCAGCCCTGCAGGGCAGACCATCGAGGCGCCCATGCTCAGTACCGCCGTCCTTCTGGCGAACAACGCCCCGGCCCAGCTCCTGCCGGCTCGCGAACTGATGGCCTTCACCCTGGCCTCGCACATCCTCTTGGTCCCGTTCGGGGTGGCACTGCCCTTCATCACTCTGCTGATGCACCACCGGGGGTTGCGCCGCAACGATCCCGTGGCCCTCACACTCGCCAGGCGCTGGTCGGCGGTGATGGCGGTCCAGTTCGCCATCGGCATCATCACCGGCACCGTACTGTCCTTCGAGTTCGGTCTGCTGTGGCCCGGAATGATGGGCCGGTGGGGCGACGTGTTCGGCCTCGGGTTCGGCATCGAGGCATGGGCGTTCTTTCTCGAGGCCGTCCTCATCGCGATCTACCTCTACGGCTGGCGCCGGCTCAATCCCTGGACACACTTCTGGCTCGCCGTACCGCTGCCGCCGGCCGCCCTGATGGGAGCGTTCGGCATCATCGCGGCCAACTCCTGGATGAACACCCCCCAGGGGTTCGGACTCGACGCCCGGGGCAAGCCGATCGACGTCAACGTGCAACAGGCGATCTTCTCCCCGATGTTCGGCCCGGAGTACTGGCACTTCGTGGTCGCGATGCTCCTGACCGCCGGCTACGTGGTCGCCGGTGTGTACGCGGTCGGCTGGCTGCGCGGGCGCCGTGACCGCTACCACCGGCTCGGCTTCACGGTGCCGTTCACGGTCGCCGCGATCCTGACTCCGGTCCAGTTCATGCTCGGCGACTCCGCCGCCCGCGCCGTCTTCCACAAGCAGCCGGTCAAGTTCGCCGCAACCGAGATCGTCTGGAAGACCGACACCCACGTACCGGAGTACATGTTCGGACGGCTGAACAGGGACGGGACGATCTCCGGCGGGCTCAAGATTCCCCAACTGGACTCGATCCTCGCCGGCTTCAAGCCCAGCACGCAGGTGACCGGGCTGACGTCGGTGCCGGCCTCCGACCGCCCCACCGTCGTCCAGGCCACCATCGCGCACTGGGCCTTCGACATCATGGTCACCATCGGCAGCGTGCTGATCCTGCTCGCGCTCTGGTACGCCTGGTCCTGGTGGAGACATCGGGACAACCCGCGCAGCCGCTGGTTCTACCGCTGCGCAGCGCTCGCGGGAGCCGCCTGCCTGGTCACCGTGGAGTGCGGGTGGATCACCACGGAGGTCGGCCGGCAGCCCTGGATCGTCTACCACCACATGAGGATCTCTGAGGCTGTGACCAGCACCGGCGCCGGAGCGCTGTGGGCGATGCTCGGCATCGTCATGGCTGTTTACGTGGCCGTTTTCGGCGCGTTTCTCGCGGTCGTCCTGAAGATGCGCACCCGCTGGCGCATCGCCGACGAGCGCTCGGCCGTCGCGCGTGCCGAACTGCCTCCGGAGACCGACACCCCGTACGGGCCCAGAAGCGAGCCCGAGCCCACAACCGCCGGGGCCACGCACGATGGCGGGCCCGGCCACACCTCTGGCGGTGCGTCGTAATGGCCGAATCCATCGCATGGGTGCTGGTGATTGCGATCGCCGCCTATGCCTGCGCCGGGGGCACCGACTACGGCGCGGGCTTCTGGGACCTGCTGGCCGGCGGCGCGGAGCGCGGCAGGCGGCCCCGCTGGCTCATCGACCACGCCATGGCACCGGTCTGGGAGGTCAACAACGTCTGGTTGATCTTCGTTCTGGTCGTCATGTGGAGCGGCTTCCCGACGATGTTCCAGGCCGTCTTCTCCGCGATGTGGCTGCCACTCGCCCTTGCGGCCGTCGGCTTGGTGCTCCGCGGCGCCGGGTTCGCCCTGCGCAAGCCGACCCGCCGCCTGGCCCAACAGCGGGTCTACGGCGCGATGTTCGCCGTCTCCTCGCTGGTGACGCCGTTCTTCCTCGGGGCGGTGCTCGGCGGCATCGCCTCCGGGCGGGTCAAGGTGGGCACGACCGCTTCTGCGGACGCCTGGGCCAATGCGACCTCTGTCCTCGTGGGACTGCTGGCCATCGCCGCCACCGCGTTCCTCGGGGCGGTCTTCCTCTGCTCCGATGCCCGGCGGTTCGGTGCCGACGACCTTGTCGACTACTTCCGCCGGCGGGCGCTGGTCGCCTTCGCCGCGGTCGTCGTCCTCGCACTCATCGCCCTGCCGGTCACCCACCACGACGCCCGGTACGTCTGGGACGGCCTCACCCGGGGCCTGGGCCTGCTGCTGATCATTGTGGCCGCGGTGGCCGGTCTGGCCACGGTGCTGCTTCTGTGGCGTCGGTCCCTCGGCTGGTCCCGCTACACCTCGGTGGCGAGCGTCGCCCTGACCGTCGGCGCCTGGGGCTTCGCGCAGCGGCCCTATGTGCTACCCACCTCGCTGACGGTGACCGAAGCGGCCGGCGCCGCTCACACCCTGCGCTGGCTGGTGATCGTCACGGGCATCGCGATCGTGCTGGTCGGTCCGGCGCTGGTGCTGCTCTACCGGCTCGACACCATGGGTGAGCTGGAGGAGCTCACCGACGCCGACACCGGGGCCGCCAGAACTCCTGGGGACAACGTGTGACGGTGCAGCGCCGGAACGCCGCGTGCACCACCGTCAGTTGAGCCGCGCGGCGATGTGGTCGCCGACCCGCAGGGCATTGGCGATGGCGGTCAGGGACGGGTTCACCGCGCCGATGCTGGGGAAGAAGCTGGTGTCCACGACGTAGAGGTTGTCGAGGTCGTGGGCCTTGCAGTTGACGTCGAGGGCCGAAGTCTGTGGGTCGTCACCGAACCTAACCGTGCCGGCCTGGTGCGCGGTGGCGCCGATCGGCATGCCCTTGTGCAGGTAGATGCTGTGATCCAGCAGGTGGTGCTCGTGCATGCCCAGGTGTCCGAGCATCCCTCGGAGCTTGTGCTGGAGGCGCTTGAGGCCGGCGGTGTTGTTCTTCTCATCGAGAGCCAGGTGGATGGCGTCGTCCTTGTCGAGGGTGACCCGGCTTTCGGGCAGAGGGAGGTCCTCCCCGCACAGCCAGAAATCGACGGCGTGGTGCGCCAGCACCTCGAAGGGCATCTCGGGCATGACGGCACCGGCCCAGCGCGGCGCTTCGCCGTGGATCTGGTTGGCGTCCGACTTGCCGAGCATCTGGATGCCGCCGAGCGGATACTCCCAGTCGTCCGCGCCCAGGTACCAGTCGTTGAGCGCCAGGGTCTTCTGGAATCTGGTGGGGTTCGGTTCCTTCGACACCGCCATGAGCGCCAGGTTGTTGTGGCGCATGTAGTGGCGTCCCACGACGTCCGAGCTGTTGGCCAGGCCGCCGGGGTGCTTGTCGTTGGCCGAACGCAGCAGCAGAACGGCGGAGTTGACCGCGCCGGCGGCGACCACCACGATGTCGGCGCCGAATGCCTCGGTGGCTCCGTTCTGGAGCTCGGCGACGACTCTGGTGACGGTGTGTCCGGTCGGGTCGGTCTCCAGCCGCCGCACGTTCGCGTCGGTCACCATGGTGACGTTGTCGTACCTGAGTGCCGGGTCGACGCAGATCACCTGCGCGTCGGACTTGGCGCCCACCAGGCAGGGGAAGCCGTCGACCCGGTCGCAGCGGATGCAGACGCTGTCGTGGGTGGCCCGGCCGTGCTCGTCCTGGGTGAGGTTCACGCCGATGGGCAGGTGGAAGGGGTGCAGGCCGAATTTCCCCAGGTCGTCGCTGAGTTGCTGGATGCGCGCCTCGTGCTCGAGCGGGGGGTAGGCGTACTGCGCGCTGGTCGGCCCCGCGGTGGGATCCTCGCCGTGCCGGCCGTGCACCAAATAGAGGTGCTCGGCCTGGGTGTAGTACGGCTCCAGGTCCTCGTAGCGGATCGGCCAGGCCGGAGAGATGCCGTCATGGTGGCGCAACTCGCCGAAGTCCTCGGGCCGGAGCCGGAAGAGCGCGGCGCCGTAGAACTTGGTGTTGCCCCCGACGTAGTAGTTGACCTCCGGGGGGAACTGGTTGCCGTGCTTGTCGTACCAGAACTCGGGGGCCCGGTACTTGCCCTTGACGAAGACGGCGGTGGAGTCCCAGTTGTCCCGCTCCCGTGGCAGGTAGCCGCCGCGCTCCAGGATCAGGACGCGCTTGCCGGTGGGGGCCAGCCGGTGGGCGAGGGTACCGCCGCCCGCTCCCGTACCGATGATGATGACGTCGTAGTGCTGATCGTCGGCCATGAGAGGGCCCCCGTTCTAGGAGTCGTCGGCTGTCCTGGCCGTAGCGCCGGTCCGGGGGTCTCCGAGGTCGCGCTGTTCCGCGCGGCAACCCACACAATCAGAACATTCAGCGCCAATTTCCAAAATATCGGGTGGATCGGGCTGCGGCGACCCGACGGGATCGAACAAGTGGGCAGCCAATCGATCTCCCGCAGCGCATGTACCGCCTCGTCCACGATCGCCTGCGGCCGACCGCCGCATCGACGGTCAGGCCGCTCGTCCGACCGCAACGGTTCGAGGGTGGCGTACCGGGAGCCCACCAGCCGGGCGGGCATGAAATGGTCGTCGCGACCTGCGACCGCTGGTCGGCGACCGCCCGGTCGACCGCCAGATACAGGAAGCACACACCTGCGCCTGCCCTACGGAGCCTCGCGGATCCGGTTGGCGAGGGAGAGCAGCCACAGCCGGCGACCCTCGTCGTCCAGCGGACGCCCTGATGTCATCTTGGCGCGGTTCGCGGCAGGGTGGACGTCGTCCGCCCCCCTGCCCGAGGCGCTGCCTGCTCCCGCGCCTGCCGCGGCTGCGAGTCGTCCAGTCCCTTTCCGCCGGCGTCGACGCCCTTGTGAAGTACGTTCCCAGCGGTGCCGTTCTCTGCAACGCCACGGGAGTGCACGATGCCAGCACCGCCGAACTGGCCGTGTCACTCACCCTCGCGTCGCTCCGCTGCATCCCCGATTTCGTCCGTGCCGAGGACGCCGAGGAGTGGCGGACCGGCTTCCGCCCGGCGCTGGCCGACCGCACCGTCCTGCTCCTGGGCTACGGCTCCATCGCCGCCGCCGTCGAGGACCGGCTCACTCCCTGCGAGTGCGCGATCCTGCGAGTCGCCCGGACCGCCCGCACCACTGCGCGCGGGGCCGTCCACGCGCTCGTCGATCTGCCCGAGTTCCTGCCCCTCGCCGACATCGTGGTGATCACCGTCCCACTCACCCAGGACACCCATGGCCTCATCGACGCCGGCCTCCTCGCGCTGATGCAGGATGGCGTCCTGCTGGTGAACGTGGCCAGGGGCGCGGCGGTGGACACCGACGCGTTTCTTGCCGAGCTCGGGACGGGCCGGTTGAGCGCGGCCCTCTACGTCACCGACCCCGAGTCCCTCCCGGCCGGGCATCCGTTCTGGCACGCGCCCAACACGCTGATCAGCCCTCATGTCGGAGGCCAGAGCCCAGCTTTTGAGCCCCGGGCGTTGCGGCTGATTCGCACTCAGGTACTGCGCCATCCGGCCGGGGAGCGGCTGGAGAACATCGTGCCCACCCGCAAGCCCTGATCTGGATCCGGGCCCAAGACCTCACAGGACGGCGATCGGGTTGACCGGAGAGCCGGTGGCGTCCGGCAGCCTCAGCGGGGCGATCACGCAGAGGAACGACCACCGTTCCTCCGCCTGGCAGACCGGTGCCAGATCCTCGAACTGCAAGTAGTCCAGCAGGTGAAGGCCCATGGCGTGGATCGCCAGCACATGGACGGGGAAGCCGACGCCCTCGGTGGAGCTCGGCGCGGTGTCGTTGTTCCCGTCGCCGCCGAGCACGGCGACCCGCCGGTCCGACAGGAACTCCAGCGCGGACGGATGCAGCCCCGCGCGGGCGTCCGCCGCGTGCCACGCGCCCAGCTCCCCACGGCGTCGCCGGTGGCCGACCCTGACGAACAGGAGGTCGCCCTCGCCCACGCGGACGTGCTGGGCTGCCTCGGCTGCGGTGAGGTCGTCGAGGGTCACGTGATCACCCGGTTCGAGCCACGGCACGCCGCGCAGCCGCGGGATGTCCAACAGGACGCCGCGGCCGACGATCCCGTCGCGCGCCGCCTCGATGGAGAGCGCCGTGGCCCCGTCCGCCGTGATGCTGCTCGCGGTTGCGCCGCCGTGCAGTGTGCCGTCGTAGATCACGTGGCACAGGGCGTCGATGTGGCTGTCGGCGTCACCGTGCACGTTCATCGCGAAGCTGTCCATCGCGAAGCGGAGCCCGCTTGAGGCGTGTTCCGCGGGCCGCCCGTTCATCCGGTGCCTCGCGGGCTCCGGATTGTCCGGACCGGGCAGCGTTTCCACCGGCGCGGCGAGTGTGACCGTCCGGCCGGTCCGCACCTCGCGGGCGGCGGCCAGCACGCGGGCGGGGGTGAGCGCGGCCAGAGCGCCCCGATCACCCTTGGCCCAGGCGGCGCGCGAGAGCATGCGCCGGTAGAGCACGTCGAACTCGCCCTTTGTCAGCCGCGGCGGTTGCGGCGGCCGGGAATACGTGACCATGGGTCAGCGTCCATGCTCCGCGTCGAGCGCCTCGTCGAGAGTGATGGCGGCCATGATCAGGGACAGGTGGGTGAACGCCTGGGGGAAGTTGCCCAGTTGCTCCCCGCTCGGACCGACCTCCTCGGCGAACAGGCCGACGTGGTTGGCGTAGGTCTGCATCTTCTCGAAGGTGTATCGGGCCTGGGACAGCCGCCCCGCCCTGGCCAGCGCGTCGACGTAGAGGAAGGTGCACAGGCTGAAGGTGCCCTCCGAGCCGCGCAGGCCGTCCGGCGATGCCGCCGGATCGTAGCGGTAGACAAGGCTGTCGGAGACGAGCTTGCGGTCCATCGCGTCAAGCGTGGAGAGCCAGGCCGTGGCCCGGGGTGCGATGAACTTGACCCTGGGCATGAGCAGCAGAGAGGCGTCCAGGACGTCGCCGTCGTAGTGCTGGACGAAGGCGCGCTCCTTCTCGCTCCAGCCGCGTTCCATGACTTGATCGAATACGGCGTCCCTCGCCTTGCGCCACCGTTCCACGTCGGCGGGCCGGCGGAAGTAGTCGGCCAGGCGCAGCCCATGGTCGAAGGCGAGCCACGACATCACCCGGCTGTAGGTGAAGTCCTGGCGGCCACCGCGGGTCTCCCAGATGCCCTCGTCCGGCCGGTCCCAGTTGTCGGCGAACCAGTCCAGCGTCCTGGCGAGCGTCTGCCATCCCTCGAAGCTGGCCTGCTGGGCGATCTCGCGGCCCTGGGACAGCGCGTAGAGGGCCTCGCCGTAGATGTCCAGCTGGAGCTGGTCGGCGGCGCCGTTGCCGACGCGGACCGGGTAGGAGCCGCGGTAGCCCTCGAAGTGGTCGAGTGTCTCCTCCGGCAGGTCGGGATTGCCGTCGATCCGGTACATCGTCTGGAGCGGCTCCTCCTCCTTGCCCTCGCGCTCACGCAGCCTGTCCACCAGCCAGTGGACGAAGGCGGTGGCCTCCTCGACGAAGCCGAGGTCCAGCATGGCCCGCACCGACAGCGCGCCGTCGCGGACCCAGGTGAAGCGGTAGTCCCAGTTGCGCTCGCCTCCCACCTGTTCGGGCAGGCCCATGGTGGCCGCCGCGATGAGAGCGCCGGTGGGGGCGTAGGTGAGGAGCTTGAGAGTGATGACCGAGCGGTGCACCAGCTCGGGCCACCGACCCCGGTAGCGAGACTGTCGCAGCCAGTGCTGCCAGAACCGGCTGACCTCCTCGAATTGCCCGGTCAGTCCCTCGACCGTGGGAGGTGTCGGCGCCTCGCCGCCGGACGCGCAGACGGTGAACACGGCGCCGCCGGACTCGCCGGTGCGCAGCGTCACCTTGCCACGCACGTCCTGGCCGTCCCGCTCCAGCGGGAACGTGGCCTGCAGGTGCCCGTCGATTCCGGGGGCCCTGAACAGAGCGCCGTTCTCGCCGAGTTCGAGCTCGTGCTCGGCCCGGCCGTAGTCGAAGCGCGGCCGGCACTCGAGCGTGAAGTCGACGGTCCCCCGCACGGCACGCACCACGCGGATCAGGGTGTGACGGTCGGTCGCGGTGCGGGTCCGGTCCGGGGGCATGAAGTCGACCACCTCGCCCACCCCGTCCGGCGACATGAACCGGGTCACCAGAATGGCCGTGTCGGGGTAGTAGAGCTGCTTGCAGGTCGCGTCGGGATGCTCAGGGGCCAGCCTCAGGTAGCCGCCGCCGTCGTGGTCGAGCAGTGCGGCGAAGATGCTGGGCGAGTCGAACCGGGGAGCCGCGAACCAGTCGACGACGCCCTGCGAGGAGACGAGCGCGGCGGTCTGCAAGTCGCCCACCAGGCCGTGTTCGGCGATGGGAGGGTAGCGGTCCATTGCGGCTCCCAAGTCTCGGGAAGTCCCCCTACTTCCATCCACTATCCGGCACCCCTGCCGTCCCTGCCATGTCGACGCCGTCGGCCAAGGACCAACGGCGACGACAGT
The DNA here is from genome assembly GCF_043200415.1 of Streptomyces sp. NPDC048419. Taxonomy (NCBI): domain Bacteria; kingdom Bacillati; phylum Actinomycetota; class Actinomycetes; order Kitasatosporales; family Streptomycetaceae; genus Streptomyces; species Streptomyces sp. NPDC048419. The sequence continues at coordinate 2,596 of NZ_JBICXT010000056.1, read as the reverse complement.
CGGGCCGACACCCTTGTGGTGCAGCGGCGACCGGCTACAGGCGCGCGGTAACCGGCTCCGCGTCGGCGACGAAGTCACCTTGGCCGCCGGAGCCGAGCACTGCCTTCGGCTTGCTGTGCACCCTCCGGGAGGTGTTACTGGCTGTGGTCGGCCGGCACAAGTGGGCCCCGTCCCCGGCGTGCGGGCACCGCGGCACCCCGTCCGGCCGTGAGCCGAGTGTCGGAGGCTGTGGATGGAGATGATTCACGTCCGGCTGGTGAGCCCGGTTGAGCTCACCTCCCGGGCGGTCGGGCTGCTCACCGGTGACCGCTACGTCTTCAATCTGGTCGTCCTTCCCGGACTGGCGCAGAACCCCGACGGCGACGCGATCGAGTGCGACATTCTGGCGGGTGCGGCCAACACCGTGCTGCGCGGTCTGCGCGAGCTGGAAGTCGACCGCGGCGGATCCATCGTCATCGAGCCGGTCGAGATGGCCTTCTCCGGTACCGCGGCCGCGGCGGAGCAGCAGCAGCTCGGGGCGCTCGCGCACGCGCCCTTCTGGGAGGAGGTGGAGGCGCGCATCCGCGCCGAGGGCACATACCTGCCGAGCTTCTACGTCTACCTGGTCATCGCAGGCGTCATCGGGGCGGTGGGCATCATCACCAACTCCCAGATCCTGATCGTCGCAGCGATGGTCGTCGGACCGGAGTACGGCGCCATCACCAGCGTCGCGCTGGGCCTCGACCGTGGTAACCGCACCAGGATCCGGCAAGGCCTGTTCGCCCTGACCGTGGGATTCCTGACGGCCGTCCTGGTGACCTTCCTGTTCTCATGGGCGATCCGGGGCCTCGGCCTTCAACCCGACGCCTTCGACCTGGGTATCAGGCCGGTCTCCACGCTGATCGACGCCCCCAACGTCTTCTCCGTCGTCGTCGCGGTGCTGGCCGGCATCGTCGGGATCGTGTCCCTGACCCAGGCCAGGACGAGCGCGCTGCTCGGCGTCTTCATCTCGGTCACCACCATCCCCGCCGCCGCGGACATCGGCGTCTCCTGCGCGTTCTCCAGCTGGAGCGAGGCGCGCGGATCCCTGATCCAACTCCTGCTCAACATCGTGCTGTTGATTCTGGTGGGCGTGCTGACGCTCAGATTCCAACGGGCTGTCTGGCGTTACATCAGCCGGCGCGGCGGGCGCTCGGGCGGCAGTTGAAGCCGCCACGCCATCGGCGAGCGGCACATCCCCATGTGCCGCCCGGCCGACCTCGCAGCAGGGCGGAGCGGTGACTCGACGCCGGTGACTCCACCGGGCGAACGTGCCCGGCGATTCCGCCGGCGGGAACGTGTCGCGCTTGACCGGGCCGTAGGGGGGCCGCACGCTCCCGACGAGGAGGCCGTAACCATCGGCGACCATGACACCCACGTGTGAGGGCGTCGGCCGGGCGGATCGAGGAGACCACGCGTGAAGGAGAGTCGCACCGGACGGCAACTGACTCTGCGCCACGGCGCGCACAGTGCCGTCGTCGTCGAGCTGGGCGCGGCGCTGCGGTCGTACTCGGTCGGTGAACGCACCGTGGTCGACGGATTCGCCGCACAGAACCGGATCACCGGCGGGCGAGGCCAGATCCTGGTGCCGTGGCCCAACCGGATCCGCGACGGCCGGTACCGCTGGAACGGGCAGGACCTGCAGCTGCCACTCACCGAGCCGATCGGCGACAACGCCATCCACGGACTGCTCCGGTGGACCTCGTGGCACGTCGTGAAGGAGAGCGACAGCCGGGCCGCCCTGGAGACCTCGCTGTGGCCGCAGCCGGGCTACCCGTACCACCTGCACGTCCGCGCCGAGTACGCCTTGGGCGGCTCCGGGCTAGAAGTCGCCGCCACCGCGCGCAACCTCGACACGAGCGCCGCACCCTACGGCTTCGGCCAGCACCCCTACATCACGGCGGGCACCACAGACGTCGACCAGTCCGTGTTGACCGTCCCCGCCCGGACGTGGCTGCGCACCGACGAGCGTTGGCGCGCATGTCGACTGCAGCGGATACGACGACCGGGACCTGCCTCAGGGATGCACCAGTGCGGTGCATCCCTCGGGGTCCACGTCGTAGGGGGTCCTCGGAACCGGTGAAGATCGCGCGGTGGGGGGAATGACGGCGCCGTCATTGCCCCCCCCGCGCGTTGCCCCCCCACGCGGTGTACTGCTAGCCGGGGGCCGGGCTGGCCACCGCCGTGGCCCGGCGGCCCGCCGCGGGCCCCCCCGCCCCCCCCCCCCCCCCCCCCCCCCCCCCCGATCCCCCAGCAGACGGTGTACTGCTCGCCGGGGCCGAGGCTGACCAGCGCCGTGCCACTGCGGAAGGCATCCGGCGGGCAGGTCATCGGTTCAACGGTGAGCGCGCGACGGCGCTCCCCTGACGGGAGGGTGTCGCCGGTGTAGAGCTGCACATAGTCGGCGCCGTTGCCAAGATGCCAGCGTCACCTCGTGGATGTCGTCGCTCCTGCCCGCGTCCGCCGGCGGGCAGGAGCACCCGCCCGTCTCATCACCACGCGCCGAAAGGGCCATACGTGACGACGAACCAGGTGCTCATCGGAGTGGGCCTGACCCTGGTCCTCGCCGTCGGATCGC
>NZ_JBICXT010000055.1:0-22519 GCF_043200415.1 Streptomyces sp. NPDC048419 | reverse complement strand
GGAGCGGAAATCCCGCGCCAGGCACGGCCCGTTGAACGGGGAACCCACCCGAAGCCCCAGCCGGTGGTCACCGGCCAGCAGGCGGGAATCTCCGTACTTTAGGGCGGAGAGGATGTCAAGCCACACATACGCCGCTCGACAAGCAGAACGTCAAAGATCAGTAGTCGCCGCGGTCCATGCCCATGGCATTCACGATGAGAAACGTCACTGGCTGGAACAAATATAGGTCACCTCCATTGTAAAGGCGGCGTACAGATACTCTTTTTCACCGTCCTGCTTGGGGTCGCAAACCAGTACGCGCTGCCCGCCCCGTGTGGAGGTTTGGTAGCCGATGATGACTCGCCAGTGGCCCATATTTCCTCCCTCTGCGGCCATGATCAGGGAACCGGCGTCTATAGCCGTGATGATCTGCTGGAAAGTTGGACGTCCGGCCCCTTCGGCGGTCACCGCAGTACCGAAGAAACAAGGTGATCCACTTTGCGCGAGCATGCGAAGGTATCCCCGGTTGATCCAGAAGTTTTCCGCATCATCTTCCTTTATCGCGTCCATCCACGACAGCACCGCGCCGACGGATGGAGTGCCTCCCATGCTGGAGCACGCAGCCTCGTATGCCTCACGATACCCTCCGCCGCCCATAGCCCAATCTTCGTCCCCTTCAACGGCGTCGGACATCGCGTAGGCGTGTGCACGCTCGAATTGGTTCGTAGGACTCCCCAGCGACGTCGCCACAATCGCTGTTGCCGCCGCGTAGCAAAGCTGTCCAGCTTGGCGGATAGCAGCTTCGGAATGCCATCCTGTGCTTAGTACCTTCTCGTTCCAAACTTCCAGTGCCTTCGACTCCTTCGTCTCCATTTCCGGGCTCGTCACGATGTACTCGGGCGATGACAGATCTAGACTGCACATCCCACATCGCCCGCCCGGCAAGCATTCGCCAGTGTCGTGGAAGTGCTCGCCACCCCTGGGACATCGCTTCACTTGACTATTTTCAAATTGTTCAGCCGTAAACGCCTGCCCGCAAATATCACACAGCACTTCGAGCGGGGCGACCTGTTCGGGCGGTGGAATTGTCACTGATCCTGGGTGCGTGGTGTCTGTGGGTGGTGGAGGCCCGGTTAGGCTGTTCACGACGGTTTGGAGGGCGGCCAGTGGCGGCAGCGGGTGAGCTTCCACAAAATCCAGGACTATTTCGCTAATCCGAGTCTGGACTGCTTCGCTAATCTGATCCGTTTCGCTAAAGCGGCTTGGTTCGCTAACTCTGCTAGCTGCCTTGGATTCCGGGTCGCTCATTTGATTGCCTCTCTCTCGAGGGCGCTGCATTTTGCGCCGCTCAGCACGGAACGCTGTACGCTCGCAGATGTCTTGGCTTGCTCACTCTCTCCTGCCCGGTGCTGGGTCGCCAGGTGATCGAAGCCCCAACGGTTGTGGTCAGTGACGTGCTCTGTGGTGCCCGAGAGTGCGGTCGCTGTGTCGCGTGGTGCCGGTCCATGAGGTGCTCCTCGGCAGCCCCAAGGTCTGGATCAGTAGCCGAATAAGTGACGCGGCGGGTTGCTGGCCTGCGAACAGCTAAGCGATCAACTCATTGACCTACCATGGAGCCGTCATTGGTGACCCTTGACGCTTTTCCACGGCCCCGTGATGATCTGCTCGGCGTCGAGGAACCCGATGTCCCCTCCTTCGCAGCCGTGTCGGACGCGATTATGGGAAGCATGGACGGCGGCGGCCTGGGCGTCCGTCGTCGAGCCGGGCCGCATCGCCCGGCAGGAGCTGAACGCGCTGGTGCAGTCCTGGTTCACCGCCAGCAGCGCGGCCGGGCCTGCTCGCGCACGTCCGCGCGCACGCCCAGATCGCCGCCGATCCCGACCTTGACCTGCAGATCGTCAACACCGCGCGGGTGATGTTCCAGGGCGTCTACAGCACCATGGTAGCGATCGGCAACACGGTGCACACTCTGCTCACGCACCCCGGGGTATTGAAGACGCTGCGCGAACCGGCCCTGTTGCGCACCGGCATCGACGAGTTCGTCCGCTTCGACGGGCCGGTCCCGGGCACGAGCCCATGGAGTCCTGTGAGATCGGCGGCGCCTCCGTGTCTGCGGGCGACACCGTCAATGCTGCTGTTCGCCGCCGCCAACCACGATCCCGGCCGGTTCCCCGAGCCGCCGTCCCGACTGCTGCTGGACCGCTCGCCGAACCAGCACCTCGGTTTCGGCTGGGGCACTCATGCGTGCGTCGGCACCGTGCGCGCGTGCCGGACGTGGACACGGGTGCCTACACGAGATTTATGGATCGACTCACGGCCGGGGCTCTTCATCCGAACCGCACGGAGGAGATCCTGGACAGCCTCATCGCCAACACCAGCTGAGGACTTTGGACACAAGAGCCGCGTCAGCGGCGTTGACAATCCTTTCACCGAACGGGCGGGAACGTGGTCGGCAAGGCCGGTTCGCTCCTCGTCGTGGACGATGCCGTGTGCCCGCGCGAACTCTTCCAGGTCGTCGATGGCGAAGAGGTAGCGTGACGAGAATCGAACTCGCGCTCTCAGCTTGGGAAGCGACGGCGCTTCAACGGCGACATTGCTTCTGACCTGGGTATACAACGCTTGCGGTGCAGCTTCGAGGACTGGTTTCGCACCGCTGTTTACCGTGGTTGTCCGCTCTTATGGGCACGCTTTGGGCACGAGCCCGCGCCGTGATGCTGCGCGAGCTTTCGAGGGGCCAGTTACGGGCGCTCGCCCCAACGTCGGCTTGCACGTGCACACCGCTGTGTCAGCGTAGGCGGTCGGTCGGCCTGCGGCTGGCATCAGCTACCGACAATGCGGCCCCGGTCGACGTCCAGCGGCTCAGTCGCGTGGCGCAGCCATCTGGACGACTGAGCGACGGCGCTCATACCTCCAGACGATCCAGCCACACGTCCTGACCGTCTGCCAGAGGGAAGGCCAGGGGTAGTGGCTCAAAACGGCAATGGAACGTCATGCCGTTGTCGCGGCCCGCGCCTGTCACATGGTGGTCCCACATGTCCGGGACGTCTGCGTCGTCGGCCACTGCCAGTTCGAAGAAGGTGGTGTGGCGGGGGAAGAGGCGGATCGGATGCGGGGTGTACTCCTCGGCGATGGGGCGCAGGACCCGGACACATTCCAGCCCGCACTCCTCCGCGACTTCCGCAATACGGCCTCTTCCAGAGGCTCGTGCGGATGCACGCCCCCTGCCGGGACATGTGTGCCGGGCGGCAGGTCCGCGTCGTGGTCGAACACCAGGAGTTCCACCGGCCGTCCCGCGCGGCGTCGAAGCACATAGGCGGCCACCCGAACACGCATCGTCAGCTCCCGCATCCCCGCAGCGTAAGGGGTGCACCACCGACCACGAGAGATGATCCAAGATCAAGGAGAGACCGCCAGATGGTGTGCGTCGTGGCGGCCGTGTACGTCAGTGCGCGGACAGCGATGGCGCTGGGGCGGGATCTGCGGTCGGCCGTCTTCGCCCGGGTGCGGACGTTCTCCGGACGGGAGGTCGGGCGGTTCGGCGCGGCCTCGCTGATCACCCGGACCACTAGGTAATTAGCGTAGGTGCCCCATGGATGAGAGCCGCGGGAAGTTGTGCCTCTCACGGCCCTCGGTTGCGGGTATGAGCCGGTCAGTGACTGCCGGCCCGCTCCCGGGAGAGCGTCTGGTGGATCCGGGCACTGGGCTCGTTCAGGCCGATGATCTCGACGGCCTTGCCGCGCTGGGCGTACTTGGTCTCGATGGCGTCCAGGGCGGCCACGGAGGATGCGTCCCAGATGTGGGCGGCAGTCAGGTCGATGACGACCCTGTCGGGGTCGGTGGCGTAGTCGAACTGGCCGACGAGGTCATTGGACGAGGCGAAGAACAGCTCGCCCGTGACCCGGTAGACGACCGTGCTGCCGTCGGGGTCGGTGACGGCGGTGACCTCGGCGAGGTGAGCGACGCGTTTGGCGAAGATGACCATGGCGGTGATCGAACCGGCGACGACGCCGATGGCGAGGTTGTGGGTGGCGACCACGCACGCGACGGTGACCACCATGACGGTGATCTCCCCTGCCGGCATCCGCTTCAGCGTCTTCGGGGCGATGGAGTGCCAGTCGAAGGTGCCCACCGACACCATGACCATCACCGCGACCAGCGCGGCCATGGGAATGTCGGAGACGATCGGCCCGAAGACGATGCACAGCACCATCAGGAACGCGCCGGCCAGGAACGTCGACAGCCGGGTGCGGGCGCCGGACACCCGTACGTTGATCATCGTCTGGCCGATCATGGCGCAGCCGCCCATGCCCCCGAAGAAGCCGGTGACGATGTTGGCGACGCCCTGGCCTACGGACTCGCGGGTCTTGGAGGAATGGGTGTCGGTGATGTCGTCGACCAGTTTGGCGGTCATCAGCGACTCCATCAGGCCGACCAGCGCCATGGCGAGCGCGTACGGGGCGACGGTGGTGAGCGTGTCCAGGGTGAACGGCACGTCCGGCAGCCCCGGCACCGGCAGCGAGGACGGCAGCTCACCTCTGTCGCCTACGGTCGCCACCGCGATCCCGGCCGCGACGGTGATGACGGTGAGGATGACGATGGACACCAGGGGTGCCGGGACGACGGTGGTGACTTTCGGGAAGAACACCATCAGCGCCAGCCCGGCCGCGATCAACGGATAGACGGGCCAGGGCACATCCGTCATCTCCGGTACCTGCGCTATGAAGATCAGGATGGCGAGGGAGTTGACGAAGCCGACCATCACGCTGCGAGGCACGAACCGCATCAGCTTCGCCACCCCGAGCGCGCCGAGGACGATCTGGAAGACGCCGCCCAGGATCACGGTCGCGACCAGGTAGCCGAAGCCGTGCTCGCGGTTCATCGGGGCGATGACCAGGGCGACGGCACCGGTGGCCGCGGAGATCATGGCCGGTCGGCCGCCGACGATCGCGATGGTCACAGTCATCGTGAACGAGGCGAACAGGCCGATGGCCGGATCGACCCCGGCGATGATCGAGAACGAGATCGCCTCGGGAATCAGGGCCAGGGCGACCACGAGCCCGGCCAGCACCTCCGTGCGCAGCACCTTCGGATCGGACAGCCAGGTGGGACGGAGGGAGCCGCGCAGCCACGCGGCCGGGGAAAGTGCGGAGGGAGACAAGAGATGGGGAACCTGTCGTGCTCGGGCACACCCGGCATCACGGCGGGCGCGCAGGAAGACATGGAGGGCCGGGGCGGCCGTCCACCAAGTCCAAGTCCGCGAGCGGCGGACCGAAGTCAATGGGCAGCAGCGAAGCGACCCGCAACGGAATCGAGCGCTACTGGGGGGGGCGAAGGGTCACGGCGGGCAGGCAGCGGCGCCAGGCATCATGGGCATGCGCACGCTCTCTCCTGCTTCACGGACTGCAGTCTTCGCCGGAGGCGTCGTCGGTTCCGACACGGCTGACGGCACGGGACGGCATCCCGCACCATGGGAGCGGATGCGGCAGGCAGCCGACCCAACAACAAAGCAACTCTACCCTAACGTTAGAGTAGAGATCGGCGACGGTCGCCTGCGGTTGTGGCGAGAGACGAGGAAGGCACCCCGCGTGAGCAGCGAGCACATGCAGATCGGCGAGGTCGCCGCACGGACCGAGCTGTCGCTGCGCACCATCCGGCACTACGAGGAGACCGGTCTCGTCATCCCCTCCGCCCGTTCCCAGGGCGGCTTCCGCCTCTACACCGAGTCCGACGTCGCGCGCCTGATGGTCATCCGTCGTATGAAGCCCCTCGGCTTCACCCTGGACGAGATGCGCGCGCTGCTGGAGGCCACCGACCGCCTCGACTCGGACGAGGAAATGCCGACCGAAGAGCGCGAGCAACTGCTGGACCGGATCCGCGGCTTCGAGCAGGCCGCCCAGCAGCGGGTGGAGGACCTGCGCACTCAGCTCTCCCGCGCCGAGGAGTTCGCGGCCACGCTGGCCGAGCGCCTCACGCGGACTCCCGCCTCCTGACGCGATCCCGCCGACTGTGCCCTTACCGTGGGCGGGTGAGGATCCGCGTTCACTCCGCCGCGAGATGCCCCCGTGGTCGGCGGGAAGGCTGCTCCTCCGGGCGGGGTCCGGCGCTGGTGTAGTACACGGTCCGTCCCTGCTTGACGCGTTCTCGGATCTATCCGTGCTCGGCGCCGTCGACGTTGAGCGGCGGACGCAGCCGAGTGATGAGCAGTGTCTCCACCGGTGCGGGGTCGGGGAGTTCGCTCCAGGTGAGGTGGAGGTGCTCGTGCATCCAGCCGGTAAGGCGTTGCTCGTCTTCCGGGATCAGGATGACGCGGTCGGTCCACGTGGTGCGGTAGCCCTCGGTGGACATCAGCAGGCCGGCCAGCGTGCGGCGCAAGGTGGATCGGCCCGAGTCCCGAAGATGGTTGGAAGCGATGCGGGTCCTCAGTCGCTGGCCTTGCCGAGATAGAGGAGCCGCTGCGCGGGATCGCCCTCGTTGACCGGCCCGTCGAAGGCGGTCAGCACCTCTGCCGGTGCCCACCAGGTGTACAGACCCAACTGCGGTGGGCAGTTCGGCGACCGCAGCGCTCAGAGAGCGGGGCTTGGAGTGCAGGTCGGCCTCGGCCTGTCGCACGATTGTGTCGAGCATGCGCGCACCTTAGGCGCGGCGGTGCCGATCTGTCTGCGGCTCAGGTGTGATCGGTATCCGAGGCGTGGCCCTCTTCCAGTGCCGAGAATCTGGGCGAGCAGGGCGACGGTGCAGCGTCGGGCTGAGGTGGGCGGCGCGTTCCGGGCGGAGCGGGCAGCCGGGTGCTCAGGGTGTCGGGATCGCCGTCAGCTGCTTCCGCGGCACGGCTGCTCTCGACTGCTCCCGCTGCACGGCTTCTCTCGCCCCGGACCACCGACGGGAGCAGGAGAGATGGCCGTGTCACAGGTCCGCGGCGGGCCAGTCCAGCAGCCGGGCACCGATGACCGCGGTCTGGAGCATGTAGCGGTGGGCCGGGTCGGCGGGGTTGGCGCCGGTCAGTTTGTGGATGCGGCCCAGACGGTAGGTCAGGGCGCGAACGCTCAGGGAGAGACGGCGGGCGGCCTCGGCGGCCACGCAACCCGAGTCGAAGTAGGCGGTGAGGGTGTCGAGGAGGGGCTCGGCGCCGCCGCGGGCTGCTGTCAGCGGGCCCAGGGTGTCGAGGGCGAGGTCGGCCATGGCCTGCCGGTCGCGGGTGAGGACGGGGTAGACCAGCAGGTCGGCGGCGCGCGCACCAGGGGCTGACCGGCCCGTGGTCCGGAGCCGCCGCACAGGGGAGGGCGGCTCCGGACCACGTATCTCCTTCGACCTGCTGAGAGGGACCCATGACCACCGGCCAGGACACCGGTACGTACGAGGCGTCGGCTGCGGGCGTGCATGGGAGTATGCCGTGCTCGTCGGCGAAGATGCGTCGGCACTGGCCGTTGCAGAAGCCGTGGAGCGTGCCGTCGACCTTCAGGGTGAGGTCGGTGATGTTCAGGTCGACGGTCATGCCGCACACCGGGTCGAGGACGGTGCCGGGCGGCAGGTCGGCGGTGGACATGTGGGCGATGGCGTCGCGGTGCGGGGCGGTCATGTGCTGGATCAGGTCGAGACTGCCCATGGGGCGTCCACACATCCCGAGGCTGCCCTCGGCGATGCCGACGACGTGGACCAGGGCGTGCGGCTGGTCGCGGAGCCGGTCGGGGTCGCGGCCGGCCGCCGCCTCGGTCTCGGCGAGGGCCTGGGTGAGACGGTCGATGGCGTGGGCGCTCATCTCCTTGCGCCAGGCGGCCGGTGCGTTGACCCGGATCAGGTAGCGGGGCGGGTCCGCAGGGTCGACCGGGTGACGGTCGCCGGTGATCCAGGCGGCCGGTTCGTGGATGAGGACCTGGGTGAGAGCGCGTGCTGAGTCCATGACGGCTTCGGCGTGAGCGTCCTCGGTGCCCATGAGCGCGTCGATGAGCCGCTTGCCGAGTTGTTGGCGTTGTGCCGGTCCGAGAACGCCCGCGGGGGCGAAGACTTCGATGACAATCATGGCTTCATGCTTGTCGGGGGGACCGCGGTGGTCGTCGTACGGGAGAAGCGGATCGGGGTTACTCCGAGGGGAGTGGTCGGCTACTGCGGCGGGAGTACGCGCTTCTCAGGCGCCGGTGCGCGTGCGATTGCGGGTCCTGATCCGGAAGATCACCAACCCGATCGCGGCGAAGCCGGCCGCCCAGGTCAGACCGAGCGCGAGGTGACTCCACAGTGCGATGTGGCCGAAGGAGCCGCCGACGGCGAACTGCATCGGCCCGAAGGACGGGAACCATTCCAGGACGGGCTTGTTGGCGAGCGGGTTGCCCAGCGGGTTCTGCAGGAAGGTGTCCATCAGCCCGCCCATGATGATCAGGAAGAAGCCCTCAAGGTCGTGCTTGACCAGGACGCCGAGGAGTAGACCGAGGGCGCCGTAAGTGAGCGCGATGACGGCGAAACCGGCGAGCACGGCGAACCAGCCGCCCGGCGACGGGCGCCAGAAGAACAGGACGGCGAGCGCGGTGTACAGGGCGATCGCGCTCGCGACCAGGCCGACGGCGAGGGTCTTGGCGCCGATGAGCATGGACTGCCGGTATCCGGCGAAGACGAGGCGCCGGTCGAACGCGAGCGCCTTGCGGACGGCGTCGAAGACGACGAACCCGGCGATCATCGTCACGGAGTTCAGGCCCGCGGAGATCAGGGTGAGGTGGCCGCCGTCGACATGCAGGACGTCACCGGTCGCGTACAGCTTGAAGTCCAGCACTTCACCCGAGGCCAGCGCATCCATGAGCAGGTACCAGACGGGCACGAACAGAACGAGCAGCAGCCCGGCGAGCCGGTTGCGGGTCTGGTCGCGTACCGAGAAGCGCAACGCGGTGGGGAACTGGCCGTAGAGCGGCCGCAGTTCGGACGTGTCATGCGCTGACATGCTGTTCCCTCCCGGCAGTTGTGCGCGGCGTGAGGCTGCCGTCGGTGAGGTCGGCCAGCAGGTCGAAGCGGTCCTGTTCGAAGACCAGGTGGGTGATGACCACGACGGCCTTGCCGCGACCTCGCAGGTCGTCCACCAGGTCCCAGAACCGCAGATAGGTCTCCCAGTCGAAGCCCTGGTACGGCTCGTCGAGGAGCAGGACGGCCGGGTCGTGGAGCAGGGCGAGGGTGAGGTTGAGCTTCTGCCTTGTGCCGCCGGACAGTTCGCCGACGAGGGACTTGCCGTACTGCTCGTAGCCGAGGAGTTGGACGAGTTCGCGGCCGCGGTCCAGGTCGGGTAGGCGGTGGGCGGCGGCGAAGTAGCGCAGGTGCTGTTCGACGGTGAGGCTCGCGTTGAGGACGGGGTCCTGCGGGCAGTAGCCGAGGGTGCCGGACAGGACGACCTCACCGCGGTCCGCGGTCAGGGTGCCGGCCAGGATCTTCAGCAGCGTCGACTTACCGGCGCCGTTCTCGCCCACGACGGCGACGAGTTGCCCGGGGGCGACTGTGAGGTCGGCCCCGCGCAGGACAGGGTGCCTGCCGTAGGATTTGTGGATGTCGTGGGCCTGAAGTACGGGCGTGGTTGCGGGTGTTGAGCCGGGCGCCATGCGCAGCCTCCCTAAGGGGCGTCTCCTTGTGCTTCCCGTGGTTCCGGTGGGGTCGCGTTCAGTCCACCCGCGTAGATGCTGAGCATCTCCGGGGCCCAGCGGGTCATGCCGTCGGCCGACAGCGGGTCCGTGCCCAGGACCTCGGCGAGACGGTCGCGCAGCAGGAACAGGGCCAGGTCGTTGGAGAGGAGGAGGGCGGCACGTACCGCCGGGTCCCGTCCGGAGGAGGCCAGTCCGGCCGCCGTCAGACCGTCCAGCGCCGCCCTGCTCAACTCGTACAGCCGCCGGAACAGCAGACGTGCGGCGTCCGTGTCGGACAGCAGCAGCCGGCGCAGGTAGCCCGGCAGCGGTGAGTCGTCCGGAAGGTGCCGCGCGAAGACCTCGCTCAGTGAACTCGCCCCGACCCCGGGGTCGAGCAGCTCCGCGCCGCCCTCACCGGTCAGCTCTCCGAGCATTGCCTCGAAGACGTCCAGAACGTACTGGTCGACCTCCTGGCGCAAGCCCTCCTTCGACCCGAAGTGGTGCACGACCAGCCCCGGCGAGACGCCGGCGGCAGCGGCGATCTGCCGCATTGTGGCCGCCTCAGGCCCGCTTGCGGCGAACAGGGCCAGAGCCTCGTCGCGGATGACCGCGCGGGTAGTCCGGTCGTCGCGGATTGAATGCATGTGCAGCATACTAAACGAGCGTTCAATTGGTGTCCAGAGTGGGGCCCGAAGGTCCAAGGCCGGGAAGTTAGCCTGTTTGTGCTGGTGGCAAGGGCGTTGAGGCCCAGGTTGTGGCTGCGTAGAGGCCGGGTCCGAGTTTATGGATGAGCCCGGTGGTGGCCTATCGGGAGAGCTGCCGATACATGGTGTGCAACGTGACGTCGCCGAAATGGGCGGGCGGCGATCTCCGCGGGTCTCCACAGGCGGGTCGGGTCGTCCTGCAGCAGGGCGAGAGTGCGATGCCGTCGGCGCTGGGCTGGGGCGGTGTGGCGGTCATCGCGGGAGACCGTGGGCAAAGGCGGCTGTTGGGGGCCAGGTTTGAGGACGGTGACGGTGAGGCCGGTGATGGTGCGGCTGCGATCGGGACGGCCGTCATCTCGCCGCTCGCTGTAGCGGGACATCGGGGACTTGACCTTGCGAGTGCTGGCCCGGTTACGGCGAGGCGCAAGGAGTCGGTCCCGCACCCGCCGGCCGACCAGTCCGAGAGAGCCTGGCTCGTCGGGGACGATCCCTATGGCTTGGACGACCTGGTCACGGGCGGTCTGTAGAGCCACGGTGAAGCAGCAACGATCGGGGTCGATGCCGGGGACGGACTCGGCGGCCTCGACCATCACGGCCCGTAGGGCCTGGTAGAGCGTGAGCAGGGCCCACATCTCCTGCTCGAGGCCGGCGGGGTCACCCGAGCGGAGGTTCCGACCGGCCATGATCGTGTGGCGGAGCGCGTAGTAGGTGCTCTCGGGTGGCACTCGTGCGCCGAAGACGTCGGCCTTCGCTCCCTGCCGAGCCGCACCTCATGGCGCATCTGCGTGTGATGGTGTGGGGGCCCGCGGAGTTCGTCGGACTGCCGCCCTGGTGGCTGGTCGGGGAGGGGATCCTGGTGGGGATCCTCGGTGCCGGGGCGATCGTTGCTACGACGCTCTTCGGTGCCTGGACGGGCAGACCATCGCTCGCCGACGGCGAGGCGGGACTGGTGTGCGTCGGTGCTCTCGCGCTGTATCTCGCCTTCGTGGGAGCGGAGCGTGCCCTGGTCGGCATCGCCGCGTTGCTGGGCGTCTGTCTGGCACTGCGGGTTCCGCAGACCGCCGCTGGCGTGGTGCTGGCGGAACGGGGCCAGGTGCAGTCCGTCGTGGTGACGTCGGTCGAGAACGGCCGGGCGACCGCCGGCGGGCACGCCCGGTACCTGTGCTCAGTGGCGGACGCCGACGGAACGCCGCTCAAGGTCCGCATCTGGCGCGGCTGCGGACAGACCACCCGGCCCGGAGACGCGTTCGCCGTCGTGTACGACCCCAAAGGGGCGATCGCCCCGCGCGGTGCCCAGGAGGGAACCGGCAACGACGGGGTCGATGGGCGACCTGGCGCCCTGGGTGCTCGCGCTCGTCGCCGGGGAGCCTGGTCGCCGTAGTCCCCGCTCCTATCGGCTTTCCCACCCTGCAGAGGTGAGGCCCCGTGTTCGGTCCCACGGGCCAGGCTAGGGATACCAGTCGTCCTGCCCGGCCGGATGCAGTTCGTAGGGCAAGCGTGAGAGCCTTGATGGCCTGGTAGGTGAGGGTCGACTCCAGCAGCAGGTCAGACCCTCAGCCTCCTCATGTCTGATTCGTTGCAAGCAGTGCACGGGACTCCTGGCGCCCGCCATGGCCTTCGCGAAGGCCACGAACTCCCGTGCGTTGAGGATCCGCCGGTGGACCGTGACCTGATCGAGGCTGTGCGCGGGCAAGGGTATCGGCGGTGGATTTGAGATCCGGGCTGTTCAGTGATGAGGAAGTCGAGTTCGTGGAACAGCACGGCGTTGCGTTTCTCGTCTTCCCGTCGGTCGTACAGAAACGACGTCAGGTTGATCACGGCACTCATGCGTCAGCGTGCACCGGCGCGTTCGGCACGTGTCTCGACCTGGGCATCACGGCGGACAGCCGCCCAGTCGTCGACCTCGGAGTGCGGGGCACGCTGGCGCAGCGCGGCGTCGCGGACCGGGAAGTCATCCCGCGGTCGGGGAAGCCGAGGGGCCGGGGGTGGCGGTGGCGGCCGGGCCTGTCGGTACTCCCTCGCCCGACACGCCCGGGGGCACCGTGAGAGCGACCACGGGTGCCCCGGGCTGCGGCACCGGAGGCGTGACCTGGGCGGAGGGGAGCTTCGGCGGGGTCGTCTCCTGGAAGTTGACCTGGTCGAAGTTGACCAGCCCGGTCTTCTCCATCTGCTCGATGTGGTCCAGGACCACGTCGTTGGCCTGGTCGGCCAGTTGGCGCACGAGGGTGTTCTCGGTGATGGAGCGGATCTTGGCGATGGTGTTGAAGATCGAGCCATGGGTGACGCGCAGGATGTTGGCCAGGTCGGAGTCGAACTGCTTCCCCGGTCCGACTTGAACTTGTCCAGGAAGCCCTGCTGCTGCGGAGTGGGCTGGTTGGGGATGGTGACGTTCAGCTCGGGGGCGATCTTGCGGCAGCTGGCGTCGAGCGCGGCGTGTCCGATGACCAGGTGTCGGCCGGCCTCGCGCACAGCCGCGGTCGTCCCCTTCGTCATGGCAAGCTCGCCGGACGGGCCCTCCCAAAGCCCGGCGGAGCGCACGAAGACGACGAAGTTGCGGTCGGCCTCGGTGAGTGGTCCCCACCGAGTGTTGGCGATCACGCGCGACTGGTTCGTGGACGCGTTCTGGACACCGAGCATGCTCGGGTAGGCCAGGGCGGCGAGCGTCACGCTCAGCGCCGCCGACGAAGACGGTCCCGATCGTGCCGCGTGAGATGGGCATGGTGCCTCCTGGTGCGGACAGCGTGGTCGTCTGCTCGTACGGGGGCGGCACGGAAAGAGAACCTTTGCGCTAGGTAAAGGTTGCATGATGCCACGGAGTGGGGGGCGTGCCTGCAGGGGTTAGTAATCCGAGCCCCTGGCGGGGCCACCCTGAGCGGGTGAAAATCGGTTCGTGGCCGTCCGACGGACGTCGTGCCGCCTTGGCGTGATCCGAGCCCGTGGGTTAGTAGGACGGTGGGGGTTTGTTGACAGGCACCCGGAAGCGCTGCTTCGAGCGCGCGTATTAGACTCTTCCGCCTGCTGGACCCCTGTCGGACGGTCACGTGCTCGCGGCCGACGTCGGGAGGGGGTGCCGGGGCAATGGAAGTGATCCACGAACGCTGTGCGGGGATCGACATCAGCAAGGCGGACGTGAAGGTGACGACCCGTGTGCCCGGCACCGGCAAGCGGCGCCGCAGCGAGACCCGCACTTTCACCACCATGACCCGTGATCTGCTGGCCATGCGGGACTGGCTGCTCGCCGAGGGGGTCACCCTGGTCGGCATGGAAGCCACCGGCATCTACTGGAAGCCGATCTTCTACCTGCTCGAACACGACCTGGAATGCTGGCTCCTCAACGCCCGGCACATGAAGGCCGTCCCCGGTCGCAAGACCGATGTAATGGACGCCCAGTGGATCGCTCAGCTCGTCGAACACGGCCTGGTCCGACCCTCGTTCGTGCCCCCGGAGCCGATCCGGCAGTTGCGCGACCTCACGAGGTATCGCACCGAGGTGATCCGCGAGCGGACACGCGAGACCCAGCGGCTGGAGAAGCTGCTGGAGGACGCCGGGATCAAACTGTCGACCGTGGTCTCCAACATCCTCGGCGTCTCCGGCCGGGCCATGCTGGAGGCCCTGATCGCCGGGCAGCGCGATCCGCAGGTTCTGGCCGAGATGGCCAAGGGTTCGATGCGCCGCAAGACCGACACTCTCATCGAGGCACTGACCGGCAACTTCGGTGACCATCACGCGTTCTTGGCGCGCACGATGCTGGACCGGATCGACGCCTGCACCGCGACCGAGACCCGGCTCAGCACACATATCGACCAGCAGCTCGGTCCCTTTCGGCGCCGGGTCGAACTCCTGCTGACCGTCCCTGGCGTCAGCACCCGAGCCGCCGAGGTGATCCTCGCCGAGATCGGCGCGGACATCGCCCGTTTCCCCACCGCGGGTGACCTGGCCTCCTGGGCTGGGGTCTGCCCCGGCAACCACGAGTCCGCCGGCAAGCAGCCGACCGGCAAGACCCGGCACGGCGACCCGTGGCTCAAGGCCGCGCTCGGGCAGGCTGCCGTGTCCGCTGCGCGGACCAAGGACACCTACCTCGCCGCCCGCTACCGACGTCTGGCCGCCCGCCGGGGCAAGAAACGTGCCCTGGTCGCCCTGGAACACTCCATCCTCATCGCTGTCTGGCACATGTTCACGAACGACGCTGAGTACGCGGATCTCGGCGGCGACTACTTTCTCCATCGTGTCGGGCGTGCGCGACAGACCCGACGGCTCGTGAGCCAGCTCAACCAACTCGGCTATCAAGTGGTCCTCCAACCCGTCGAGGCTGCCTGATCTGCGGCTACGGACACGGGGTGCGGGATTTTCGTATTAGCGCCGTCGGACATGCAGCCAAAGCCTTCGAGGGGGTGCCGCTGCCGTCCGTCGCGATGACCATGTACCAGCTCGGCGGCACGAGTGACGGGTCGTCGGGGATCCGGACGGTGAGTGACCCGCTGGTGTGGCGCACCACGTTCAGGGCCACGGAACGCTGGTCGAAGTCTGTGACGTGCGTGGCTGATCCGGGCCGCATGAGCCGAACACGGGTGATGCCGGTGGCGTCGGGGGAGCGAAGGGTGATCTCGTCGCCGTGCCGGACGTCAGTCGCGCCGCCGAGTCCGAAGCGGGGCTGGGCGCCGTGGAAGAGGTACGGCGGTGAGTACACCTCGACGCGTTGCCCGAAGTGGCCGGGGGAGACGAAGTCGAAAAGGAAGTCGGCGTATGGGGGCTTGCCCGCGATCGACATCCCGGTCGCCCGCGCCAGCCACTCGCCCCCGATGTCACCCAGGACGCGCCTCGCGCCGCAGTGGCTGACGGCCTTGGCCGCGGTGACCCGGCAGCTTCTCGGGATCCGGCTCGCCCTTGCGCTCGATCACAGGACGGGCGGTGCGCTGACTGCGACGGGCGTAGAACCACAGAGCCGCAGGCCCCCAGTGCCTGGCCGTGATCGGGGACACCAGATGCATGATCCACATGTACTGCCGGGACGCGCGCAGTGCCATGTCCGATGCGATCGCCAGCGCGCTCGCCCGGGCGCGGTGAGACTGGCCCAGCCTAGCGCCTCCAGCCAGACCGGAGGCTGGTGGTGCGGCTCCATCGCGTCACCTCTCGTGCAGGCGTGCCGCCGCGACGCGCCCCGGCCGCATGATGCGCATCTTGCGGCTCTCGCAGGCGGGGCAGCGCGGTGACTGCAACGGCGACGGCACGCGTCTGCCGTCGAGGTGGTAGACGGCGGTGATCCGTGCCTGGTCGTCCACCTCACGCCGAGGTCGTACGTGTCCTCCCAGCCGTGCCCGCAGTCGAGGCATACGAACGAGTAGGAGCGCTGGACGTGGTCTGTGTGCATGGCCCACCTCCTCGGGGTGATCCGGGCATTCAGACCTTGCGTATCCATTTTTGCGCAATGCAAAAGTCGGCTATGTGGAGAGATGGGTAGATCCGTCAGGCGGCCGTGTGCACCGCGCGCAGTGCGCTCTGGTGGCTGAGCCAGCCGATCGGCTTGCCGTGGTCGGCGTCGAGGACGGGTATCCCGGTCCCGGACGCCGACAGCAGGGTGTGCAGGGCCTGGGCGAGGGGCTGGTCCGCTGTGATCGGTGCGGGCGGTTCGGAGAGTTGCCCGACCAGGGCGGGGGCACCCTCCGGCTGTTCGGCGAGCGCCTCGGCCACCGCCTGTGCGGTGACGACGCCGATGTAGTGGCCGGTGTCGTCGACCACGGGAAGGGCGCCGTGCCCCGAGAGGCTCAGCAGGTCGGCCGAGTCCGCCAGGGTCGTGGATGCGGACAGGGGTGAGGGCAGTGATTCCATAACGGCGCTCACGTACTGGGTGCCGATCAGGGCGCCGGGCGCGGGGCCCTCGAGGTCGATGCCGCGGCGGCGCAGCTTGAGGGTGTAGATGGTGTCCCGCGAGATCAGGCGGCTGACGGCGGTGGCCAGCACGATCGCGAGCATCAGCGGAAGGATGATCGAGTACTCGCCGGTGAGCTCGAAGAGGATGACCACGGCGGTGATCGGGGCGCGGGCCGCGCCGGCGAAGACGGCTCCCATGCCGACCAGCGCGTACGCGCCGACCGCGCCTGCGGAGTGGGGCAGCAGGTGGTGGACGCCGATGCCGTACGCCGAGCCCAGCATCGCGCCTATGAACAGGCTTGGTGCGAACACGCCGCCCGAGCCGCCGATTCCGATGGTCAGGCTGGTGGCCAGCATCTTGCCCACCAGCAGCAGGAGCAGGAAGCCGACCGCGTAGCCGCCCTCGGTCGCCTTCTCCAGCACCGGGTAGCCGACGCCGTACATCTCCGGCAGAGCCAGCAGGACCACGCCGAGGGCCAGCCCGCCGACCGCCGGGCGCAGCCACTCCGGGCCGCGCCACACCCAGTCGCAGGCGTCCTCGATCAGGTACAGGAACCGGGAGAAGCCCACGCCCACTGCCGCGGCGACGATGCCGAGCACGGCGAACAGGCCGTACTGGGCGAGATGGTCGACATGGAAGTCCAGAAGGCTCAGGAAGGCGTTGTCACCGAAGGCGGCGCGCCCGATGATGCTCGCAGTGACGCTGGCCAGGACTGTCGCCCCGAAGGCTTCCGCGCTGAAGGTGTCCAGGATCAGCTCCATCGCGAAGAACACGCCGGCCAGCGGGGCGTTGAAGGTGGCCGCGATGCCGCCCGCCGCACCACAGGCGACCAGGAGCTTCATCCGGCCCTCGGTCACCTTCGTGACCCGGCCGAGCGTGGAGCCGAGCGCCGAGCCGATCTGCACGATGGGGCCCTCGCGACCCACCGAGCCTCCCGAGCCGATGCACAGGGCGGAGGCGAGTGTCTTGACCACGGCGACCTTGGGGCTGATCCGTCCGCCGCGCTGGGCGACGGCGAGCATCACCTCGGGCGCGCCGTGGCCGCGCGCCTCCTTGGCGAAGCGGTTGACCAGCGGCCCGTAGAGCAGGCCGCCGATCACGGGGGTGAGGAGCACGAAGTACGGGCCGAGCCAGGGTATGTGCGGATTGTCCGCGCCGGGGGAGGCGGCGTAGTCGGCGTGGCCAGAGAGCAGGTGCGTAAAGGTCCTGATGCACCAGCGGAAGACGACCGAACCGGCCCCGGCCCCGGCGCCGACCACGATGGCGAGGGCCATCAGGGTCCAGGGGGCGGTGCGCAGGCCCGCGAGTCTCGGCGTGGGGGTGAAATCCCTCATCGCCGTGCTGGTCACGTCTTGTCCGTCCCTTGCTGCCGGTATGGCTCTCATCGCCTCCCCTTCCTACATTTGCATTATGCAAAACTAGTCAAGGGTACGTGTCACGTGACCTTGTCAGCCCGTGGGGACCGAACGGCTCCTTGGCAGGCGGGCGTGCTCACGGGAGCGTGGGCGGACGTGGCAACTGCGCAGGTGAACAGTGAGTGATCAGGTCTCCTCGCCGCTGATCGTGGTGGGAGTCGACGGCTCCGAGGCCAGCCGGGCGGCGCTGCGCTGGGCGGCCCGCCACGTACGGCATGCCGACGGACTACTCCGACGTCGAGAAACAGGCCCGCGGGAACCTACGGCGCACGCTCGACGAAACCCTGGGCGAGCACCCGGAAGTGCCCGTCGCACCCCAGGTCGTCGAAGGCCAGCCGACGGCGGTGCTGACCGACGCGGCCAGGGACGCCGACCTGCTGGTGGTCGGCAGTCACGGGCACGGCGCCTTCGCCGGGATGCTTCTCGGCTCGGTCAGCCACCACTGCGTACAGCAGGCGACCTGCCCGGTCACCGTCGTCCGTGCCGGTGCGATCTGACCCTCGCGCGAGCGTCAGTCCGCCTCGGCGCGCGCCTCGACGTCCTGGATGCCGGTCGGACGGCCGGCTCGCGTCCACCGGAGGTACAGGCCGCCCGCGATGAGCAGCGTCGCGGCCAGGGACAGCATCGGCCAGCCGCGCAGCAGGTTCACCGCGAGGGTGAAGGCTACGGCCACGGCGGCCAGGCCGTTGACCCAGGCCAGCCCCGTCGTGTTCTCCCGGGTGGCGAAGCGGGCCATGGCGAGCAGGCCGACCAGGAAGCTCACGAAGACTGCGACCGCGTAGAACAGGACCAGCTCCTGCTCCTGGCCCGCCGCGGCAATGATGATCAGAGCGGCGGCCGCCAGATAGACCACGACCGACCAGTACGGGGTGTGGTGCCGGTTGATGCGGCCGAGCACCGGCGGCAGCACACCGGGCCGCTCCGCCGTGCCCGACAGCGCCTTCAGTAGTCCGGGCCCGGCCTGGAAGGACGAGCTGGCCGCGGCGAGCAGCAGCAGCGAGCTGGTCAGCTGGAAGGCGCCGTAGAGCCAGCCCGGTCCGGCGGCGGCGTGCGCGATGTCGGCGATCTGGGTGGAGTCGGCGCCGGGGATACCGATGTGCAGGCGCACGGCGAGTGCGGTCAGGGCCAGGGTCAGGCCGCCGACGATGACCAGGAGCAGCGCGAGCGTGCCGCGGCCGAAGCGGCGGCGGTGGGTGTCATCGAGCTGGCCGAGTTGAGCGATCGCGGTGGAGGGTGCCTCGATGCCGGTGGCCAGCGCCATGGCGACCGGGAAGGCCAGGACCACCGCGAGCATGGCCGATCGGCCGGGATCGGTCGTGGCGGCTGCGTGCCCGGTGGCGTGCGGCGAGGTGAAGCCCAGGACGAGGACAGCCACGGAGATGACGACGAAGGCCACGGTCATGACCGCGAACAGCAGCCGTCCGCCGTGCCCGAACCAGGTCAGCCCCGCCACGATCAGGAGCAGCACCAGCGCGAGCGGGATCCGCAGCGGCGCCAGGCCCGGGAACAGGGCGATGACCGCGCTGGCCGAGGCCGCGATCGAGATGCCGATGGTCAGCACGAAGTCGACCACCAGGGCGCCGATGGGCAGGAACGTCCAGCGCGCCCCGAAGGCCCGCCCGGCCGCGGCCGCCGCACCGCCCCCCTTGGGGAAGCGGCGCACCAGCTGCCAGTAGTTCGCGGTGACGACCACGACCAGCCCGATGACCAGGCTCATCGTCGGCAGCAGCAGGGCCAGGTCACCGTGCAGGGCACGCAGCGCCGCCTCGATCGCGTACGCCACCGAGGAGGCCGGATCGGCGATCACCGCGAAGGCGAACGCGAAGAAGAGCACGGAACGGCGCGGGCCACGGCCGCGCACGGCGGGGGAGGGGGCGGACGCGATGGCGGCGGCCGACTTCGACGAGGTCACGCGAAGACCTTCCTGGAACGGTTCGTTGAGGACACTTCGCCGACCCGTCTTCCCGGCACACCGCTCTTGACAGTACGTCAAGAGACCGTCAGTGAGGCGTTAGGGATGCATCAAGATTCAGGTGGTGCGTGCAGGTGGACCCGGGCCTTCTTGACATCCGAGCTTTGCATTGCGCAAAGGTATACGGAGAGAGGGGAACGCCGGAGCGCGGAAGAGGCGATGCACACCGATGAGAGCAGTGATCTGCGGAGCCGGTATCGCCGGGCTGGCCCTGGCCGGCCGCCTGCACAACGTGCTCGGCTGGGAGGTCGTGGTCCTGGAGAAGGCTCCATGCCCCCGCACCGAGGGATACATGATCGACTTCTTCGGCCCTGGCTACGACGCCGCCGAGGCCATGGGCGTGCTGCCCTGGCTGGAGGAACTCAGCTACCCCGTCTCCGAGGCGGCCTTCCTCGACGACCACGGCCGGTGCCGGGCCCGGCTCGACTACGAGCGATTCGCCCGTTCCCAGGACGGGCGCCTGCTCAGCATCATGCGACCGGACCTCGAACTCGCACTGCGGGAACGACTGTCCTTCGCCGTCGGCCTGCGCTTCGGCGTCGGCCCGGCAAGCATCGCCCCGAGCCCTTATGGCATCCGCGTCACCCTCACCGACGGCGCTACCCTCGACGCCGACCTCCTCGTCGGGGCCGACGGCCTCCACTCCACCGTGCGGGCCATGGTCTTCGGCGAGGAGCAACGGTGCGTGCGCCACCTCGGCTACCACACCGCCGCCTTCACCTTCGACGACCCCCAGGTCCACGCGGAGTTGGGCGACCGCTTCTGCCTCACCGACACCGTCGATCGGCAGATGGGTCTGTACGCCCTGCGTGACGGCCAGGTCGCCGCCTTCGCCGTCCACCGCAGCGCCGACCCCCGGCGCCCCGAGGACGCACGGGCCGCTCTCCGTCGCGAGTACGGCTCCCTCGGATGGCTCGTCCCCCGCGCCCTGGCGGCCTGCCCGCCGCATGCCCGGGTCTACTACGACCAGGTCGCCCAGACCGATCTGCCGTCCTGGAGCCGCGGACGGGTCGTCCTGGTCGGCGACGCCTGCCAGGCCGTGTCCCTGCTCGCCGGGCAGGGCGCTTCCCTCGCGATCGCCGGCGCCTACGTCCTGGCCGACCAGCTCGTCGGCGCCCGCCGGGTGGAGGACGCGTTGCACGGTTACGAACGCCTGTGGCGTCCGATCATCAGAGACAGGCAGCGCGCCGCCCGCAGAACAGCCCGCTGGTTCGTCCCCGATTCGGCACGGCGACTGCGCGTCCGTCATGCCGCCCTGCGCTTCGCCGGCCTGCCGGGCGCGAGCCGTCTCGCCGGCATCTCGCCGGCCGGGAGGCGGCGGCCCTTCCTGCGGCAACTCGCCACAGTGCCCGCGTAGTCCGATCAGGACCAGGACGCGTGGCGTCGCACCCGTCGATGTGAGTCGGCGAGCAGAAACGACCGGGCGCCCGACGACCCCGAGAACTCGAGAGGTTCAGATGTCATCAGGTTCCCGACCCGGTCCCGGCGCCGTCACCGCCCAGCTGCGTGAAGCACGAAGGCTCCACCCCAATGACGAGTCTGAGAACACCAGTTGAGGCCCTCTCCGCCGGCCATCCCATGTACAGCCAGGCCTTCCCGTGCGAGCCGGCCACGGCCGAGCCCGGCCGCGAACTCGTCCGATGTGTCCTCAGCGTGTGGCACCTCGACGGCCTCGCCGACCGTGCCGCGCTGATCTTCACGGAGCTCATCGCGAACGCCTCCGAGCACACTCCGTGTCCCGAGATCCGCCTCACGGTTGGGCGGACGAGCGCGACACGACTGCGTGTCGGGGTCGTGGACCGGGAACCATCGCGTCTTCCCATACTCAGCCAGGCGGCTGACGACGACGAATCGGGCCGCGGGCTGCTCCTCGTCGATGCTGTCGCCGACCGCTGGGGCTACGACTTGCATGGCTCGGATAGGCGCCCTTGGGGCAAAGAGGTCTGGGCGGAACTCCGTACCGAGGGCGGCAAATGAGCATCCCGGCGACGGCACCGTCGCCTCTTCCAGATCTCGCCCGGCTCCGGCCCGCCAGCAGATGGCCATGGACCGTGCCCTTTGCGCCCGGCCGCTGGGAGCGAGCGGTCGACGGCTGGGCGAGGTACGCCACCGGGGCCTGCCGTTCCAGCTCTGGGCCTGCGCTCCCAACTGCCAGGCCGCCAGATCGACTGTCCCGACCAGCTGAGAAAGGGGACGTCCTTCCATGGAGTGGCCGTGGGTTACCGGTGATTGCTGGCTCGGCTGCGGCCGTACCGGAATCCTGGTGATCTGGCTCGGCCCGGTGCAGTGGGACGGGCAGCACGCCCCCTTCTACGCATGCGAGCCGTGCCTCGACCGCCTCAAAGCCCAGGCGCTCGCCTACTTCATGCAGCGGCGACCGGCATCCGCTTGATCAGAATCCCGGCACACGACTTCCCGGCGCAGGCAGGCAGCCCGCGAGGACTTCCTATGCGGAGCACGTCCCCTCGTGCCGGGCGGCCAGGAGTCGTCCGGGGAGCAGCCGTCCGGCAACGCTCCCGTGACGGCACCTGGTGGGCGATCCAGCCCAGTAACACCACAACGATTACGAGGAGTTGAAGCATGACACGCAGCATCGTAGTTCCCAGCCGCACCGAAGTACGCCCGCAGATCCCTGGGGCGTCGGACAGCTTCGACCTGGACGTCTCCCTCGTCGAGATCGCCGACCCGGCGGGCCTGGTCAACCTGACCGACGACAACTGCGGCTCCACCTGCGGCGCCTGCACCACCAACGTCGCCTGACAGTGAGGATGTGACGTGGTGACGCCGCTGGTGGGTCTGACCCCTCGCCTGACTGACGTCTCGACTGCCCTGTTTGGGATTTGTCGGCCCGCCGGGCGTCACCACGCACGCGGCCGGACGGGCGTTTGTGACCTTATAGCGCCTCTGTGTGTCAAGCGGCCTGAGCGAGATGGTTCCGTTGGTCGCGTTTCATGATCCGGTAAACCACGTTGGACAAGCGCCGTTTGAGA
>NZ_JBICXT010000054.1:0-22588 GCF_043200415.1 Streptomyces sp. NPDC048419 | reverse complement strand
ACCGGCCAGCCGCCCGCCATCCTTGGCCGACGCCTACAGAAAGTCAACCCGAGACACCCCCCGATGCTTTGAGTAGAAGCTACTCAAAAACAGCGGGATTTAGTGCCGCAACCAAGGAGCGGCGGAACTGCACAATACTCACTCCGGCACACAGATCTTCGGACTGCAGGCCGCAGAGGCGGGGTTTACGGTGCCACGACCCACGTGGCACCCATAGGCCCCAGCGCGACACCATATAGATCACCAGGCTGCACAAGACAGCCATGGCCTTTGGGCCGCTGCCACCACCCGAAGGCATCCACGTTCAAACGACGTAAGCTGCAGTGTCGGCAAGTACGGATGTATCCGGATGTGGTCGCAAAACGCTTGATGCTTGGCGGTCAGCCCGCCCTCTTGCGGATACCTCATGGCACCGGCCCACTGCGACAACCGCAGCCCGTCAGTCCGCAACATCACATCAGCAACGCACGGCGCAGCGGCACTGTGGCGGGGCGGCGCAGTCCTCTGCTCTGTTGGGGAAGCGTGGGGACATTCAAGGGGCGTCCCCACCACCCTTCTGGGTCCATGTGACGCCCTGGGCTGCGACGAGAGTTGGGTGGGGGCGGCTCAGAATTGCTTCACGAAGTACGGCTCCACGGTCATCCAGCCGTTGCCGCGGGCCCCGTAGCGGGTGCCCTTGTCGCTTTGGGCCAGGGTGTACCAGGAGTCGACGTAGTCCGGGTCGTCCGTCCACCAGTTGTCGGGAATGGCTTCCAGGAGTGCGTTTACCAGCGGGATATATGTCCCCTGATCGGTGACAGTGAGCAGCACGGTGGCGATGGCCTTGGCGAGGTCGCGGTAGTTGGTGCTGCCGTCCTCCTCCATCATCACCGCGTCGGCCAGGTTGTACTTGTAGTAGGACCAGTTGACCAGGATCTGGTTGGGCCGGTAGACGGTCTTTTCGTTGTCGAGATACGGCATGTCGACGGGGTCGACCCGCACCTTGCCGTCCTGCCCGAAGCCAGTGACCAGCGTGTAGATCTCGGCATCGCCCTTGACCCAGGGCTCCTTGTCATCCGAGAGCTTCACCGCTGAAATGCGGGTGCTCCAGAAGCCTCCTGCGCCCGATAGCGCCTCGGCGCCGGGGGGCTGCTGCGCGGCTGGTGCGGCCGAGGCCAGGCCGTAACGGTGGAATTGGTCGTTGAGCACGCCCAGGCCGGCATCCAGCGCCTTTGAGCTGTCGATGTCGATGACGTACACCGGGTGGGAGGGCGTGTCGCGGGCGTCGATGGTGTGAGCCCTGCCCCGGCTGTCGTAGGCGACGGCGGTGGTGGCGTCATCGGCGGCGGTGGCCGGGACGACCCAGGGTGTCGTTCCGGCGCGCAGCGCGCCACGCATCGTCTTATCCCCGAGCCGAAGCCGCAGCAGCGGCCCTACGTCCGCGGCGTCCAGGCCCTTGGCAGCGGCGATCCGGCGATCGGCCGCGGCCAGCATGGTCGTCAGACGGGACCGGCCGTCGTGCCGTGCCAGCGCGGTCACGGCCACCTCGTCGGAGGCCAGGGCGGCGTGCTGGAGGCGGGCGCGCCAGGTGCCGTCGCCGAGGGAGCGGGCCACCGCGCGGGCAGCCTGGCCCTGCGCCACGGTGACGGCCGAGGGTGAAGCCGAAGTGGAGGTGATCAAAGCCGCCGGTGGGGCCGCGGCGGTCTGGCCGACGGACAGGGCAAGCAGGGATGCCGCGACACCGCCGACAGTGCCGAGTCTGAAGGGCTGAGAGGGTCTCACGTGGGTCCTCCTGGGAGCGGTATGCATGGGGCGCGCTGTCAGATGGAGGTGGTGGTCGGGCCTGCTGGATCTGTGCGAGTAGACCTCGAGCCAGTCCTTGATGCGTACATGCCCATTGGGCGTAAAGGGGGAGACTAGATCACGCGGCTCGGAAAATATTGAGCATGGGATACTCGCTTGGCCCGCAGTCGCGGCTGGAGCCCCTTCCGGCGGGTGATCCACGCATCCAAGGAAGCGCTGCAGCTCACAGCCGGCTACGGCCTGGCGGAGTACATCGGCGCGACACTGAGGAGCAGCAGACGACCGCACCCTGGTCGTTCAAACAGACTTCGCCCGGTGGCTGCACCTGGCCGGGGACATTCCCGTGGCCGCACGTATCGCACGAACCATCCTGCAAGCCCGGCGCCACGGGCGGGGCGCACAGCACCCCACGACCCTGGCCACGCCACCTGTTCGCAGTGATCATGTTCGAGATAGGGCAGGACATCGCCCTCGCAGAGTGACGAAGCCGTGCTGGTCCTGCAGAGCCAGCCGCTCGGAGAAGCATCCGAACACGCCTTGAACCGCCCGCAAACAGACCTCAACGCCCCCATCCATCACCCCGCGTTGGGCGATGACCACCCTGGCCGACGCCGACGCCCTGGCCCACGACACCATGTAGTCGGCGATGAGTCGGCCTTTGCCCTTGGCGTCGGAGGGCCGGTCGTCGAGGTCGATGGCGGGCGCTTGGAGCTGAGTCCGTTGCGTTCGTTGAAGAGCACCGTCTCCAGGTGGTCGCCGCCTGTCTTGAGGGCGCGGCCGACGGCGAGGAAAGGCCTGGCCGACTTCAGCAGGTCCTGCGCGAAGTGCAGGAAGCGGTCGGGCCATTCGGGCACCAGGCCCAGGTGAACGGCGTTGTGGCGGACCCGCAGTTGAGGTTGCTGTCGATCCGCAAGCAGTCGTCGTCGTGGCCCTCGCGTGCACAGCGGGCCAGCAGGAAGGCCTTGATGAAGCGGGATGCGGCCGTGGAGTCCTCCCGGTCGGTGGCCAGTTCCCGCAGCATCTCGTGCCAGGCGTTGAACTGGTCCTCGTCCTCGCCAACGTGGGACAGAAGGTAGCTCTTGAGGAGGTCCACGGCGGTGAGGCGGGCGCCACGATCGTTCACCACCTCGAACATCCGGTAGCCGTGGTCGGAGCTGGCCGCACGGATCCCGACCATAACCGCCGGGCTGAGTGCTGCCGCGGGGAGGGGGCATGCTTTCAGGTTCCAGAACCCGTCCACCGGCAAATGACAGCAGACGCCCGCCAGCGGATGTTCGGAGAAGACAGGCTGGAGGTCATGACCTCCGTCGCCGCACTCGCCTCGTTCCTGAACGAACGATGGAACGAAACGGAACGAGACTGCGAGCTCTTCCACGAGCCGGACTGTCCCGCCACACAGCGCAGCAGGCACGCCCGATCCTGCGCCATGCCCCCACCCCACCCAGGTCCGCGCCCGCATCGCCGGGCACCGGCGGATCCTACGGAACTGCCAGCAGCGCATCGGCTAGGAGCAGGCGGGATCGTGCTGGCCGCTGGAATCCATCCTCGCCCTGCAGACCCTCGCGCTGCCCTTCGCACTGCACCCCGCCTTTCAAGACAGCTGGCGCATCCGAACCTAACTTGGCAAACCGCCGGTAGCAGACTCGGATCAGGTTTCCGAATTCAGACCCGTCGGGCTCCTGGGCTACAAGTGTTCCGTAACCTCTTCCTGCCCGGCTGCCGGAACGATTGCGTGATCGCGCCGCGGAACCGAAACCATGAGGCCAGGATGATCTACCGCGGCAGCCGTGGTGATTGTAGGTGTGCAGGAAATCTGCTGACCGTTCCCATGCTCCCGCGCCCCCCTTTTTTTGACGTGCCACACCGGCTCGGGCTCAGGATGACGGGAGCAACTCCAGTTGCTGGAGCATGGAGAGTTGATCGACAACGTGCCAGTGCTCGACAAGCCGGCCGCCGTCCAGCCGGAAGATGTCGACTCCGGCGAAGCGGCATGATCGCCCCGTCGGAGGGATGCCCAGGAAGGTTCCGGAGTGGGTGGCACTGTTGGTCCAACGGACGACGACGCGGTCCCCCTCGGCAATGATGTCGTCGATGCTGAAGGTGGGTGCCAGCCCCTCCACGAGCATGGTCACTCGATCCTTCAGCCCCTCACGCCCCTCACGCTGCCCGGGCAGCGGGTCGTTCTCCTGGTAGTCCGTCGCGGCCAGCTCATCGATGACCTCCATGCGCCGACCGTTGAGCACTTCCTCGAACAACCGGCGTACCAGCGCCTTATTGGTCTCGGTGGACACGTCGCCATCTCCCTGCCAGTGCCATGGGATGCGCTCCACTTTCGTCGGCACCCACTCTCCGGCGGACAGCGTCCCCGATCAGGTCTCAGTGCGGCACTGTCGCCGCGCCGATGCGGCCTCGGCTTCACCCCACCGGCACTGCGGATGCTGCCTGGCCGACCTGCCGGGAACGGCTGTGTGTGATCGAGACGAAGACCATGCACGGGCTGGAGTCACGTATCCAAGCGAAGTGAGGTCAAAACTCAAACTAAAGGCAATGCCGTGACTCTGCTGGTGATGTTGGTAAGTCGCTGACGGCTGGCTGTGTGCGGTGCTTGGCTGGGAGTGCGCCGGGTGGTGTCGTCGGTGGAGGTGGTCGCGGTGTCGCTGCGGCCGGAGAGTCACCAGCGGATCCCGGCGCGGACGGTGCAAACGGCGCGTGCGGCGTGCCCGAAGGGCACCCCGGCCATGCTCATCCGGGACGGCTGGATGTCCTGTTCGAGGACGAGGAGTTCATCGGTCTATACCCAGATGAGGGCAGGCCGGGGTCGTCGCCGGGGCAGCTCGCGCTGGTGTCGGTGCTGCAGATCGCGAAGAACCTGTCCGACCGGGCGGCGGCGGGGCGCGGTCCGCACCCGGATCGACTGGAAGTACGCCCTGGGACTTGAGCTGGAGGATCCGGGGTTCGACCACTCGGTGCTGTGTGAGTTCAGGGCCCGGCTGGCGGAACAGGACAGCGCCGCCGACCGGTTGCTGCAGGTGATGTTGGACCGGCTGAGGCAGACCGGCCTGCTCAAGGCCGGGGGACGGCAGTGCACGGATGCCACCCACGTGCTGGCCGCGGTGCGGTTGCTCAGTCGCCTGGAGCTGGTCGGAGAGACGCTGCGCGCGGCTCTGGAGGAGCTGGCCGAGGCCGCTTGGCTGGCGCCGCTGATCGAGCCGGAGTAGGCCAAGCGGTACGGACGCCGAGTGGAGATCGGCAAGCTGCCGGGCACCGCACGGCGCGGCCCGACCGGCTTCCTCGGCGACGACCCGACAGCCGTCACGGCGGGCGCTTCGTCCTCGGCTAGCGCCTCCAGATACTGCTCCAGACCGATGGCCCGGCGCCTGAGGACCTCTTCCGCGTCCGCCAAGTCCGTGCGCACCCGCACCAATTCCGCCTCGAGTTCCTCCACCCGCACCGCCGCGGCCTTCGCCGGGCTTCCAGAACTGCCCGCATCGACGGCATCCGCCACCCCCACAACATCCCGACCGGCAACGAACCGAGACTTCCGCGACCGCTGCAATCCCATGTCTAACCAGCAAAATCCGCACACGAGGTTCGGAAAGAGAACGACCTCTTAGCTTGACGTTTAACCTCGCCTGTCACCCGACCTGCTGATCTGCGGTTTTTCTCGGGACAGCGAAGGCGGCCGTTCTCCACGCTCCGAGATGTCGAGTCACGAAGCACGAAAGAACGGCCGCTGCGTATGAGTCTCCCGGTCCACGCGCCCGCGGGCGAGGCGTTCAACGTCTTGTCCCGCTTTCGGGCCGGGTTCTACGAGTGTCTTTACGCCCGCGCGGATGCGCTCTTCGAGCTCACGGACGCGGTGCTGTGTGCGGACGGGCCGGTGAAGACGCTGGTCGAGCTGTCGCTGGCGGCCGAGCACCGGCGCGGGCACGGGGCGATGTACGCGGCGTTGGACCGGGGCTGGGCGGAGCCGGCCCGATTGCGGCGCGCGCTGGCGGGCTTGCCGCTGCCCAGGGCAGCCGACGGGCGGATCGTGCTGGCTGTGGACGTGAGCAACTGACTCCGTCCTGACGCCCCGACCAGCGAGGACCGGCTGTTCTGCCATGTCTACGGACGCGGTGCCCGCAGTCGGGATCAGTTCGTGCCGGGCTGGCCGTACTCCCTCGTCGCCGCTCTGGAGACCGGCCGGACCTCCTGGGTCGCGTTGCTGGACGCCGTGCGCCTGGGGCCGGCGGACGACGCGACCACTGTCACCGCTGCCCAACTGCGCGACGCCGTCGAGCGGTTGATCCAGGCCCAGCAGTGGCGGGCGGGTGATCCGGAGATCTGGATCGTCATGGACTCCGGCTACGACGTCGCCTACCTCTCCCACGTTTTGGCGGACCTGCCCCTCGTCCTGGTCGGACGCCTGCGCTCGGACCGCGTCATGCTCCGTGACCCCGGCCCCGCCCGCTGCGGGCCGAAGGGCGGACGACCGCGCCGGCATGGCGGCGTCCTGACCTTCGCCAAGCTCGACAGCTGGCACGAACCCGAGGTCACCACCGTCGCGGACACCACCCGCTACGACAAGGCCGAGGCCAGAGCCTGGGACCGGATGCACCCCCCCGACTCACCCACCGCGGCCCGTGGCTGGACCACGCGAAAGAGGAACTGCCCATCCTGCACGGCACGTTGATCCGTCTGAAGGTCGAGCGTCTGCCGGGCGACCGCGACCCGAAGCCGGTCTGGCTGTGGTGCTCAGCCACCGCCGCGACAGCGGCGGACGTGGACCGCTGGTGGCAGTCCTTCCTCCGCAGATTCGACCTCGAGCACACCTTCCGGCTCATGAAACAGACCCTCGGTTGGACCGCCCCGAAGGTCCGCCACGCGGACACCGCCGACCTGTGGACCTGGCTCATCATCGCCGCCCACACCCAGCTGCGCCTCGCCCGGCCCTTCGCCGAGGACCTACGCCGCCCCTGGGAACGACCGGCCGAGCCCCGCCGACTCACCCCGGCCCGGGTGCGGCGGGGGTTTCGCAACGTCCACGCGACCACGGCCCGTCCAGCGGAGCTCAATGGCAGCATGGTGTCGAAGCCGAACCAGACCGCCTCCGCGGCGACCGGGCCGAACAACGGGTCGCCGCCCGCAGCCCACGCAACACCTCTATTGCGCCACCGGACACGGTGTTCAGCGTCTTCCAAGCGCAGCGCACGCACCAGGAGGCTCCCGAAGCATGAAACGAAGGCCCCCATCCTTTAAGCATTGATTGCTCACGCTGATGGGTCCGCGGCAAACGACAGTTCCCCCTACCAAGAGCAGCACAGTGGCTAGTGTCGCCGAGGCATTTTGTTGTCCGGGCCTGCCTACAGGGCGGCTCACCTCATTGCTCCTTACTTGCCCACGCTACTGCACCAAGCGCTCCGTTTGCTTTGCTTTGTCGAACACGCGGTTGCTGGCCCGAACGCTGCAGGAAAGCAGGTCGTTGACCCAGGAGACGGGCACTGGGCGGAGCCATGCTTTCGAAGGATGTATTCGTATGAGCATCGAGAAGCGGATCGCTGGCGCGCCCATTTCCTGGGGTGTCTGCGAGGTGCCAGGGTGGGGGCATCTGATGTCCCCAGACCGTGTCTTCACGGAGATGCGGCAAGTGGGGCTTGCCGCGACAGAAGCAGGTCCGGATGATTTCCTCCCGTGGGGTCGAGAGGATGTAGGGGAATTTCTCGCTGGACAGGGCCTCGGATTGGTCGGTGGGTTTGTACCGACCGTGCTGCACCGGAATCCGGCCATAGCGCTAGCCGCGGTGCGTCTTGCAGCGCAGCGCTTCACCGAAGCTGGCGGTGACGTTGTCGTGCTGGCTGCGGCTACAGGTGAGGTGGGTTACGACGGCCGGCCGGAACTGTCCACCGCTGACTGGGCTGTCCTGTGTAAGACGTTGGACGCGGCAGTGGAGGTCGGTGCGGAATATGGCGCGAGCGTGGTACTGCACCCACACATGGGCACCGTCGTGGAAAGCGGCGATGAGGTGTGGCGCGTACTGGATAGCACAGAGATTTCCCTCTGTGTTGACACCGGACATTTGCTGATCGGCGGGGTCGACCCGTACGAGCTGGTGCAGCAGGCAGCCTCCCGGGTAGGTCACGTGCACTTCAAGGACGTCGATGCGTCCATTGCGGCTCGTGTGCAGGCCGGGGAGCTCTCCTACACCGCTGCGATAACGAAGGGGCTGTACTGCCCACTTGGTGACGGGGACGTCGATGTCAGCGGCATCGTGGCCGTCTTGGAAGGTCACGGGTATGGCGGATGGTACGTGCTGGAGCAGGATCTTGTTCTCACCTCGGAACCGCCTTCCGGTGACGGGCCCGTCCTCGATGTCACGGCCAGCCGCGATTTCCTGATCAGCTCTTACTCACAAGGAAGGTGACAGATATGAGGCTCAGGTCAGTGGCGGCCGCTTTTGCGGCAACTGCGATGCTGCTCGTGGCGGGCTGTCAGTCGCAGGGCAGGTCAGACGTGGCCGAGAAGCCACGTCACAAACTGAAGATTATCGCCGTGACCCACGGACAAGCAGCGGATCCGTACTGGTCCGTGGTCAAACGCGGCTTCGACGCAGCCGCCCGTGACCTTGGTGTGAATGTGTCATACCAGTCTCCCCAGACATTCGATATATCTGAGATGCAAAAGCTCCTCGCTGCGGCGATCGCTCAGAAACCCGATGGCATTGTGGTGTCGCTGCCGGATGTGGACGCACTCGGGCCCGGCGTCAAGAAGGCGGTGGCCTCCGGCATCCCTGTGGTGTCCATCGATTCCGGCGAGGACGAGGCTCCCAAGCTGGGGGTACTGACGCACGTGGGAGCCAGCCAGTTCGACTCCGGCAAGCAGGCCGGTGAACGACTCGGCCGCATGGGGGTGAAGAAGCTGGCGTGCATCAACCATGAGCAGGGCAACGCCTCATTGGATGTCCGCTGTGAGGGACTGCAGGCCGGTCTCAAGGCCACCGGTGGCACAGCCGTCAACCTCGCCGTCAACGGGAAGGACCCCACTGACTCGCAACAGCGGATCACTGCGGCGTTCAAGAGCGGCTCATACGACGGGGCGGTCGCCCTGGGATCGCTCGGTGTCGAGCCCCTGCTCGCTGCGGCGAAGGCGACCGGGTTTAAGGGAAAACTCGCGTCCTTCGACCTGTCACCGGAGATCCTGCGTGCGGTCGATGAGGGAAAAATGACCTTTGGTATCGATGACCAGCAGTACCTGATGGGATATCTTCCCGTGCTCATCCTTGTTCAGCATGCCGAATACCGTCTGACACCCGCCCAGCTGTTGACCCCGACCGGCCCCGCGTTCGTCACCCGTGAGAACGCAGCCGCCATCATGCAACTGGCCAAGGAAGGCGTGCGGTGATGAACTTCCCGTCAAGGCCGCTGCGGTCCGTTGCCCCGGCGCCCGACCCGCCTGAGATCGATGCCCGAGTCCGTCCGCTGAGTTCCCTGCAGCGTGTCATGTGCCGCCCGGAGTTCGGTGCAGTCGTGGGGGTCGTGTTCGCCTGGACCCTGTTCTCCAGCGTCAGCGGGTCCGCGTTCAGCTCCGCAGCAGGCACAGCCAGCTACCTCAACTCCGCAGCCGAGCTGGGGATCCTGGCCGCTGCCGTAGCCATGCTGATGATCGCGGGAGAGTTCGACCTGTCGGTGGGGTCGATGGTGGGGGCCGCAGGCATGCTGATGGCCATCCTTGTGGAGCAGTTCGCGGTGGCGCCGTGGCTGGCCGTGGTCCTCGCGTTGCTGTTCGGTGCAGCGTACGGGGCACTGAACGGGTGGGTCGTGGTCAAGACCCGCTTGCCCTCGTTCATCGTGACCCTGGCCGGCCTGTTCGTCCTTCGCGGCCTCACCATCGCGCTCACCCGGATGCTCACCGGCCGCACTCAGGTGGGGGGGGTGGCCGAGGCCAGTGACGGCACATTTGTTAAGACCCTGTTCGCTTCGAGCCTGGGACCCTTCAACATCTCCATCGTCTGGTGGCTCACGGCCGTCGTAGTCCTGACCATCGTGCTCAGCAAGACATCCCTGGGGAACTGGCTTTTCGCGGTTGGCGGCACCACGGATGCTGCCCGCAATATCGGTGTCCCCGTCGCAAGGGTGAAAATCACTGCATTCATGGCCACGGGCTTAGCCGCCGCCCTCGTCGGGGTGATTCAGGTCATGGAGGCCGGCAGCGCGGACACGCTGCGCGGCGAGCTGAAGGAATTGGAGGCCATTACCGCCGCGGTGGTCGGCGGGGTCCTCCTCACCGGGGGCTACGGATCGATTGTCGGCGTCGCCTTCGGTGCCCTGACGTTCGGCATCATCAAGCAGGGGATCTTCTTCACCGGACTCGACACCGACTGGTTCCGGGTAATCCTAGGAACTCTTCTTCTCGGCGCCGTGCTGGTCAACAACTGGCTGCGCGCCCGCGCGCTGAAGGCGAGATGAGAGATGAGTGCACAGCCGCTGGTCCAGCTCACTGGGGTGTGCAAGTACTTTCTTGGGGTCACCGCCCTAGAAGGCATCGACTTCACCGTGCGCTGCGGAGAGGTGGTCTGCCTGCTCGGTGACAACGGCGCCGGCAAGACCACTCTGATCAAGGTCCTGTCCGGTGTCCACCAGCCAGACAAGGGAGCATTCCGGTTCGCCGGAAGCCAGCGCCATTTCACCTCTCCCCGGGAGGCGAAGTATGCCGGCATAGCTACCGTCTACCAGGACCTTTCCATGATCCCGCTGATGAGCATCGCCCGGAACTTCGTCCTCGGTTCCGAACCGACCAGGCGGGTCGGCCCATTCCGCTTCTTCGACGGTGCAACAGCCAGGAGGATCGCCAGCGAGGAACTGGCTCGGATCGGGATCAAGATCCGGGATCCCGACCAACTCGTCGGCACCCTCTCCGGCGGCGAACGCCAGTCGGTCGCCATCGCCCGAGCAAAGCATTTCGGCGCAAAGCTGCTGATTCTTGATGAACCGACCTCCGCACTCGGGGTCAAGGAATCCAGCATGGTCCTGCGCTACATCGCCCAAGCCCGGGACGAGGGACTCGGCGTAGTGTTCATCACACACAACATCAACCACGCCTACGCAGTAGGGGACCGGTTCACCATCCTTAACCGCGGCCACTGCGTCGGAACCTTTACCAGGGGAGACATCAGCCGAGAGCAGCTCCTCGACCTGATGGCCGGCGGCGTGCTCGACGACGCCGAGGCGGCGACCGGTGACTGACAGGCAGCGGACCGACACCCCGTGCGCCGCCGAACCGTCCCGTGTCCCCTCGCCCAGCGGCTACCCAGGCTATAACTGGGCCCAAAACCAAGCAGAGGTATCGACGTCGATGGTCAAGCTGCCCAGCAGGTAAGGGACCCGAGGGGCGCACTGTGCGAGTGGACGTGACCAAGGACTTCTCCCAACGAGCGCAACAAAGAGGTGATCTCCTCTCACCGGGACGCTGGCCACGCCATCACCAGCATGACCGGCGCCCCCATCCCGGTCGTGGCGCAAGACCCCAACAGGGTCCGCCAGCACCTGGACTGGACCCCGCCCGGGGCGACCGGGCAGTGACGATCTTGGTGCGCGCTGGTCGGCCTGGCCCCCCATGCACCGAACACATCGAGGTACCGACCAGGCGCCTCGGCGCGCCGCGCCAGCTCCGAACGCCGCGCAAGAACGGGACGCACGACCAGGCAGTCTTCGTGTAGAACGCTCTGCCTTTCTGTGATGTCCCATACCTGCGCTTCCTCCATGCCCCTTCGCCGCCGTCACGGCCCGCCCTCGCCTCTCCTTTGAAGCGGCATCTCCACTCATCAAGGACAGCGACGAGTGCCAGTACCGGATGCATCAGATGAACCGTTAAGAACTGCCATGGCCGTTGGACTACCAACATCGAGATCCATGACCCGCCTCAGCCTATGCCGAGAAAATCCCACACGTCGGCAGAGCGCCCTTCACGCGAAGAGGAGTTCCCACATGAATACGTCATCCCTGCAAAATCCATTCCGTCTCGGCCTTGTCGGAGCGGGCCGCATGGGACAGACACATCTGCGCGCCCTCACCGACAGCCCCACCGTCCGCATCACCGACATCGCCGATCCCATGGCTCAAACCCGCGAACGGTTCGCCCGGGGCGGATTCAACACCCACCCCAGCGTGGACGATCTCCTGTCGTACGGCGGCGTCGACGGCCTGCTGATAGCCGCGCCGACCGGGAATCACCTTCAGCTCATCCGCGCTGCAGCGACCGCGGGAATTCCAGTCCTGTGCGAGAAACCCGCCGGACTCACCTCCGGCCAGATCCGCGAGGCCGGCCAAATCGCCGCCCAACACCGTATCGCGTTCCAGGTAGCCTATTGGCGTCGATTCGTACCCGACCTACTGGCCCTGCGAGAGCAGATACGATCAGGAGCCCTAGGAGAAATCCACCTCATAATCGGTTTCCAATGGGATGAACACCCACCCTCACAGGCTTTTCGAGCCGGCAGCGGAGGCATCTTCATCGATATGGGAGTACACGAGTTCGACATGATTCGCTGGCTCACCGGCCAGCAGATCACGTACGCCAGTGCGGTGTGCGCCGACCCGGCCGGACGAACCCGCGCTTCCCATGACTGCGATAGCGCGCAGGTTCTCATGAGACTCAGCGACGGGAGTACGGCCCTAGTATCACTCGGTCGCTTTTTCCCTCGCGGTGACATGGTCGAGGTAGAGACATTCGGCAGGCTTGACCACAGCCGAATCACCGTCATCGATCCCACCCATGGCGAAGGGGCAATGCTCGATGCCCTTCGCAGGCAGGCCGAAGCCTTCGCCGCGTACGCCACGTCCGGCCGACCGAGCGGCGCGAACACCGAAGACGCACTCGCCGCTCTCCTCGCCGCCGAGGAAGCCACCCAATCGATCCAACACATCCAAGCCGAAGACAGATGATGCAACTGGGACGACACAGCTCAACGCGACCGCGCCCACATGGAGTGTGCAAGACCATCAAACGCTCCGAGGGGCCCTGACTGAGTGCACAAGACGAGTAGCTGCTACCCAAGCGCCTGGCCGACTCGCATGGTCGAATAGCCAGCTGATTGCTGTCTCTGCGGACTTGGGGTGGTTGAGGTTGATCTATTTCACTGTTGCGCCGTTGCTTGTCCAGGCAGTTTTCCAGGTTTTCCAGGCTGTCTGGATTGTGGGGCTACGCTCTCATGATCCAGATGTCTTTCCCGGCAGCGAGGAGCACACTGCAGCACTGTCGTCAGTTGACGATGGCGCCGCATTCAATCTCAAGCACTGACGGATGGTGAGCATGGCGGAGCGGGCCAAGTCCAGCGAACAATGAGGACACGGGAAGCTGGAGAGACCTGGTGTCCCAGCGCTGGCTGGTGACCTTCTCTGGCTGCCTCGCCATGTTCTGCACCCACTCCCGCAGGGTCGCCCCGTTGACGCCCAGGTCAGCAGCGATGCTCTTGTACGTCGCCCCGGGTGTGGACTCACACAGGGCCACGGCATCGGCCTTGAACTCGTCCGAGTATTCCTTCATCGCCATCGACGGTCTTCTCGCTTCCTCCGCAGATCCAATATCAGCGTGTCCACCACTCAGGGGGAGGCCCCGACCTCTTTCTGTCTGGGCGAAGCGAGGCCGAAAAAGACGAGCAGAACCATTTGACGGCACCAGGCCATGCGTGATGCGTAGCGAAGCGTATGCTTGGCGGCCGCCTGCGCGACCCGCGTCTTGCAGCGGCCAGTGGCGTCAGCGCCCAACATATGCAGTACCTCGCGCCGGACGCAGTCGCGTTCAGGCAGGTCCGTAGGCTGTAGCGAGGTGCAGAACAGGGCAGAGGAGAGCGCCATCAGCGCCTCTTCGCCGATCATGGTGCCTGCCGGAGTGCTGAGGTGCATTGAGTGGCTCATCGCAGACCCATCCGAAGATTGCCGACCAAAACGACCCATCCATGGTCCTTTCAACCGAGTCGCTCGCGTCGATCATCTATGGCAGCGAAAACAGAACGATTGAGTAAAAGCTACCTATCCCCAGCAGAAGTGTGTCCTGCCCGCCAGCGGCTAGGGCACTCGCACGCGAGTGTGATGCCGCAGGTC
Organism: Streptomyces sp. NPDC048419; assembly: GCF_043200415.1. Taxonomy (NCBI): domain Bacteria; kingdom Bacillati; phylum Actinomycetota; class Actinomycetes; order Kitasatosporales; family Streptomycetaceae; genus Streptomyces; species Streptomyces sp. NPDC048419. The sequence continues at coordinate 8,729 of NZ_JBICXT010000054.1, read as the reverse complement.
GATAGCACCTGTTCATTACCGGGTCTCTCGATGGCCAAACCATATTCCTTTTGAGTATCAATTACTCAGGTGCGGCTCGGTATCGACGGGGAGAGTCACGGATAAGAGGAGTCGCGGGCTTTCAGCGACCGCCGCATGAGCCCGCTCCTCCCTAAACCGCCCAGAGCTGTGTCTTGGGAAACGATGGAATACCTTTCAGTGTTTCCCCTTCCGTCTCTATCTTCATTCCCTAGGGCCGGACGGCTTGGCCAGCATGCACATGCCAGTTGGGCGGACGAGGGCGGGGCCCTACACTCCCCGGGGTCCCCGCCCCGTATACAGCAAGAATACCGTTTGGTCCCCCGGCCTTTCCTGACAGGGTTGGAAGGATCTGCCCTCGGAAACAGCTCCCGTGGGGAGGTTCCGCCGGTGAGGGCGGGTTCTTTGCACCTGACTGGAACCCTGCCTCGGCGCCTGAAATCCGCCTTTCCCGCGAACGCGGCGCGTAAGGTGCGGCCTTATCATTGTTAAGAGGTTGGCGTATTCTTTCTGATGGCCTCATGCACTTCTACCACCAGATAGAAAATATTGTTGATGCAGTGATGCCGTCCATGCCGCGCTGGCGGAGGCCGACCTGATGCCGGACACGCTCACCGTGAGTGAGCGCTCTTGGCCCTCGCCGTTAACTGCTGGCTCTCGCGGACTGGCAGAAGGCGACGTTGTGCTGGTCCTCGGGCACCGGCTGACGGCACGAAGCCGCCCACAGCAGCGGCCTGCCGCTCCTGGACCGCCTCGCGCTCCAGCCGAATCGCCGCCATGTGCCCTGCTGCTGCAAGAAGAGCAGCCCATCGCGCCGTGCGTGCGGACAGAGTCAGCTCGTCCTCGCCCCGGCCTCGATGACCAGCACCACCTCGGGGGCCAGCCAGTGTGAGGCCAGGTCCGCCGAGTGCACCGGCCTGATCAAGATGGGCCGCTGGCACGTCGGTGACCGCGACATGGTCGGCAATGTCGACTGCGACGCAGTGGTGATGCTGTTTGCCGATTGTCGACCCCGGTCCAGATCTTCAACATGGCCGCCTCCGCCGGCTATTCGTTCGGCGGTTCCGCTAGCGATCAAGTCACATATCCCAATGAGCGCTTGTGACCTCACGCCACCCTGAAGAATGCTGGCGCTCGATCGACCCGCCTCGTGAGCGTCCCGGGCCTGGCCCACCCCAGTGCCAGATGAGCAGACGAGTCCGTCCGGTGCAGGCTGCATTCCAATAGGCAGACCTAGAGTACCTAGTACTCTTTACGTCGACTTGGATAATTTGTATAAATTAACGAGCGGAAGGACGGCCCTAGTTGGACCTGACATGCGGAGGAGGCGGAAAATTTATCCGAATTCCTGCCGCCATGCCGATTTGTTCCGTCCGTCGACGACCTAGAAGCCCGCACCAGGGCGAGGGACGACTGAGGTGCGTGCGATGCAGGAAAGGAGGCGACAGTTGGCGCTACCCCACAGCGGAGTCCACGTTATGATCCGCTACCTAACGCGTGGCATGCCAACTCGGCGATGGCTTTTCATGCTTGCCGCACAAAATACTGCTCCGCTTGAACCGCAGCAACACCCCTCAGTGGTCCACCTGTCTCCACATAGGAAACAAGGGGTTAGGGTAGATGGGCGAGAGCCTTGAATACGCTTCGTCTTTACTGCGAGATCCACACCACTTCCACTGGTATATTGTGCCCCTTCTGGCACTCGTCATTTATGTCTACGCAGTGGAAATTGAACGGCGCAACTGGAAAGCCGTGGCTGCAGGTCTCGCGTTCTATGGGGCAGAGTGGTTCATCGAGGTTGTAAATGCCCTGTGGCTACACTTCTCCGGGCGCGCCCCTCTTTGGGGGACTCCGGCGGACTCAGCCTACGTGATCCTGACTGGGCTCAATATTGAAATTTCATTCATGTTCGCCATCTACGGCATAATTGTGGCGAAAGTACTCTCCTCAGTCAAGAACCGCTTCCTGGTCATCATCATCTTTTCGTTCTTCTGTGCCGCCGTCGAGACCGTACTGAACTACTGGGGCGCACTTACATGGGACTACTGGTGGTGGGGCTGGCCTCATATTTGGTCGGTAATCCTATTCGCCTACGGCCCGGGCACCGCTATCGCCGTTTGGGCGCACGACATGAAATCAAATAGGTTAAAGTGGAGCCTTATTGTAGGCACTTTCGCGATGGATGCGGCCCTCCTTTGGGTGGGAATAGGCGTACTGGGATGGATCTGAGGAGCCATGCAGGCAGGCTGTCTCGGAGCGCTCGCACCCCTGTCCTGCGCACCATTCGCTTCGCCGCGACCGCAGCAGCACGGCGCTACCACTCGACGGCGTGCCGCACCTCCCCCTCCGGAATGTCCAGGCGGAACCCGCGCACTGCGTGACACCTCCGCTCGCGCGCAGCACACGCACCGGTGGAAGCCGCCTTGGCCTTGACCACCACCGAAAGGCCGCACCATGGTCTCCGCGTGAGCGGAGGTGAACCGGCGATCCCTACCGGTCCACTTTTCAGCCGTCGCCGACACACACCAAATGCTGGGCCTCACCCTGTCCGGTGATGTCAGCCATCCCCGTCCAAGTGCGCCGGTTTGCGCACGGGGCCATGGGGCCGGCTCCGGCCGGACGGCTCGGGGCTACCGGTGGGGGCGGGGCAGCTCAGCCCTGCATCTGCGCGGCCCAGATGGGGGGTCATGATGCGGAGCAGGGTCGAGTCGACCATTTCGACGAGGTCGGCGTGCTCACGGTGTGCCCAGGTGTCCCAGCCGGGGCCGCTCATGGCCTTCTCGTGCCACAGGAACACCGCGTCGTCCGGGGCGGTGTTTTCCTCGTTGCAGGCGCGGCAGATGCGCACGGTTTTGCGAAGGCCCCTTTGGCCGTGTTGAGGGTGCGGGTGCGCTCGCGCAGGGCGATGCGACGTTGCGCCTGTGTGCGGACGGATCCGAGCAGGACCTCGTGGAGCGAATGGAAGCCAATATCGCGCTGAGGCAGCCTGGACACGATGGCGATCGGATCCGGGAGCGAGCGGCCCAACCGGTCGAGCGAGGGCACCACCAGGGTGTCCCCGGGATGGAGATAGTCGAAGCACTTCCACAGTTCCTCGCGCTCCGCGTTCTTGCGCGACTTCTTGTCGGCGAAGACCCGCACACAGCCCGCCGCGTCCAGGGCCGCAGTCTGCCGATCGAGCCACTGCCCTTCGTGGAGAGGCGCGCGCACCCGCCCCGGGCACCGGAAGAGGTCGCGGGGAAGCTTCCACCGGACTGTCAGCGTCGGCCCACTCAGCGGTGGTCGTCGTGCGCGGCACCCTACAGAAAAAAGGGGTGCGTGATGTGTTTCCGGACGCCCATAGAGCTCGTAACAGGATCATGAGCGGGCCTTCTTGAGACGCCTCCAGCCGATGAGGCTGCAGGCCAACGAGACGAAGGTGCCGTGGAGTTCAGTTCGGCGTTCCCAACGGACGGCGAGGCGCTTGAACTGATGGAGCAAGGCGAAGGTCTACTCGACGACGTATCGGAGTTTGCCCAGGCCCAGGCCCACCGCGGCACCGTGTTCATCTCCGGCCACTTCACCGTGGCCTCCCGAGGGGCAGCCCCGATCACCTCGGTCGCATCCATCCGCCGCGGCCACAGCATCTCCGACAACAGCACATGCGTTACCTGACGGCCGGTACAGCGTGAACGACGAGGACGTACGAACAGCCGAGCCCCGAGAACACCACGAATCTCCCGCGGCCGACCATGTCGCCACGGCGCGAGCACAGCCCCGCACGCAGGACACATCAACTCTCCGGCCCGCAGCTGGCGTTGCACGCAGACGACATCGGTGTCGACGATGAGCACCCCACGCTTCTACCTCGTGCACACACCGTGTCGCCGTGCACGAGACGGAGGTACCGCGCTCGGCGCCATGGGTGAGCGCGGCCAGACACGCGCCCGGCACCCTCCACGGTGCCGGGCTTGTTCGGGTGCTGGGGTCAGATGACGCGGATGTTCTCCGCCTGGGGGCCCTTCTGGCCTTGGGTGATGTCGAACTCCACACTCTGGCCTTCCTGCAGTTCGCGGTAGCCCTGACCGGCGATGTTGGAGTAATGGGCGAAGACGTCTGGACCGCCGCCCTCCTGTGCGATGAAGCCGAAGCCCTTCTCCGCGTTGAACCACTTCACAGTGCCCTTGGCCATATCTGTCTCCTTCGAGGGGGGTCGGGCCCGCACAGTCGGGCCCGGCGGTAGTCGCCTTGGTCCGGAGAGGGCGGTGCAGCAAAGCGCCCGCGGGCAAGGTGACCGCGGGCGAACGACTTCGGAAACCACGACTGCTCTGTGGATCACGCTAGTCCCTGCACCGAGTCACTGCCAGGCCGAAACCCCGCCAGCCTCGTCGTGTGCCGGTGCAGGCACTGCGGCGTGCCGCGGAAGGCGACCGCCTGCAGCGATGCCCCGTTCTCGACACGTGCCAGGACTTCACGATCCCCGCACCGGTGAGGGGTCTGTTGAAGGTGGTGCGGGAGGGGGCGGGACGGCACGCGGCGGGGCCGGCCGTGGTCGTTGCCGCTTGCCGAGCGGGTCTTGATGGTCGCGGCGAACGAACCTGATCATGCGGCAGCTGGTGCCGTGGTCGGTGTCTCCTCGTCCACCGTCTGTTGGGTGATCCAGCGGCTGGGGCCGCTGCTGGCCGTCGATGGTCTCGCGCTCCGCAGATGCCCCGGACCGGATGTGGATCGTCGACGGCACCCTCATCCCGGTCCGCGACCGGAAGTTGGGTGCCTCGAGCCGCCACTTGGGGGTCCGGGGCGGGCCATCGCCGGGGCGTCCAGCGGCCCTATTTTGGCAGCGTGGCAGATTGCCGTCACGGTCGAGTGCTCTACCCCACTTCTCCGCGGCCTCCTGTTTGTGGCCTACCCGGTCAGCAGCTGCATGAACGCCTTTCTCCGAGGCGGCCCCAGGCCGCCGCCTGGATTTGGATGTGTGCGCTCCGAGCGGCGCGGCCCAGCCTCCTGCATGATCAATATCTCTGAACAGTGATGAACGTGCCCGTGAGGGTCGGAATCATGGAGAAGGGGCTTGCACCGAGGCCCAGACGCTAAACGCAACGGCGTCGGCGTTGAATAACCATCCGGCCTTGGATCAAGCCCGGTCAGCTGCTCTGAGCGTATTCTTGTCAGAATGACAGATGCGCGGTTCCCCGGTCTTCTGGAGCGGGAGGTAGAGTCCACCGCTATCCAGGATGCGGTGAAAGCTGCGTCGCAGGGTCACAGCGGACTGTTGCTGGTGGAAGGCCCGGCTGGGATCGGCAAGACCCGCCTACTGCGTGTAGCCCGGGCCGCAGCCGACGAGCTTGGGCTGAACGTGGCGCGAGCCGTGGGCTCGGAGCTGGAACGCGACTTCGCGTTCGGTGTAGTGCGCCAGCTGTTCGAACCACTCCTGGCTCGCACAGAGCACAGCGAACAGGATGCGCTGTGGGAGGGTCCAGCCTCCCAGGCCCAGGAAATCTTCACCACCACAACCGGGCTGACGGCCGGGGACTTCGCCGTGCTGCACGGCCTGTACTGGCTCACCGCCAACACCAGCCACAACCGACCGTTGGTTGTCGTGGTGGACGATCTGCAGTGGTGCGACATTCCTTCCCTGCGTTACCTGGTCTACCTGCTTCCTCGCATCGAGGACCTCAGCCTGCTCATCGTTATTGCACTGCGCACCGGCGAGACGCCCACCGATGCGCTTTTGCTGCAGCAGATCACCGCCAACCCGGTCGTCCAGGTGCTGCGCCCACGCCCGCTCAGTGCCCTAGCCACCGCATTGCTCCTGGACCGGGCGCTGCCTGGCAGGGTGGAGCAGGACTTCGCAGCCGCCTGCCATGAGGCGGCTGGCGGCAACCCGCTGCTGCTGTGCGAACTCGCACGAACCATCGTCGCCGACGGATTGGAGACCAGCACCGCTAGCGCCACCCGTGTGGCCGATCTCGGGCCGCGTGCGGTGGACCAGCTCGTTGCGGCTCGCCTGGCCCGCCTGCCGCAGGAGTGTATTGCGCTGGCACGGGCGGTGGCAGTTCTCGGCGGCCATACCGATCTGACTCTCGCCGCTGCCCTGGGCGGACACGACCTGACCACCGCCCTCGAGGCAGCCGCCGGCTTGGAACGGGCGGGGATCCTGCACGTCCGGTACCACGATGGCCTGCTTACCCTGTCGTTTGTTCACCCCTTGATCCGCACGGCCGTATATGGCTCCGAGAACCTCGCCGACCGTGCCACTGCCCACCTCCGAGCCGCACGGCTATTGGCAGACGCCGGCGCCACCCCTGAACGGATAGCTGCCCACCTGCTGCGCGTGACCCCTACAGGTGACGGCGACACTGTGGCGATGCTGCGGGCCGCGGCCGCCCAGGCATCACGCCGCGGTTCTCCCCAGGCTGCGGTCACCTATCTCGAACGGGCCTTGCATGAGCCTCCCTCCGACACCGAGCTGAGCGCAACGCTTCTCGAAGCAGGACAGATTGCGGAGGCGGTCGACAACGACGCCGCCGTGCGATACCTGCGACAGGCGCTTGCTCTCACTGCCGATCCGCTCAGCAGAGCAGAGATCGCGCGGCTCTTGGGCCAGCTGTTCTTGTTGCTCGGGCAATTCGAGAAGGCTGCTGCCGTATGGTCCGAAGCCCTGGCTGAGCTTCCCCCCGGCCAGGAAGACCTCGCCCGCCGACTGCATGCCGGCCTGATCAACCTTGGCGTGCTGGCGCCCGGCCTGGCCCATCTACGGGCAAAAGCCTCACAGTTGCGAGACCTGCCGTTCCACGACAGTCTCGGAGGACGCGAACTGGTCGGCTTGATCGCCTGCTGGGAAGCCTGCCGGGGCGAACCGATGGCGATCGGACATGCGCATGCGGCACTGTCGGACGACATCCTGATCACCCAGGCCCCCGGGGGTTCCGCTCTGCCCGGTGCTTACTTCGCCCTGGTACCCGCCGACGACGCCGCAGTCATTCAGAGCATCGAGACTGCCATCGCCCAGGCCTACCGACGAGGCGCGGTGAGAGACCTCGTTCCCGCTCTCGCCTACCGGGCCTTGGCCCGGCTCAGGCGCGGTGACCTGGCCGCCGCCGAGGCTGACGCCCGCGAGTGTGAGACTGCGATCGACAGCAGTGCAATGGCCGTTGCCCGCCCTTTCCTTGGCCCTTTCCTCGCCCACATCCTCCTAGAACAAGGCCGCACCGCCGAGGCCGAGGCAGCACTCACCTGGATGGGATTGCCAGATCCTCTGCCGCCCAACGGTCCTCTGTTCTTCTATCTCGAAGCCCAGGCCCGTCTCCTGCGCACCCAAGGACACCTCAGACACGCTCTTCATACCGCGCTGGCTGCTGGCGATCGATTCGCCGCCCTCGATGGATCTAATCCAGCAATCTGCGGTTGGCGCACCGAGGCCGCGCAATGCCTGCACATCCTGGACCGCGCTGACGAGGCCCGCGCACTTGCCGCCGAAGAACTCACCTTCGCTCGCCGGTGGGGCGCACCCTGGGCGCTGGGACGGGCACTGCGGGTCAACGGACTCGTAGCAGCCAAGGATGACGGTCTTGAGTTCCTCCGGGAGGCCGTGAAAGTGCTGGAGAACTCGTCAGCACGCCTGGAGCATGCCAAGGCCCTGGCTCATCTCGGTGCCGCATTGCGTCGCGCCGGCCACCGCCGCGATGCCAGCCCCCACCTGCGTCAAGCCCTCGACCTTGCCACGCGTTGCGGCGCTAGCCCTCTGGCCGAATTCGCCCGCGACGAACTTAAAGCCGCCGGCGGGCGCCCCCGTCGGCCCGAGTTGACCGGTCCCGGCTCGCTGACCTTTAGTGAGTCCCGAATCGCTGAACTCGCCGCAGGAGGAGCTACCAACCGCCAGATCGCTCAAGACCTCTACGTCACTGTCAAGACCGTTGAGGTTCACCTGTCGGCTGTCTACCGCAAACTTGGTATTACCAGCCGCGCCCAGCTTCCTGCGGCCCTTAGGTCTCCCAGGCCGGCGAACGCGCCGTCGAGGTCTGTCGGCGCACGGTGAGCAGCTTTGCGGGCCGCGAAGAACGAATGCGGCCTGGCCAATACGAGGTGTGCCGGTATCCGGCTGGTACCGGCACATCACCCTGACCATGCTCGCCCACGCCGTCCTCACCGCCATAGCCGGCGGAGGGCGGAAGGGCAGCCGCAGAATCGGTTCCGGCGCTCTCGCCCCGGTCACGGTGGCGGAAATCCGGCGACTCCCTGGCAGCTGACCACACGCTCACGCACAGACGCCGCACCCGCCACGCACTGAACTGGTCCCGCTGGCTCCGCCGCCAACAGGCCACCACCCGTCACGGCCCGTCAACCGCGCGCTGTCCGCGGCACGGGCGCCGGTTGAACGCGGCGTGGCACGACTGAAGACCTGGCGCATCCTCTGCAGATCCCGGTGCAACCCGAATCGAATGTCGTCGATCGCCGCGGCCGTCCTCATCCTGGAGCGGCAACGCTGAAAGAGCTCCCTAGGTTGTTCTGCGGGAGGCGGTGAGCCCTTCGTATGGTTCATCCACCCAGGGGTGCCGGGTGTGGTTCAAAAAGCTCTGCCGCTTGTGGCTTTCAGTGATTGGCCGCCCGGTGCCCCACGACGACTCGGCTGCCAATTACTGACCTCTTCGGGGTGTTGTCGGGGTGGTGACGGGTGGTGATCCCTGCGGTAGGCCGGTGGTATGCGGTACGCGCAGGGTGGCGGCCTGACC
>NZ_JBICXT010000053.1:0-23235 GCF_043200415.1 Streptomyces sp. NPDC048419 | reverse complement strand
AGGTTGTGATCAGCGACGAGTACAGGCCCTCGCGCCGCAGCAAGGCGCCCTTGGCCTGCTTGTCGAGCCCCTCGTACTCGGCCAGGATCCGCGCCTTGTACGCCGCCGAGCACCGGCGATGACCGGTGGAGCGGGGTGTCACCTGCGGATCCGGGGTCCCGTGGCCGTTGGTGCTGGCCACTACGGGCACTTCTCCTTCTCCGCCCTCGACTCAATGAATCATCCAGTATGCCTGGCTCGACCAACGTTGCCAGAGAGGGGAGCGACTCGCGCAGCTGCGTTGCCCGCCATGACCCTCAACTTCTCCTGCGGTCAGGGTCTCCACGCTACGAGGGGAAGGTCAGGGATCCCCATGGGGACCGTCGTGACCTTTCAGCTGGGGAATATCGAGAACTTCCACAGACGAATGGGGGTGTCGCTGCTGCCTCAGGTCCGTCGTACTTACGCGCCCTGGGGCCGCACTCCGGCACTGGGGCATCGGCTCACTGGAACGTGCCTCGATGGCCGCAGCCCTCGGCTACCACGCCACCCGACTCTGACCGGGGCCCTCGCCTGTGTTTCCAGCTTAAGCCGGGCAGCTACGACACCGCGGCCCTGATCGAGGAGCTGGAACACGGCACAGTGTTCTACGCCGGGGAACGGGTGGTGCTGGGTCTGGGACGGACTCTCCGCCCATTGAGCCGGACTATGCGTGCCTGGGTCGCCGAACAGGACTGGCTGACACTCGAACGACTACCCGCCTACGCCACCGAGTTCAACCCAGTTGAACTCCTGGGGTCGTCGATCAAAAAAGCGAACTCGCCCACCTCGCCGGCGAACACCTCGCCGATGTCGCCGACGCCGCTGAACAAGGCATTCACCGCATCAACCAGAACAACCAACTCCCCTGGTCCTTCCTGGCCCACATCGGTCTCACCATCCAGCCGCCACCACACCCACACAACCAACGAAAAACTCAGGTAGTGCCGAAAGGTGCGGCGTCGGCCTGACGACTTTGGTCGCATGTGTTCGGTTCGCGGATGTTCTGCAGTGGACAGACACCGCACATTATCGGGGTGTTACCGGCGGTTCGAGCGAACTTCCTTGCGGATTCCAGTCGTTGTGTCGGGCGCTGTTGTGCGCGTCCGTTCGATTCTGTAGGCTCCCACGGCAAAAGATGCTCCGGCCCGAAACATCTGACTGTCCCCCCACAAGGGCCCCCCTTGTGCCGCGACGCCTTTCCCCCACCCGTACGCCGTCGCGCTACGCCTGGGCATTCCTCCGTCATCGATCATGACGTCACGCCAGTCGCCTCCCCACCGCTTCGGCTGCCCTCGGGCCACGAGCGCTTCCGGCTGTGCGCCCATGCACCGAGTTCTTCCCGCGGACTCGCCGCTCTCGGCCCGCAGGGCATTGGGCGCGGTGGTGAGGCAGCCACCACCACTTCAAGATCAAGAGGAGAAGACGTCCATGAATCACCGCAAGGCCCGGTTGTTCACTGTCGCGACGGCTACCTTCGCCTTCGGGGCCGTCGGTGCGGGCACAGCCCTCGCCGAGACCCCAACCTTCTGCGAGGGCAGCTACGTATGCCTGGAGAACGGCACTTGCCGCAGATCCGGGGATATGGCGAGTGGGTGCCCCTGACTTCCAACTACACGAACTGTTATGGGGACAACCCGAGCAACAACATCAGCTGGAGCGATCACAACCAGTACACCACCTCCAATAGCGTGACTGTCGGTGCCAGCGTCGAGGTCGGGCTGAGCGCGTTGGTCAAGGTGTCGATCCAGACCAGCTACCAGCACACCTGGGGCTGGTCGACCGGTACGACTCAGACCTTCAGCGCCTACGTGCCCAAGGGCTACACGGCACATCTCCAGCACCGCTATCAGCGGCAGGAGGTCACCGGTGTGCTGTGGATCAACTACGAACACACCGGCACCGGCCCCCTGGAGGGACACGGCCATCACTACTGGGCCATCACCGACTTCACCGCCACGTCCCCGGTAGCAGACCCCCGCAACGGGACCGTGGACGACCAGGTCTCCCTCTCGAAGCCCCAGCGCGTGGGGCCGGGCGACTGCCCCGACTGGCAGGCAGTCCTGTGACGTATGACGGTGACTCCTCCTCGTCGTTGTTCGAACGCGGCCTGTTAGGGCACGCTGATCCGATCGATCAGCACCTGGAAATCCGGGCGGGACATGCCGGTGAGGGCGGGGTGAGACAGGGGCTGGGAGAGTGCCATCCGGCTGGTGGTCGCGCCGTCCTTCGCCCAGTTACGCAGCTCCTGGGCGGAGGAGAAGTAGTGCGCGTCTGCGAGACGGTGACCGGTTGGGCGTCCATGAGCGTGTGTCGGCGGGCAGTGCTCACCCCGTGGAGAACAATGCCGTTGCTTTTGGTGGTTATTGCCATCTGTGGTTCACGGTGATGACGGCTGGTGGACGGCGGTGGCTAGCAGGTTCGTCGGGGGCCTTGCTGCTGAACGGGGTGATCGACGACTTCAGTTTGCGGGGGCAGTCGCGTAACCGTCGTCGTGGCAGGAGGGACCAACGGATCTCGGCGAGGCCGACAAGGCGGTCATGATTTCGGGCTGAGGGGGGAAAAGCCGCACGGCGCGATCACCGAACGGCGGACCACATGCAGTGCCCGGGTAAACGATGTCCGCTCGGCGGATGTCTGCCCGATCCGGGCCGCCTCGTTGAGCAGGTCACGGGTCGCGTGGTGGACGATCAGGTGGGCGTAGATCTCCTGCCTGACCCCGTCCGGAGTCTGCGAGCGCAGGACCGGCCTGCCGCGCTGGTGAGTCTTGATCTCGTCGAAGACGATCTCGATCTCCCAACGCCGGGCATACAGGGCGGCGAGTTCGGCAGCCGGATACTCCTCATGGTCCGTCAGACTGGTGACCAGCCGGATCACGTCCGCCTGGCCGTCGACGCGGTACTCAATCACCCTCACCAGAGCTGGTGGAGCTTTGACGGTTTTAGCGGCCTTGGCGTGCTTGTTCGCCTGGATCCGGGCCAGGTAACTCCCGTCCGGCAGGACCTCCTGCACCCTGCGGGCTGCACGGCGCTCGATCCTCCAGAGCAGGTGGGCGCCCCGGTCGCGAAAGCGGTGCCAGCGGGCCAGGCCCCATAGTCCACGGTCCACCAAGACCAGCGTCCCGGCCCCGATATGTGCTTCCAGCTCGTCGGACACGATCCGCTCGGAGTCCTTCCAGCCGCCGACCACAGCGTCCAGTACCGCGTGCGACGAGCACTCCGTCACCGCGACCACCCGGGCTTGCGGGTAGCCCATCGGACAGCGTTGTGAGCCGGCTTTGCCGAACGTCTCCCGGTTGTGGGCCGAGTCGGGAACGGCCAGCAGCATTCCGTCCAGGGCCAGGACTCGCAGCCCGTGGAAGAGTTCCGCTCTCCGGCCCAGCGGCCTGGCCACGGCCCGGAACAGCTCTCGCATCACCGGCCAGCCCAGCCGTTGCCTCGCCCGAGTCAGGGATGACTTGTTCACCCCGGCCCACGGCCGCAGCGTCGGCTCTCCGGCCTTCACCAACCGCAAGACTTCGAGGTAGTCGGCCTGCGGAAACAGGCACAATGCGAGCACGAAGTACACCGTGAACCGGGCCGACAGCACACGTCGGCGCTTTTCGGTGCACCCGGCCTCGGCAACGACCCGGTCCACCAGCTCAGCAGGACACGACCGAGTCAGGATGCCCAACCCCAACCGCTCCTGACGCGACACCAACACGCATGGCCCAACACCACGCACACCCCAAAAGCAACGGCATTGCCGTGGAGAATCTCGGGGTACACGGGTCAACTTGGCCCCCTTTTTAGGTGATTGGCCAGGCCAGCACGTTGACTTGACGGGCCACCAGGAGCGGACCGCCGTGGCGGCCCGCTCGGTGTGGGTTACGCGTCGCCCTCGTCCTCGTCGGGCTGCTCGGGCTCGAACTCCTGGCGGCAGACTCCGCACAGGATCGGGCCGTCCTCCAGGGACCTGGCGGTGACCTGACCTGGAGGCGGCGGGCGGGCTTGTCGTCCTCGGTCCGGCGCTGGCGGACGATGGCGAACCGCCGGCCCGCGCGCCGCTTCTTCGTCGGCTGCTCCTCGTCCTCCCCGCCGTTCATCCAGTACGCCTACTCAGTGGGGGACGACAAGTGGGGCCGCTGGTTCCAGCGGGCCGTGCGGCTGCCGACCAAGCACCTCGAAGTGCAGCTCGCCTTCCCCGCCGCTCTGGACCCGGTGGTGTGGGGCACCGAGACGTCGATGACCGCCGAGGCGGCGCCCTTGCGCACCGCGCCGGTACGTACCGAGGAGGACGGGATGCGCGTGTTCACCTGGAACACCACCGCCCCGGCCCTGCACGCCCGCTACCGTCTCGAAGGGAGAATGCGTGCGGTCAACACCAGCGAGGGAGAGCCCAGGTGAGCATGGTGCAACCCAGTCAGCGGATGCGGGAGATCGGCGTCGTCCAGTACGGCGCCCCGGTCCTCACCGAGCCGTCCCGCCCCTTCAACCTGCCCGCCGAACGCGAGGCCGCCGAACGGTGCATCGACCAGCTGTACGCGGCCATGGAGCGGATCGGACAGGTCCACCCCTTCGCCAAGGGCATGGGGCTGGCCGCCCCGCAGATCGGTTTCGGCCGGGCCGCCGCGGCCGTCCAGCCGCCCGGCCGGGACACCCCCGCGATCGTGCTGCTCAACCCCCGGATCACCGAGACGTCCGAGGAGGCCGATGAGCAGTACGAAGGGTGCCTGTCCTTCTTCGATGTCCGCGGCATGGTCCCCCGCCCGCTGACGATCACGGTCGAGACCACCGCCCTGGACGGCACCACGGTCACCACAGTCTACGAGCGCGGCATGGCGCGGCTCGTCGCTCACGAGGTCGACCACCTCGATGGTCTGCTCTACACGGCCCGGATGCGGCCGGGCGTGGAGCCCATTCCGGTCGAGGAATACCAGCAATCGGGCCGGGCCTGGGCATACGACTCCTGACTGAACCCCTTGAGTGACCTGGAAGAACACGTGATCTACGACCCGCCGCACCGCATGAAGGGCGCACCGTGCCTCGGCGTGCCCCACAGCGCCCCGGGCCCGCTCTGGCTGCACCTGCCCGACGAGGAGACGGACGAGTTGCCGCAGGACGACACGGCGTCCCTCCTCGCCCCGCGCGAGGAGGAGCGGTGACGGGCCTGTGGCGGCAGGTCCTGACCGCCCTCAACAGCGACCAGCCTCACGCACAGCACGACCGCGAGCGGCTGCTGGCCCTGGGGGCGGCCGAGCTTGCCCACGCCCGCCGCACCAGCGAGGCGCCGGTCACCGTCAAGGACGTGCAGCGCATCGCCCTGGCGGAGTTCTCCCTGCTGCTCGACGACGCACAGGCCCGCTCCGCTCTTGCCCAACGCCGCCGCGGGTGACCCCACGGGCGCCTGCGCTTTGTCGGACCATGACCACGGTGCTCCAGCAGGCCGTCCGGCCGGCCGGGCATGTCATCCGCGGTGGCGGGCCCGCAGGACCTGACCCAGGACCCGGCGTATCGGCGCGGCCGGAGGCCGTCCGGCGGTTGTGGCCACCAGCTGCTCGGCGACGGTCGCAGCTTGACGTTGCTGTGCCGGGAGACGGCCACCAACACGTCCCACGCCTGCCATGGGGTGCACCGGCCCACCGCTATGGTCATGCCGCGGGCCTGGTCGATCATCGGGTGGGATTCCAGCGCCTCGCGCAGCCGCTGAAGCTCCGTGGTGATCTCGGGGCCGGGAGGCTGGGCCGCATCCTGTCCGGGGCGTCGAGTCGTCACATCTTCTCGCTTGCCCGCGCCCAGGGCGGTATGCCGGTCTGCACGCGCACTTGCCGGTTCCTATACGTTGGGGTCGGCGGCGCTGATGTCGCCCAGGGCGGAGCCGGGGTCGCGTTCGACGGCGAGGTCGCCCAGCGAGATGGTGCCGACCGGCTGCCCGTTGTCGACGACCGGCAGGCGGCGCAGGGCCTTGCTGCGCATCAGCTGCACCGCCCGGTCGATGTCGTCGTCCGGGGCTACGGCCACGACCTCGCTGCTGCACGCCTCGCCGACCGTGCGGCCGGTGACGTCGCCGCCCTCGGCCAGGATGCGTACGGTCAGGTCCCGGTCGGTGACCAGGCCCCGCAGCTGGCCACTGTCGGTGACCAGCACGGCGCCGATGTTTTCGTCCCGCATCGTGGCGGCGACCTGGTGCACCGGCGTGTCCGGGCCCACCGTGGTGGGCTAGGCGGTCATGACCTCGCGAACCTGCTGAGCCACGTGTCCTCCATCAGATGATGCATCCCTTGAGCCGACCGGGTCCGGCGGGCCTGTCACCAGCGGATACCACCGGCTTGCCTCCGCTACGCGTACTGCGTGGATGTTCGCCCGGGCGGACGGCCACGAGCCTGGCGTCGCGTCGTCCGGCGACGAGACGGTTGTGGTCGAGGCGTAGCGGGACGACAAGGCCGTGGTGCAGCGCCGCGTTTCTGCTTCCGGCGCCGGCGGCGGTCCGCGATGATCGAGCCTGCGGCGGTGTGGCACGGTGCTGCGCCGCCCGATCACCGACGAGGGAGAAACGATATGGCCTCTACCCGGAAGGATCGGCGGCTGTTGATTGCCACTCAGGGTGAGGATGTTAAGGGTAGGAGTGTGCCACTCCGGATGAGCATGGCGATGTGATCGGTGGAGGTGGGTTGATCTCCGGGGTGCCGATGCGTTGCAGGTGGCGTACGTGTCCGCGTCGCATGCTGTGCCCGCTGTAGCGGCGCAACGAGCGCCGCAGACGGCGCCGTTGCCTGCGCCGCTCGGCGGCGCAGGCCAGACAGCCCTCGCCCGTGCATGCGAACCCGGTCGTGCTGCGGAGAGGCACCACTGAGGCGCGGGCTGGCCGCTCCCTCGGTCTCCGCCGCCCGTGCCCGGCTTGGCAGCGGTCCCGGGGTTCATGGCCTGAGCCCCGGGACCGCTGCCGTACCGCCCAACACACCGGAACAGAGGTGCGGCCCGGTCTGCCGGCCGGGCAGACGGGCAGGCTCGGGCCGCTGACCCATGCACACGTGGTGTCACACGGACAACGAGGCGTCCCGATGAACGGCACGGCCGTGTCAACGGTGATCCTGTCCCGTCCCGCGATCGAGGGTGGCATCTCCTCGGCCAGCAGCCCCACCGTGACTCCGTCGACCTGCCGGCTCTCCTTCATGCGGCAGCCGAAGCCCACCGCCCCCGGGCCGACGCCAAACACATCACCCCCGTCGTCACCGCACCACCCGACGCCTGCAGTCTCACCGCCGACGAACACCTACTGACCCGGGTCATCGGCAACCTGCTCGACAACGCCCTGCGCCACACCCCGGACGGCGGCCGCATCACCCTGGCCTGCCCCCACACCCCGGACCAGGCCGCCTTCAGCGTCAGCGACACCGGCCCCGGCATCGACCCCGCCGACCTGCCCCACCTGTTCACGCCGCTCTACCGTGGCGAAATCTCCCGCAACCGCGCCACCGGCGGCGCCGGCCTCGGTCTCGCCATCGCCCATCGCATCGTCCTCGCCCACGGAGGGACCCTCACCGCCCACAACACCGACCCGCACGGTGCCCGCTTCACCGCGCGGCTGCCGATACCCATGCCCCCACCCAGTGAGCCAGGGCCGGTTCCGCACAGCGGAACTGGCCCCTGAACCAGCGTCCACTCGAGGAGAGGGCGACAGCGTCAGCCTGTCATCGGTACCGGGTGGCTCTGGCGTAACAAGTGGGGTTGCGGAGCACCACCTGCGATCCGGCTCCCGTGGCGCTCCTCCCGTCGAGGGTGAAGAGGAGATGCTCTCAGTTGCGGAGCATGCACAGGACCGCCCGCTCTGCGGGTCCCCGGGTGGCGGGGATGCCGTACGCGCCCTCGTCCCCCAGCCGCGGCAGCGCATCGGCGATGGTCACCTGAGACCTCCGAGGATGCCCCGGCCTTCGGGCCGGGGATGAATCGGACTCCTGCGGAGCAAGGCAGGGAACGGGGTTTCGCCCTCAGGGCGAAAGACCGCCCACACGGTCGGGTAAGCTGACTGCCGTGCGTTGCGAGAACCAAGCGCGTACGCCGTGCTGATCGAGAGCCAAGACGGCACATGCACCTCCAAGCTTTGCGGTACGAACCCGGGCTGGTTTCAACCCGGCTGGTGTTGATCGTGGAAGACCTGTCGGGTCGCTGACCCGCAGGCGGCGTGAGCCAGGAATCCCCCTGCTTCAGCTGGGGGAGGATTCAAGTTCTCTTCGTAGAGCTCGATCACCCGCGGGTTGATGTACGAAGCCCGGCAGACCGCAGGTGTGTTGCCGAGATAGCCCGCCACTTCGCCCACCGCGCGGGCGATGGCGCGGCGCCTCGCAGTCTCACTGCGCGCGACACGCCGTGAAACGGCCAGCGCCACGGCGGCCATGACAGTCGCGTGCCAGGTACGGAAGTCCTTGGCGGAGACCTCCAGACCGGCCACTTCCTTGAGGTAAGCGTTGACGTCGTCACCACGCACCTCGTGCCAGGCGCGCCGCTCCCAGTAGGACAAGAGCCGGTCACCACCGCCGCGACGCCTCAGCAGGGCAGTTAGGGCGCGGCAGGCGGCTGGATCCGCGACGGTCTGAGCGATCTCCTTGCCTCCCTTGCCGATGTAGGTGAACAGGACGGCACCTGACCGGCAGCGGGAGTGTTCGCGCAGGAGCGTCGTGAGGCCGTAACTGTTGTTCAGCTCGGTGTAGCGGGTCACTGCCGATGCGGAAGAACCCGAGATCGAGCAGGCGTACGGCCGTGGCGAGGACGCGACGGCGAGTCAGCCCGCGTCCGCTCAGGTCCTGTTCAATCACGTCCCGTACGGCGGGCAGCACTTCGGCGACATCGAGAACGTGGTCGTGTTTGGCCTGCTCCTGCTCGGCACGAAACTGTGGGTGATAGAGGTACTGACGGCGTCCGGCGGTGTCAGTACCCACGGCCTGCAAATGCCCGTTGGCCCGTCCGCAGATCCACACGTCCCGCCAAGCCGGCGGAATGACCAGTCCCCGGATCCGAGCCAACTCTCCCGGCTCGCTCAATGAACGCCCCCCTACGTCGAAGTAGCGGAAGCCGCGGCCGTGGCGCCGGCGGTGATACCCCGGCTCAGTGGGACGACTGTGATAAAGGCGCACCCCAACCCGACCCCCTTCGCAAGCACGACAGTGCGCGGAAAGCGTCCGCTCTCTTCGAATACCCGGAATGCGGAGCACCAGCGGCAACGCACCTCGTGCCGCGCCCGGCCAGCAACCCGCCCGAGGACGTGAGGCGGCCCCCTGGCCCATCGCCGAGGCGGGATCGCCAGCCGCCTGAGGGTACTCGTCGCCTGCACGGCGGTGAACAGCATCGCCCCACTCCACGGAGGGACAATTCCATGACTCAGCATGTCCGCGACATCATGACGACCACCCCGACGACAGTCGAACCGCAGACGTCTGTGCAGGCGGTGGCCCGGATGATGCGCGACGAGGACATCGGTGCCGTGCTCGTCACCGAGGGCGACCGGCTGCGTGGGCTGGTCAGCGACCGTGACCTGGTGGTACGCGCGCTGGCCGAAGGCGGCGCCCCTGACCGTACGACGGTGGCCCAGGCGTGCAGCGAGGAGCTGGTCACAGTCGGGCCCGACGACGACCTGGCCGTCGCGGTGCGCGTGATGCGCAAGCATTCCGTCCGACGGGTACCGGTCGTCGACCAGGAAAGGCACCCCGTGGGCATCGTCTCCATCGGTGACCTGGCCATGGAGCGCGATCCCGGCTCGGCCCTCGGCGACATCAGCGCCGCGCGTCCCAACCAGTGAAGGGTCCCCTCTGGCAGAGCTTCCGCTATTACCGGCAATGCAGAATCCGATCCCCTCGTCGCGCGGGGGCCAGGAATATGGCCGCATGACTGCGCTCCCTGCTTGCGCCTGCCTCATGGCATAACTGACCAGCACGGCCGGCCAAAGGCCAAGCGGCCGCAGTCGGCCCATAACTGAGAGAAGGCTGTAGCATGACCAGCCCTGATCCCGAGCCGTCACGAACTCCAGGACTCGAACCCGGCGGCGGGGTACCGCCCGGCGAGACCCCACCCGCCGAGGCAGGTGGCACGTCCGGCATTTCCCATCCCCAATCCGAGCTGCGCAAGGGCTGGGGTCCGATGCCGCTCGTCCTCATCATGGTGGTAGTGGCACTGGTGGCGATCGGGTTGATCGCCATGGTAATCGCTTTGATCGCTTAGCATCAGCGGGCAGCGCCACATACGGATTGACGTACCGGAACGCAGTTCAGCAAGCCAAGAGCAACGCGGCCGACACACACGAATTTGTTTGGGTATTCATCGGGTTGAGCGCGCTGCTTGCTGGCGGTGGGCGCGCTGATTGCCGCGGTTATCACATTCGCTGCCGATGGTGACATGTTGGCCGAACTCCATTCGGCGCGGTAAAGTCGGGCATGATCGATACTCATCAGTAACGACGATGCTTGGGCGGCCGCGATCGGCGACGCCTTCCAAGTGGGTTCGCGAACAGACCAGTTGCTCCATCGCTGGACCAAGACGTTCGTACACACGTCTCCGCAACGACCCACCACCGCCAAGGCCACCGACTACCTGGACCGAGGTCGCGGGGATCAACGTTGCACATCTCATCGGCAAACGATCAACGGCTATGAAGATCCTGGTGAGCCGCGACCTATACCCCCTCAGGCTTGTGAGAGTTCCGGGCCTCGAGGCCCACCTGATGTGCCGGCTCGCCGTCGACGCGGCCGCGACGATTGCCAGGCAGGTCGCCAGCGCGGCGAAGGTCGGCACACCGCGCCCATGGTTTGCAGAGAGACGCCGCCGAGGAGGGCGCCCAAGGGGACGGTGCACCAGCCGATCATTCGGGAGACTCCGTAGACGCGGCCCTGGAGGCGGTCGGGGGTCAGGGCGTAACGGTAGGCCGCATTCGTCGTCTGGAAGATCGGGCCCATCAGGGCGCCGACCGTGTAGACCGCGCCCAGCACGAACACGCCCGGGGCCAGGGCGAGCGCCACCATCTGCACGACCCACCACCACAGAGCGCCGAGCAGGATCACGTTCGCGGGGATCAGGCACTGCACCGGCGGGGCCGCCACGGCACGGCGATCGCGCCCACGCCGAACAGGCCAAGGAGAACACCGGCCCGGGCCGGGGGCTGGCGGGCCCCAAAGTCCAAGCCGGCGGCCCGAGCCAGCTTGTCCGTGCAGGTCAAAGGCCGGTTGGTCTTCGAACCATCCTTATGGGTGAGCCTGCCTGGTGGGCGGTGGGGCAGGTGCAGGCGATGGGATGGCTCGAGCGCATTGAATCCTCCCCCAGCTGAAGCAGGGGGATTCCTGGCTCACGCCGCCTGCGGGTCAGCGACCCGACAGGTCTTCCACGATCAACACCAGCCGGGTTGAAACCAGCCCGGGTTCGTACCGCAAAGCTTGGAGGTGCATGTGCCGTCTTGGCTCTCGATCAGCACGGCGTACGCGCTTGGTTCTCGCAACGCACGGCAGTCAGCTTACCCGACCGTGTGGGCGGTCTTTCGCCCTGAGGGCGAAACCCCGTTCCCTGCCCTGCTCCGCAGGAGTCCGATTCATCCCCGGCCCGAAGGCCGGGGCATCCTCGGAGGTCTCAGGTGAACGCGTGATGGAGCGGTGGACGACGAGCCTGTGGGGCTTCGTGCTTCCCGCTAAGCGGGAGCGGGGCGAGGCCGTGGCGATGCTGCTGCGGCAGTGTGACGAAAAGGCCCTGATCGTCGGTGGGCAGCGTGTCGTGGTACCGAACGCCTTCGTGATCGAACTGCTTCGGAGGTCCACCGGCAGCTGGCGGAGAGTGGCTGGCCGGTGGAGCCCGTACTGGTCAACCAGGTGCGCCGTTATGCTGACGAGCGGGGTTACACCTTCGCCGGCCCGGTCGTCGTCGACCTGCGTCCCGCGCCAGGCGATGCGACCTTGCGGTTCCGCGTCCACAGCCGCATCGCTCCGGTTGACGAGCAGCCGCAGTCCATGGTGGCTGACACAACGCGCTGACCAGCGGTCCAGCCCCAGGTACGACTTTTCCCGGATGATCCGGTCTGTCCAGGGCAAAGGATAAGGATCTAATCGCAAGCGTCCCGGAGTGCGGGCGAGGGAGCCATCAATGCCCTGCATTTCACACACAGTCACTCATGACCAGGCGCCTCACCCGGAACAAGCCGAACCCGTCCCGTCCGCTCCCCACGGCGCGCGCCACGTGACGTCGGTCCGCACAGGTCCTACACCATGGCCGCCCCAATGCGGCGACCACGCTGACAGCGGCGACAGCGACTATGGCGGCCCGGCCGGTCCCCGGCGGAAACAGCTCAGAGCCGCGTTCGCCCTCCGCCCGCCCCGCGCCGATCACCGAACTCGGATTCCAGCCAGTGGGCCACCAGCAAGTCCACAGAGGCACCACCTCGTCACCGCGATCCACGACCTGGCTAACGACTGATCAAGAAACCGAGCTGCTCAGCCCCGCGGGATCACGTCCGTGGGACACAGCACGGCGCACGGGGCTGGGCAAGCCCGCATCCCACGGCGGGCGACCGGGCCCACCGCCGGGCCGCAATCGGTTCGATGCGAGGCGAGGGAAAGGCCGAACTGTGAGCGGGAACGGCCTTCCCCCGGGGAACGGCACCACTCCAGGCACCCGGACGATCCGTCCTCACGCCTGCCTCGCCCACAAACCCCTACGCCGTGCTCCGATCTGACCCCCTAGCGATCTCCCTACCTGGGCGAAGAACGACTTGTCGGCTGCGACCGCGCGATGACCGTGCTGCGCCATTTCAGCCGGGCCTGCGCCTGCAGCTCGATCGCGGCCGTTTTGGGGCCGGCTCCGGTGCGCCGGCTGGTCTGGGTGGCTTCGGGCATCACGCACCGGCATGCCCGGAGTCTGTCCGGATGTCAGCCGGCCGCGCGGGCCTGGCTGGGTGTCAGCTCGCTGGGCCTGATCGGATGGTGTCGACGTGCAGTTGGGATGGTAGCCGTCCAGGTGAATGGCACGACGCCGTCAACGGTGATGTTGCGCTTTCCGTGATCGGGGCAGGGCATTCTGCTCGTGGTCACAAGAGCGTTTTGTCCCGGCGAGGTTGTTTGGTTCCAGGGGCAGGGCCCCGGTAACGCCGCGGTACCGGCTCTCAGGCGGGAGGTCCGGCCGCCTCGGCGTCGGCGGTAGTGGCAAAGGCCCGCAGAACCTGGTCGGTGCCCGTCATCTCAAGGATCCTCAGCAGTTGCGGCGGCACACAGGCCAGCACGACGCTAACCCGGGCCTCCAGAAACGGGCCCGAGCCGGTCACCTCGACCGAGGACCGACCAACCATCGTGTCTCCCAACCGCCTCGCCAGGAGCCGCCTGGCCGACTTTTATCGAGCCTACCGATCCCGGCACCATGGGCAGCGGGGTCAGCGCGGCGCACCGGCACGACGGGACGACGGGACGAGGGAGCCTTTCGTACATCATGGAGCAGAGTCGGCGGTGGACTTTCCCGAGGAGCCGCGCCCGGGTGCTGCTGGCCATGGCCAGGGACCCGGGCGCGCGGTCGTAGGGAGGTGGCAGCCGTCTGCCGCATCTCCGCGCGCACCGTCCAGCGCATCGTGGCCGATCTCGAACAGGTCCCGGCTATTTGAATCCTCCCCCAGCTGAAGCAGGGGGATTCCTGGCTCACGCCGCCTGCGGGTCAGCGACCCGACAGGTCTTCCACGATCAACACCAGCCGGGTTGAAACCAGCCCGGGTTCGTACCGCAAAGCTTGGAGGTGCATGTGCCGTCTTGGCTCTCGATCAGCACGGCGTACGCGCTTGGTTCTCGCAACGCACGGCAGTCAGCTTACCCGACCGTGTGGGCGGTCTTTCGCCCTGAGGGCGAAACCCCGTTCCCTGCCCTGCTCCGCAGGAGTCCGATTCATCCCCGGCCCGAAGGCCGGGGCATCCTCGGAGGTCTCAGGTGAACCGAAAACGGGCCGGGCGGGGCACCGAGTGCACCGCCAACCGCGACCACCCGTTGCGGCATCCGGCAGAGACCGGGCTCCCTGACCTCCTCAAGCCTCCCACCGGCCCCACACGCAACCACGCTAGGGAGCGTCGTTGGTCCCCTGCAGCCCGGCCCGGATGGCCATGAGCATGCGCGTGTTCTTTCGAGCTGGAAGAGATCGACGGTGTCCGGATCCGGTCTCGGCCAGCAGACGTACGGCCCGGGTGGGGTCGTCGCCGACGGCCTGGGCGATGCGGTCGGCGGCCGCCGCCATGACGGCCGGGTCCTTCAACCAGCGTTCGCCGCCGTCCAGGTGCCGGCGGTCGACGGGCCGCAACAGCCGAGCAGCGTCGAGCACGTCGGCCAGCCGGTGCTGACCGGGGTCGGCGTAGCGGACCGCGTTTCGTCACCACTGTGCGGACGCCGAGCTGGTCGGCCAGGCCCACGGTGCGTGCGGCTAGCCGCAGGGAGCCCATGCCGGTGCCCTGCCGTCCCAGGTATACGGCTTCCAGCCGCAGCTGCTCTCCGGCCAGCTCCCGCCACGGCGCGAGCAGCTGCTCGGCGACGTCGGGGCGGCCGTCGGACAGGGCCCCCGCCGGTTCGGAGGCCGGGCCGAGCAGCACCACCAGGTCCTGGTCGGCGTACGTACGCAGGGTGGGCCAGGACACGACCGGCGCCGCGCCGCCTGCCTCGGTGTGCGCGTCAGACACCCGGCGGCACAGCCGTGCCCATCCGGCCGCGTTCTGTGCGAGCAGGGTGATCCGCAGCGGCCGCTCCAGAACGTGCGCGCCAAGTTGGCGAGTCCGGCCAGAGTGATCACACGACCTGCTGTGGCGCTTGAGTTGGGGAGCTGATCGGCAGAGTTGGCGGGCAACCGTTCGGCACGGTTGCGCCAGCGCCTTTGCGGTCCCTGAGACTGTCGTCACGAAGGCACGCTGCAGATACTTACGGGCCGATGGCAGGCGATGTGCCCAGGTGCCGAGGGCGCCGACGAACGGTAGAACGTAAGGGTGAGGGACGAGAACAGCCCTGATGAGGATGCACGGCCGCAGCGTGTGGCGAGGCCGGGGATCGACTACCAGGCGCTGTTCGCGGTCACCCCTAGCCCCTATATGGTGCTGGGCCCGGATCTGGTGCTCGCCGACGTCAATGAGGCGGCTTGCCGGGTGACCGGCCGCACTCGGGAGGATCTGCTCGGGCGGTACCTCTTCGATGCCTTCCCTGACAATCCGGCGGACCCGGATGCTGACGGGGCGCGAAATCTGCACGCCTCCCTGCACCGGGTTCTGCGCTCGAAGGAGCCGGACACGATGGCGCCGATGGAGTACGACATTCCCGTGGCCGACCGGCCCGGCGTGTTCGAGGAGCGGTGGTGGTCCGCGATCAACACCCCGGTGCTCGGGCCAGATGGGCAGGTGGAGTGGATCATCCACCGGGGGGAGGACGTGACCTCGTTCATCCTCTCCCACCCTCGCCCGCGAGAAGGCGGGGCGCTCAGCGACGTGGAGGCGATGGAGGTCGAACTGTACGCGCGGGCGCGCGAACTCCATCGACTGAACGAGGAACTGCGCCAAGCACACGCCCGGGAACGCCAGGTCGCCCTCACCTTGCAGGAGGCCATGCTCCACTCGCCCCACCTGGCTCGGCACCGGGACACCGCGGTGCGCTACTTGCCCGCCACCGGGTCCCTGAACGTTTGCGGCGACTGGTACGAGGTGGTCGACCTGCCCGAGAACAGATTCGCCGTCGCGGTCGGCGATGTCGTCGGCCACGGCCTGGAGGCCGCCGCCGTCATGGGCATGCTCCGCAGCGCGCTGTCCGCGTCCGTCCGGGCCGTCGAAGGGCCCGCGAGGGCCCTGGACGTCCTGGGCCTATATGCACGCTATGTGGAGGGTGCGCTGGCCACCACCGTCGTCCAAGCCGTCGTGGACACGCACGCTCGCCGCATCACGTACAGCAGCGCCGGCCACCCGCCCCCCGTCCTGCTCCACCAAGACGGCACCTGCAACCTTCTCGACCAGGCCACCGACCCTCCGCTGGGGGCCCGCCCCAAACACGTACCCCGCCTCCAAGCCGGCCTGCCCTACACCCCAGGCGATACCTTCGTGCTCTACACCGATGGCCTCATCGAACGCCGCGGCGAGGACATCGATGCCGGCCTGCAACGCCTCACCGACGCGCTCGCCCGCCATGGCCGCCACAACCCCGAACGCCTCGCCGACGCCTTGCTCGCGCAGCTCGGCGTCAGCAGCGGCGCCCACGACGACATCGCCCTGATCGTCATCCGCCTATGACCCGCGCGCCGCCGGGACTCACGAAACGTCGAGGTTAACGCGAAAAACTTGTCGCCTGTCTGGCTGCTGACGGCCCATCTTCCGTGTGATAGGCCGGGGAATGAGGTATACGCGAGCGGGCTGGCGCCTGCGGAGCGCTGCATCGGGGGCAAATGGATGAAATGCAGACCGAGGGTAGTTGGTCGCGCAGATCAAAGCCGAACTTTCGGCCATGATGATTCGCATGCCGTTAAGCGGCGCAGCCGATGAGACTTGCCGACCTCTCGGCCGAAAGGATTGTGGGACCAGGCTGAAGGGCCCGATCTTGTACTACGACGGCTTGTAGGGGATCCTGGAATGACCCTCGAAGTAGCAGAGAGCAATACCCTTTCGAATGCCGCGAGCTCGTCCATCGAAATCTCCAGGACGTCGTCCTGCGTGCTTCCAGAGCCGCCGAACGATCGTGAGAAATACTCGTATGTTAGACAACGGGTCTGGATGCTGACCGTCAGTTCACTCATCAGTATCAGCTGCCTTGTCTATGGACAGTTCAAGTTGGTCTGGTCATCGCCATGGCTGTGTCTCTATCTACCCTTTCTGATCTTCACGATCCTGTACTATTTGGCCTCCCTTCGTGTGAACGCCTTTTCCCGTGAATTTGATCTCAAGGCTCACCGTTGCATGGTGGAGCAGTGGCGTCCCGAAATGTACCCGACGGTCGGGGTGTTCCTGCCCGTCTGTGGCGAGCCGGCCGAAGTTTTGCACAATACCTGGAAGTACGTACGGAAACTCGCTGACCGGTACCCCGGCAAAGTGACTCCGTACGTATTGGACGACTCCCACAACCCTGAACTGGCCGTCTTGGCGTCAGAATTCGGTTTTGTTTACGGAAGTCGCACAAACCGTGGCTGGTATAAAAAGGCCGGAAACCTCCATTACGGATTGAGTATCTCCGATGAGGAATATGTTCTTGTGCTTGATGCAGATTTTGCGCCTCGGGCAGATTTGCTCGAGGAGCTACTGCCGTACATGGAACATGATCCGAACATTGGCATCGTCCAATCGCCCCAGTATTTTCGGGTACTCGATCAGCAGACCTGGATCGAGCGTGGTGCGGGGGCAGTCCAGGAGTTGTTTTACCGAGCCATCCAAGTTTCCAGGCAGAATCTCAATGGATCAATCTGCGTTGGCAGCTGTGCGGTGTATCGGCGTACTGCACTTGACTCCAACGGGGGCACCACGCTCATCGAGCACTCCGAGGACGTGCACACGGGCTTCGACTTGAGGGGCCTGGGATGGGACTTGCGGTATGTACCGATCAACGTTGCCACCGGAATCTGCCCGGACAATGCAACTTCGTTCTTCAACCAGCAGTACCGGTGGTGCTCTGGTTCCATGAGCCTGCTGGGCAGTAGAAAATTTTGGTCCGCGAAGCTCTCCCTTGCAACCCGCCTCTGCTATATGTCCGGCTTCTTCTACTACATCCACACGGCGCTCTTCACGTTTCTCGCGCCGCTCATCCCGATCTCCCTACTGCTCGCCATGCCGGACAAGTTCAAGGTCGGATACGCAGCCTTGGTGCTCCCGAGTGTCCTTTACGCAACTTTGATCTTCCCGTTGTGGCACCGATGTTCGTACGGGCTGGAAGCATGGGCCGTACGCATGATGTACGGCTGGTCGCATCTGTTCGCCATCTGGGACATTCTGTTGAGCAAGCGCATGACCTGGCGCCCCACAGGTTCATCTGCGGCAAAGGAAGCTGTGGGCCGACGCTTCCGTGTGGGTGTGTGGGCCTGGGGCGGTGGCTCCGCACTGGTTTGGGTATGCGCCGCAGCTTGGCGAGCATTCACTCTGTATCCGCCAGACTTCGCCTTGGTTCTAGCCGGCGGACTCTTCTACGCCGTAGTTGTGGGCCGCGTTATTCTTCAGCCTGGTGCCGCTGGCGTGGGAAATGTCAGCATCAGTTCGCGTCGGCTCACCGTATGACGGATCTCAGTGTTCAAAGCCGGATCATCGAACAGCCAATGCCTCCATCATCAGGCCACGAAAGCCGTAAAGGGTCTGATGCTCAGCATGTGAAGGTTTCACTCGCGCCCAATCGCAGAAATCTTTGGTTCTGCCGCGCAATCCTGCTCTGCATCCTACTCGTGCAAACGGTGCTCTCTCTGCGGCTGACGAACACGGCGTTCGAAGACGAGGCACTTTACTTGTACGCAGGCCATCTGCACCTAGATCATTTGATCAACGGTGCTCCGTATCATGGGGAGTTCACTCAATACTTCTCCGGCTCCCCTCTGCTCTACCCGGTGCTCGCTGCGCTGATCGACTCCGTGTGCGGCCTCGCTGGAGCCCGGGCCCTCAGCCTGGTCTTCATGCTTGGGGCAACTGCACTGCTGTACTCGCTGTCCCGGCTGCTGTTCCAAGAACGGGCAGCCCTCTGCACGGCTGCAGTCTTCAGCGTCACACAATCCACCCTGACCTTGGGCAACCTGGCTACCCATGACGCACCGGTAATCTTTCTGTTGGCTCTCGCCTCGTGGATTGTTGTTCAGTCCGCCGACAGCCGCAGCCCGCTGCTCTGCCTGATCGCGGCGCCTGTGCTCGCCCTATCAGTAGCCGTAAAGTACGCCGCCCTGGTGTACGTGCCTGTAGTGCTGCTGATCGCAGCCTTTGTCGTCTTCCGGCACTGCGGGCGTCGACAGCTGATCCTGTGCGGCCTGCTCCTGCCTACAACAACGGGGGCCATCCTTCTCTGCGCACTACGAGTCGTCAGCGCCTCGTACCTGGAGGGATTGAAACGTACCACCACAGAACGCGAACGAGGCACCGCCTCCGTGATCGATCTGCTGAGTGATTCAGCTCTGTGGGGTGGACTGATGGTCGCGCTCGCCCTGCTCGGAACCATCCTTTATGCGAAGCAGGGGTGCGTCAGAAAGGCTGCCTCTGACTCGACGGAAGGACTCCCGTCTAGGCTGTGGAGGTTGGCCTTTGGGCTCACCCTTACTAGCGCCGCTTTTCTCGCACCCCTCTATCAGATGCATCTGCATACTGAGACCTCATTGCACAAACACATCGGGTATGGCCTGCTCTTTGCGGCGCCCATGGCGGGTGTGGCACTGACTCGACTGGCCGGTGCTCGATTCCGTCAACTATACGCCGTCATTAGCATTTGGGTTGTCCTGCTGATGATGGGCGTCGCTCAGGCCCAGTCGCGCTATTACAGTTGGCCGGACAGTAGCGGCCTTGTCGCATTCCTCGAGCCTCTACTCACGAGAAATGGCCACTACCTCTTAGAAACGAGATGGCCAGCCACATACTATTTGCGCAACGAGTCGGATCCGCAGCAGTGGGCGTCGACGTATTACATCAACTACACCGACCCCAGAGGGGCTGTGCATAAAGGCGACGACGGTTATAAGGCAGCGATTCGGAATGGCTACTTCGATATTGTTGTACTAACTAACACAACTACCAAGGCGCGCTCCGACAAGATCGGCCAGCAGTTGGACTCAAGCAAAAATTACCGATTTCTCTCCCAGCTGTCCATGGGTGACCACTTTCCGAGTAGCAGGTACCGAATTTGGGTAAAACGCCGATCGCCAGTAAAGCGTGGCAAGTAATTCGACACATGGTCTGGAGAGGTTAGTGCGCTTTTTTCAGCCCACCGGGAGCCGGTTCGTCCGCACCGCCTTCGTTGCGTCAGCTGCATTCATCCTAAGCCTCGCAAATTCGCCCGCGCCCTCTGCCTTGGACGGCGCGGTCCCCACCCCCGTCGAGATCAATGGCAAACTCCGAGTCTGCGCCACCCATTTGTGTAACCAGTCCGGTAAGCCCATCCAACTGCGCGGCATGAGTACTCACGGCACACAGTGGTACGCCCACTGTTTGTCCGATGGCGTGATTGACGCAATGGCCTACGACTGGAAATCGACCGTCCTTCGCGTCTCCACCTACGCGCGCCAAGGCGGGTATGAGAGCAATCCAGAGAAGTTCACGGAATTGGCGAGCAGAATCATTGACATGGCAAGCGCTCGCGGCATGTACGTAATTGTCGACTGGCACGCCATTAACCCGGGCGACCCCAACGAGGATCTCGAAAGGGCCCAAACATTTTTCAGCAGGATCGCGAAAAAGCATAAGGGCCAGCCTAATGTGCTCTACGAGATCGTCAATGAGCCCCATAATGTGCCGTGGTCAAGGATCAAGAGATATGCTGAAAAAGTAATCCCGACGATCCGTACCTATTCTCCCGACAGCGTGATCCTTGTAGGTACTCCAGACTGGTCAACCCTCGGAGAATCCGCCGTTAGTGCTCACGGCCCAGGGAATGAGCGTGAGGTCATTAATGATCAGTTGCGTGCGCCCAACATCATGTATACATATCACTTCTATGCGGCGCGACACCGGGAGAGGTACCTGGCAACCCTGGACCGTGCGTCCTCTAAGATTCCTGTATTCGTCTCGGAGTGGGGCACCCAGTCATGGCAGGGCTACGGAAATGATTTCCCTATGTCTCAAAAGTATGTCGCCCTGATGGCCAGGAAGAAGATCAGCTGGGTCAACTGGAGCATTGCAGACGGCGACCATGACGGCGACATCTTCAAGAAGGGGGCCTGTTCGGGAAGCAAGTTCACTGGAACCGATGTGCTCAAGCCCGCTGGCGTCTGGATCCGTGAAAGGATCCGGGGGCACTCAGGCTGAAGGTCACGTTAGTACTCCAGCAGCATTGGGTGAGTGCAGTGGGCTGGTTGTCGGCCCGTGTTCTCTTTCCCGGGCCGCCCCTCGATCGTGTGCAGCCGCCGCTGATAGTAGCAGCGTTGGGCGACGGCTTGGCGTCGTCTGCGCAGCAATGCCACTTATTTAAGAAACGGCCAGGATTTTGATGTGGGGCGGGTCCGGGTGGCGGGTTGTGGTTTCGGTTGGGAGTTTCTTCCTGTAGGCGTGGACGTGGACGCGTTTGACGGCGCGTGGGCTACTGCGGTTCCTCCGGCGGGGGTTGAGCCTTTCGACGATTTCTGCGCGCGCCGCCTCAAGGGCGTTCATGAGGTGGCGAGGGGGAAAAGCCCGCCTGGTCCGTGACCTGACGTCGGATAATGCGCAGCGACCGCATGAACCGAGCTGGAGTTCGCGGAGGCATTCGCGGCAGTCCGGCAAGCCTCTCACGGGATGGCCTTCCTCCTTCGACCATCGGAAGCCGCACAGCGAGGTGGGCAGGTCGTTGTCACACACCGTTACGCACTGGTGCTGGAGTGTGATATGGGTAGAGATCTTCAAACCCGCCGTCCCAACGGAGCGGTGGGGACGTGCTCTCATGCAGGGCTGGAGCGGGGACGTCGATGGTCGATACAGCGGGCATGGGTGCCGGGGCCGAAAACGTCGGAACACCCACTGAGCCGGACGGTCCGAACGGTTCAGCGCAAGCACCCTTCGAACTGGCCCCGGAGGAAGACAGCGGCTCGGACACGCTGGGGCGTTACCGGTTCCAGGCGGAAGTAGCCGCATGGGACTGTCTCGCCATGCTCACGCAGGACACCATCGACTTCGTCGTCTGCGAGGGGCACGAGGACTTCGTCGTAGCCTGGGCCGACGGATCGGTAGAACTGGTATCGGTCAAGCACCGCGAAGAGAGCCAAGGCACTTGGCCCCTCGTTAAGTTGTGCAAGAGCGGCGGCCTTACCCACCTCTTCGACCGCTGGTGCGCCTGCGAGTGCGCCGATGTCGAAGCCTGCGTTGGCGGTCACGGCCCTGGTCCCCTCCTGGTACGGCGTGCGTCGCGACTCCTCCCGCCTGTCCTCGCCCTACCAAGCGATGGTCCGCAGAGCCTAATCAGCAGTCCGGAAGAAGTGGCGGGGCAGGGGGGATCAGCCACGTGAGCCATCGAGGGCAGCCAGCATGAAAGCCATCCCTGCCCCACCCGCGCTGTCCCAGAGTCGCGAACTCCCGGGACACACTCAAGAAGGTAGGACAGCATGACCGACATCCGTGATGACCGCATCGCTCTGTTCGACAATCTGCAAAGCCCGGCCACCCAGCCCAAGTTCTGGGAGCGAGTGGCCGACGATGTCGACTGGACGGTGGAAGGCACTCATCCGCTGGGCGGCCGCTACCGCACCAAGACGGAATTCATCGAGGCGACATTCACCCGGCTTGACCGCGTGCTCCAGGGCGGCGTCCAGCTGAAGGTGGAGCGTATGTACATCGACGGCGACACGGCGATCGCTGAACTGCTGTCCACTTCGACCAGCCTGGAAGGCGCGCCGTTCGCGAACCGCTACTGCTGGGTCTGCCGGTTCGACGGCGACACGATCGTGGAGGTACGCGCCTACCTCGACTCTTCAATGGTCGACTACACCGTGCTGCGCAACGAGATCGCCATGAAGAAGTAAGACGCCGCGCACGGCGCGGCGTGGCCCGCCTCAGCGGGCGGGCCACATGGCCAGCGGCGCTCTGTCGTAAGGAAGCCCCGCCCGGCACGCTGAGGAGGCGGAGGGGTGTTGTCACGTTTGAGGTGACCCCCGGAGTGTGGACACAGGGGGTTCATGCTGCGAGTGAGAGTTTAGCTGTCTTATGGTGCTGTTGTTCGAACTCCATCGGGAAGAGGTAGCCCAGGGCGCTGTGGCGGCGGGCGTTGTAGTAGGTGAGCCACTGGAATATCTCCAGCCTCGCCTGCCGCATCGTCAAGAACAGTTTCCCGTGCATCGTTTCTCGCTTCAGGCCCTGCCAGAAACTCTCGGCCAGGGCGTTGACGCTCCTATAGTTGTCAACTCCCCGCAGAGACCGTCTTCGGGGCAGTCGGATGAGGTGGTAGACCTCGCGGATCACGTAGCGTTTGAGGCATCGGATGATCTCGCGTTTCGTCTTGCCCTCTGCGGTTCGGCGAGCGACGTAGTCGATCGTGGGCTGGTGGAATGGGTCTGCCGCACGATCGGGTGACATCTGAACTGGCTTGCCCTGTGGGGCGGGTGGGAAGGATGTCACTGTGCCCAAGCCTTATCCGGAGGAGTT
>NZ_JBICXT010000052.1:0-23295 GCF_043200415.1 Streptomyces sp. NPDC048419 | reverse complement strand
AACTCCTCCGGATAAGGCTTGGGCACAGTGACATCCTTCCCACCCGCCCCACAGGGCAAGCCAGTTCAGATGTCACCCGATCGTGCGGCAGACCCGTCCGACAGCCCGCGGAGCTTGTCCATGTTGTCGCTTGCGTCGGTGATGATGCGCCGCAGCAAGGTGACGAGGTTGTCGTTGGCGAGAACACTTGTCATGGCGATCACTTCTTTCCGGCCGGGCGTCCGTGGTCGGTCTCCTGCTCATGGCTGATTGTCCGCAACTTGTGTACTGTCGGCCATGTTGGCGATCAGGAGAACCCAGGCGGCGTGAACGCTGTCCAGGTCGGATGTAGGTGTAACTTCGGTCAGGGTATTGCGAGTCAACCCCACGGCGTA
Source organism: Streptomyces sp. NPDC048419 (assembly GCF_043200415.1). Classification (NCBI taxonomy): domain Bacteria; kingdom Bacillati; phylum Actinomycetota; class Actinomycetes; order Kitasatosporales; family Streptomycetaceae; genus Streptomyces; species Streptomyces sp. NPDC048419. The sequence goes on along the minus strand of NZ_JBICXT010000052.1, from coordinate 22,921 downwards.
GTCGAGGATGTTGCGCGCTCCACGCTCACCCGGTTACCTGCGTCTTCGCCGGTGAGCTCAGCGCTTACCCGTTCATACTCGGTGAATGCCTCGGCTGGTGTCCGCCATCCGAGGGTCTTGCGGGGGCAGCTGTTGAGGGCAGTGGCGACGGCACCGAGATCGTTGCGGCTGTGTCTGCTGAGGTCGGTGCTGCCCTTGGGAAGTTCTGGCGCAGCACCCGGCCACCCCCTCACCTCGGCGCGCGCACGTGAATGATCGAGGTCCGACGCCGGCGGCGCCATTCAGCTGGGGGACAGGACCGGTCTTGGTGCGGGTGTGGAAGTGGTAGAGGGTGCAACCCGTGGTCAGCTGGAGCGGATACGTCTCGTCGGTCGTCTCGTGGGGCGGGACGTATCCGGCGGCCTTCAGCACCGCCCTGCCCTGGGGGTTGAGCGCCCGGTATTCGGTCTCGGCCACGGATGCGCCGGTCACCAGGTCCTTGCCGTAGGTCTCGCAGTCGTCGGGCACGGCCCACCAGATGCCGTCGGTGTACAGGCGCTCGGTGCCGTGGGGGGAGCGCTGGGTGCAAGGCCACTGGATGCCGCTCGTACCGCGCAGCCGCTGCTAGGTCAGACCGGTGTAGTCACACGGCCGGCCGCGGCTGCATTGCTTCCACGCCTCGAACGCCGACTCCGCGTCGTGCCAGCCGATGAGCGGGCGGCCGTCCTTGTCGCGGAAGTCCATCCGGCGGGCGTAGTCGAGGAAAATCGCCAGGTCCGGGCGAGCCCCGCCCGGCGGGTCGACCGCCTTCTCGCAGAGGTGGACGGTGCGGTCGGCGTTGGTGAGGGTGCCGATCTTCTCCGCCCAGGTCGCCGCGGGCAGGACCACGTCCGCGAGCTGAGCGGTCTCGGTGAGATAGAGGTCCTGTACGACGGTGAAGAGCCGTTGCCGGCCGAGGATCCCGCGGATCCGGTTCAGCTCGGGCAGCGAGACCAGCGGGTTGGTGCCGGTGATCCACAGCATCCGGATCGAGCCCTGCTCCGCGAACCGGAAGATCTGCATCGCGGGAGTGGGCGGGGCGTAGTGCGGAATGCGGGACGGCTCGACGTTCCAGATTCTGGCGAGGCCCTCGACGTGGGCGTCGTTCTCCCAGTTGCGAAAGCCCGGCAGGTCGCCGTTCGCACCGCACTCGCGAGTGTTCTCGGCGCTGGGCTGGCCGTTCATCTGGAGAACTCCGCAGCCGGGTCGGCCGAGCATGCCCCGGATCAGCTGGAGGTTGTTGACCTGGCAGGCGGCCGCGGTTGCCTGGTGGGACTGGTAGACACCCTGCAGGACGGTAGACAGCAGCCGCTCGGCATGGCCGATGATCTCCGCAGTCTCGGCGATCTATTTGGCCGGTACATCGCAGATGCCGGCGGCCCAGGAGGGTGTGCAGGGTGCGACGCGCTCAGCGAGTTCCTCGAAGCCGACGGTATGCGCCTCGATGAAGTGTCGAACTGTCCGGCCGGTGCGGATGACCTCGTGCAGCAGGGCATTGAGCAGGGCCACGTTGGTTCCCGCACGAGGCGCAAGATGGATGACCGCGCGGCGGGCCACCGGGGTGGGACGCGGATCGACGCACACCAGGCGGGGCGGATCGGGTCCATCAAGGCGGTCCAGGACGCGCATCCACTACACCGGCTGTGTCTCGGCCCACGTTGTGCCCGAACAGGGCGATGACATCAGCATGGCCGACGTCCGTGTAGGAGGCGGGCTGGCCGGCGCAACCGAATGTCTCCTTCAAGGCCTCGGCCGCAGTGGAGGTGCACAGGCGGGTTTCCGTCGAGATGGTTGGTGCCGATCCCGGTGCGGGCGATCACCGACAGCGTGTAGTACTCCTCCAGGAACAGCTGGCCGGCGGTGTAGAAGCCGATGGCTCCGGGGCCGCTCTCGTCCAGCAGCTGTCTCGTCCTGGCAGCGACCCTGTCCATCGCGGTGTCCCAGCCACAGGGGATGAGATCCTGGCCGTCCCGGACCAGGGGAATGGTCAGCCGGTCTTTGGCCTGGTCGGCCTGCCAGCCAAACAAATCTTTCGGGCCGAGCCGGCCGCGGTTCACCCGGTCACCGGGCCGCCCGCGCACCCCGACGGTCCGGCCGTGAGCGACCGCGACGTCCATCGCGTCCCCGTTGGAGTGCAGCAGCGACGCGGTCGGCACCCATTCCTCGACCGCATCAGCCGCGACACCGGCGTCCAGATATGAGTCCACCCCACCGGCCAAACCCCAGCCAGCCGCGTCACCAACGTGTCCAGTCAGCACACCTAGGGCGTACGATCCCCCAGGGCCGCGCGATCCGGTCCACCTCGGAGCGCATCATCCCCCCTCAGTGGCCGAGGGCGTTCCGCAACTGCTTCTTGGTCATCGAGGAGCGGCCGTGGATGTCGCGCTTCTTGGCCTCTTCATACAGCTGGTCCTTGGTCGGTCCCTGCGCGCCGCTGTGCGAGCGCTGCCCGCCGCGCTCGGACGCGGATTTGGGGTCACGGGTCGAGGCTTTGCTCGCGCTCTTGGACTCGCCCGACCTGGCGCGCTCCTTGTTGACGGTCCGGGCGGCGATTTCCTTGGCCCGCCCGGCGGACTCCCCCCGGCCCTGGGCGCTTCCCTTGATGTGTTCGTACTGTCGCTCCCGCTTGGAACTCGAACCGGCCGGCATGAGACTCCTCCTCGCTGTTCTCTCAGGTAGTCGCAGGGCCCGGAGGCTCAGGGGTGATCGGGCCGCTGGTCCGGAGGCACTTTGCCGCCTTCTCCGCCACCCTTGTTCCCCTTGTCGGTGCCATGGGCGTGGCCGCCGTCCGTGTCCTCGCTCTGCCGGGCCTTGAGCTCACCGCTGTGCTGCGGTGTGGCACCGCCTTTGTGGCTGCGTCGCTGTTCGGGTTGCTGAGGGTTGGACATGTCGTTTCCTTTCCCGCCGTCGTCCGGCACGTCCGGACGAGGTCGACGTCCCGAGTTCCCCGAAACTGTCGTCCGATCCGTCGGCCTCGATTGGGCCCCGCCCAGGCGAGGTACAGCTCGCAGGAGGAGCCTTTGCGCCCGAGATTTGTCCGTCTCTCGTCCACTGTGCCGCCAGCGAGGCGCGCGCGGTCTGCCGCTCGATGCGCAGATCGCTCACCAAGCGGGGTCCGGAGCGGGAAACGCCGGCGCAGTCCCTGAACGCGGCCGCCGCCGCGCTCCTCACCCGGGCGCGACGCCCCGTGGATTGCTCCGCCCTGTTCCTCGTCGAACGGGCAGGCATTCTGCATGGCGTTCGCGTAATGCAGGGAGCCACCTGCCTTGGCTCAGCTCCGTCTGCCACTCCACTGATGAATCGCTCTGCCGATGAACAAGGAGGTCGGCGGACGCCGACGCCGGCCCTCCACCACCTCGGTCCCAGCCGTGAAACCCCTTGGAGCCGGACCACCACAGACCACACCAGATCACGAACCTTCACCGATCCGCGAAGTAAGAGGCACGACGCCAACTCCCCAGCGAACGACTGGAGTACACGGCGGGTCCGCGCAGACTGCGTTTGACGCGGACCCGATCGGGTGGCGCGGTTCTATGACGCCGAGGCCGCCGGGCGTTGTGAGGGGCTCGAGGCCATCCACCAGTTTGATCTTCAGTGGTCGGGGACACGCGGGTCATGCGTCACAGCGTCGGCGCCGGAAAGCGAAAGCCGAAAGGGGTAGTCATGAGGGAAGGACAAGCCGCGGACAGTACGCCGCCTGAGCTGCCGGCGATGCCGCAGGAGGAGGCGGAGCTGTCTCCGCCCTACCGATTCCAACGCCAGCAGCGTCCGGGCCTCGAGGCGGACATGGAGATACGCCCGAGGTACTTGGCGCCGCACTACCGTGGATCGGGAAAACTCGCCGGCAAGGTCGCGCTGATCACGGGAGGCGACTCGGGCATCGGCCGCTCGGTGGCCGTCCTGTACGCCCGCGAGGGGGCCGATGTGGCCATCGTCTATCTGCTGGAGGAAGACGGTGATGCCGCCGAGACACGCGAAGCGGTGGAGAAGGAGGGGCGAAGGTGCCTGCTGCTGCCGGGCGACCTGTGCGAGCCGTCGTTTTGCACCGACGTCATCGAGCGCACGGTTGAGGACCTGGGCGGGCTGAACGTGCTGGTGAGCAACGCCGCCTATCTCAACAGCCAGAACGATCTGGGGGATTTGACCGCCGAAGGCTTCGACCGTGTCTTCAAAACGAAGGTCTACGCCTACTTCTACCTCGTGATGGCGGCCCTGCCGTACCTCTCCCACGGCGACGCGGTGATCGCCACGGCTTCTGAGGAAGCGCTCAAGGGCAGCGAGATGATGATGGACTACGCCGCGTCGAAGGCCGCCATGGTCGCCTTCACCTGAGACCTCCGAGGATGCCCCGGCCTTCGGGCCGGGGATGAATCGGACTCCTGCGGAGCAGGGCAGGGAACGGGGTTTCGCCCTCAGGGCGAAAGACCGCCCACACGGTCGGGTAGGCTGACTGCCGTGCGTTGCGAGAACCAAGCGCGTACGCCGTGCTGATCGAGAGCCAAGACGGCACATGCACCTCCAAGCTTTGCGGTACGAACCCGGGCTGGTTTCAACCCGGCTGGTGTTGATCGTGGAAGACCTGTCGGGTCGCTGACCCGCAGGCGGCGTGAGCCAGGAATCCCCCTGCTTCAGCTGGGGGAGGATTCAACAAATCGATCGCCTCCCATCTGGCAAAGCGCGGCGTGCGGGCCAATGTCGTCTCGCCGGGCCCTACGTGGACTGTGCTCAATCTGGCTGGTCAGCGTTTCCCTGACGGCTACCTGACCAACCTGGGCAGTTCGTCGCCCATGGGGCGGGTCGCGCAGCCTGAGGAAGTGGCTCCCGCCTATGTCCATCTCGCGTCCGACGCCGACTCCAGTTTCACGGTGGGTGAGGTGATCGCCGTTACCGGCGGACTGACGGACACCCGTCGACCCCCCAAGGGGCCGCGAGGCGCTTCCACCACGCCCCCAACTGGCCTCTTATCACAGGGCATCCTCATGATCATGCTGTCGTTCAGCTGCGCGGCGGCCCGCTGGGCCTGGGGGCGTGGCGCTGGCGCTCAGGCATGTTCGCGACCGCCAGTTCCTCCTGGTTCTCGGCGTTGTCCAGGAGGCCTTCGCGAATGAGCCATGGCCGGGAGCGCAGTACCGGGCAGTGGGGTCCCACCACGCGATCGGTGATCGAGGCGCGCAGTCCGGTGGCGGCCAGTTGCCGCAGTCGCCCGAACCCCGTAAGGATCGTCGGGCTGGGGAAGCCAGTGGGAAGGAACCTCGCTGCCGACCTTCAGCGCCGGGCACCATCCGGGTGGCGACCGGGCCCGCAGGCTCAGTGTTCGTCGGGCTCGGGGGCCATCGATGCGATGGCCTGTCCGGACTCGTGGTGGGCCAGGATCGCCAGCAGCTCGGCGACCGTGGCCGGTGCGTCCGCGGGATGGCGCAGGAGCATGTCGGGGGCGATGCGGTAGAGGTTCGAGCGGCCTTCCCGGACGCGGGTGAGGTACCCGCCCGCCTCCAGGTCGGCGATGATCTTTTGGACGGCGCGTTCGGTGAGCCGGCAGCGGGCGGCGATGTCGCGGACGCGGGTGGTGCGGTCCTCGGCGATGGCAGCCAGCACGCGGGAGTGGTTGGTCAAAAACGTCCAGCCTGCGTGTGGTTCCGGCGCTCGGTCCATGCACCCCAGCATAGGGCGCCTGATTCACGCATTCAAAAGGCTGCGTCATCTTTCATGTTTTGGTTGACGTGGTACCAAGGCCGGGTGATGCTGGGAGGGGGCAAGAAGGCCGTCTGTGCCGGGAGGTGTCATGCCTGATCACACAGCTCTTCCTGATTCCCACCGCGGCCCTGTGCGGAGCCGTCCCCGGACCCTGGACGTGACCACGATGGAGCACCCGTACGACGAGGACGCCGACCGCGCAGATCCTCGCCCCGTGCCGGGACAGGAAGTCTTCCAGCATCAGATCAGCGACCTCAAAGAAGAGGTCAGCCAGCTGAACCAGGCACTGGATTCGCACGCCGTGATCGACCAGGCGATCGGCGTGGTCAGCGCCCTGGGCGGCATCGAGCCCGAACGCTGCCTGCAGGTCCTCACCGAGGTCTCCCAGCACACCAACATCAAGCTGCGGCGGGTGGCGGAGCACATCGTCGCCTGGGCGCACAGCCAGGAAATGCCGGACGTGATCCGCCAGGCCCTGGACACTGCCCTGACGAGGAACACCGCCTCCTGACCCCTGGCTGTCCCGCCGCCGCACGCCTGCGCTCGCAGCGACACCGCGGGGAGCCCGCGACTTTCGGCCTCTGAAGGATTTCTCGGATGCCTCTGCACAGGTCAGGACCGAACGGCGGACATGCGCGGGCCGCGGCCCGAGAGGGAAGGCCGCGAGTGGGACGGCCTTCCCCGGGATCAGGCACCGCTCCAGGTACCCGGAGGATCCGTCCTCATGCCTGCGAAGACTGCGGCTGGCAGGGCGTACGTGGGCCGAATCTGCGACGGCTCGGGGCCCGGTGGACCGGGCGTCCTGACGTTGGCCGGGACCTGTGCCTGTCTTGCTGCCGGGATACCAGCACCACGCCTATCTGCGCGACCTCTTAGCCCGCCGAAAAGTAGTTACTCTTCGGATTTCGGGGTTTCGAGCAGCCAGCTCACCGGCCGCGAGGGGTCCGGATCATAACGACAGGACGCTCCAGTGTGAATGGTGTCGCGCAGCAGGCGGGCGAGTGGGGCGTCGTGGTGGTCGATGCGGTCGAGGGTCGACGCGATCGCCTTGCGTACGGCGATTCTGGCTCGCTCATGAGCTGAGGTGAAGCGTCGGCGTCGACCGCCGAGGCCGGTAGCGGTGCGCACCTCGGCGAGTAGGGCCTCGCGTTCGAGCTGCAGTCGGTCGAGTCTGGCCTGGTCGGTCCACGACTCGGCTTCGTCCAGCTCAGCGTCGATGTCACGCAGCCGGTGGTGGTAGGCGGTCAGGGCCTGTTTGTCGATGACTTCGGCCGTGTTCGATTCGGTGACGATTCCTGCATGGCCTGGTGTTGCGGCGGACAGGTCGAGCACGCTCAACTCGACGCCCGGGCTGCGGAGCAGTTCACGCAGGTAGAAGAGCCCCTTGAGGTCTGGCAGCACGATCTTCGTGCCGCTGGTGCCGACGACCCAGCCGAGTTCGCCGTCTCGATGGAGGTGCACGGTGACGGGAGGGGCTGGGCGCGTCGCCGCTGCGGGGGCGATGAGCCGGTCCCGCCACCAGGCGGCGCCGATCCGCTGGTAGGCGGATGCCGCGCTGTGGCGCCACCGCGTCGCGGCGGGTCTGCCGAGTGCTTGTTCGGCGCGGTGGAGGTAGTCGTCGACCACGCCGTGGAAGGTCACCGCACCGGCGTTGAGCACCGCTCGGCCGGCAAAGGGTTCTAGAAGGCGGACACCGTCGGCGACGATGTCATCGCTGTGCAGCGCGGCGGCGACATCGATGAGCGAAGTGACGGTGAGCAGGAAGTGGACGTCGCGGGGCACAGTCCCGAGCCCGGCGCCGGCGAGCTGGTGCAGCAGCTGCTCCGCGCGGTTGGGTTCCTCTGCGGCGAGCCAGAACACCGCGGCTTCGGCGGACACCGAGGGCACCCCCTCGCTGGAGCCGTATGCCTCGAACGCGGCGGCCTCGCTCCGCAGCGTCTCGACGTCACCGACTTGTCGTGCCCGGGCGGCGATAAGGCTGTGCACGACCGCCTCCCGGTCGGGCTCGGCGGCCTGGCCTCCGAGGTCATGGGTGATCGGGATGAGCCGATCGGCTGTGTCGATGTCGCCGGTGGCAAGGGCGTGCATGGCCCGGCGGGACGCGGCGAAGAAGGCGGCGCGGGCCGAGCCCGACTCCTCGGCGATCATGTCGAGCGCCCGAAGCTGGCGCTGCACGGCGAGCACGTCAAGGCATTCCCAGGCGGTGGTCAGACGCCACAGATGAGCGGTCAGCCGCTGCGCGGGTTCGGTGAGATGGGCTGCCGCGTCGGCCAGACGCGCGGAGAGAGCCAGCCGTTCGGCGAAGTCGTCGGGCCCCCAGCTGGCGAGCAGCGCGGCGTCGAGGGCGTCGGCGATGATCTCGGGATCGCCGAGGCGGTCGGCGAGAGTGACCGCCTCCCGGGCGAATGCCACTGCTCGCCGGGTCTCGCCTCCGTAGGTCCACGCCCGCGCGAGCGCGGCGGCGAGCCGGCAGCGGTTCGCCGGCTCGACCGCCACGGTGTACGCCTCGTGGATCAAGGCGGGCACGTGACCCGGATGCGTGCCGAAGTACTGACTCGACGGCAGTCTCAGTGCCGCCACAGCCATGAGTTCGGCGTCACCGTTGTCGCGGGCCTCGTAGTAGGCCGCCAGCAGTGCCGCTCGGGCGGCGGCGACCTTGTCGGCCGCAGGCTCCATGACCAGACCATACTGCGGTCAGGGCCGCGGTCAGGGTCTGCGCAGCTGCACAGACCTGGCGTGTTCGGCGACGCGGGCTCGGTCCCAGTCGCCGGTGCAGTACACGGAGAGCTGCGAGATCGACCCGTCGGCCACGTCGGCGCGGAGCAGCTCCCGGCAGTACCAGGATTCGCCGTCCTGCTCCCACTGTTCCTCGACTTCCAGGACGAAGCCCGTTGCCGTGGCGTCGTACCGGGACCGGGGCACCCGGCTGGCGCCGGGGTGCCCGGCCTTGCGCAGCGCGACGAGATCGTCGATTCCCTGTGCCTGCAGGCGCCACTGCGGTGGCGTGAAGTCGCAGAACGCGTCCGGCGTGAACAGGCCCGCCGGGGGGATCCCGGTCTCGAGGAAGGTGACGAGTTTGTCGGCCAGCTCACGGGCCGTGGTCTCGACGGTTCGCTGCGTGGTACTCATTGCGTACCTCCCGAGGCGGCCATGTTGGCGGCCACGACCGCCATCGTCTGCTGGAACTCTTTGGACGGGCTGAAGTCGACGGTCTCCGTCCCCGCCGTCACGACGGGCACGTGGCCGGGCGGAGCGTAGTAGACGTCGCCGGCTTCGTAGGTCTCGGTGCGGTCGCGGTAGCGCAGCAGGAGCCGGCCGGTGAGCACTATGCCCCAGTGCGGGCACTGGCACCGGTCGTCGGGCAGCCCGCGAAACGCCTGCGTGCCGTCCGCGTCGCCGGGAAAGGTCTCGAAGGAGACCGTGTAGTCGTCAAGCTCGATGTACCGGCCCTGGATGACTGGTGCGTCGACGAGGAGCGGAGCCTCGTCCTTGCGTGTGCGCGGCATGATGGCCTCCTCAGCGGTTGTGCTGTCACCAAGAAGGCGTGACATAGAGGCATCACATTGTGACGTCACACTCCGTACGGTCGGCCCGCCGCCACACATCAGACGCGCTCTTCAGAGGCGGCCCGTGTCGGGCAGGACGAGGTGTTCCACGCTGCGTGCGGATCACCGAGTTGGCCCCTGCGCGCGTGCCGGCCCGGTCGGCAGCTCGACAGGGACGTCGCAGACCGGATCGAGGCGCGGTGGCCGGGGGTCCGGCGGCCGGAGGGCGGGTCTGGCCGGGGACGCCGTTACGGTGCCGCCTCGGGATCCGTGTCGTCGTGGCCCAGGCCGGCAGAGAGCCGCGGGAGGTCACCGACGGTCAGCCCGGTCTCTGCCGGATGCCGCAACGGCTTGTCCCGGGTCGTGTTCGGTCCAGACAGCCGGCCTGTTCGAGGTCGGCCACGGTGCGCTCGGGGAGGTGGCAGACGGCTGCCACCTCCCGCAGCCGCATGGTCGGGTCCCGGGCGATCGTCAGCAACGCCCGGCGGGGCAGGAAGGTCCACCGCTGACTCTGTTCCATGATGTGCGAGAGGCTCTCTCGTTCTTCGGCGTTGGGTGCGTCGCGCTGATTCCAGCCGCTGCAGCATGATGCCGGGGTCACTAGCGGTGGTTTGTTGACGGCGGATCGGGGCGGTAGTACGTCGGAGATGAGAGTTTTCAACTCGCCTTCGTGGAGCCTCAGATGACGAAGGGCTGCCATGCCCGCCGCGCCCGGTCCGCTGGAAGCCTACGCCGCCCACTTCGATGATCTCTTCGAGACGCTGGCGCAGCGGCGTGGGTTTCGCGAGTATCTGGCCGGGCTGCTGCTTCCGCGGGACCGGAACAAGACACTGACCTGCCTCGTCGGCACCGAGCCGGTGGTCGGCGCCCAGCATGCGGCGGTGCAGCGGCTGCAGTTCTTCCTCTCGGAGTCGACCTGGGACAACCACCAGGTCAACGGGCGCCGCCTGGAGCTGCTGCTGGCCGATCCGGCCACCGCGCCACACGGGAGCGGGGTGCTGGTGATCGATGATTCCGGGGACCGCAAGGCAGGGACGGCGACCGCGCACGTGGGCAAGCAGTACCTGGGCTCGGTCGGGAAGATCGACCGTGGGGTGGTCACCGTGACCACCTGCTGGGCGGACGAGCGCGTCTACTACCCCGTGCATGCCTGCCCCTACACCCCGGCCCACCACTTCCACCAAGGGGAAGAAGGACCCGGGCTTCCAGTCCAAGCTGCAGATCGCGGTGGCCCTGGCCGCCCAGGCCAAGGCGGCCGGGCTCGTCTTCAGGGCGGTGGCCGCCGACTGCGCCTACGGCGACCACGACAGCTTCCGCGCCGGCCTGCACGCTGCCGGCCTGGCGTTCGTGATGGCCCTCAAACCCCGGCACGGCACCTGGTCCTACGGCACCGACGCGTACACCCCCATCGACGCCGCCCACGCCCTGACCTGGACCGACGCCGACCACCCCGGGGACTGGACACGCATTGAGCGCACCTTGCGCGACGGACACACTGCCACCTGGTGGGCCGCCGAGGCCCGGCTGGGCTGGTGCGGCCCGGACGGGAACGTCCGCCTGGTGGTGGCCACCACAGACCCGGCCACCCTGCCGACGAAGGCGACCTGGTATCTGGCCACCGATCTGCCCCGACCCGGCTCCCCGCGCGTCGCCGACTCGCCCTACCTGCCCGCCGACCTCGCCGAGATCGTGCGGATCTACGGGCTGCGGCACTGGGTCGAGCAGAGCTACAAGCAGGTCAAAGACGAACTCGGCTGGGCAGACTTCCAGGTCCGCTCCGATACCGCCATCCGCCGTCACCAGACCCTCGTGAACTGCGCGTTCAGCTTCTGCTGGAACACCTGGTTCGCCCCACCCCTGCCCGTTGAGGCCCACCAGCCACCCGGACCTGACGCACCGCCAGACCCGTTAGAGAGGGGGCGAACCAAGATCCCAGCAGCCCCAACCGGCCTGTTGGCCCCAGACACTCCGCGCCGTCCGTGGCTGGCTGACGCCCTGGGCCACGCTGCAACGCTACTGGCGGCCATGGTCGGTGAAGCCCCCGCCCGAAGCACTCCAGGAACTGATCAACACCGTCGCCAGCGGCAGACCTCTTGACCTCTACTGCCCGGGCTAACAAACCACCGCTAGTTCTAGGCGCTATGGCTGTGTCGGGTTCTTCGGGAGGCGTTTGGTGCTTGCTCCGGGGGCTCGCTGAGTTTTGGATGTCACTCGGAGCTGTCCGGATGGGCATCAGGCCGCTGGGACTCGTGGGTCGGCCGCTGTTCGGCGAGGGTGTCGTGCAGGGGCAGCAGGCCTCGCAAGGGGCTTTGGGACAGTGCGTCTTGGACTGGTGGGCCGGGGTTGGCCAGGGTGAGGCTGCCGCCGGTGTGGTGGATGGCCTGGCGGATGCCGAGCAGGACGTAGAGGCTGGCGTGGTCGCAGCGGGTCACCGCGGACAGGTCCATGATCAGGTGGCGGCTGCCCTCGGTCAGTACGTGGGACGTCAGTTCGCACAGTGCCGGGATGCTGGCGGAGTCCAGCTCGCCGGTCAGGGCCAGGGTCATGAAGTAGTCGGGGGTGATGGGGGTGCGTTTCAGGGTCATCCGCAGGCCGCGTCCTTGCTGAGCGGGATCGGTGTCCACCGCGATCAGGGTTGAGCGGCAGCGGGTTCGGCCCGGGCTTGGGTGCGGGCGAGGCGGCAGGATGCGGTGCCGGCCTCGATGATGTTGCCGCCGAAGCCCATCCCGTACCCGCGCTCCAGCGCACGCCCCGACAATCCGGCACGATGGTTACGGCGGATCGCCGCGCACAACCCGACCTTGGTCGCCGTTTTCCACATCCGGCCCCCCAATGGCAGAAGCACACCGATCATCCCACCGCAGACTCCATGTGCCTACAAACCCGGCGACATTGCCTCTCATGACACGAAGCCGCCCATCGAACTGAGCCCAAGTACGATAGGCGTCACCGGTGACGGGCGTGTGACGCGCTGGAGGAAGTGATTCACAAGGAGGGTTCACCGGGCCCGCCCTCCTGGGGGAGGTACGCGGGCCCCGGCGTGCGTCACGGGGAACAGCTGATGGCTGCGAGATCAACACTTTCGTGAAGAGAGGACCCGTTGGTTTTGTTCCCGACAACCGGCAGCACCGATACACGAGATGGGGACTCGTTCGCCCCCCGCGGGCGGCGGAGTACGGGCCCGCGCGCCGCAGGGCCGTCCGGTGACGAGGACAGCCGCTCACGGGGTCAGCCGGGCATCCCCTGCTTCGGTACCTCGGCGGTCGCCTGGTGCAGGGCACGGCGACCGCGACCGGCCAGTGATGCCGGCCAGCTGCGGGACCGTCTGGCCGCGGCGGTGCGGGCACGGCATCAAGGGCATGAACGCGGATCGTCCGGGTACTGAAGCGGTGCGTCGCCGGGAGGGGCCGACACGCCTGGCGCGGCCTTTCCCGGCGACGCACCGCCGCGCGGCCCCGCCATGCGTTGTGGGTCAAGAGGTCATCGCAACCAGGCACGCATGCCGGGTGGGGGCCCTCGCGTTGTGGAGCCCGGCGTGTCATGGAGCCGATTGCGGGTACTGAGGTTCCGTGCTCAGGCGAGAGCCCCTATGGTCTGCAGTCCCCGGGCCGTTTCTCAACACGTCAGCGCATTCCGCCGGTTGGCCGGGAGTGCGGTCAGTCGTCGCCTCGGACGATGTTCCAGTCGGTACTCGTGTGCGCCGAGGGCGGGGTGCTGCCGTCTTCGACGGGGGAGACGCAGGTGCTTACGCCCTTGCCGCGTGTATGGCGGAACTTCGTCCAACCGGTCTCGGTCACGTGCAGGACGTTCCTCTTGACAGTGCCCGGGGTCACGGCGTTTCAGCTTCTCTCTGCCTCTGGACGACTCAGCCCGCCGGCTGGTGGCACGTGGAGCGGTGCGCTTTTCTCGATGAGCTGAGATGCCGCTCGGGTTCCCCAAGGCACGGCCGGAAAACGCCAGGGCACGTGCCGTCCGGCGCCTCGACGATTCAGATGGCGCGCTCCTGGCAACGTCACCGGGCCGCGTGCGGCGGGCGCCACCGGAGGTGCGCGTCGGGCACAGCCAGGCTCTGACCGATCATCGTTTCCTAGTTCCGCCGTTGCACCCATGGCCGGGTGCGGGCCGGGTACTCGCGCGGCATGCGGATGGGTGTGGTGGATGTCGGGTCGAACACGGTCCGGCTGGTGGTGGCGGACGTTGAGGGCGGGGTGCCGCTGCCGGTGCACACCGCCAAGTGGAAGCTGCGGCTGTCCGAATGCGTCGAGCCGGGCGGGCCGGTGCCGCGGGAGGCGGTCGGGCGGCTGGCCGAGGCGGTCGGGGCGGCCGGGGTGAAGGCGCAGCAGTGGGGCGCGGCGGGCCCGCTGGCGTTTGCCACCGCCGTCGTACGCCATGCCCCCAACCGTGCCCAGGTGCTGCGCGCGGTACGGACGGAGACCGGGATCGAGCTGTGCACGCTGCCGGGCGAGGTGGAGGCCGAACTGACCTTCCTGGCAGCGCGGCGCTGGATGGGCTGGCAATCGGGACCGCTCGCGCTGTTCGACATCGGCGGCGGCTCCCTGGAGGTGGCCTTCGGGCGGGGGCGGCTGCCGGACTTCGTCGCCTCGCTGTCCTTGGGCGCCAACCGGCTCACCCGGGAGTTCTTCGACGGCCCTGACCCACCGACACCGGCCCAGCTCAAGGCGCTGCGCCGCACCGTCCGCCATCAACTGCGGGACGTGGCGGCCCGGATCCGCTGGGAGGGGCCACGCACCGCGGTGGCCACCTCCCGCACCATCCAGCAACTGGCCCGGCTGTGCGGCGCCGCGCCCGGACGCGACGGCCCCTTCACCCAGCGCGTCCTGCACCGGCGCGACCTGCGCAGCGCACGCGATCTCCTCGCCGGCCTGCCCGCGGCCGAACGGGCCGACCTGCCGGGCATTTCCGCGCCGCGCGCCGCCCAGAGCCTGGCCGGCGCGGTCATCGGGCACACGGCGATGAAGCTGACCGGACTCACGACGGCCACCATCTGCCCCTGGGCCATCCGCGAAGGCGTTCTGCTGCGGCACATCGAGGACGGCGCCGCCTGGTGGACCGACCTCACCCAACACACCGACCACACCCCCGCCCCGCCCGGCGCGACGCCGCTGCACATCGCCACACCCACCACCTGAGCCTTGCACTGGCTTCCTCGAAAGCGAGGAAGCCGACGGCCGTGGAAGTGCGGGCGCGGCGTCTGCCGGTCGCGGACTTCGTCTTGAGGTTGTAGGCATGCTGCGAGGGACATCCGCGGCCCCTGTGGCGATTCCCAACGCCCGGAGATACGCCAGAAGGTGAGAGGGCCCGGGCCGGCGTCAGCCGGGTTCGTCACACAGCCGGCCCCGGGCCCACACCGCCGGGCCGGCGACGTGCTCTCGGCTGGGGGTCCTCTCGAGGCGTCGGCGGCCTGGTGGAAGGCTGCTGGCGTACGGGCCGGCCATCGTTTGGATGGCGTGCTGATGGACCGCTGTGGCGGAGAGGATGAGGTCATGACCAGCGCAAGCCGACGTTACGGCCTGACGTGGGCCGATCCCGACGGCGCGGCACAGGCATCGGCCGGCGTCTTCGACAAGCCGGCCGCGACCCGGCGGCGGCGGGCTCTGAAGGCTGCGGGATGCACGCGTGTGAAGGTGGTCAAGGTGCATCCGGGCGAGTTGCCCCAACCCGTCACCTGATGGCCTGCTTGCCACGTCCAACGCCACGGGCGTGATGGCCGCTTGGAGGGCTGGGCGAGGGTGGCGCGGACCCCGGTGAGCTGGTCGGTGGCGAGGTGGGCCCATTCGTCGCCGGGGGAGGTTGCCAGGTGCGGATCGAGCCAGCCTGTGATCACCCGCGTGAGCCGGTCCAGGAGCTGCCGGAACTGCCGCTTGTCGTACTCGATCCAGTCCGCGGGGGAGCGGGCCGACGGACCAACAGCGGCACCGGCGTCCTCGAGCCCCCGCGACCGCACCAGCGGCTGGTCCTCAGGAGGCAATGCCCAGCAGAGCGACGGGCGTGCTGGTCGGCTGCGGCGATCCCAGCCGGCTCTACGGTGATTCCGATCCCGGATATCCCGTCCACCTGCCCCTGCATCAGCATGGCCTGACTGGTGCGGGCCGGGCTCAACAGAGCGGCCGAGCGCACCCGGCCGCCGTCGGCGAACCACCACTGGTAGGGCTTGCCCCGCGGCGGCATCGGCTTTGAGCAGGCTCCGGGCTGCCGGAGTGGCCTGTCGGCCGTGAGTCACTGCCGCCTGCCGGCTGGACTCTGCGTGGGTAGGCGGGCGGCGAGGAGGGCGACATCGTCGGCGTGGTCGGCGGCCAGGCCGGTGAGCAGTTCGTCGCAGAAGGTGTCCAGACTCTCGCGGGCCAGGGCGGCGGCGTGCTGGCGCAGCCGGGTCATGCCGGTATCCAGCCCTTCACCGCGGCGCTCGATCAGACCGTCGGTGTAGAGGAGCACGGTGGAGCCTGCCGGCAGGACTTCGGTGGCGTGCGGGCGCGCCTGGTCGGGATCGAGGCCGAGGAGGAGGCCGTGTCCGCCGGTGAGATAGCGGGTGTCGCCGGCGTGAGTGATCAGCAGGGGTGGCGGGTGTCCGGCGCTGGAGAATTGCAGGGTCCATGTCCCCGTCGTGTCCTCGCCGAGCAGGCCGTACAGGCAGGTCGCGGTCACACGCGGGTACAGGGTGTGGTGGGCGAGGTCCAGGCGGCGCAGGATGTGGCCGGGAGGTTCTTGGCGGTCGCAGCCGATGCCGCGCAGCATGTTGCGCAACTGGCTCATCGTGACCGCGGCCCGCAGGTCGTGGCCGCTGACGTCACCGATGATCATCGTGGTGTGGCCGGTGGGCAGGGGGAAGCTGTCGTACCAGTCACCTCCGACCTCGGCAGTGGCGGCGGCCGGGGCGTAGCGGGCGGACAGTTGCAGCAGGCCCGTCTCGGGCAGGACGGGCAGCAGTGAGCGCTGGAGACGTTCGGCGATGCGCTGGGTCTGGCGGTACAGGCGCGCATTGTCCACCCCCAGCGCCATGCGGTGGGCGAGGTCGTCCACCATCGCCAGATCGGGGCTGGTCAGCGGCGCCCGTCCGGTACCGCGGCCCACGGTCAGCGCACCGAGGACCTGGCGGCGCGCCCGCAGTGGGGCGACGATGGCGGTGTCGGTGCCGAGCTGGGTGAACAGCTCCAGCTGCCGCGCATACAGCGGATCCGTCGTCTGCCCGGTCGTGGGCAGGTCCGCGGCGGTGAGCAGGAGCGGGCCGGCACCGGCCAGCACCCGGGCCAGCGGCCCGGCGGGTGCCTCGGGAACCGGGGGTAGCAGACCGGTCAGCCCGCGACTGGCACGTCAGGGGCGTCGTGGTGCACCACGCAGACGCGGCGTGGCCTGCCGTCCTCTGCCAGCAGGTCGACTGCGGCCCAGTCAGCCAGCTGCGGTACCAGGATGCGGCACACCCGGGACAAGCCCGTGTCCGAGTCGAGCGTGCTGGACAACGCGGTGGTCGCCTCGGCCAGCAACGTCAGCCGGTCCAGCGCCCGCTGCACCACCTCATCGACCTCGAATTCGTCCATCACTCCTGTCTTTCCCCCTCAGCCTGTCCTACGATCTCAACCCACGGCCAGCAGTTGCGCAGCACGGCGGCCCCGTTGGCGTTTGCGACCGCCGTCGTACGTGTCGCCCCGAGTGGATGCCCGGGGCCTAACGTAGGGCGGCGGCGACCAGGCCGAGGGCTTCGCGCGGCACTTCGCCGCCGCTCACCAGCCGGTCGAAGACCAGTGCGACGATGCAGGTCAGCAGGATGTGACTGCGATGGTCGATGTCCGTCACGCCGTGGGCGGCGAGGAATTGCCGGACAGCATCGCGGCCGGCGTTCTCCCGGGGTACGAGGATCTCGCGCAGTTCACGGTCACGCACGCTCCCGACGGCGCAGGCGTAACGAGCGAGCGGCGGCGGCCCTGGCCGGTGAGTCGCAGTCGGGTGAGCAGCACCATGCATCGCTCATGTCCGAGCCGTACCGCCGCCGGCGGCCGGGCTGGTCGGCCGCGTTCCCGAACCTGTGGGCGAGACGGTCACACCCAGGAGTGGTTCGACTGGACCCGTCGGCCACCACCACGCAACACTTCAACACCAGGGCCTCTTGCAACTCGCTGGATTCAACAACCGCGAGCTACCAAGAGGCCCTTCCTTCATGCCTCAACACCGCTCAACTCACCCGAACCAGCACCCCGTTCGAACGACGTCGACCACGCGAGCGGAAAGAGAACAGGCAGTTACGAATGGGAGGACTGCCCCGCGGCCGAACGTAGAGCTGTTTCAGCTTCCCCCGCGTCCCCTCGATCTTCGCGGTCACCGCGGGCAGCCCGATCCGGGGCACGATCTGCTTGGCCTGCATCGGAGACGACGCGTCCGCGATCACCTCGACGATGTCCCGGTACACATCCGGCAGCACGTCCGTCGAGAGACCTTCCCGCCAGTGCGGCACCATGATCGCGCCCACCACCCGCACCCCGCGCTCCACCTGCGTCTGGGGCGCCACCGGCTCCTGCAGCGGCGCAGTCCCGGCCACGTCCTGCCCGGACAGCTCGGCGAGCACCTGGGCCACCGTCTCCCGCGTCACCCGCAGCCGCGTCCACACCTCCCGCTCACCCACAGGGCTGTTGCAAAGTCCGCTCTGGCCGGACTCCGCGCCTCGGCGAGCATCTGCTCGATCGGACGTTCACCCTGGTCAACCCGTCTCCTGGGACGACCACGGCGCTGAATGGCCGTCACACGAGCTGGGCCACGGTGGATGGCCATACTCCCTGACCAGCAACAACGCCATCAGTGCGCGACTTTGCAACAGCCCTGCGCTCAACCACCAGCCGCGCGGTCAACTCGGCGATTTCCGCCTCGAGTTCCTCCACCCGGACACGGGCCGCCGCCTCCCGCGCCTCCAACTCCTCCATCAACGACACCATCGACGCCCCCTACTTCACCCGCCACAGTAGAAGGACGTCTACCCCGCCCACACCATCAACCAGCG
Organism: Streptomyces sp. NPDC048419; assembly: GCF_043200415.1. Taxonomy (NCBI): domain Bacteria; kingdom Bacillati; phylum Actinomycetota; class Actinomycetes; order Kitasatosporales; family Streptomycetaceae; genus Streptomyces; species Streptomyces sp. NPDC048419. The sequence continues at coordinate 4,660 of NZ_JBICXT010000052.1, read as the reverse complement.
TTCTCCCAGCTCAAGGGCTTCCCTGGAGGAGAGCTACACCCAAGGCCGAGTGCCCACCCCGATGACTGTCACGGGGGAGGGGAGTATCGTTTGGTATGCGTTTTTGCGTATTACGTTGGCTATCCCGGTTCACGGTGGATTGGGGTCGCCCCGGGGCCGCTCGTAGCGGGCGGCGCATACGGATCGGGAATGCGGATCTGGTCAACGCCAGCACGGCCATAGCCCGAGGACGAACCGTAGAAGACCAGCATACGGAGCTTCTCGTGAGCAGCGATTCCACCACCAGTGCGCTAGCGGGGCTGAGTTACAAGGTTGTCCACAACACTCAGACCATCAGCCTCGGCGCGACGGGCACCACGTTCGGTATCACCATCGATGGTGTCGAGATAAAACGCTCCATCTCCCTCATTTCGTTGGAGCTGGTCTCTCGGTGTTCAGGAGGGATAAAGGATGTCCGGCGATGATATTCCAGCGGGTGACCTGCCTCCCGGCCTGGAGGGCGAAGAAGGTCCTCATAAGCTGGAGTCGGTGGAGGATGATACGTCCGCTCAGGAAAGTGATATTCCGGCAGAGCTTCCACTCCGCCGTGTGAATAGGGGAACAATCGCAAGTATTCTTGGCGCACTGCCGCCGGTGCCAGATGGTCGCGAAGCAAGGCGGGTGTTCCAGCGGGCGGCGCAGCTGCCGCCCCCCTCGCTGCAGTCGCCTACACGCGGGCACTCACCGGAACCTCTGTCTCCGGAACTGCGGTCTCCCTCGGCTGGAACCCCGAGCCCTCTGTCGCGGGAGCCTTGGCCAGCGTCGGACCCGGAGCGGGTGGCATCGGGGCCAATCTCCCCCGGGCCACGCTCCCCATCCGGGATGGAGGAGGAATTTGAGGACGTAGCCTCGTCGAGAGCAGAAGAGGAGAGGCCCCCTGTCAAGCTGTCGAAACGCGACTTGCGATCCCATAATATTCGTACGCTAAAAAACGTCCCCGAAGGTGGTGTTGTGCGTTTCTCCATTCAGGAAATTCCCGGAAGCCGGGAATTGGTGATGGTGCTGCTTAGCCCACCGAACCGGTGGCCGCGAGATCTCAGGACAGTCGCATCGGGGAAGATCACCATGGCGCGGAAGGGCGAGCGCTGGTCGCGGGACCGAGGGGAGATCGACATAGAAGTGACCGGTGGCGTCGCCCAGCCTCAGCTCGCTAAACTGCTCGATTTCACGAAAAAGGAGAAAACGTTCACCCGTGGTCCAGCAACTCGACCGTCTGCTCCCACTGGTGATCTGTTCTTCAAATCTTCGGGGAGCCATTATCGTGTCCATGAAAGCGCGGATGGGCACCTTTATGTCCGGACGGGATCTGACGAGATCAGGTACGTGGTCGATGCCCAAGGAAACACCGTTACACGCGACGCGGTCGAACCTAGTCAGGGCTCGTTGCGGCCTGTAAACGGCGGTGCCCTTCAGCTCGGGAGCCCCACAGAGGTGAAAGGGCTGCCACCAATCGGCCTGGAGGAGAAGAAGGGCACTCCGACCGTTCCCACCCGGCCGAAGTCCCCTCCCACGCCGCTTGCCGACGCCCGCGGCGCGGAACGCGAATTCTTGTCGCGGGCGACGGACTTGCTTGCACAGTTGGCGGCCGTGCGCGAGATGATGAAGGTCATGGAACCGGACACACTGGAATTGCTCGGCGAAGAGATCGAGGTCTACCAGCGCAGGGTCGATGTGCTGCGCGCCTGGCTGCGTCGCGAGGGTGCCCGCCGAGTCTCCGAGGTGCCTGACGTGGAAGAGGTCCAAGAGGCGGCTGGCTGGACGCAAGAGCTCATCTCCGCGCACGGGAAAAAGGTCGAGCAGCTGAAGGGCGCGGCCGACGGGCCCGGGTGGCAGGAGGTGGCCACATACGAGCGGCGCTTCGCTCACGTACTGGCGATCTATGAGTCTGGCGCGACTGTGAGTCCCGCAGCGCGGCGGAAGCAGTCCGCTTTCAACTCTGCGGTCGCGGAGATCCACGACTGGGCTGCTGGCCGACAGCGGGCCAGGCAGATTGCAGCGCAGCTTAGTCAGGCGGCAGTCACGCTGGAGGAGTTTCAGCGCACGGGCCCCCAGGAGGTGAAAGGCGTCAAGGGCAAGTTGCGCAACGAGGTGGCAGTGATTGGGCACGGGACCTACACCCGGGGCCAGGAGACGTTCGTGCCAAAGAACTGCGAGGTCCATACGCTGGCGGAGCAGGATTCCTACGTTGCCATGGGGATGGGCATGGAGGCGGTGGTGGGGGAGCTCAGGAACGTCCGCAAACACCCAGTCGGATCGTCAATTCCGAACTTCACGCTGCTTGCGGGGGACGCAAGCGAGACGGAGCGGCTCAATAACTATTTGAGGACTACCCCTAAGCCCGTCCTACGAAAGACGATCGCGGTGGGGTCCGTGCCTCTGATTGACAAAGCCTCCAAGCCACCCGGAGCACCCGATGGGCCGACCAAGATCGAATCCGGCATCCAACTCTGCAACGGTACGAAGAGTACGTGCGACAAGAGCGCCGGTATCCACGGCTGCACCGGACTCCTCGCCCGTCTGTCCGGCACGATAGTCCTTACGGCGTGCACCGCGCCAAGCGGTGCGCGTGCGCGTGCATCGTTCATAGCCAGACGGGAAACCCCGCGGACGTTCACTGATCCCGAGACCAAAGAGACGACCACCGCCTGGCTTGAGCCATGGCTAGCCGATCAGATATACGAACATCCGGAACTGGTACCCCATATTGCTCCGGCGATGTATTGGGTGAAGACCTTCGAGAAGGGTGTCACCGAGGGCGAAGGGAACGCCTGGCGGCTGCTGGGCGAGGACCGCAAAAACGGAATGATCGTCGTCAAACCGGCAATCAGTGAGCTTCTTAAACGGCCAGAGAATCTCTGGATCATGGCTCCTGGCGTAGAAGGCCCCTTCCAGCCTCTCGCCCCACGCACCTCAGGCATGAAGGCGTGGCGGGCCGATACCCAGAACGAATTTGACGCGCTCTCAGATGCCCTTGGCGACTTCGAGATCCACATCACCGACACCCTCGGTGACACGATCAAGATCAGTCGCACCGGTTTTCACCATGTGCTCGTCTATGGTGCCCATGGAGCTGCCTCCGTCAGCGTGTCTGGGGGCAATGTGGACGCCGACGGCCACGCTACCGTGACGACCGTCTCCGGCGGGATGGTGAGCGTACGTGACCGGGCTAGAGTCGAAAGGGTCATCCGTGGAATCGTGAACGCCAGCGGCAGGTTTGCAACGGTGGGCACCGTCGACGGCGGCACCGTTAGCGTCAACGACTCCGCCACAGTGACCACCGTCAACGTCGGCGCCACCGTCTACCTTGAGGGGGGTATGGCCACGACGGTGAACGGCGGCACCGTGACCGCTGAGGGGACCTCCCGAGTCACTACTGTCAATGGCGGCGTCGTGGACGCCCGAGAGCAGACCAGGGTCGACACGCTCAACGCCGGCGGCACCGTGACCCTGAGCGATTCGGCCACGGTCACCACAAACAACGGCGGCACCCTCAACCATGCGGCGTGAGGCAATCTCCTGGCCGGAGCGGTCATTTGGCGGTCACCCTCCTGTAAACAACTCGGCCCCTAAAGGGCAAGGCCGTGAAGTTACTCAGGTTGAACTCGTGAAGTCCGGTGGTCTGATCGCGTCGTAGTCCCGATCAACTCACGCATGGCATGGGAGACATGAGTGTTGAGCCGGTCCCAGACCAGCACGATCGGCGCCTTGACGAGGTGATGGGTGCCGTCGATCAACGCGATGAAGTCGCGCTCGCCCATGCTGCGGCGCTTGCCTTTGCCCGCAGGGTGAGTGCGCAGACGGTGGCACAGTCGGGTCGGGGAGCCGGGTCGCATGGCGATCAGCCCGGCCACCGACAGCCGTCCCGAGCGGCGTCCGCTGATGGTCACGACCGGGGTGCGGCCGCGCCGGCCCCAGGTCCGTCCTCTGGGCGGCCGCCGCGTGAACCCGGCTTCGTCCTCGAAGCAGATGTAGCCTCCGCAGGCCGCCCGGGCTCTTTTACCTCCGCCCAGGTCGCCTCCTTCCAGACGGTGACGGCCTGCTCGTCGCGCTCGGCCACCCGCCGTACGGGGATCTGCGGGCTGAAGCCGAGCCGGTGCATCAGCCGGGTGGCACCCGAGACGCTGTAGGAGACGTGAAACTTCCTGCCGATCAGCGTGGCCACCCTCGCCGCGGTCCACACCTGATCCTCCACCCAGCCGTGCGCGGCTGGCCCTTCATCGAGGTACGCGGCCAGCTTTTCCAGGCAGCGCGGGGACAGGCGGCATCCCTCTCTGGCAACGTTGGTCGAGCCAGGCATACTGGATGATTCATTGAGCTTCTTCAACCCGGCGCCCCAGGCGGAGGGGCAAAACCATCTGACCTGCACCAACCTGTCCGACATGTCACCCGATCGGTGGCCAACTCGAAGAAGCTCATTGAGTCGAGGGCGGAGAAGGAGAAGTGTCCGTAGTGGCCAGCACCAACGGCCACGGGGCCCCGGATCCGCAGGTGACACCCCGCTCCACCGGTCATCGCCGGTGCTCGGCGGCGCGGATCCTGGCCGAGTACGAGGGGCTCGACAAGCAGGCCAAGGGCGCCTTGCTGCGGCGCGAGGGCCTGTACTCGTCGCTGATCACAACCT
>NZ_JBICXT010000051.1:0-25461 GCF_043200415.1 Streptomyces sp. NPDC048419 | reverse complement strand
CAGGCCGCCACCCTGCGCGTACCGCATACCACCGGCCTACCGCAGGGATCACCACCCGTCACCACCCCGACAACACCCCGAAGAGGTCAGTAGGACGTGCTGAATGTGGGCCTTTCCCTGTCCTCGGTAGCGGCAGCGTCGCATGCCGTGTCCGTGGGCGAACTCGTTGACCGTGCCCTCCACTCCGGAGCGAACCGCGTAGCGGGTCTTCCACTCGGGCGTCTGTTGCTCGGTGCGGATGCGGAATTGCAGGTCGCGGAGTTCTCGTGGGGGAAAGCCCACGGTGCGGGTGCTTTCGCGGGAGGTGGTGCACTGGGCGCGGGCCGGGCAGGGCTGGCACTGGCTTTTGGTGAACCTGGCCACGATCAGCGGGGCTGCGGTGGGTGAGGAGGTCGGGCAGGGGCCGTGCCGGCCCTGACTGACCTGGCCTTGGGGGCAGGTGACCTGCTGGCGGTCGTAGTCGATGTGGAAGTCGTCCCGGGCAAAGCCCTCGTTGCGGCGGTGTTGCCGGGTGGGGTTGCTCCGGAGCGGTCCGGAGACGGTGACCTGGTGTGCACGTGCGGCTTGTTCGAGGTGGGGCAGGGAGGTGTAGCCGGCGTCGACCAGGTGCTCGGCGGGCAGCAGTCCGCGACGCCGCAGGCGGGTGTGGATGCCGGGCAGGACCTGACTGTCGTGGGTGGTGGCCACGTCCGTGATCACGTTGGGGCCGTCGGGAGCACAGGTCTCGGTCAGGTGAGCGGAGAACCCCTTCCAGCTGATGATGTGTCCGTGGCGTGCGTAGCGGGCCGAGGTGTCGTAGGGAGAGACGATCGCCCGGGACGAGGGCGGTAGCCCGGGCCCGCCTTCCGTCTCGGCGGTGCGCCAGCGCAGGCGTCCTGCGGCCTCACGGTGGTAGTTCTGCACCATGATCTGGCGCAGGGCCTGGATACGAGGGCCGGAAGTCCGGTCTGTTCCGTGCCGGTAGAGGTGTTCCAGGAGCCGGACGGCGTCGTTTCCGGTGGCAAGGATCCTGGTCTTGGGCTTGGTGGGGTTCTTGCCCAGGCGCACCACTCGGCCGTAGCGGCGCCCCCAGTCCTCATCGACCAGCTCGTCCAGCAGGTGAGGGAAGGTGCCGGCGACCTCTTCCAGTGCGGCGCGGACCGCCTCTGTGATCAGCTCCAGACGGGTCAGGTCACGCACCGCGGCCAGGACATGGGTGGAGTCGGTGCGCTGCGTGGTGCGCTCGCGCACCAGGCCAGCCTCCTTGAGACGAGCCAGTGCGAGGTCGAGGAGGCGGTCAGCACGGTCCCCCTCGGCGAGGCGGTCGCGGAAGTCGGCCAGCACACTGTGATGGAAGCCAGGGTCGTCCAGCTCCATGGCCATCGCGTACTTGAAGTCGATGCGGCAGCGGACCGCCTCGGCGGCCTGCCGGTCCGAGAGGCCGAGCAGGAACTGCAGCACACAGACGGTGGCCAGTTGAGCAGGCGAGAGACCCGGACGCCCGTCCCGCGGGTACCAGTCGGCGAAGTCCTCGTCGCACCACAGCCCATCCAGCCGGTCGCGCACCCATATCGCCGTCGTACCGCCCGGGTTGCTCGCCCGCGCGACCTGCGCAGTCAGCGGCGGGACCTGCTCACCGGAACGCGGGCGGAGGGACAACAGGCACCTCGACAACTACTGCATCGGTCAACGGAACTACCCGAGCATGCCCGTTGACCATGCTGCCGCACCGCGAAACTCCAAGATCCCCGACAGAGTCAACCGCGCATACCAGCGGCACAGCAAGACGGTGAGATCCCTCGACTCGTGGGCGCCGACCGCGCCGTACGGGGAACGAGCCGCGGAAACCGAAACCCTCCCGCCCTGGCCCGGGACGGCCACACGGACGCAAGGACACCCGTCCCGCCCTGCGCCACAACGTGCACACCGCAAACCAGGCACGCGGTCCGCGGGGCGGTTTCGAGCCCCGCCCCGGCCGGGCAGCCCCCGCGCCACCAAGCGAGGCGGCACCGGCTACCGAACTCTGAAGCCGGACGAGCCTGCCACCACCAAGGTCACCTAGACTGTCAAGCTCCAGCTCTTCCCCCAGGACCAACGCCAGGCACCACCGGGTACCCCAGAACTCCTCCACCTTACGCCACCTGCGCAACCACCTCACCGACGCCCACAGATGACCCCAGCCACTTAACCAAGCGACGTTGCTGCAGCGGCTGTCCTGGAGCGTTGGCGAAGCCGACGCGCACAAAGGTTCGGGCCCGCCGGCCACCGCGCCTGACACGCAGGTCGGGTCGGCGTGCTGGAGGTGGCTGCCGCCGCAGTCCCCGCCTCCGGGGCAGTCATGGGGGACGCTGACCACTGCCGTCACCTGCTGCGCCTCTGCGTGTTCGTGTGCGTCGAGGCCACAGGGTGCCAGGGCATGCATGGCCAGCAGCCCTGCCGTCACCGCGAGCACGAGCAGCGCCCGCCACCGCCCGATCGGCGGTCGCGAAGGTGCTGCTGCGGGCTCGGCATCGGGATTGTCCTGGACTGGCGTGGGGGTGGGTCGGTTCAGTCGTGGTGTCCGTTGTGCATACGGGTGTCGGCGTGCTCATGTTCAGCGTGATCGGGTGAGCCGCCCATCATCCGCAGCATGGCCGGGCCGCCGGTGCGCCAGAACCGTAGGAGCAGACTCGCGGCCAGCAGCAGGAAGACGATGTTGAGCCAGGTCGTGTAGTTCCAGGTGATGCCCTCGTCGGGGACCTTGGCGTCGGCCTGGTCGGGGATGAGCCCCAGGCCGCCGAAGACGAACTCGACGACGTATCCGGCGAAGGCCATCGCGGCGAAGAAGGTGGCCAGGAGGAAGGCGGCCATGCGGGCGCCGTAGTACTTCCGGTAGATGTTCAGGATCGGCAGGATCAGCAGGTCGGCGTAGATGAAGGCGATCACGCCGCCGAAGCTGATGCCGCCCTTCCACAGCACCACGGCCAGCGGCACGTTGCCGATGGAGCAGACGAAGGTCGCGATCGCCACCAGCGGCCCGATCAGCGGTCCGATCAGCTTGGCGGCGAGCGGGTGGTCCGCCAGGAAGAAGGTGCGCCAGAAGTCGTCCGGCACCCAGGCGGCGATCGCGCCCGCGATCAGCAGCCCGGCCACCAGGTCCCGCAGGATCGCCGCCCACTCCATGACGAAGATGTGCGACACGGACATGTACCCGTCCCGGGAGAACAGCCGGCGGGCGAAGCCGCCCTCGCCCCGCACGGACATGTCCATCGCCGCGTGGCCCTCCATGGAACCGGCGATCCCGCGCTCGGCCTGCTGACGGGCCTTGTGCAGCAGCCGCTCACGCAGGAAGAGCCGGAACAGCACGGCAAGTACGACGATCATGATCGGTCCGCCGACGAACTCGGCGGCGGTGAACTGCCAGCCCATCAACAGGGCCATGATGATGCCCAGTTCGATGACCATATTGGTGGAGGCGATCTCGAAGGCCATGGCCGCGGTGAAGTCGGCCCCCTTGCGAAAGAGGGAGCGGGCAAGGGCCACGGCGGCGTAGGAGCAGGAGGACGAGGCGGCGCCAAGCCCGGCGGACAGGGCGAGCGTGCGCGGCTGGTCGTCACCGAGGAGCCGGACGACCGTCGAGCGGCGCACCACCGCCTGTACGACCGCCGACAGGGTGAAGCCGAGGATCAGTGCCCAGGTGACCTCCCAAGTCATCGAACCGGCAATGGACAGTGCGTGCCCGATCGCATCCACAGACCCGCGCCTTCCACAGGTGGCAGTGCTCAAGGGGTCGAGTATCCCCCCGGGGGGTATGCTACGCCCCGGGGTTCCGCTTCCTGCCCGGTACGGCGGCGGCCGCGACGGATGGCGAGTCCGCGGACGATCCCGACCTTCACCACGGCGGCCGTCACGACCAGGCCGATGGCCAAACCGGTCCACCGCGTGTCCGCCGGAACGGCACCGCCCAGACCGATGTGCACGCCCACGACGGCGACCAACGACGACCGCCGCGACTCCGGTCCATCCGCGCCGGCGCCGCCCTGTGCCCTGAAAGGGGGCCGGTGCGTCGGTCGCGGCGGCCGCCTCGGACCCCTGCCAGTCAACCTTCAGCGGCTCGCGCCGGCTGAACCTGGTGACGTGCGAGGCGACGAGATCCTGCAGTCGCCGCAGACTGTCCTCGTCCGGCAACTGGGCGTGCAGGACCAACCTTCCTGAGGCCGCCGGCAAGGTGCATCTACGCGCTCTACGACCACCACGCCGCCGAACTGCTGGAGCAGGCCCTCTACCACGTCGAACACCTACGCCTCGGCCTGCGCGACGCCCCAGCCACTGGCGACGATCGGAGAACGACCGGAGAATAGAGAGAGATGTGCCTTCTGGAAGGAGCTTCCGATGGCATGGCAAATTGAAGGGACGTATTTCGAGAACTGCAATTGCGATATGGTCTGCCCCTGTTCCACCTCCGGTCTTTCCGCCCCGGCGGACAACGACCGTTGTCATGTGGCGTTGGCCTTCCACGTCGGATCCGGCCAGGTTGACGACGTCGATGTGAGCGGACTGACGATCGCCGTGGTGGGCGACGCCCCGCAGCTGATGAGCGAGGGCGGTTGGCGGGTGGGCCTGTGCGTGGACGCCGCCGCCTCGCCCGAGCAGGCCGAAGCGCTGGGAGCGGTGTTCTCCGGTCAGCGAGGCGGACCGATGGAGGGCCTGGCCCCGCTGATCGGCGAGATGCTCGGAATGGAGACCGCCCGGATCGACTACACCGATGACGGCCGGAGCCACCGGGTGAAGATCGGGGACGCGATCGACATCGCCGTCGAGGACTTCGTCTCGCCCCTGGATTCGACCGGAAAGGGTGTGAGGGTCAGCGGAATCGGCTTCCCGGCGGACACCCTGGCGGCGGGAACCGCGACCAGGTCGCGGGTGAACGCCTTTGGGCTCACCTGGGACAACGAAGGGAAGAACGCCTTCTCGGCGCCGTTCACCTGGTCGGGCTGAGTGTCGACCTCGTCGGCCCGACGGGCCATCGCCCCCGCCGCCTGGGCCGCGCTGCTCGCGGTGGCGGCGCTCGCCTGGGTGCTGACCGTCCGCAGCTCATCCGGCATGCCGGCGGTACCGGGCACCATGGGCCGGGACTTGTGGGGGTTCCTTGTCCTGTGGGCGCTGATGATGGCGGCGATGATGCTCCCGGCGCTCGCGCCCGTCGTCTCCCTGTATCTGCGTACGCTTCGCGCCCGCTCGAACGGCTGGACGCGCGGCTTCCGCAGCGCGAGCCTGGTCGTCGGATACCTCTTTGCCTGGGAGGCCTTCGGCCTCGCCGCGTACGCCGCGGCCTGGGCGGGCGGCGAACTCGCGGTCCAGGCGCCGCACGTCACCCCCTGGATCGGCGCCGCCGTGCTGGCCGCCGCCGGCCTGTACCAGGTAACCCCGCTGAAGGACCGCTGCCTGCGCCACTGCCGCTCCCCGCTCGGCTTCCTGGTCCACTTCGGCGGCTACTCAGGCCGCTGGCGCGACCTGCGGGTCGGCCTCTACCACGGTGGTTACTGCGTCGGCTGCTGCTGGGGCCTGATGGTCGTGCTGGTCGCGGTCGGCGTGATGAACCTCGCCTGGATGGCCGGGGCCGCCGCCGCCGTGTTCCTGGAGAAGACCTGGCGCCACGGCAAGGCACTCAGTGTCCTGATCGGCCTCGGCCTGATCGTCTATGCCTGCCTCGTGCCCTGGTACCCGGGCCTGGCCCCCGGGCTGCACATGGCCCAGATGTCCTAGGACCCGATCGCCCCCACCCACCGCCGGGTGTACGGCCACGCCAAGCACGCTGCCGAGGTCCGCCGCTTGAAGGGGCAGCACACCTTGCACCGGATCCTGACCACCGTCTCGACCTCGCTGGCCCGACCCGTGATCGGCGCCGTGCGCCTGGGTCCGCGGCGCAGCGGCTTCGTGGCTGAGGCCCTGGCCACCGCGAACGACACGGGCGGCACCGGGATCCGCCTGGTCCACGCGGACAGCAAGTTCTACACGGCCGATGTGGCCGCCGCCTGCCGCCGTGCAGGCCCGGACGGGGCGAACAGCGCCATGATCCGCTGATAGTCCGGCGACATCACCGTCGCATCGCCCACGGCCTCCGCCGCCAGCAGCACCCGGGCGGGCATGCAGCAGACCACGCCACCCGGTGCGGCGGGCGGCATCGGTGAGTTGGGCGGTGCCGGGCGGAAACGGGATCTTCACAGGCTTCGGGTTTCCCCGGTCGGTCGACCCCGATATTCGACTCTCCGCATATCCACCAACTGCTGGTCAACCGTGGCCAACGCTACGTTTGAAGTCACCCGCTGGAGACAGTGTAGGATACCTGAATTGTGAAATTCTGGTAAGGAAAATCCCGCTCTTGGTCGAACAGCGGGTCGGAGACCAGCACACGTTGCCTCCCCAGAGAGGAGGTTTGGTAGCCGATGATGAGCCGCCAGTGATCCCCATCCGCGGCCATGATCAGGGAACCCTGGTCTATGGCAGCACATATCTGCGGGAACGTTAGACGTCCGCCTCCGATGACGTGCACTCCAGTGCCGCCGAAAGCGGGCGATCCATCGTGGACCTGCAGAGCATTGAATGCCGAACGGATCCATTCCTGGTCCGATGCCCGCATCCGCGAGTGCACTACTCTCACCGGCGCTCCCGCATACGGCCCGCTGCTTTCTTCAGCATATGCTGCGCGATACCCTTGCTGACCCACAACCCACTCCTCGCCATTGGCGCCGTCGGACATGGCATAGGCATGTGCACGTTCATATTGGGTCGTGGAGCTTCCCAGTGACGTCGCCGCCGTCGCTGTCGCCGCCGCGTAGCAAAGGGAGCCAGTCTGGCGAATAGCAGCGCTCGGCCTCCATCCCGCGCTGCGCACCTCATTCCACGTTTCATGCTGCACCGTCTCCACATCCGGCCCTGTCACTGTGAAGGCGGCACCTGATAGATCTCGCCCGCAGGTCGGGCAGTGCCCGCCTGGCAAACATTCCTCAGTGGCGTGGAAGCGCTCTCCATCGGGACACCGCTTTACCCGCTGTGATTCAAAATCTTCTTGCGTGAGGTCCGCCATACACACGACACAAATGACGTCCGCCTGGTCTTGCAGGGCGCCAATTTCGACATGGTAGCCTTCAGGGACTCCGCCGACGGGTATACCAATGGGGCCGTCGTCGACATCGGAGCCATAGTCGACATCCTGCGGTCGGTCGACATCGTCGACATCGGAGCCATAGTCGACGTCCTGCGGTCGGTCGACATCGGAGTCGTAGTCGACATCCTGCGGTCGGTCGACATCGTCGACATCGGAGTCGTAGTCGACGTCGCCCGCCGTCAGTTCGTCCACGACGGTCTCCAGGGCCTCGAGTGACGGCAGCGGGTTGACGGCCGTAAACGCCCGGATTACTTCCTCGATGCTGCCAGTTGCCTTGGATTCCAGGTTGTTGTCTGGCGGTTGTGCCATCATGTCGCACCTTCTCGACGACGTTGGGTTCCGCCGGTTAACCCGGCAACTGCCTTCAGCTCTGGCACGTGCCGGGGCGTCGAGCGGCCGCTAGCAAGAAACCGAGCTGTGGCCCGGCTCGGATCTGTCTGAATCGCCCCTCATGCCAGTGCTCGCACAGACTCGAGAGACTCGTCAGTCAGGAATTCCTCACCGCCGCACAGGCTCTCCGTCTCCTTTTGCAAGGGATTATCGTCAATACCAGATTATCGCCGGGGGCCAGGCTCTGCGTGATCAGGTTGTGAGACCGATCGCTTGCAGCGCGTGATGGGCCCCAGGGCGTTTCAAGGTTCGGTTGATCGCATGGTTTCGCTGGTCACGGCATCGTGACGATTCTGGTGCTGGCTGCTACGAACGCAACGAGGCTGCCGTTGTAGGCGGATGACCTTGACCAGTCGCCGTCCGGAACGGGGGCCTCGATGTGTCGTGAGTCTGTCACCTGAGACCTCCGAGGATGCCCCGGCCTTCGGGCCGGGGATGAATCGGACTCCTGCGGAGCAGGGCAGGGAACGGGGTTTCGCCCTCAGGGCGAAAGACCGCCCACACGGTCGGGTAAGCTGACTGCCGTGCGTTGCGAGAACCAAGCGCGTACGCCGTGCTGATCGAGAGCCAAGACGGCACATGCACCTCCAAGCTTTGCGGTACGAACCCGGGCTGGTTTCAACCCGGCTGGTGTTGATCGTGGAAGACCTGTCGGGTCGCTGACCCGCAGGCGGCGTGAGCCAGGAATCCCCCTGCTTCAGCTGGGGGAGGATTCAATGAGGCCTTTCCAACCTTCCCGCCGGGCCGGTAGTTGGCTGCGGCGAGCTGCCTGGTCGAACCACGTCATGTGCCTTCGATATCCAGACGCTCCGCTGACTCGAGCAGCCACTTGGGCAGCTTCGAACTGGCTGCCAACACCTCGATGCCGATGAGGCGTCCCTGCTCGTCGAAGTCGAGGTTGATCATGCCGCCGACCTCCACCGGATCACAGGGATGCATGCGAGCTGACTTCGCACGGGCCCGTGGAGGCACGAAATGCACATACGCGGCATCCGCCGTCTTGTCGTAGGCGACAGTTACGTCCGCCATGCTCAGTGCGCTGCCTTGATGGGTTGAGGTGGCCTTACCCGTGTTGTGCCCTTCCGAGCCTCATGCCCCCAGCTCTGCCGATGACGCACCCCGACCATGGCCTGCACAACCTGGGTGGGGAGCCTGACCACCGTGAGAGCGCGTCACATGCGCGGCGTCTTGGCGCCGCTCACCGCGCCATTCCGTCCCTCGCGAAGTCATGCCCTGGCTCCCCGCGTGTGACCAGGCTCCTGCCGGACGCCGTCCACCAGGCGGTGAAGCCGGGGACGGCTGTCGTACGGCTACAGACCACGCATGACCGGCGGGGCGTTCTCGACGGGGCGTGGTGGCCGTGCTCCCGTGATATCGCAGCCGAGCTTCCCGCCCTGATCTCCGCACTGACCGAGTACCTCGGGCCGCTCACGCGCGTCGGCCTGGACGCCGGAGCCTGGGACGCGCTGCCGACGCGACTGCTCGTCGACGACCGCGTCGTCCATATCGACTCCTTCCCGGTCGGCGACGACACCGTCCTCGTTACCAGGGGCGATCAGGACCACTTCTCCCTCCTCGTCATCCCGCCGCACGCGACGCCCGAGGCGGCACGCACCGCGATGGCCGAAGCCGTCCGCGCCGACAACATCACGCAAGCCGAACAGATCCTCATCGACACCGGTACCGACCGGACGGCGCCGAAGACTTGACGCTCGTCAGCCGAGGCGGCCGCCGTGCCAGTCCGGTGCCGGCGCCGGGATGACCGTGCTGCCGAAGGCGCCGGAGATGATCTGTGCCGCGAGCTCGGACAGGCGCAGGTGAGCCAAGACAGCGGCCACGGCGGTCACATCCCACGATGCTCTGCTGAATTCCGGCGGTTTAGGCAGGCCGCATGGGGCTCTTCCTCCGTTGACCGTACGGTCCGTTCGGCCTGCCCGGGGAGTACGCTGAACCTACCGAAGGTATTTCGCGCACCGGCTTCCATGCCGTGTCATTTTCGGCATCGAATATGCCGGGCCGGTTGCGGCCGGCCCGGGGCAGGGTCCGCGTCATGACCGCGACCAGCTCCCCCTCCTCCTCGCCGGCGCTCGAAGCCGTTGACCGGTCCTCCTCGTCCTCGCCCCGTCTGTCGCTGGCTCCCGTGGGTTGCGCACCGGCCCTGCTGGACGGCGCCTGGTGGCCCCGCTGCCGCGATCTCGGGGCGGAACTCCCCTTGCTGACCGCCGTACTGGACCCGTTGTGGGGGCGGATCACCCGGGTCGCGATCAATCCCACCCACTGGCCGGTCGTCCCGCGCAAGGTGCCCGTCGCCGGGCACGTGGTGAACGTGGGCCGGTTCTTGTCCGAGCAGGACCCGCACGAACTGCTGCTGCTCTCCTACCGCATGGGCCGCTGGAACCTCTTGGTGGTCCCGCCGCAGACCACTCCCGTCACGGCCGCCTGGCTGATGGCCGCCGCGAGCGACCCATTGGGTACGTCGACCGCGAGTTGGTTGATGGAGCAGGCGGCGCGTCTGCGGACGGTGTCCGAGACCGACCGGGCCGTGGAAGCGGTCTGGGACTCCGAAGGAGGACATGAAGCCCGCGAGCCGGCCACAGGTCCACGGATCCCAACCGTCACCGCCACGCTGCCGCATCAGCCGACGGGGTGGTGAGGACGGAGATGTTCGTGACCGTGGTCGTGATCCTTGCGATGATCGCTCTTGGGGTGCTCCTCCTCCACCTGCTCACCTCGCAGCACGGCGATCGCATCGCAGCCTTCCACTACGGCCGCTTCGAAATACCTGCCCCGGGACCGGCTCGATCGGGTTTCCCGCAGGACGCACGGCCGGACGGGGACGAGCGGCACCGGCGACGCGGGCGGCTCCGCTCCGCACCCAGCGCCGCACCCATCAGGGAGCGGGGTGAGCCCCTCGCTCCGACAGGCTCTTTCGGACCGTCACTGAACTGCTGACCACACGGACCGAACCGACAGCACAGCCCGAGACCCGGGCCGCAGCACCGCACAGGATGGGCCGGGGGTGTCCTGTGCCCGAATCACCCGGGCTGCTCCGGCCCGGGGACCGCGCTCCTCCAGGACACGATGCCCGCCGGGCACGGACCTTCCGTCCGATCCCATGACGCATTCCCCGGACCACCGATCCGCCACCGCGTTCGCGAACTCGAACTGCCGGACCGGCCATCCACCCACCACCGCGCAGCCCCGTATCGGCGGAACGCCGCGAGGACCGGGCCCGTCCCTGCCACGCGGCTCTCCGACAGACACTCCGAACCGAGGAGCCATGCCCCTTCCCCGGCTGAACGTCTACCGGCACGACCACAACACCCGCGCCCTGATCACCCTTGCAGGAGAGATCGACCTGAACACCGCCCCGCTCCTCAGCGCTGCACTGGCCACATGCGCGCGCGACGGCATCCGCACCACCGACGTCGATCTCACGGCGGTCACCTTCTGCGACGCCAGCGGACTCAACGCCTTCCTCGCGGCATCCCGGCACGCCACCGAGGCCGGAACGGCCCTCCAACTGCACTATCCGCCGCCGGTCTTGGCCCGCATCATCGAGATCACCGGCTCCGGCTTCCTGCTCCACGAACTCCACGCCGCTCGGCCACCCTCACATCGGGTTCTCGCCACCGCGGGCGGTGCGCCGTGACGGCCCCGCTCTCCCAGGAGCCGCCCCAGGGAGAGGCAAGCACCCGGACTCCCGCCCACGCGCTACGTCTGCGCCGGCTGAACCGCTGGCAGACCGAAACCCTGCGAGAGGACCTGGCAGATCTGTACGCGGAGTCCACTCGGGCACAACCAGGCCAGGAGTACCGGGGCCGGGAGGCGTTTTTGCGGCGGCTCACCCGCGACATCCGGCAGCTCGGATTCTCTCTGCTGATCGCGGAGGACATGACCTTCGCCGGATGCGCCTACGGCTTCCCCGTCCCACGCCAAGGGACATGGTGGAGGGGGTTCGACGGGCCCCTCCCGCAGAGCGTCGAACAGCTCACCGCATCCGGACACGTCTTCGCCATCACCGAGATCGTGGTGCACCCCCACACGGACGACCAGGGCCTCGCCCGCAGACTCCAGGAACGGCTGCTCGCCGACCACCATGCCTCGCTCGGGGCGACGCTGGTCGCCCAGACCGACGCCCCGGCCTGCGACGCCTTCCTGTCGTGGGGATGGCAGGACATCGGGACGATTCGCCGACCACCGGACCCCGCCGCCCTGCGGGGGTCGGACCCCGTGTTGCTGCGGGCCCTGGTTCTCCCCATCGGCCCACGCACGGCCGCTCACCCGGACGGCCTCAAACCCACGACCACCGCACCCAACGGCCCGGCTGACGACCACAATTCTGCCGGCCCAGGAGACCTACGTGCAGACCCGGCCCCGGCAGGCCCGTCGGCTTTGGTTGTGTACCCGGGCACTGGGCTCGCCTGAGCTGCACGCCGGACGCCCCGCCGCTACGGCCGTGCCGCCGCCCGGGTCGTGTAAGTCCGTGATGTGGAAGCCTGGCCCGGGGCTCGGCCTCGGGCTCTGGGGCCAGGCGGATCGGACGAGTCATGGCAGACGAAGACGAAGCGGCCGCGTCCGTGGCCGACGGCGAGCTGGTTGACGAGGTCGTCGAGCGGCTGCTCGACAAGGCTGACGCCTCAGGGGCGGCCCTGCTCGGTGAGGGCGGGCTGCTGACTGAGATCACCCGGCCGTGCTGGAGCGGGCCCTGGAAGCCGAGATGAGCGAACACCTCGGCTACGAACGTGGAGATCGGGCAGGTCACGGCACGGGGAACTCTCGCAACGGGACTTCACCCAAGACCGTCCTCACCGACGCAGGGGCGGTCACGTTGGCGGTTCCCCGGGACCGCAACGGCGATTTCGAACCGCGCATGGTCCCCAAGAACGCCCGTCGGCTCGCCGGGTTCAACGACCGGATCCTCTCCCTCTATGCACGCGGCATGAGCGTGCGCGACATCCGCCCCACCTCGCCCAGATCTACGGCGTCGAGGTCAGCCCCGACCTGATCAGCAAGGCCACCGATGCCGTGATCGATCTGAGTCCGCCCCGGGACCCGAGCCGCCCTTCCTGCCGGACACCGCCGGGACCCTCACCCCGAGGGCCCCTACCGCCAGCTCGCGATGGACAACGGACAACACAAAACCCTGTCGATAACTTGGGCTCATACCACCAGCCCTCACCAACCGGCAGCACGGCCGCCGCCGTGGCCAGCGCGACCCGCACCGGCGATTCCATGCCCTCAGGCTGCGCCGCCTGATGCTGCGGCGCCCGTCGGCAAGACAAAGGCCCGGCTCCCTCGGAGCCGGGCCCAAATCTAAAAGCGCCGCAGGTCAGCGGTAACAGTCCCGCCCCCGGTCATGGTCCCGGAGGTGGGGTGAAGATGTCATGCGTGCCGATGCGGCGCCAGATCACGTGTGCCGTGTCCGCAACCTTCGGTTCGCCATACTGCCAGGTGGCTCGTCCGTCCGGAGCCCACGACATCTCATAGACGCCAGGGGCACCCTGTACGCCCTTGACTCGGAGGCCGGGCTGGAAGCTGCCCTCCTCCACCCCAGGCACGAAGTACACAAGAACGACGCGGCGAAACCGGGCCTGACGCTCAGGGGTCAGCTGATCAAAATCCCGTCTGAAACGCGGGGTGGTCTCGAAGGTCGGCACAGTTGGCTACTCGGCTTCCTTGACTCCTAGCGCGTCGAACATTTCCTCCGCGCTGCCATAGACCGTGCCTTCGCTGCGGGCGATTTCGTCACTGGCTTCTCGCTCGCCAGCCTGCCACTCATCCGTCCAGAACCACGCCTGATCTGCAAGGACCGTCTTCAGACCCCTGACCTGAACCTGCATGACTCCGTGCCGCTCCGAGTCATAACTGACGACGAACTCAACGTCGTCACCCGACTCGATATGCAGAGCACGACGAACCTCGGTGGGCAGCGTGAGCTGCCCCTTATCTCGCAGCTGAGCTTTTACGCGCGTCTCCTGCGCCCCGGTCTCCATCATGTGATCCCTTTGGTCGGCCCCGGTCGTAGAACCAGAGTACGCCTAAAGATTCCAACTGTCGGAAATTCCGACTCTCGTAATCTTCTGGGGAGCGTCGCCGGGTTCGGCCTCGGGGAACAACGAACAACCACAGGTGATCTTGAGCACTGGGTCCAGGAGGTGCCCGCGACGGCCCGCCTGCTGGCCGAACGCTTGTGGCCGGGGCCCCTCACGCTGGTCCTGCGGCGCGGTCGCCGGGTGGCTCTGGAGGCGACCGGTGGCTTGGAGACGGTGGCCGTGCGCGTGCCCGACCACCCCGTCGCACTTGCGCTGCTGTCGGCCTTCGGCGGCGGTGTCACGGTCCCGTCCGCCAACCGCTTCGGCTCGGTGAGCCCCACGACCGCGGACGACGTCCGTGCCGAGCTCGGCGACGCCGTCGACTTCGTGCTGGACGGCGGCCCCTGCCAGGTCGGTGTCGAGTCGACCATCGTGGACGCCACCGGCGAGATCCCGACCATCCTGCGGCCCGGCGGGGTGACGCGCGAGGACCTCGAAGCGGTGCTGGGGTGCCCGCTCGCGGTCCCTGCGACCAGCCACATCCGGGTGCCGGGCCAGCATCCGTCGCACTACGCACCGCGTGCTCGGGTCGTCCTGGTCGAGCCGGAGAAGGTCGTCGCCGAGGCGGAGCGGGCGCAGGAACTGGGGCACCGGGTCGGCGTCTTTCTTCCCGCCGCCTTCGCTGACACCGAGGTGAAGGCGCACGCGGTGGTGGCGGTCCCCGCTTCGATGGCCGCCTACGCGCGCGGGCTGTACGGGTTCCTGCGCGAGCTCGACGAGCAAGGGTGCGACCTCATCGTCGCCTCCCTGCCGGCGGAGGAGGGGCTGGGACTGGCGATCGCCAACCGGCTGCGCCGCGCCGCGGGGCCCCGGACCACCGTGTGAGGAGCGCCGACACCGTCTGGCGGGCCGGGCACAGCTCGTGCCGCTCGTCGCCGTGGTGGGGGCAGCCACGGCCGGGATGGTCAGGACGCGGCAGGGACTGCCGCATCGAGGCCGCGAGAGGCGACGAGCTGTGCACTGCCGTCGGCCAGCCGGTAGGACAGCCCCACCACTGCGAGGCGGCCGGCGGCCACCCGCTCGGCCAGGACGCGGGAGCGTTCGAGCAGCAGGTCCACGGTGTGCTCGATGTGCTCGGCCAGGATCTCGTCGGCCGTCTCGCGTCCGGCGGCGCGGGCTGCCAGCACGCTCGGGGTCACCCGTTCGACAACATCACGGACGAAGCCGCCGGGCACCTGGCCACCGTCGGCTGCGGCACGGGCGGCTGCGATGGCCCCGCACGAGTCGTGGCCGAGCACGACGACGAGCGGGGCGTCGAGCACGCTCACTCCGTACTCGACGGAACCGAGGACCTCTGCATCGGCGACATGCCCCGCGGTGCGCACCACGAACAGGTCGCCCAGGCCGCGGTCGAAGATGATCTCGGCGGCCAGCCGGGAGTCGGAGCACCCGAACAGCACGGCGAAGGGCTGCTGGGACGGTGCGATCTCGGTGCGGCGTATGGCGTCCTGGTTCGGGTGCTCGGGGGTGCCTGAGACGAAGCGCTGGTTACCGGCCATGAGCAGCTCGAAGGCGTCGCGAGGCGTCGGGTTGTGGATCTCGGTCATGGCGGCAGCCTACGAGTCGGCACCAGTCATCGCACCGCCCGGGCCCGCCGGAACTCACCGGTCGGGCCACACCGACGGCCTTGTCATCCCCCGAGGCGGGTACGGCGATCAGGCGCGAGGCTCGGCCGCCTCGGCGTCGGCGACGGTGGCAAAGACCCGCAGAACCTGATCGGCACCGGTCATCTGAAGGAGCGTGCGCAGGTGCGGCGGCACACAGGCAACCACGAGTTCCACCGCATGCTTGGTCGCCCGCAGCCGCGCCACCAGCAGCACAGTCAGCCCGGCCGAGTCGCAAAACGTCACCCCGGACAGATCCAGCACGATGAACGGGGCACGAGCGACCAGCTCGGTGAAGCGATCCTGCAGGGCCGGGCGGGTGGTGTAGTCCATCTCGCCGCTGACCCGGGCCACCAGGCACGTGCCCGAGCCGGTCACCTCTATGGAGGCCTGACCCACCACCATGTCTCCCAACCGCCTCGCCAGGGAGTCACCCGGCCGGCTTGGCCGAGCCTACCGACCCCGGCATCATGCTGCAGCGGCTGGAAATCGGCGCGGCGCACCGGCACCGAAGAACGAAGGATCAGCCACAACGTTCTCCAACGACTCAGCCAAGAGACAGCACGATGGGGGTCTTGCGAGCCTATCGATCTCCCAGCTAGCTGACCTGCGTGACCACTAGGCCGGACCCCGTTGACACCCCGCCACACCAAAGCCCGAGCCGAGCAGAACGACGTGATCGGCCCCTCTCACCAGCAGGGAAGTTGCCACAGCGGGCACGTCGGTGCGGGATCCCGGGGCCTGCCCACCGGCCGCCGCCGGAGAGGAGACGGCCCACGCCCGGGGCGGGAGAGCAGGGTGGGCCACCGGGGCACGTGCACACCGTGGTGTCCTATCAGGTCAACGGTCGTGCACGGGCAAGAACGTGCAGCGGAGCCCCGCTCTGCCGGGTAGTCATCCGCTGCGGGCCGGGGCCGGGCCGTCACACCTGGGGAGGTCGAAGCGGTCCTTCCGCGGCGTCGTCTGCGCGGCGCCCTTCTCCACCTGGGCCGGCACCTCGGCCATGCCCATGACCTGGGCTGCGGCTTCCTCCAGCCAGGCCCGCAGGATGCGCTGTTGCCTCGCGCTGCGGTAGGAGGCCGGGCCGTTCCCCGCCAGTGGTGTCCCGCTCTCGTCGCCGACGCACCTGCCGTCATGCTGGGGCTGCATACCTACCGAAACGACACCTGCCCGCCGTTTCGGTGCCCGCCGAATGCGTGATCCCGCACCGCGCGGCACAGACATGTGCGGGCAGCCGACGTCGCCTCCGCCCCACTCAAGCCGCCCGCTGCCGCGCTGGCCGCTGGCCTGGCCAACGTGATCAACAACCTGCCCGCGGTGCTCGTCCTGCTGCCGCTGACCGCCTCGTTCGGCCCCGGCGCCGTTCTCGCGGTGCTGCTCGGAGTGAACATCGGGCCGAACCTGACCTACGCCGGTTCGCTGGCTACCCTGCTGTGGCGGCGCATCATCCACGCCCACGACACCGAGGTGGAGGCTGAACCCCATGGCCGTGGTGGTCTGGATCATCGAGGGCACCTGGCCCGCCTGTGTGGACGCCGCCCGCACCCACGCACCCAAGGGCGCGGACATCGGCCCACTCGAAAAACGGGCGCCTACAGACCAGGGACGTCGTACCCGTTGAGGAACCAAAGGGCGGCCGAGTACCACAGCACCACGATCGCAGTGACCAGGACGCCGCCGGCAGCCGGTAGCGCCCAGCCGGGCAGGCGGCGGCTGCGTACCACCAGCACCTTCGCCACGAACGCGCCGTACAGGACGCACCCCGTCACCGAGTGCAGTGCCGTCCGGGTGCCGGTGAGCTGGACCCCGTACGCCGTGATGCAGTGGTAGGCGATGGGCAGGGACACCAGGAACGCGGCGAACCCGCCAACTCGGTGGACGGTGTGCACCGGGCGCGGGGCGGCACCCGCGCCCGGCAGCCGCCGATACATCCACAGCGCCAGCAGCAGCTGGACGATCGCGATTCCCATCAGTGCGCTGCCCAGCTGCGCCTTCAGCTCGTTGGCGTCGTTGCCGCGCCGCCCGAAAAGGCTGCTGGCGTAGTCGGGCGTGTGGGACCGGCCGAACGCGTACAGGGCGGCCGCGACAGCGAACGGCAGCAGGACGCCTAGGGCCAGCATGAGGGGCCGCGTCGAGCGAGGCATCGGTGTGTCGGTGCGTCGGTGCGTCACTCGGCCTCCGTCCCGGATGGCTGGGGATGCGTCGGTCAGTCGCCTTCGACCTTGTCGCCGGCCGCGTTGAGCACGTACCACTTGGCGCCGAACTGGCTGAGTTCCTCACCGTTGGTGTCGCCGGGCTTCGTGTCACCCGCGTAGTAATACAGCGGGTGGCCGTTATAGGTGACTTCGGCATGGCCGTCGGACCGTTTGGTCGTACCGAGCAGGCTGGCCTTGGCGCCGTTCGCGGCTTTCGGCGTGCTGGAGGTGAGCACTGGCGGCCACGCGGCAGCGCAGCTGCCGGAGCAGGTCGACTTCGTTGACGTGTCGGCCTCGAACAGATACAGGGTCGAGCCTTTCCCGTCGACCAGGATCGAGCCGTACTTGCTGGACGCGACGGCGACGGTGGCCCCGGTCACACCCGTGCTGGACGAGGACGGCGAGGGCGCCGACGTGCCGGCGGTTGCCGGGGACGTCGTCGGAGTCGTCGTGTTGCTGCTGCTCGAATTGCTGCTGTTTGAACAGCCGCTGGAGACGGCAACCAACAGAGCGCAGGCTACTGCCCAGGTGATTGCCATGGCGGGGTGCTTCACAAAGGCTCCTGAAGGGACGGAATGTGCAGGCCAGGCCCGACGTGGCGGGGTGGCGCCGCGTCGTACGGAGCGCCTCTCCCCACTACGGGACAGCGCAAGGGGCATGTCAACGCGACCGCCCCGCGCGCCCCACGTATGAGGGGAGACTCAGGCCCGGATGGACGAACCTCATGGCGGACCGATGCCCCTGGCCTGCCACCTGGCTGTTTCTCAGCCGCGTTGGCCACCTCGGCGGGGAGAGCCTCACCCTGCATCCATGAGGTGGGTCTGGACTACGTCTCCTGCTGCCCGTTGGGCGCGCATCAGGCTCACGCGGACGCCGTCGACTTCCGCCGCAACGCCTTCGGACTCTCCCCGGCCGGGTTCAGGATGAGGGAGGAGATCCCGGAGGGGGACAGTGTGCAGCTGACCATCGACACCAAGACCGACAGCTACGAGCAGGCGATCGCGGCCGTGCAGGCCGCCTACGGGCTCAACCCCGCCCCAGTAGCGAGCAATTGGCCTACCGCCCCCATGGTCGAAGCCCGGCCGGGCCCGGAAACACTCAGCAGCGAGGATCTCTGGGAGGGCTGGACCGACCGGCTGTTGTTCGACACCGTCGCCGCCGTGATGCCCGGCGCCCGGGCGGTGCTGCGCCGCCTGGTCGAGGTGGGCGGCACCGCCACTTACGACGACATCCGCGAGCACTTCATCGACCACCCTCAGACGCCGATCCCGCAAGGGAAGATCGGCGGGGTACTGACCAGCGTCCGTGCCGTCCGGCGCAGAATCGGTCCACGTAACCGGGCCGACGTGCTTCAGCTGGGCGACCGTGTCCGCGTCTACCGGATCGAGCCCGCCCTTCTGGAGGGTCTCAAGCGGGCCTTCGACCTCGCCGATGCCCGCCCCGACCTGCTGCGTCAGGAACCAACCAGCTCGTGATCTCGCCGAGCCCCAATGACCCATGGGAATCAGAACGCCGGAGTCGACGGAGCACAAGGCGCGGAATCCGTCCTGCGCCAGGCGCAAGACCATCAGCGGCGAGCGCGAGCGTGAACGGCAGCGGTGCTGAGGCGGCGTACGCCGCCCCGCTCGCAGCCCTGTTGCCGGACGGCCACGTCCGTGCTGGGACGATGGTCAGTGTGGGTGGGGACATGCCGCTGCTGCTGGCGCTGGCCGCCGAGGCATCTGCCGGTGCGGTCGGCTGGGCAGCGGTGGGGCTGCCGAACGTGGGGGCGCTCGCCGCCCAGGAAGCCGGCCTGGACCTGGCGAGCGGGATGCGTGTCGATGATCTGGGCCGTCAGTGGGCGCGGGTGCTGACCACGGTGGCCGAAGCGGTCCCGGTGACCCTGGTGGGCGCAGTCGGGCCGGTGCCCGACCGGGGTGCCCGCCGCCTGGTCGCGGTGCTGCGGCGCAGCGGCTCGGTCCTGCTGTCTGTGGGGTCCTGGCAGGGGGCGGAGGTGCTTTGCGTGTCGTCTTCGCGGCCTGGGAGGGCGTAGGCCATGGGCACGGTCTGCTGCGCCAGCGCCGTGTGCGGGTGGAGGCCCGCGGGCGTGGCGCGGCAGCCGCGCCACGGTATGCGGAGATGTGGCTGCCCGGCCCCGACGGCCAGGCCACCCCACTGCGCGCCGACAGGCCCCGACCGGAGGGATTGGAGCCTGCGGCCGACGGCCGTCCGGCTCTGCGTGTTGTGGGGTGATCACGGTGGCGCGCCAGGCGGGGGCGCCTGCGATAAGGCTGCTGAGGGTGTCGCACCACCCGTCCCGCCGCACGGCGCGAGGCCACGCCGTACTACCTGGCACAGGCGGCCTGGCCTGTGGCGGACACATACCTGAGGCGACCGGCAGCAACCTGCGGCCATCACAAATACCCGGTCCTCTGCGAGACGCGCGGCCCCGGCCTGCGCCCCCGTTGACCGGGCCGTGACGGCCTTGCTCCTACTCCCGGTCGCTTATCGAGGTCGATTACCTCACTGCCGGACGCGCGGAAATCTGTGTTGGCTGGAGTAGACATTGGGGTGGTGGTGTGGTTATGGTTTCTCTCGTAGCCGAGATCGATCAAGCCCGGCAGAGATGAACTGCCGGGCAGCAGTACGCAGTTGTAGTGCGCAGGACGGTGCGGTGGTGGAGTTTCGGAGCCAGGGTGGTTGCAGGACGGCGACGGGACTGACGACCGGACCGGGTGGCTCGCAGTGATCAGGGGCCGCCGTGAGCAGGACCGCAGTTGACGCAGTGGCAGTACCCGTAAGTGCGGTGGGCAGTACCCAGCAGTGAAGTCAGTGAGCGGTACCTCGGTGAAGGCGTCGGCTGCGGACGCGCGCACCGGGTAGTTCGGCAGCGGGGTTCCAAGTCAGAGTGGATGCAGGACGGCGACGGGGCCGGCTGGCGAACAGTGGCGCTGTGCGAGGCCACGGAGCAGTGCGCATCACCAGCAGTACGCAGAAGAGCAGTACCAGCAGTACGCAGTCCCGCTCAGTAAGTGATTGATCCCAGAGGAAAGAAACGGAGGAGCCGAGCGCCATCAGGATCGCCCGGGCGGACGTCTGGAACCCGGGTACCGCAGGACATCGATAGTGAGGTGGTCTCCGGTCACGCATCCGCGATCCCCGCATACCCCGCCCTCTCCCGGGTGGGCACGCGGAACAAGTAGGCCGGCGCAGTACCAGGGCCGGCAGATGGTGTAGCAGTTCCTTCGGGGCCCTGGCGCCAATGGCGCCAGGGCCCCTCCACGCGTTTCACAGAGAGGTGCAATGACAGCAGACGATTCGTTCGTCCGGCTCGATGACGACGACTACCCCGCCTACACCATGGGCCGGGCCGCCGAGATGCTCGGCACCACCCAGGGCTTCCTGCGCGCCATCGGCGAAGCCCGCCTCATCACCCCGCTGCGCTCCGAGGGCGGACACCGCCGCTACTCCCGCTACCAGTTGCGCATCGCCGCCCGCGCCCGGGAGCTCGTCGACCACGGCACCTCCATCGAGGCCGCCTGCCGCATCGTCATCCTCGAAGACCAGCTCGAGGAAGCCCGGCGCATCAACGCCGAATACCGCCGCGCCGCCGCATCAGCGAACCCAACGGCCGCGTCCTGACACGGCCACCGCCTGCACCTTGCTCAGGGGCTTCGCGGCTGCCGCCGCCTGCTGCCCGGAACGCAAGCGTTCCGGGCACCTTCGTTTTTGCGGACACCAAGCGTCAGCTGTCATGGTTCGGAAGTTCTCCATCGCCCATGTCTTCGGCGTGGGCGTTCTGCTGTGCTGCTGGATCAGGCGGTCACCTCCGCCTTGCGCACGTTGCGGGGGGCGTCCATCGGCTGGACGGCTTGAGCTATGGCCGCGTCCGGTAGCTGCCGTCGCCCATGCGGGCGGTGCTGTCGACCGGAGGTGGGCCCCCTCTCGCGGGGGCCCCTATCTCTTTCGTCAAGGGGCGGGCCGGTTGATCGGTGATGTTTCAGGCGGCTTGGGGGACGGCTTGAGGTTCGGAGAACGTGCCGTCGCCGAGCATGGCGAACAGGACATCGACGCGGCGGCGGGCGAGACACATCAGGGCCTGCTTGTGCCGCTTGCCCTCGGCCTTCTTCCGCTCGTAGTAGGCCCGGGAGGCCGGGTCGGACAACGAGGCGAACGCGGCCAGGAAGAACGCCCGTTTCAGGTGTTTGTTGCCCCGGCGGGACGGGCTCTCGCCGCGGATCGAGGACCCGGATCTTCGAGTCACCGGGGCCAGTCCGGCATAGGCGGCGAGGTGCCCGGCGGTAGGAAGGCGGTGCCATCGCCGACGTCGATGAGGATCCTGGCTCCGGTCCTGACGCCTATCCCCGGCATCGACGTCAGGGGCTCGGAAAGAGGGTGTGCGGCGAGTAACTCCTCGACGTCCGAGGCGAGTTCCTTGCGCTGATCAAGCAGTGCGGCCAGGTTCTTCGCGAGCTTGGGCACGATCACGGCGGCCGCGTCGGTGCCCGTGACGACGACGGTCTGCTCGTCGAGCGCGGTGAAGATGTCCTCGACCAGGCGCTCGGCCATCCTGGGTGCCTTCGGCCTCAGCAGCGTGATCAGGCGCCGCCGGCCGGCCTTGCGGATCGCGCCCGGCGAGCCGAACTGTTCCAGCAGCGTGAGCACGGCCGGGTGCTGGATGAGGCCGGGAGCCCCAAGATCGGGGCCGTCTAGACGGTAACGGGGCCTGTCACAGACAGGATCGGGGGTTGCGCGACCCGAGGTGCAGCTGGGGACGGCGCTGCCTCGGCCGAGAGTTCCTGGATGTCCGCGTCGGCTGAGGATGTGGGATGCGAGGTCGTGGCTGCGGGCGGCGTGGCGGTTGGGGCGCCGCATGCCCGGTGCGGGCCGCCGGCCGTAGCCGCCCGAACGGCTCGGGGCCCCTGAACGGCTCGCGGCGGACGAGCGCTACCGCTGCCGCGAAGTGGGTAGGAAGTACTCATTGGTATTCACCGTCAAGCGCGTACGGTCAGCAAGCGTGCATTCGAGTGGCTCGTAGTGGAACTCAAAATTCGCACGGACGCGCCGATAGGGCAGCGGGGGTGTCGGCGACGCCTTGGCAAGCCTGAATATGCCGCATCTCTGGTAGGAGCTCTGCTCAAGGACTGAAGCCATGCTCAATCGTGCCGGCCGCAAGAGAATTGTTTTGGTGTTTGTCGTCCAACCGCTCTGGAGTTTGCCTCTCGGCGTGCTGTTTCTCTGCAAGTGGCTCACCACCAACGAGCCGAACCGCAGCTACCCGTGCACGAGCGGAAGTTCCCACGCCCCCGCTACCTGTCTCTCGGGCGAGATTGCCAATATGATCCTCGGACTCTCGTTCACCGCTATCGGAACCGTATTCCTGATCATCTTGCTCGTAATGGTCAGGTCCTGGCGCCGCCGTGACGCGGTCGAGGACCGCTTGCGGGGCGTGCGCGTGAGGGCAGATGGTCGACGTTTTTGAAACTGGGATCATGCAGCAACGGCCGCTCGCTGTAGAAGATGACGGTGCAATTGCTGCTTTGCCAGCTACTCGTCGAAAGTGGTGGGCGTGATGCGGTTGCTCTCGCCGGACAGGAGTACGGTGGCACGAGCGCCAGCAGGCCAGGCCCGCTCCCCGGCAATGGGAGCGGGCCGTCGCGGTAGTCCTGCCAGGTGAACCCGCGGTGAGCGCCTCGATGATGGCCCTGGGTGCGGGGACGGTAGATCAGCCGGCTGGGTTCGCCGGACTTGAAGCAGGCCAGGGCGGCCATGGAGATGCGGCCTCGGGAAGCGCCGTTGAACCGCACGACAGGTGTGCCGCCCCGTGGCGCCCAGGTGCGTGCGCGGTGCGACGTCATCGAGACGGCGGCTTCGTCCTCAAAGGCTAGCCATGCCCCGAGCGTCGCCGCGGTGGCTTTGCCTGCGGCCAAGTCTCCTTCAGCCAACCGGCCACCGCAGCATCACCCCGCTCGATGGCCCGCCGTATGGGCTGCTGACAGGACCAGCCGTGCCGCCGGAGCAACACCCACACTCCGCGGATCGACAGCGACACCCCAGCTGGTCGGCGATCAGCAGCCGCACCCGCGTGAGCGTCCACCGCTCATCTGCCCAGCCCTGAGCCGTTGCTCCGGCCAGCAACAGCGGCTCGAGTTCGGCGAAGTCATGGTCGTCGACCTTGCGTCGCTTGGCCGGGCCCGAAGGGTGAAGCGCCTGTCGTCCTCCCTCGCGCCAGGACCGGCGCCACCGCTCCACTGACCGGACGCTGACCCGCAGTTCGTTCGCGATCACCGTGTTCTTCTCGCCCCGAGCAAAGCCATCGGCGGCCAGCATGCGCACCCGCTCCCGCGCGGCCTGGGCCTGCGGAGTGAGACCACCGCCCTGCGCGTATCTCATGGCCACGGCGTGCCGCGGGGATCTCGCAATGTCACCCCCGACAACCCAACGGGAAACTCAGTACCGGTAGTTCGTTAAATCCGGAGGTAGAGATCAAGGCCGTGTCCGGTGGTGACCGCGTCGATCAGGGCCTGGAGTTCGGAGGGTGGGTCCTTGTCCGTCCGGGATCGCCACTATCGGTTCAGGGTGGTGGCGGGGGTGATCCATGCGCGGACCGACCGTATGCCCTGCGCCAGCAGGGCGGTTGGGGTGGGAGGGGGTTCGGTCGGTCCCCCTCTCTGCCCCCTCGTCGGGGCACGGGTCCGGCGCGGTGGCGTCCAGGGGGCCAAGTGGGGCGAACCATTGGTCCCAGCAGAAGGTGAAGGCACGGTTGACCAGGGTCTGGTGGCGGCGGATGGCGCGGTCGGAGCGGACCTGGAAGTCGGCCCAGCCGAGTTCGTCCTTGACAGCCGCATAGCGGACTATCGCTATCGAAACCCCGCTAAGTATTTTCTTGGAATGAGTATTCAATGCTCACACATCCCGCCGCGGTGAGGTGAATAATGGTAGTGCACTATATTCGGTAAAGTCTAATCCAGCGTGACCATTAGGTGAAGGGTTGATCATGAAAAAGATTAGTGTGATCGTTGCCGCGGCGATGGCAGGGATTGGAATATCTTTCGCCGCCGTCGCTCCCGCTCAAGCCTACTCGAACCCATGGGCAGATACCCCCAATGCCTGCTCTGCGTCTACAGTCCTTCCGACGGGTGCCGGTGTGGTGACTGCGAAGATATGCCTCTATGCTGGATATGCCACCGACACCGTTAACCACGGGTGGGATGTGGAATATCCGGTCCTTAAGATAGATAGCTATCAGCAATTTCCCCTGACTGTGAAGAATACTTACATCGATAACACGGGCAATATGGATACAATGGACTGCTGGGGTCTCGCTGTACTGCCTGCAGGGGAGAGTACATGTGTAGGGTTGTCGCGGCCAAGAACGGACGCGGGAAAGGCCCGTGCCTTCATTACCGTGTGGAATTACAAGGAGAAGGCGTGGAAGACTGCCATCTTGACGTCTCCAGGAATAGTGTGGGGACACCCTCCCCTGGTGCGAGGCTGAGCCCGGTACTACAGCCGGTGTTGTCACGGTGAGTGGCCTTGTTGGCGCTAGTGGCTGATGCGGGCTTGTGTCTGGTGGTGGCGTCGCCAGCGGTTCCCGTGCTGGTCGAAGCCGACCTCGTTCTTCGCGGCCTGGACGGTCTCCTTGACCATCCATCGCTGACCAGTGGCGATCACCAGCTCGGCCGGAGGGGGTGCGGGGGGTGTGGTGACATAGGAAGTAGGTCACCTCGCGGACGAGTTCGTCGTTCTTGTTCTTCGCGTCCGGCATCGTGGAGCGGCGGATTAGCAGGGTCCGTGCAGTCCGTGAGGGGTGTCGGCCAGGTGGACGGCGGCGAAGTCGTAGGTGCGCGAACCTTTGGCGTCGTCTGCGCACGAGCGATGCTCCATCAACGCCTCGGGAACCCTCGTTTACAGTTGCCGTGCATGATGCGTCCGCCCGTCGCCCCCGGCGCGCACGCCAACCGCTGGCGTCACGCATGTCAATGCTCCCGCAGAATTGAGCACGCTCTGCTCTCGCAGATTTGACCCCCTGGGGTCGGTTCAGTCGCGGTGTGTGCGGTTCTCCTTGGCGA